>NZ_CP040096.1:0-744154 GCF_005281435.1 Pantoea sp. SO10
GTTTTGACCCTATACTAAGTCAGGATATGTCTTATAACGTCTGGAGGATAATGCGATGAGTACGGCTACTGACAGACTTTCTCAGGCAGCGCTGCGCCGCCACCATATTGGGGTGAAAACCAAAGGATTGCGCTATCGCGGCGATCTATATGTGTTCCGCTATAACGCCGGCCACTACGATGTGTTCCTTAATAACGACCGCGTAATGTCATTGAATACCAGCAATGTTCAGGAAGCGATTCAGCTGTTCAAGCAGCAAGCTTAATCTTCTCCTCTCCATTTCTGGAGCCCGCTCTGCAATCCCGATGTATGCCGCTGTAACGCCCTTTTACCTCTCGCACCTATCCTCGCTTCGGCGTAAAGTCCTGGCAACGACAAGCCTGGATGGCGCGAGGTATGAGTAATGGAATACGTATATGGCTTAATTAGTGGCCTATTAGGATTGGCCGTAGGCAGCTTTCTTAACGTGGTGATCTCGCGGTTGCCATTGCAAATAGTGCACCCGAACACTCCGCTAAATGTGTGTTGTCCGCCCTCTCACTGCCACCAATGCACCACCGCGCTGCGCTGGCGCGACAACATTCCGCTCATAAGTTGGTTACTGTTACGCGGTAAATGCCGTTATTGCCATTGTAAAATCAGCGGGCGTTATCCACAGGTGGAGATAATTACCGCGCTTCTGACGCTGCTGCTTATCTGGCTGATGCCAGTCAATATGCAATTGCTGGCGCGCTCATATTGTTCTGGGCGTTAACGGTATTAGCCTTTATTGACCTCGAACATCTGCTTTTACCGGATGTGATTACGCTGCCCTTGCTGTGGATTGCGCTGCTGTTTAAAGCGATGGGATGGCTACCCGGCTCATTACAAGAAGCGGTATGGGGATCCATAGCGGGATATTGCTTGTTGTGGGCGCTATCAATTTTATATCAATGGATTAGAGGGATTGAGGGATTAGGGATGGGCGATGCAAAACTGCTGGCTGCAATCGGCGCCTGGTTGGGCTGGTCGCTTTTACCTTGGGTGCTTTTATTGGCTTCGGGCGGCGCTATTTTATGTGTTTTGATTTCCAGAGTTAGCGGGCAGCGCGAGCTCAATCACGTCATCGCCTTTGGTCCGTGGATCGCCTTAGCGGCTATAAGTCTCTTTATTCATTCGATTATTTTTTAACCACCCCAACTGAGGTGCGAAATTAAGTGGCCAATTTCTGGCCAACGCCCTGATTCATATATGGAAAGAGTAAACAAATCTAAACAAAATTAATCATTGTGATGTAGGTCAAAAGGCTCTATATTGGCCGCGTTTTTTCACAGCTGTTACTTTTTTGTTCAATTAGTCAATTGGCGAGCCTTACGTGCCCCGGTTGAAGGAGAGATATGATGACGGATAAAGTCCGTATTGATAGTTTTGGTGCCAATGCATTCAACGGAAATAACGACGCATTCTTAGCCCGTCAGGCTGAGTTTGAATCTAACGTCAGGAGTTACCCGCGCAAACTGCCTTTAGCTATCGCTAAAGCCCATGGCGTGTGGATCACAGATGTTGAGAATAAACAATATCTTGACTGTCTGGCTGGCGCAGGGACGCTGGCACTGGGTCACAACCATCCTGATGTTCTCCAGAGCATTCAAAATGTCATTACCAGCGGCTTGCCGTTACATACTCTTGATCTGACTACTCCACTGAAAGATCAGTTCTCTGAGTCTCTGCTCTCGCTGCTGCCAGGCCAGGGTAAAGATTATTGCCTGCAGTTCACCGGCCCTTCGGGTGCCGATGCGGTTGAAGCCGCGCTGAAACTGGCGAAGAAAGCCACTGGCCGTAGCGGCGTGATCAGCTTCTCTGGCGGTTATCACGGTATGACGCACGGCGCGCTGTCCGTCACCGGTAACCTGGCACCGAAAGAAGCGGTTGATGGCATGATGCCAGAAGTGCAGTTCATGCCTTATCCGCATCAGTATCGTTGCCCGCTGGGTATCGGTGGTGAAGCTGGCGTGAAAGCGCTGACCTATTATTTCGACAACCTGATCAACGACGTGGAAAGCGGCGTGCGTAAGCCTGCAGCAGTAATCCTCGAAGCCGTTCAGGGCGAAGGCGGCGTGAACCCAGCTCCCGCTGAGTGGCTGCAGCGCATCCGTAAAGTGACGCAGGAACACGGCATTCTGTTGATCCTCGACGAAGTTCAGGCTGGCTTTGCCCGTACCGGCAAATTCTTCGCCTTCGAACACGCCGGCATCGAGCCAGACATCATCGTGATGTCTAAAGCTGTGGGCGGCGGTCTGCCACTGGCTGTGCTGGGCATCAAAAAGCAGTTCGACGTTTGGTCACCGGGTCATCACACCGGCACCTTCCGTGGCAACCAGCTGGCGATGGCTACCGGCCTGACCACGCTGAAAATCCTCAAAGAGCAGGATATTGCAGGCAAAGTGGCCGCGCAGGGTGAATGGCTGAAACAGCAGCTGGCCGCGATGCAGAAACGCTTCCCGGTAATTGGTCACGTTCGTGGTCTCGGCATGATGATCGGTATTGAGATCGTTAAACCGAACGAAGCGGCCGATCACATGGGCAGCTTCCCGGCTGACGGCGAACTCTCTGCGCTGCTGCAGAAGAAGTGCTTCGAAGCAGGTCTGATTCTGGAGCGCGGTGGCCGTCATGGCGCAGTTCTGCGTCTGCTGCCTTCACTGCTGATCACCAACGATGAGCTGGCGATTTTCCTGGATAAATTTGAGCAGGCGCTGATTGGCGCTGGCGTCAAACCTGTTTGATTGGAAGAGTAAATGTCTGAAGTAAACCCGATTCTGGCCGCCTCTGCACAAAGCATTGAGGCGTACCAGCAGGCGATTGCCCAGAGCAGCGCCGCGGTTGTGCAGTGGCTGCAACAGCCTGAGATGTATCAAGGCAAAAGCGTTGCCGAACTGCGCGAGCGTATCACGCTCGACTTCAATCCAAACGGCCTGGGTAACCAGGCCGCGATTGAACGCGCGATTGAATATTTCCTGAAAGACAGTCTTTCAGTGCATCACCCACAATGTGTAGCGCATCTGCACTGCCCGAGTCTGGTGGTAAGTCAGGCGGCAGAAGTCCTGATCAACGCCACCAATCAGAGTATGGATTCGTGGGATCAGAGCCCTTCTGCCACCATCATTGAGATCAAACTGATCGAATGGCTGCGTGCGCAAGTGGGTTACCCTGCTGGCGACGCCGGTGTGTTCACCAGCGGCGGCACCCAGAGCAACCTGATGGGTCTGATGCTGGCGCGCGACGCCTTCTATCAGCGCCAGGGTCACTCGGTGCAGCAGCACGGGATCACTGGCGATCTGCGTAAGATCAAAGTGCTGTGTTCTGAAAACGCGCACTTCTCCGTACAGAAGAACATGGCGCTGCTTGGCCATGGCTACCAATCTGTGGTGCAGGTGAAGTCTGATGAGTTCGCCCGTATGGACGTGTCAGACCTGAAAGCCAAACTGGCGCAGGCCGACGCTAACGGCGAACAGATCCTGGCGATCGTGGCGACCGCCGGTACCACCGATGCCGGTGCTATCGATCCGCTGCGTGAAATTGCCGGCATTGCTGCCGAGCGCAACATTTGGGTACACGTTGATGCAGCATGGGGCGGCGCGCTGCTGCTGTCCGAGAAGTATCGCGACTACCTCGATGGCCTGGAGCGGGTGGATTCCGTCACTTTGGACTTCCATAAACAGTATTTCCAGACCATCAGCTGCGGTGCGTTCCTGCTGAAAGATGAGCGTCATTACGAGCTGATGCGTTATCAGGCGGCTTACCTGAACTCTGAGTTTGACGAAGAGGCCGGCGTACCGAATCTGGTATCGAAATCACTGCAGACCACGCGTCGTTTCGATGCGCTGAAACTGTGGATGGGCCTGGAAGCGCTGGGTCAGAAACAGTATGCGGCGATCATCGATCACGGTGTGACGCTGGCGCAGGAAGTGGCGAAGTTTGTCACCTCTGAACCACGTCTGGAGCTGGTAATGCAGCCTCAGCTGGCTAGCGTGCTGTTCCGCTATCGTCCAGAGCAACTGACCGATACTGCTCAGATTGCGCTGTTCAACCAGCGTATCGGCGATGCGCTGCTGGATTCAGGCCGCGCCAACGTAGGTGTGACCGAGAATCAGGGCGTAACCTGCCTGAAGCTGACCTTGCTGAACCCAACCGTCACGCTGGAAGATGTTAAACTCCTGCTGGCGCTGGTTGAGAAAACCGCGAATCAGCTGCTAAACGCATAATTACCTGTGATGCGAATAAGCCGATAACTGGCAACGGTTATCGGCTTTTTTTCGCTTCTGCACCTGAATTCAGTTCGCGCACATAATCCAGAAACGCCTGTAGCGGCGCCGGAATCAACCGGCGATCGTTGTAATAGAGCCAAAGGCCAGAGAAGCTTTGCCACCAATCCGGCAGAATCGGCTGCAGGCTGCCATCACTCAGCGCCAGTCTAATCCAATCCTCAAATAAGTAGACCACGCCGCAGCCAGCGATTGCCGCTTCTACCGTCAAGTCCATCGCCGCGCCGATACTGCAAATCAGCGGACCTTTCGGCTGCAAGCGCACGGTTTCCTCGCCGCAGGTAAATTCCCATTCGGCAATAACGCCAGTCGCATAGCGTCCGTGTAAACAGCGATGCTGCACTAAGTCGCGCGGATGCTGTGGTTTACCGAATTGCGCCAGATACGCGGGAGATGCCGCCAGGGCAAAGCGCTGGGTGCGCGGACCGATTGGCAGCGCCACCATGTCTTGCTCCAGATGATCGTCATAACGAATGCCGGCATCACAACTATCGCGGAACACATCCTGCACATTACTTTCCGCCACCACTTCCAGCTGGATATCGGGATAGCGCTTTAGAAATCCCGGCACAATCGCCGGTAACACAATGCGCGCGGCGCTCACCGGCACGTTTAAGCGCAAGGTGCCGCCCGGCGTATCGCGGAACGTGTTCAACGCATCCAGCGCCGCATCCACTTCGTTCATCGCCGGAAGCAGGCGCGACATCAGCGCCCTGCCGGCTTCAGTTAACGCCACGGTGCGCGTGGTGCGATTAAACAACCGTACGCCAAGTTGCTCTTCGGCACGCCGCACCGCATCACTTAAGCGCGACGGATTACTGCCGGTTATGCGCGCCGCCTCGCGAAACCCGCCTGCTTTGGCCACCGCCACCACCGCGTGCAGCAAGGCAATATCTAATGCCATTGTTCGCTACCTCGTACACTGTGTCCTGATTTGTACGGATAGTCGCACAGCGTTTTGGCGATTACAATCTAACCACACACTGACGAAGGAGCTTTCCATGTCTCATCCAGCATTGACTTACACCCTTGGCGACCGCCAGGTTGCACGACTCGGTTACGGTGCCATGCAGTTAGCCGGTCCCGGCGTGTTTGGTCCGCCGAAAGATGAAGCGCGTGCTTTACAGGTGCTGCGCGATGCGGTCGCAGCAGGCGTGAATCACATTGATACCAGCGACTTCTACGGTCCGCACATTACCAATCAGCTGATCAAAAAAGCGTTACATCCTTACGCCGACGATCTGGTTATCGTCACCAAAGTGGGCGCGCGCCGCAACGATAAAGGCGGCTGGTTACCGGCATTCACGCCAGAAGCGCTAACGCAAGCGGTGGAGGATAACCTGCGCAACCTTGGGCTTGATGTGATGGAAGTGGTCAATCTGCGTTCGATGCTGGACGTGCACGGACCGAAAGAGGGTTCGCTGGAGCCGCAGGTTGAAGCGATGATCAAGCTAAAAGAGCGCGGGCTGGTTCGACACATTGGTCTGAGCAATGTGACGGCTAAACAGGTGGCCGATGCCCAGGCGATGACGCCGATCGCCTGCGTGCAAAATCTCTATAATCTGGCCAATCGTCAGGATGAGGCGCTGCTCGACCAGCTGGCAGCGCAAGGCATTCCTTATGTGCCGTTTTTCCCACTCGGCGGATTTTCACCGCTGCAATCGGATCAGCTGAGCGAGGTAGCGAATGAGCTCAATGCTACGCCGCTGCAGGTGGCGCTGGCGTGGCTGCTGCAGCGTTCGCCTAATATTCTGCTGATTCCGGGAACGTCATCGCCGGAGCACCTGAAGCAGAACCTGGCGAGTAGCGAAGTGACACTTACGCCAGAAATTGTGCAGCGGCTAAATACAATCGGCCAGCGATAGAGCACCCTTCGTAGCGGCGCCATTTATTGCGCGTGTTTTGCCCATATACATTGCGCAACAAGTTGCGCCGCTACGGATTATTCACTGTTTAAATGATTTTTGCCTCGACCAGACAACCTTTGAGAATACCAAACGCATCCTGACACTGCCGCTCATCGACGCAGGCAAAACCCAACAACAAGCCGCGCCGCTCCTGCGGATGCATATAATATTGCGACAACGGCCGCACCTTAACGCCGCGCCGTAGCGCCAGCGCGGCGACCGCCACATCGTCGCAGCCGGTTGGCAAATTCATTACCAGGTGCAATCCCGCCTCATGATTCACTACCGGCAGAAAATCGGCGCCCACATAACGCTCAATCAGGCTCACCATAAAGCGCCGCCGCTGGCTGTAGAGCTTGCGCATGCGGCGAATGTGCGACATGTAATGCCCTTTTTGGATGAACTCTGCCAGCGCGCGCTGCACCAGCAAATGCCCGCCGCGATAGAGTTCCGCCGCCGCCACACGCAGCGGCTGCGCCAGCGCTTTTGGCACCACCAGATAACCGAGACGCAGCGCCGGATAGAGCGTCTTGCTAAAAGTGCCCATATAAATCACCGGCGCATCCGGCTCAAAGCCCTGCAACGACGGGAACGGCTGGCCGGAGAAACGAAACTCGCTGTCGTAATCATCTTCCACCAGCCAGGTTTTGTGTTTGCGCGCCAGATCGAGCAGCTGCTTGCGCCGCTCCAGGCTGAGATGCACGCCCAGCGGATATTGATGTGACGGTGTCACGAAAATCATCTTCGGTGCGCGACTGCGCGGCGGCAAATCGGGGATCAATCCCTGCTCATCCACCGCAATGGCATTGATTTTCAGTCCGTTGATGCGTAGCAGATTGCGCGTCCCCCAATAACCAGGCTCTTCGATCCACACCAGATCGCCGGGATCGCACAACACGCGCGAAACCAAATCCACCGCCTGATGAATCCCTTCAGTGATGATGATTTGGTCGGCATCAGCGCGTACCGAACGCGCCACGCTCAGGTACTCCGCCAGCGCAGCACGCAGCTGTGCACAGCCGCCATTGCTGCTGTAGATCAGCCGTTCAATATCCGGTTCACGGTTTAGACGCGCCTGAATCTGGCTGAAGAGTTTATGCGGGAACTGCGTGACATCCGGCGCGCCAGGCACAAAAGCGCCCCACTGATATGGCGAGGCATTGGCATGGCCGAGCAGCGAAGCGCCGCGTTTGGAAATCGCCGCCGGTTTCGCGGTTAACGTTTCGATCGGCGCCACGTTGCGCGGCGTGTTCAGCGATCCCTCCGGCAAATTTTCTGCAATCCATGTTCCGCTGCCGGTACGCGCCGTTACGTAGCCTTGTGCCATCAAATTCTCATACACGTTCAACACCGTGTTGCGCGACACCGACAGCTCGCGAGCCAAATCGCGCGTGGCGGGCAAGCGCGTGGCGCGCGGGAAAATGCCTTCTGCGATAGCGGCTTGCATACAGCTCAGCAAACGCTGCTGCAACGTCCCTTCCGGCATAAACTGCATGCGCTCTAATACATGATCGGCGTACAAACTTCGCAATTGGCTCCCCTCTTTTCACTGAAAGTGGCTCTGGCAAGATAACTCAGCGCAGGCATAAATAAGCGTGTTTGTCGTGATTTGTAAAGACGCTTATCGCTAAGGAAAGGTTATGGAAGGTAAAAACAGCCAGTTGCAGCAACGTAAAGATGATGCCCTGCCACGCGGCACCGGCAATCTTTGTCAGTGGTATGTAGAGCACGCGGAGAACGCCACGCTGCGCGATGGTGAAGGCAACAGCTGGATCGACTTCGCTGGCGGCATCGCGGTGCTGAACACCGGGCATCGCCATCCGCGCATCGTGCAGGCGATTGCCGATCAGTTAGAGAAATTTACCCATACCGCATTCCAGGTGACGCCGTATGAGAGCTATGTGGCGCTGGCGGAACGCCTCAACCGCGTGGTGCCGATTGCCGGTAAAGCCAAAACTGCGTTCTTCTCCACCGGCGCTGAAGCGGTAGAAAACGCGGTAAAAGTGGCGCGTGCGGCGACGCGTCGTCACGGCATCATCACCTTCGGCAACGCCTTCCACGGTCGTACTTTCATGACAATGGCAATGACTGGCAAAGTGGCCCCTTACAAACGCGACTTCGGTCCGATGCCCGCGTCGGTGTGGCACGCGCGCTATCCCAACAGCGTTACCGGCATCAGCGTTGATGATGCGCTGGCCAGCTTGCAGGATATTTTCACGCAGGACATCGCGCCACAGGATGTTGCGGCCATCGTGCTGGAGCCAAT
The DNA here is from genome assembly GCF_005281435.1 of Pantoea sp. SO10. Lineage (NCBI taxonomy): Bacteria > Pseudomonadati > Pseudomonadota > Gammaproteobacteria > Enterobacterales > Erwiniaceae > Pantoea > Pantoea sp. SO10. The sequence continues at coordinate 8,475 of NZ_CP040096.1, forward strand.
TCAGGGCGAAGGCGGCTTCCACGTCGCGCCGCCTGAATTCTTCAACCGCCTGCGGTCGCTGGCCGATGAGCACGGCATTTTGCTGATTGCCGATGAAGTACAAACCGGCTTTGCCCGCACCGGCAAATTGTTCGCGATGGATCACTATACGGTGAAACCGGATCTCATCACCATGGCGAAAAGCCTCGCGGGTGGCATGCCGTTATCGGCGGTCAGCGGCCGGGCCGAGATTATGGATGCGCCGGGTCCAGGCGGCTTGGGTGGCACCTACGCTGGCAATCCGCTGGCAATTGCCGCGGCGCATGCGGTGCTGGAAGTGATAGCCGACGAGAAGCTGTGCGAACGTGCGCAACAACTCGGTACTCAGTTAACCGATTTCCTGCACAGCGCACGCAGCCAGTGTTCCTCCATCACCGACATTCGCGGCCTTGGCTCGATGATTGCGGTGGAGTTCGCCAGCGCGCAAACCGCGCAAACCATCCAGCAACACGCGATGGCGCGTGGGCTGCTGCTGCTTACTTGTGGCCCGCAGGGCAATGTCATCCGCTTCCTCTATCCGCTCACCATTCCTGATGCGCAGTTCGGCCAGGCGCTGGAGATCCTCAGCAATGTGCTGAGTCAACACGCCGATTCGTAACAATCTACCCAGCTCGCGCGGCGGGCTGGGCTTCTCACCTGTTGTAACCCGGCTGCGCGTCGCGCGGCCTGAGAGACGCTTTGGAGAAACATTGATGAGTTCACAGAATGCCGATGTACTGGCGCAAGGCTTGAAGCCGCGCCATGTACGGATGTTATCGATTGGCGGCGTAATTGGTGCCGGATTGTTTGTTGGCTCTGGTCATGCGATCGCCGAAGCCGGTCCGGCGGTACTGCTGGCCTACATCGCCGCGGGCGCGTTGGTGGTGCTGATTATGCGCATGCTGGCAGAAATGGCGGTGGCGTCACCGGATTCCGGCTCTTTCTCCACCTACGCCGACAAATCGCTGGGCCGCTGGGCCGGCTTCACCATCGGTTGGCTTTATTGGTGGTTCTGGGTGTTAGTGATCCCGCTGGAAGCCAATGCCGCTGGCACCATTCTGCATTCGTGGTTTCCGCAGGTTCCGGTGTGGGAATACACGCTGGCGATCACCACGTTCCTGACCATCAGCAACCTATTCAGCGTCAAAAACTATGGCGAGTTTGAATTCTGGTTCGCCCTGCTGAAAGTGGTGGCGATTGTGGCGTTCCTCTGCGCGGGAAGTTTAGCGGTATTCGGTTTGATGCCGGGCAGCAGCACGCAGGGGATCTCACATCTGTATGACACGCAAGGCTTTATGCCTAACGGCATCGGCGCGGTGCTGGCGGCGATCCTCACGACCATGTTCTCTTTTATGGGCACCGAGATTGTCACCATTGCCGCCGCCGAATCGCGCGAGCCGAAGAAACAAATCACCCAGGCCACCAACTCGGTGATCTGGCGCATCGCGCTGTTCTATCTGCTGTCGATCTTCATCGTGGTAGCGCTGGTGCCGTGGAATACGCCGTCGCTGATGAAAGCCGGTTCTTATCAGACAGCGATGCAGATGATGAACGTGCCTTACGCTAAGCAGATCGTTGATGTGGTGGTGTTGATTGCGGTGTGTAGCTGTCTCAATTCTGCGCTGTATACCGCATCGCGCATGATCTATTCGCTTTCACGTCGTGAAGATGCGCCTGCCGTCGCGTCGCGCACTACACGCAGCGGCACGCCGTGGGTAGCGGTGTTGCTCTCCACGGCGGCGGCCTTCCTCGCGGTGATCGCTAACTATCTGGCGCCGAGCGCAGTATTTGAGTTCCTGCTCGCCAGTTCCGGCGCCATCGCGTTGCTGGTGTATCTGGTGATCGCCGCTTCTCATCTGGTGCTGCGTAAAAAGCGCGAAGCGCGCGGTGAAATCCTCAGCTATCGCATGTGGCTGTTCCCTGGCCTGACGTGGGCGACGATGGTGTTCATCGTTGGCGTGTTGGTTGCCATGCTTTTCAACCAACAACACCGTCCAGAGATTATCGCCACCGGCCTGTTGACGCTGGGTGTCGTCGCCGCCAGCCGTATTGTGCATCGCAAACGCGTGGCGCGGAAAAACGAGGAGATGGTGGCGTTACGTTCGTAACGCATAACTTCCAGGCAAGGATGCCGCGGAACTTAGTCGTACTGCACGTCGATGCTGATGGCTTCTTCCTGCACGTTGAGGTTTATCGCGCATTTACGCCACACCGGCAGACCGTTGGTCATGTTGTTATCCACGAAGTACTGCTGAAAATCTTTCAGCGCCTCCGAGAGATCGCCTATCGCGCGCGCATCGGGTTCAAACCAATCCGGTTCACCGTTTTCATCGATGTAATCGAACTGAAACTGCCCGCCATCATCGTCCGCAAACAGTTCAGCCTGAACGATCAATTCCCGCGCACCTTGCGGGCCACAGCTAAAGATGATCTGGCCGATACGGCGATAAAGGTCTTCGTATTGCATAGGTTTTGGGTTCCTCAAATAAATTTACTGCGTGCAATTCATTGCGACGCTACAAAATCCCGTACTTATCAGTAGCGGCGCGATTCATCGTGCAAACCATGACACCATTATTGACTTTAGTTCGCATGATAAGAGAATGAGGCTCTTCGAACAGAAAGTTGCAAAAAAGAGAGTTTATCATAGCCTGTTCACATCGTTTTCCCTGGGTTAACACCTATAAAAAATCCGCTGCGCTGGTCGCCATTGCTGTCGCCCTCTCACTGGCCAGTTGCTCCTCGCCGCCACCGAAATCGCTGGTCACGCCGTTGCCGACGGTCACCAAACCGCCAATGCCGACTAAACCAGCGCTGAGCAAAGAACCGGTACGCGGCGTGTGGCTCACCACCGTTTCACGCCTCGACTGGCCGCCAATCAATTCCGTGAATGCCAGCCCGGCCAACCGCATCCACCAGCAGCAACAGGCGTTGACCGATAAGCTAGATAAACTGAAAAGCCTCGGCATCAATACGGTATTTTTCCAGGTAAAGCCGGATGGCACCGCGCTGTGGCGCTCCAGCATCTTGCCGTGGTCAGATATGCTCACCGGCAGGATTGGTGAAGATCCCGGCTACGATCCGCTGAAATTTATGCTGGATGAGGCGCACAAACGCGGCATGAAGGTGCACGCGTGGTTCAACCCATATCGCGTCTCGACCAACGTCAAACCTTCCACGGTTAACGCGCTGAATAATACGCTTGCGCTGCAACCGGCCAGCGTATTTGTGCTGCATCGCGACTGGATCCGCACCGCCAGCGACCGCTTCGTGCTCGATCCCGGCATCCCCGCCGCGCGCGACTGGATCACCAGCATCGTTGCGGAAGTGGTGTCGCACTATCCGATCGACGGCGTGCAGTTCGATGACTATTTCTATACCGAAACGCCCGGTTCAACCCTCAACGACAGCGCCACGTTCCGCCAATATGGTCAGGGTTTTGCATCGAAAGCTGACTGGCGGCGCAACAACACGCTGCTATTAATTGAGCAGGTGTCGCGCACCATCAAGCAACTGAACCCGAACGTAGAATTTGGCGTCAGCCCGGCAGGCGTGTGGCGCAATCTGTCGCATGATGCGGCGGGCTCCGACACGCGCGGCGCGGCCGCCTACGACGAAGCCTACGCCGATACGCGTCGCTGGGTGCAAATGGGACTGCTGGATTACATCGCGCCGCAGCTTTACTGGCCGTTTGCGCGCCAGGCCGCCCGTTACGACGTGTTAGCCCACTGGTGGGCGGACGTGGTGAAGCCAACGCATACGCGGCTCTATATCGGTGTGGCACTGTATAAAATCGGCGAAGCGTCGAAAAGCGAACCTGACTGGACGGTGAATAACGGCGTGCCGGAGTTAAAAAAGCAACTCGATCTCAACGAGTCGCTACCGCAAATTAACGGCACCATTTTGTTCCGCGAAAATTACCTTAATCAGCCACAAACCCAGGATGCGGTGAATTATTTGCGCAGCCGTTGGGCCGATTAACATTATCGTAAGGTCGCCATTCAAGGCGACCGATTACGCCAGCAACTCCTCACTCTGCATCAGTGCAAAAAACGACTCCAGCTCGCGCAGCATCATCGAAGCGGCAATCGAAAGCTGGCGCTGCGGCGCAACACACAGCGACAAGGTAAATGGCTTCAGCACCGTATCGATCAGCGGAATAAACTTCAGTTCACCGCGCCGATACTCATCAACGATATCCAGCCAGCACATCAGGCTTATCCCCACATCATCACGCACCAATGAACGCAGCATATGAATGTTATTGGTGCACGCCACTTCGTTGATCTTAATGCCCGAGCTGTTGATCAGCGCCTCCAGCGGATCGGCCAGCATTAGCGGCGCGGCGGGCACGATAAATGGCCAGGATTCGCAGTGGCTGAAACGGATCGATTCCAGATTGGCCAGCGGATGTTGACTGCTCACCACAATACCCAGACGTAAATCGGCAAACGACTTCACCAGCAACTCGCGCGAACTTTGCGGATTAAGCATGATGCCGAAATCCGCATCGCCCGAGGTCAGCGCATTGGCGATGTGGATGTTGCTCATGGTGGTCAGCGTGAAGGAGATGCCGGGATAGTCGCTGCGAATGCGCTGCAAAATCGATGAAAAAAAGCCGCGATTAATCGCATCAATGGTGGCGATATGCACATGACCGTGACGTAATCCGCGCAAATCATCCAGCTGCGTGCAGACGCGACCAAAATCCCGCTGCCAGTTTTTCGCCGCATTCAGCAGGATCTCACCCGCTGCGGTCATACGTAATCCTGATGGATGGCGCTCAAATAGCGGCATGTCCAGCTTTTCCTCCACGCGCAGAATCTGCCGATCAATTGAGGATGCCGAGACGTGCAGCACCTCAGAAGCCTTGCGCAGCGAACCCTGGCGGGCCACCTCAGTGAAATAGAGCAGAAATCGGGAGAAGGCGAACATAAGAGGTGCTCTCTTTTTTGCAACGCATCATGCGAATTAAACAGATGGACGCTTACACATGGGCAAAATAATAATCGCTGCCATGATTAAAACAAGGGTTTGCGCGGCCTCCCAGCCGACGACATCCCTGCTCAGGCAGATAGATGATGAAATCCACTCCTCTCACCGTCACCGTCATCGCAAAGCAGTTCAACGGTGCAGGCAATGTGTTACTGACGCTGGCGAATCGCAGCGGGCAGCCGCTGCCTGCTTTCACGCCCGGCGCGCACATCGATGTCATTATTCCTGACTGCGGTAAACGCCAGTATTCACTCTGCTCTGCGCCAGCCGATCATTATGAAATCTGCGTACGTCTGGATGAGTGTTCAACCGGCGGATCGCGTTGGCTGCATCAGCAGTTAACCACCGGCGATAAGCTAGAGATATCCGCGCCACGTAACCACTTTCCGCTGCCGCACGCGTCGCGCACGCTGCTGTTTGCCGCCGGCATCGGCCTGACGCCGCTGTTGGTGATGGCCGAAGCACTGGCGGCGCGTCAGGCGAATTTCACCCTGCACCTTTACCTGAAACACGCCGACCAACTCGCTTTCAGCCAACGTCTGTGCAATCTCGGCACGCGCGTGGTCATTCACTACAGCAGCGAAGGCGACAGCCTGCGCCAGCGCGTTCCCGAAGAACTCACCCAGCCAGACAACGCTGCGCTGGTGTTCTGCGGCCCGGCGGGTTTTATGCATCATCTGCAGCAGCTGGCGTTGCAACATGGCTGGGACGAAGCACAGCTGCACAGCGAGCGCTTCCAATCCACATCTTCGCTGATGGCTGGCGCTGCCTTCGACGTGCAGCTCGCCTCCTCCGGCGCACGCTTTGCCGTGGGCGAGCAACAAACCATCGCTGAAGTACTTGAAGATGCAGGGATTGAGATTGAACTCTCCTGCGAACAAGGCATGTGCGGCGCCTGCATCACCGGCGTGTTGGCGGGCGAGCCGGATCACCGTGATGATGTGCTGAGCCAGCAAGAGCGTGCGGCCAACGATTGCATCGTGCTGTGCTGTTCACGTGCGCGTTCACCTTTATTGGTACTGGATCTATGAGCGGCTATCCGGGTGCGACCGGCGCACGTTTACCCCGCTGGCTGCTGCCAGAAAACTGGCCTGAAGCCAACAATCAACCGCAGCTGGCGACCTTACATTTCCACGCCGCGGGCCTGCAATTCGAACCCGACCATGCAGCAGCACCCGCTGATTATCTGCCGCTTCACGGCGCGCTGGTGCTGCCCGCGTTTATCGAACCGCACGCGCATCTGGATAAAACCTTCACTATTCAACGCAGCCCGGCGCAACAGCCCGGTTTGCTGGCCGCGATTGCTGCCATGCATCAGGACCGCGCGCACTGGAACACAGCAGATCTGCAGCAGCGCGCTACGCAGGCGCTGCGCTGGGCGGTAGAAGCTGGCGTCGGTTTGCTGCGCACCCACATCGACTGGTTCTCCGTTGATGCACCATTAGCGTGGCAAGTGATTGGCGATCTGCACCATCCGCTGTGCAGCATTGAGCGCGTGGCCCTCGCGCCACTCACCTTCTTTGCCGACGCCAGCGATGCGCAGCATATTGCCGCGCAGGTGGCGACCAGCGGTCCCGGCACGCTGTTGGGCGGCTTTATTCACAGCAGCAACTGGGATGCGCAGGCGTTTCAGCATCTGATGGAAGCCGCCGAATTGTGGCAGCTGGATATTGATCTGCATATTGATGAAGAACTTAACGTCGAGGCGCAGGGATTGCGCTGGCTGGCGCACTATTTGCAGCAGCATCCATTTAGCGGCGCGATCACCTGCAGCCACAGCTGCGCGCTGGCGCAGCAGGACGATGCGCAACAGATTCTTGCCTTACTGGCGCAACACAATGTGACGTTGATTGCGCTGCCGCTCACCAACCTGCTGTTACAGGACGCGGTGCCCGGCCGCACGCCGCGTCTGCGCGGTTTAACGCTGGTAAAAGAGGCGCAGGCGCTGGGCATTCCGCTGCTGCTAGGCGCGGACAACGTGCAGGACGCGTTCTGTCCGTTTGGCAGTTACGACCCGCTCGATACGCTGTTTAGCGGTTTGCTGAGCCTGCAACTGGGCGCGGCGTTTGATCAGGCTTCCGCGCTGATCTGCCAACGCCACGAGCTGCAGGCCAATGATTTGGTGATTTTTCCGCATGCCGATGTGGCGAGCTGGCCGTTGCGTCAACGTCAGCGCTATCGGCTGAAAAGGGGTGTGCGTTATGGAGAAACAACAGATGGCGCTTGATGCAGGAGCGGGAAAACCGCTGGCGAAATATGCCGCGTGGCGACGCGCGGGCGACTTCATCTTTCTCTCCGGCATTATTCCGGTGAACCCACAAACTGCCACCATTGTGCGCGGCTACGACGACATTCCCGCAGCGGCGCAACAGCTGCTTGGCCGCACCGGCGAATTCTCCACCGATATTAAAGAGGGGCCGATTCTGGCGCAGAGCTGGTACGTGCTGGAGAGCATCCGCACCACCATCGAAAGCGCCGGCGGACAGATGAGCGATGTCTTCAAACTGGTGCAGTACTTCCGCAATCTCGACCATTTTCCCCACTACAGCCGGGTGCGTAAGCAATTTTTTCCCGATGCGCCGCCGGTTTCTACCGTGGTGCAGGTGAGCGAGATGCTGCCGAGTCCGGACGTCTTAATTGAAGTTGAAGCCACGGCGTGGTTGCCGCAATAACACGAGGAGTTGAAATGTTGCATGGTTATATTCCGGCAAACCGCTTTTTGCCGTACCTGAGCTGGACCGACATCGCCACGCTGGAAAATAAAGCCAACACCGTGATCGTGTTGCCGACCGGCGCGATTGAGCAGCACGGCCCGCATTTGCCGTGCGCGGTGGATAGCGTGATCGCCTCCGGCGTGGTCGGCCATGCGCTGGCGCGCTTACCGGCGGAAATCCCGGCTTACGCCATTCCGCCGATCACCTATGGCAAATCGGATGAGCATCTGCATTTTCCCGGCACGCTAACGCTGACCGGCGAAACCCTGCTGCACACCATTCTGGAGATTGGCGAATCACTCTATCGCGCCGGTTTCCTCAAGTTCCTGATGGTTAACGGCCACGGCGGCCAGCCGCAGCCGTTGCAGATGGCGGCGCGCGAGCTGCGTCTGCGCCACGGCGACATGATCATCATCATGCAAGACACCTTTAAAGTGCCGAACTGCGCGGAAAGCTTTATGGACGACAAAGAGCGGCAGATGGCGATGCACGCGGGACATGCCGAAACCGCGCTGATGCTGGCGCTGGCGCCCGATACCGTGCAGATGGATAAAGCGGTGGCTAATTATCCGCCGGCATTCCCCTGCCCGACGCTTTCGACCAACAAGCCGATGGCGGCGTGGGCCTCCTACGATTTCGGCCCGAGCGGCGTGATTGGCGATCCTCTGCCCTCCACGCCCGAGCAAGGTGCAGCCATTCTCGATTCACTGGCAGAAAGCTGGGCGCAGGTGATTACCGAAGTGCACCAGATGACATGGGTAACCCGCGCCGAACCGGCGTGGGGCACCGGCCAGTGGCAAGGCAAAGTATTAGATCACCACGACGCAGCCGCCTTTTTACCACCTCGCTAGGGAATAATGATGAAAAAGACATTGAGCACTGTTGCCGCGCTTGCGCTGGCACTCTCGGCCCCGAGCATGGCGGCGGAGAAATTCACCTTTATGACCAACTGGTATGCGCAGGCCGAACACGGCGGCTTCTATCAGGCGCAGGCGCAGAATCTCTATCGCGATGCCGGCCTCGACGTCACCATCAAGATGGGCGGTCCGCAGGTGCATACCATGCAGCTGATGGCGGCCGGTCAGGCCGACTGCATTATCAGCGATAACATGCAGGCGCTGGAAATCTGGCAGCAAGGCGTGCAGGCGATGCCGGTTGCCACCACCTTCCAGCACTCGGCGATTGCCTTTCTCACCCATCCGGATGTGAAAAACCAGGCCGATTTGCAGGGCAAAACCTTCCTGCTGGCGGCGGAAGCCTACACCTCATATTGGCCGTGGGCGCAGAGCGCGCTGAAGCTGAAAAATGCCCGCGTGCGTCCTTACACCTTCAGCATTCAGCCGTTCCTGGCCGATAAAAATCTGGTGCAGCAAGGCTATATCACCTCCGAACCGTTTGCGGTGCAAAAAGCCAATGCGCAGGCCAATGTTTACCCGATCAGCGATTGGGGCTATCCGCCATACGGCAACAGCATCGTGTGCATGAAATCGACCATTGAGAAACGGCCGGCTGCGGTGGCGGCGTTTGTGAAAGCGTCGATGCAGGGCTGGAAAAACTATCTGCAAGATCCTGCCGCTGGCAACGTGCTGATCAAGAAAGAGAACCCGCAGATGAGCGATGAACAGATCGCTTTCGGCATTGCGCAGATGAAGAAATACCAGATGCTGACCGGCGGCGATGCGCAAACCGGCGGCATCGGCATCATGACCGAAGCGCGTCTCAAGCAAACCTGGCAGCTACTGGTCGATACCAAGCTGATCGATGCGGCCAAAGTACCGTTTGACGGCAGCTACACGCTGAAATTTATCCAAGACGTCAAGGTTCTGCCATGAATAGCGCCAGCCATCTAACGCTGCTGCATCCCGATGCGCAAGCGGTGCCGCGTTCTGCGGCGCCACCGGCGATTGAGGTGCTTTCAGCGGAGAAAATTTATCCCAACGGTACGCGCGCACTGCTGCCGGTCGATCTCACCATTCGTCAGGGCGAATTTGTCTCGCTGCTCGGCCCGTCCGGCTGCGGCAAAAGCACCTTGCTGAAAATGATCGCCGGGCTGATTGAGCCCACCGATGGCAAATTAATGCTGTTTCGTCGCGATCGGCGCGAAAATCAGCGCGAGCTGCCGCTGTCGTTTGTGTTTCAGGAAGCGACGCTAATGCCGTGGAGCAACGTGCACAAAAACGTGCGTCTGCCGCTAGATTTGGCAGGCGTGCCGCGTGCCGAAGCGGACACCCGCGTGCGCGAAATCCTCGAACTGGTCGACCTCGGCCAGTTTGGTCACGTATTGCCGCGCGAGCTTTCCGGCGGCATGCAGATGCGCGTGTCGATAGCGCGCGGCCTGGTCACGCGCCCGAAGGTGCTGCTGATGGATGAGCCGTTTGGCGCGCTGGACGAGATCACCCGCAACAAGCTGGACAGCGATCTGCTGGATTTGTGGCAAGAGCAAAAGCTGACGGTGGTGTTTGTCACCCACTCAATTCAGGAAGCGGTGTTTCTGTCGCAGCGGGTGATTATGATGGCGGCGCGCCCCGGGCGCGTGGTAGATGACATCCGCATTGAAACCACGTTACCGCGCGACGATGAGTTTCGCGTCAGCCAGGATTTCACGCATTATGCGCAAAAGCTGCAACGCGGCCTGCTGGCGGCGAGCAAGGAGAGTCAATGATGAAACCGTTAGCAAGCCATCGGCAATTTCAGCAGTGGCTGTTTCCCGCCATCGTCGCGGTCGCCATGCTGCTGCTGTGGCAGTTTCTGGTCACCGCCTTCAAGGTGCCGGTGTTTCTGGTGCCGTCGCCGCTAGTGGTGGCGCAAAGTCTGGTGCAGAACTTCCCGACGCTGTTTATGTCATTGCTCTACACCCTGAAAATCACCGTGATTTCCTTTGCGGTGGCGATTGTGATTGGTTCGATTGTGGCGTTTCTGCTGGTGCAAAATCGTTTTATTGAGACCGCCCTTTTTCCCTATATCGTGTTCTTGCAGGTGACGCCGATTGTCGCTATCGCGCCGCTGATCATCATCTGGGTGAAAGACACCACGTTGTCGCTGGTGGTGTGCGCCACCTTAATGGCGGTGTTTCCAATAATTTCCAATACCACGCAAGGTCTGCGCAGCGTGTCACCAGGATTGCTGAGCTATTTCCGCCTCAATCATGCGTCGCGCATGCAGATTCTGCTGCGCCTGCGTATTCCTTCAGCGCTGCCGTACTTCTTTGGCGCGCTGCGCATCTCCAGCGGTTTGTCGCTGATTGGTGCGGTGGTGGCAGAGTTTGTCGCTGGCACCGGCGGCACCGATACCGGGCTGGCGTACCAGATTTTGCAGGCCGGTTATCAGCTCAATATCCCGCTGATGTTTGCCGCGCTGCTGCTGATTTCACTGGCAGGCTTCCTGCTGTTCGCGCTGATGTCGTGGCTAACGCGCCGCGTGCTGGCGGCATGGCATGAGAGTGAATTGAGCCCCAGTTAAGAAACACGCATGCGCCGTAGCGGCGCAATAACCCTTTTCACACAGGAAATAAACATGTCTGATTCCGATCGCCAGTCTGCACTGGCGGCGCTGGTCGCGGCGTTGCCTGAACTCGACTGGATTAAAGAAGCGCCGAAGGTCAAACGTCTGTCGCGCGATTTTCACTGGTTCAGTCCGGTCTTGAAACCGCAGCTGGAAGCGAAGTTTGCCGAGCTGGCGGTGCGTCCGCGTGATGAGCAGGAGCTGGCACTGATCGTGGCAGCCTGCGCCAAACAGCGCGTGCCACTCAATTTGCGCGGTGGCGGCACCGGTAATTACGGTCAGTTGATTCCGCTGCACGGTGGCGTGATGGTTGATATGACGCGCCTCAACGCGGTGACCGCCGTCGGCCACGGCACGGTGCGTGCGCAGGCGGGCATTCGCCTTGGCGACCTCGAATCGCATACGCGTCCACTTGGCTGGGAGCTGCGCTGCATGCCCTCCACCTGGAAACTGGCGACGCTCGGCGGCCTGTTTGGCGGCGGATTTGGCGGCGTAGGTTCGATTAATTACGGTCCGCTGGCCGCGCCAGGCAACGTGTTGTCGGTGCGCCTGATGACCATGGAAGAGACACCGCGCATTATCACCCTGCAAGCGCCGGATGCGCTGCTATTGCATCACGCGTACGGCAGCAATGGCATCGTGCTGGAGATTGAACTGGCGCTGGCACCGCGCCACGACTGGATCGAACGTCTCGACACTTTCAACGACTTCCCTACGGCGATGGCCTTTGCCGATGCGCTGGCCCGTTCGCCGGGCATGGTGAAGCGCCAAATCGCCGTGTTCGCGGCGCCGGTGCTTGATTACTTCAGCGATCTGGCCGATGCCGATGTGGCGGGCAAACATGGGGTGATTTCCGTGGTGGGCAGCGAAAGCGACGGGCTGTTACCTGCGCTACTGAGCCAGCATGCGGGCCGCAATGCGCTGCATTTTGCCGCAGGGGAAAATAGCGGCCATTCGCTGATTGAATATTGCTGGAATCACACCACGCTGCAGGCGCTGAAAATCGATAAGACGCTAACTTACCTGCAAACTGCTTACACGACGGATAACTATTTGCAGCAGGCGTTAACGCTGGAAGCGCAATTATCCTATGAGGTGATGTCGCACATTGAATTCTTACGCGATATGAACGGCAGCATTACCTGTAGCGGTTTACCGTTGGTGCGTTATCAGGACGAAGATCGCCTTAACGCGATTATGGCTACTTACCGCACGAATGGCGTGAAAATTAATAATCCACATGTGATTCATATTGAAGATGGCAAACAGGGCATGGTGCGTGCTGATGTGGTGGCGATGAAACGCGCCTGTGATCCCCACAATTTATTAAATCCCGGCAAATTGCGCGGCTGGGAAGTACGCGATACGTTACCGGATGTGCATATCCCTGGCGTCAATTAACCACGTAGATTTTATTATTGTCGAGCCAGCAACCTCGATTGCTGGCTCGATAAAATTAATAGGGATCGGTAGCACTGTGCAATTCAATACTGCGCTCCGTTCCATTGACTCGAACTTTTAAGAACCGACGCGTTCTCCATGTTCCATCGGGATTTTGCACGCTCTTTTCGAACACCGGACCATGCAATAACAACTCTTTATTGTCGTTGTACCCAAAGCCAACTTGTTTATTACCAATCCAGTGCTGTTCAAAGGCAACAACTTTCTCCGCATCCAGTCTGGTGCTCTCTTCCGCGCTACAGGCCGTGAAACTTTTACGGAAAATAAAGCAATTTCCAGCCTGGTATCGGTCTTTGCCATTGGTATCGACTAGCGCAATGGAATAGGCGGTAAAGCCCGCAATTTTCACATAGAGTTTGGTTCGGGCACCATTACCCGAAATATGCACTTTGGTCACCGGACTGGAACCTTCGCCGTACCAGCTGCCAATAGAATCTGCACCATTTCTTGCCTGCAGATAGATATTTGCCACGCCTTCCGGCGTACGGCTACTAAAGTCAGTTTGGGTTGCACTTTGTGAGAGGAATTGTGCGGTGCCAATAATTCGCACATGTATTTGCGAGTTGGCATTAGAGAAGGCGAATTCCCCGACATAAAACCACTGTTCAGCCTCCTTCCCCTGATTATCCATGTGATATTGCGAGGAGATATAGTCATAGCTCAATGAACCTTGCGCAACGATTCCCCAATCCGACATCTCCAGTACGCCACGATCGCCTTCACCGATAAGCGTCCACGGCTCAATACCTTCGGTACTGTAATCGAATCCGGCACTTTGGTTGTGAATACTTTTTTGAATTATAGTGGCGCGGCAATAACCCAGTTTTAATGGGTTATCGGTGGATTCAATCGCTAATCCCTCAATCACCCACTGGCCATTGGAAAGATCACCGGCAAATTCGGAGTGTTCAATCCAGCCGTTGCGAATAAAGGATTGCGTACAGCGCGGTAAATCCAGCACCGGCTTTTTGGTGCCGCCCTGCAAATTAAAATTGGAGAGTTCAATTGCCGTAGAGTGATCCCAGGCGCCTTGTTGGCGATCGGACCAACGAGCATAAACAATGCTGTCCTGACAACCACGGGAATAGAACTGGTCGATTTTACAATCCAGCGTATCGATAAGATCAAGCGCACGTCCGCCCAAATAGCGGAATTCCATACTGCTGACGCGCAAGAACTGGCCGCCGATAATGGTGTTGGCATAGAAACCGACATTATTGAACGCCGTGCCGCCATCACCACCGCTGTCCGAACTCTTGCCCTTCACAACCAGCCCAGAAATTTCGGCATAGCGTGCCTGCACTTTAAAGAAATGCTGACCACGAGGTTTGGTATCCCAGTTAAAAAACAACGTCGTCGTTGGGAAATAACCGAAATTGACCGCCGCACCGGTAACCTTAAAACGGTTAATTTCTTTATCTGAGATATCAAACGTCGACATACTAAATTCGCCCGCAGTAAAACGTATCCCTGCTGATGGCAACACGCGCTGCGACCAGTCAAACATGCGTTTTACCGCTGCGATGCAGTCGGTTTTCCCGTCAGGCACCGCGCCAAAATCCAGCACGGTGACCGAGTTATAATCCAGTATCACCCTTTTCCAGCGTTTATTTCCCCCAGTCACAATCACCAACCCACCATCGTCTGGCGATGTGGTATCTGTTGCGTCATAAACAAATACGCCGCCGCCAGCTTTCGTTCCGCGCTTATATTCCAGCACCGTAGCAAGTTCACCGCCGGTTGTGGGTTCGGTGGCTTTGAGCTGTTCGATATCTATGACCTGAATAACCGGTGCCGCCGCCGTGACAGTATTTTGTGGTGTGGCATTCGTATTGCTGGACGCATTCGCCATGGTGTACCCCTTAACCATTAAGAGAAAGTAACTGCACCATCGAGTATAAGTAACTGAAAATTAATGTGTTGATGCGTACCACGCTAACTGGGGCATTTGACTTATGTGATTTTTGCATGGCCAGACAACAATATGATTAATGGAAAAAAGCGTAGCGGCAGCGAGGCGATTTACAGATTAATCGCAGACAACTTCTTTATTTACATGGTACGAAATAGAAGAGAAAACGCGGAAATACAAGGTTGATTGCTAAGCAGAGAAAGCATTTGTGATCGTTATAAATTAACAGGCCAGCAACTAACAGTTACTGGCCTGCATGCTTAGAACGTGGCGTTGACACCGACATTCCAGGTCACCTGATGGTAATCGCTATTCCCACCGACGGTTGAAACCCCGGCAAACGCATTCACCGTTTCGCCGAGCGGCACGTTGGCACCTAGCGACAGATCCAGCCAGTTTTTATCGCGCGCCTCAACGCTGCGTTCAAACGAAGTACGCGTCGATTTCAATCCGGCACGCACCGTGGAATCGGTATCGCCAAACTGATGGTTGTAGCTCACCTGTGCCCAGGGATTAACCACCCACTGTTTGCTGTCGATGCGCCAACCCACTGAGCCAATCTGTGAATGGGTGGTTTGATCGGAGTAGCGCATCGCGGTGCTGCTATCACTGTTCTCGCTGTAGCCGCCGACGCGACCGTAATCCAGCGCGTAACTGGCGACCGGTCCGGTGCTGAGATTTTCAGTAATTGGCAGCGTCCAGCCGCTTTGCACACGCATGCCGAGCAATTTACCGCTGGTGCTACCCTGCTCGGTACGTTTGGCCGGGCCGATGTGGATGTCACGCTCGATGCTGTCGAAATCGAGATCGGCATAATGCAGATCGGCGTTAATCCAGCCCTGATCGAACACCGTCAGCTGGCTGTAAAGCGCCACCAGATTGCCGCGCAGTTTGTAGTCGTAGTTCGACGAAGGTTCCTGGCGCTGATTGGTGTTGGAAAACAGCACACCCGTTTGCCAGTTGTCGGTGATCTGATAGCCGATACCCAGCGTTAAGTTGGTGGTGTTGGCATTTCCGTCGCTCCAGCTGTCGCCCTGATAATCGACATGTTGCCCGGCATAGCCGCCAAATACCGTGAACTTTCCGGCGCTGGCGGGCTGTTGACGCTGCTGCTGCAAATGTCCATCCAGCGTGTTTTGCGTATCACGCGCCATCATCAGTGGCGATTGTGATAACGCCGCCACCTGCGCTGGCGCATCCAGAATCGACTGGATGTAATCGGCAATCATCGCATGCACCGCTGGGCTCGGGTGCAGACGGTCGGCAAACAGATAATCCTGCGCCGTGGAGAAGCCCGGCGTGCTGGATTGACACTCATCCGCTGAGGTGCCAATAGGACAAGCGATGCCGATGGTGTTGGTTAAGCCATATTGGGTTGGATTGGCGATCACTTCATCGAACAGCCCGGCGATATCCACGCGCACAATATTGCCATTCAAGGTCGCCAGCCCCGCTTCTTCCTGCTGGTTATAACCGTCGGAGAGCGCCGTGACCTGCTCGCTTAGCTCCTGCCATGCGTTATAAAGCTGTTGCGCCAGCGCGTCACGCACCGCTGGAACCGACGAAACTTCACCTGCCGCTTGCGTGAAGGCATCCTGCACCGCTTGCTGTCGCGCGGCTTTATCTGGCGTGGTCACGCCATCCAGTGACTGAAACGCCGCCACCATCGCTGGTGTGGCTTCACTTCCCAGCACGCGCAGCACGGTTTGAATCATATAGGGCGTTGAGCCGAGCTGCGGCACGGTGGGCACAATCACCGCGCCCGCGCCGGCATCCAGCAGGGTTTTAATTTGCGCAACCGATTGATTGGCGCTGTTGCTGATGGTTTCACTGGCGGTTAAGGGATTGGTGACGGCAATGGCGATGTCATTGGCACCGACCCAATGAATATACAAACCGTTGCTATCCGCGCGACCGCCGGTTGAAGCGAGATAACCCGCCAGCTGATCCTGGGTGTTTAAATCAGGATCGAGCTTGGGTACCGATACCGCGCCACCCTGCGCATAATTGCTGCCGCCTAACGTTGAGCGCTGTAAATCCTCCCCCAAATGCGCGGCAAGAATCTCATCATATAAAGGATGTTGTGCACCGTCGAAGGTAAAGCGGCCTACGTTGCCGCTATCACTCAGGCTATCGCCAAACACGGTCAGGCTGTCCCATGCCAGCGCAGGTGCGGGCGTCAATAACGCAGTGAGTGTGGCGGTGGCGACGGCAGAAAGCGCAGATTTGTGGTTGTTCATCATCAACTCCGTGATGGGCCAGAGATGCAGCGTCTGACCGGCAAAAGGTAAGGTCCGCGCATCAAGCGAACCCGCAACATCGCATCAGGAATGCGTAAAGAAAATATCAAGGACGTTTAACTGTTTAGTCAGGAAGGGGGCGTTATGCCAGTTTGCAGCGGCAAATAAACTCAAGTTTATTAACAGCCCTTTTACATGCATTTAAATTAAACCTTTAAATAAGGCCGCCGATAACTCGTATTGCGGAGCGCGAGTACGCTCTGAGCGGTACATTTTGAAAACATCAGGTAGGTTAATTACATACCCCGTGCGGCGCTGCGGCGCACAGAGACACTTAAGTGTACGGCGAAGGGGAATCTGCGGGCAGCTCAGGTGACGCATGTTGAGCGTGACCAATTTTGCACTGCACGCATTACGTTCAACAGCACAATAATCACCTGAGGCTTCCCATGTTTGGTGTGAAAAAGTCGAGTCTTTCTTTGCCGTTTTATAAAAGTGGCGATGTGGCTAAAGATATCAATGCGATCAAACAGCATGTGGCATGGATTGAATTTACGCCTAACGGCGAGATTCTCACCGCCAATCACCTCTTCCTTGCCACCACCGGCTACCAGTTAAATGAGATTCAGGGGAAGCATCACCGCCTCTTCTGCAGCCCGCAACACAGCCAATCCTCGCGCTATCTTGCGTTTTGGCAAACGCTGGCGTCTGGCGAATCGGTGACCGGCATTTTTGAGCGCTTTAATAAGCAAGGCCAGCGCTTCTATCTCAGCGCCACCTATTTCCCGGTGAGCGATGACAAAGGCCAGGTTTACAAAGTGATCAAGGTGGCATCGGATATCACAGAACGTCATCAGGAGTTGGAGCATAAAGAAGCGGTGATCACCGCGCTGGATCTCTCCATGGCGGTGATTGAGTTCACGCCGGACGGACAAATCCTCACTGCCAACAATAACTTCCTCAAGCACATGGGATATGAGCTGGCTGCGGTTGTAGGGCAGCATCATCGCATGTTCTGCTTCGATAACTTCTATAGTGAAAATCCCGACTTCTGGCGCAAGATGGCCAAAGGCCAGCACTTTGTCGGCCGCTTCGAACGCAAAACCGCCGGCGGCGAACGCATCTGGCTTGAGGCCAGCTACAACCCGGTTTATGACGCCGATGGCAAGGTGTACAAGGTGATCAAAATCGCCTCAGATATCACCGCGCGCGTGGAAGCCGCCAAGCGCGTGGCCGACATCGCGCTGACGACCTCAGAAGAAACGTCACAAATTACCGACAACGCCAACGAGGTGCTGGACGAAACCATCCGCAATTCAGGGTTGGTGGCGCTGCAGGTTAATGCAGCAACGGCGATCGGGGGCGAGCTCAACGCCTCGGCGAAAAGCATTGGCGAAGTGGTCGAGACCATCAACCTGATTGCCTCGCAAACCAATATTCTGGCGCTGAATGCGGCAATTGAGTCTGCGCGCGCCGGTGAAGCAGGACGCGGATTCAGCGTGGTGGCGGGCGAAGTGCGACGTTTGGCGGCGTCCACCTCCAGCGCGACGAAGCAGATCACGCAAGTGGTGGAACACAACGCCAGCCTGATTGCGCAGATGGAGCAGCAGCTTAATGAGGTCAAGCAGTTTGTGGTGACCGAGCAGGATAAAATCAGCGTGTTGTCACGCAGCCTGCGAGAAATTAACAGCGGCGTACATGAGTTTGTGAACGTGATTCATCGGTTGGATGTGTAATGTTCGGCCGGTGTGCAACAACGCGCACCGGCCCACCCTCACATCATCTGCGGTTCACGGATCGCCTGACCTTTGGCGAACCGCGCCAGGCTGTACGGCTTCACATCAGTGAACAGCGGTTTGTTATTGACCATCTGCGCGCACAACAAGCCTGCGCCTGGCCCAATACCAAAACCGTGGCCGCTGAAGCCGGAGGCGATAAACAAGCCCGGTATGCTCGTCATCTCATCAATCACCGGCACCAAATCCGGCGTGGTATCAATCCAACCGCCCCACGCGTAATCCACCTTAATGCCGTTCAGCTCCGGATAGAGCTGCACCAGCGCCTGCATCGCTTCCTGCACAATGCCGTTATCCGCTGCCGGATCGAGGGTGCGGATCTTCTCGAACGGCGACTCGCTTTGATTGGACCACGAACCGGAGGCTTCCGGGCCGTTGAAGAACGAGCCGTTGATGCGCACCTTGAGCTTCTTAGCGATCTTGCTGCGATACATCGCATAGAACCTGGTGGCGTAACGGATATTTTGCGGCGCGAGATCAATCTGCCCGCGTCCGGCGAGCGCCACGGTGTAGCTGCCATCCTGACGACGGCGAATACACAACCCGCCGGTGCTGAGACAGCCTTTGATTACTTCAGGCGCCGCCGTGGTTTTGAACGCGGTGCCCAGGATATTGGCGCTCGGCAGTTCAATGCCATATTGCTTGCAGAAGCGCGAACTCCACGCGCCGCCGCAGCAGATTACACGGTTAGCTTTCACCAGGCCGCGCTCGGTCCAGACGCCGGTGACGCGTCCGCCAGATACATCGAGGCCGCGCACCGCGCAGTTTTGCTGGATTGATGCGCCGAGATTTTTCGCGCCAGTCGCCATCGCCGGTGCTGCCAGCGACGGCTCTGCGCGACCATCGCTCGGCGACCACACGCCGCCAATCCACGGCGCATTATTGCTGATGCGCTCGCGCGTCTCTTGTGCGGTCATCAAATGGCTGACGAAACCCAGTTGCTGCGCCTGCTTGCCCCACGCTTCCCAGCGCGCCAGATCGCTTTCACTCTGCGTGCCGTAAGTAATGCCCTGCCGTGAGAAGCCGAGATCGAGGCCAATTTTACTGCTCAACTCGTCCCAGCGCTGCAAACTGCGCATCGCCATCGGCAGTTCGTACAGTTCGCGGTTTTGCTGCCGAACCCAGCCCCAGTTGCGGCCGGATTGCTCGCCGCCGATCACGCCCTTCTCAAACAGCGCCACGGAAACGCCCTGTTTTGCCAATTCGTAACTTACTGACGTGCCAATGATGCCGCCGCCAATCACAATCACATCAACGGATTCGGGAAAGCGTTCACTGTCTGCTACTGCATTGATTTTGATGCGCATCGTCTTAAATCCTGTCCGCTTTTTGTTGATGTAACCATATTTAGTGTTTTAGGGGAAATGCCGTTTAATTCCGTCTTTATGACACTTGCCCCTTTCGTAAATTTTTGTCTTTACACTGGCGTTGTGAACAAAAATGACTCATATAGATAGCATCAGCTATATATTATAGCATTGGCTATATTACTTTGGAGATGATCATGTTCACTCAACGCCTTTTGCCTGCGATTGCCGTTCTGTTGTCACTCAGCGCATTTACCGCGTCAGCGGCTGAAAAACTCAAAGTGGTCACCACCTTTACGGTGATCGCCGATATGGCGAAAAACGTCGCGGGCGATGCGGCGGATGTGACGTCGATTACCAAAACCGGCGCAGAAATCCACGAATACCAACCCACGCCAGGCGATATTCGTCGCGCGCAGGGTGCCAATCTGATTTTGGTAAACGGCTTTAATCTGGAACTGTGGTTCAGCCGGTTTTACCAGCGTCTTAACGATGTACCGCAGGTCACCGTGACGCAAGGCATTGAGCCGATGGGCATTACTGAAGGTCCGTACAACGGTAAACCGAATCCGCATGCGTGGATGTCGCCGGATAACGCGCTGATCTACGTCGATAACATCCGCAACGCGCTGCAGAAATACGATCCCGCCAATGCCGCAATTTATCAGGCCAACGCTGAGCGTTACAAAGCGCAGATTCAGCAAACCATCGCGCCGATGCGTGCCGCTGTCGACAAGCTTCCCGCCGATAAACGCTGGCTGGTGACCAGTGAAGGTGCCTTCTCTTATCTGGCGCGCGATTTCGGTCTGAAAGAGCTCTATTTATGGCCGATTAACGCCGATCAGCAAGGCGCCCCGCAGCAGGTGCGTAAGGTGATCGATGCGGTGCGCGATCATCAAATTCCTGCCATCTTTAGTGAAAGCACCATCTCTGCCAAACCCGCTCAGCAAGTGGCGCGTGAAGCCGGCATTCATTACGGTGGCGTGTTGTACGTCGATTCGCTGAGCAACAGCGATGGCCCAGTGCCGACCTATCTGGATCTGCTGCGCGTCACCACCGAAACCGTGGTGAAAGGCATCACAGAAGGAAGTCAGAAATGAACCCAGCCGCAGGATTAATCGTCGAGAATGTGGGTGTTACCTACCGCAACGGCCACACGGCGCTGCGTAAAGCCTCTTTTAGCGTGCCCGCTGGCAGCATCACCGCGTTGATTGGCGTCAACGGCTCCGGTAAATCCACACTGTTCAAAGCGATCATGGGATTTGTGCCGCTCTCCTCGGGCGCGGTAACGCTAGCGGGTTTGCCGGCCAATAAGGCGTTAAAACACAACATCGTTTCCTATGTTCCGCAATCGGAGGAAGTGGACTGGAGCTTCCCGGTATTGGTGGAAAATGTGGTGATGATGGGCCGTTACGGCTATATGGGCATGCTGCGTATACCGCGTGTCGCCGATAAACTTAGCGTTGATCAAGCGCTGGAGCGCGTGGGGATGAGCGCTTATCGCCACCGGCAGATTGGCGAGCTGTCGGGGGGGCAGAAAAAACGCGTTTTTTTGGCACGCGCGCTGGCACAAAGTGGTCAGATTATCCTGCTGGATGAGCCGTTTACCGGCGTGGACGTCAAAACCGAAGCCGCGATTATAGCCCTGCTAAAAGAGCTGCGCGACGAAGGCCGCACCATGCTGGTTTCCACTCACGATCTCAACGCCATCCCTGATTTCTGCGATCGCTGCGTGCTGGTAAAAAATACCGTGCTGGCGAGCGGCCTGCTGCATGACACCTTCACCGCCGATAATCTGGCGCAGACCTTTGATGGCGCGCTGCATGAGCGTAACGCGGTGTTAATGCAGCTGATGAAAGACAAAAATCCTGACCGGGGAGCGAACCATGTCGTGGATTATTGAACCGTTTGGCTATCAATACATGCTGAATGCGATGTGGATCGCCGCGCTGGTCGGCGCGATTTGCGCCTTTCTCTCCTGCTTCCTGATGCTGAAAGGCTGGTCACTGATCGGTGATGCGCTGTCGCACTCAATTGTGCCCGGCGTGGCGGGCGCGTACATACTCGGACTGCCCTTTTCCCTCGGCGCGTTTCTCTCCGGCGGGCTGGCGGCGGGCAGCATGCTGTTTCTCAATCAGCGTACGCGCTTAAAAGAAGATGCCATTATCGGCCTGATCTTCTCGTCTTTTTTTGGCATCGGCCTGTTTCTGGTTTCGCTCAATCCCACGTCGGTGAATATTCAAACCATCGTGCTGGGCAATATTTTGTCGGTCGCGCCCGCCGATATCTGGCAGCTCGGCGCGATTGGCTTTATCACCCTGACCATTCTGCTGCTGAAGTGGAAAGATCTGATGGTGACCTTCTTCGACGAGAGCCACGCGCGCTCGCTCGGTTTGAATACGCTGCGGCTGAAGATCCTGTTCTTTGCCCTGCTCTCGGCGTCCACCGTCGCCGCGCTGCAAACCGTCGGCGCTTTTATGGTGATTTGTCTGGTGGTGACGCCAGGCGCCACCGCCTATCTGTTGACCGATCGCTTTCCGCGCCTGTTGCTGATCGCCGTGACCATCGGCAGCGTCACCAGTTTCCTCGGCGCATGGAGCAGCTACTTCCTTGATGGCGCGACCGGCGGCGTGATTGTGGTCGCGCAAACGCTGGTATTTTTAGTGGCCTTTGTTTTCGCGCCAAAACATGGCGTGCTGGCTTCGCGCCGCCGTGCGCGTCAGACCATGGAGGACGGCGTTAATGGCTGAATTATTGTTGAGTCCATTCCAGTTCGAATTTATGAACATGGCGCTGATCACCACCTTGGTACTGTCGCTGCCGTGCGCGATGCTGTCGGCGTTTCTGGTGCTGAAAGGTTGGTCATTGCTCGGTGATGCGATGAGCCACGCGGTATTTCCTGGCGTGGTGATCGCCTGGCTGATTGGTTTGCCGTACGCCATCGGCGCGTTTGTCGCTGGCATGGTGTGCGCCGTCGCTACCGGCTACATCAGTGAGAACAGCCGCATCAAACCCGATACGGTAATGGGCATCGTCTTCTCCGGCATGTTTGGCGCCGGTTTGGTGCTGTATCTGAAATTGCAGCCCGAAGTGCATCTCGACCACATCTTGTTCGGCGATATGTTGGGCATCAGCCTGGCGGATATTATCCAGACATCGGCTATCGCGCTGATTGTTAGCCTGTTGATTGGCATCAAATGGCGAGATTTACTGCTGCACGCGTTCGATCCCAATCAGGCGCGCGCCTGCGGCATCAACGGCAAACTGATGCATTACGGCTTGTTGTGTTTAATCTCGTTAACCATCGTCGCTGCGCTGAAATCGGTGGGCGTGATTTTGTCAATTTCCATGCTGATCGCGCCTGGCGCTATCGCTTTACTGCTGGCGCGTCGTTTCGTGCAGGTGATGTTGCTGGCGATTGGCATTGCGGTGGTGACAGGTTTCAGCGGCGTGTACGCCTCGTTCTTCCTCGACAGCGCGCCGGGCCCAACCATTGTGGTGATCTACGCGGTGCTGTTCGTGCTGGCGTTTTTGTATGTCACGGTGAAGGATCGGCGCACGCAGCAAGTGCCTGGCTAATGATTTTGGTCGCCAGGCATTAAATCACCTCTAACCCCTCATCCTTGAGGGGTTGAAAACCACTTATCTTGACGCACTCCAGCATGCGCGATGAACAGGCTGAATTTTAAAACGACCACCTCACGCCCGCGTTATAGCGCCAGCCTTTGGCGCCGTTGCCGTCGATCTCTTTGCGGTAATCCGCTTCGGCATACAGCGCAACATCCTTATTCAGCGTGGCGCTGCCGCCTAAGCCGACATCCCACATCTGGCCAAACTTGCCACTTTCGAAGATTTGACTGCCTTCAGTATCCGCCGCACCGATTTTGGTTTTCGCGGTGCCGCCCCAGCCTTTGTAGTAGTTGGCGCGAACGTACGGCGTGTAGGCATTCTGGCTGGCGTCCAGCCAGGTGCGATCGAGGCGCGCGCCGAGTCGGCCGATGGTTTGATCGTAATCGTTGTACGACACGCGCGTGCGATCCTGATCGGTGAAGCTGTCCATCTTCATCTGCAGCCAGGTGATTTGCGCCTGCGGTTCGAGGCGCACGCCGTTGGCGAAGGTGAACGGATAGCCCGATTCCACCGACGCCGTCCAGCCGTTACCCTTCGGTGTTGCCACCTCTTTCTGCCGGGCGATGTCGGTTTCACCGCGATACCAACCCCAACTCAGCGAACCATCGAGGTAGAATCCGCTGTCGCGCAGCCAGGTGCCGTACAGCGAAATGCTGTCGCTGTCGAAACTGGTAGAGCTGTAACCGTCGGCTGCGTGAGGGCGAATGCGCGTATTACCGCGCGTGTAGGCCACGCCGCCGCGCAAGCTGTCTTGCGGGCCGTCGGCGCGCAGCACGTTGCCACCCAGTTGTACCGCACTGTAATCCAGATCGAAGTCGTAGCCGTAATCGGCCAAACCGCGATTGCTTTGATATTTCAGGTTGGAGCCGAGATAGCGGATAAACATCTCGCCGCCCACGGCATCGGACGCGCTTTGCTGCTGACGCAGTTCGCCGAGACGTTTATGCAGATCGTCGGTCACCGCCAGCGAGTAATACGCCAAACCCACCGGCGCGGAGATGTAGGACGGCACCTGCGGCGTAACGGCCAGCCGCACGGCACGCTGATTGCTGCCCGCTTGTGGCTGGCACAGCGAACCGTCTTCACAGACAAAGGTGTTAGCGAGTCGATAATCCCACGCACCGGATGTTGAACTGCCCGGCGCGAAGCTGGCTAAACCATATTGCCACGGCCCGGACGCCACATAGCCGCTCTTGAGCGCAAAACTGGTTGCGCTGGCGCTGCCGGTTACCTGCGCCAGCGACACACCTTCGCTGGCGGCAATCACGCCATCGCGATTGCTATCCAGCTGCGGGCCGCCGATCAGCGTATCGTCGATCAAGGTGGTGCCCGACACATTGCCGTTTACGCGCAGGTTGTCGCTCTGCGTGGCGGAGGAGTTGAGTTTCAGGCTGCCGCCCGCCGATGCCAGTTCGCCATCAATGGTTAAAACATTCGCCGCCGCATTGCCGCCGTTAGTGAGATCCAGCGTACCGGCGTTATTTATCACCAGCGAATCATTGGTCGCGCCTTGCAGCAGCGGATTGACGTTATCACCGGCAAACAGCGTACTGCCGGCGTCGATATTGATGGTGCTGTGCGCGAGTTTGATGTTGTCGGTTAGCGTCCACTGGGTGGCGAAGAAGTTGAGCGTGCTCCAGCCCGCGCCGAGGTTGGTGCCTTTGCTGACATCATCGCGGGCAAACGAGCCGCCGCGCGCCGTCAGTTCGCTGAGATTGAGCGTGCTGCCAGCGCCGTTTTCGGTGGTGATGTGACGGGTATCGGCCAGGCTGACTCTCTGCACCGTTGCCTGATTCGCCGCACCATTGCCCATCGTCAGGCTGCCGTTCAGCGTGCCGCCGGTCACCACCAGTTCATCGCTGCCGCTGCCGGTATTCACATCGCCGACCACCGCACCATCGAGCAGCGCGATGACATCATTGCCTGCGCCTCCGGCTACGACGACCTGATCCGGGAACGGCGCGGAGATGGTGCCCTGGTTGATAAATACCGTGTCGCCACCGCGCAAATCGATCAGCGGAGAGACGCGGCTGAGTGAGGCAATCGAACCCTGGTTGATCACCTGGCTGGCGGTGCTGGTGACAATCGCCGAACCGCCGTTGAAATCGCGAATGCCAATCGAACCCTGCGAAATCACTCTGCCGCTGGTGTTAGCGCGAACGCCGGTGCCTTGTCCGGAAACCAGAATCGAATAATCCTTGCCGATCACCAGATCGTTGCTGGTGGTTGAGCCATCGGCATTTTCGAAGCGATAACCGGTAGCGCCACCGCTGACGTTGATCAGCGCGCGACCATTGGGATCAAACGAAGTCGCCGAACGCACGCCGGTGCCGCCGCTCACATCGAGCATCACGTTATCCAGCGAGATATTGCTGGTTTCCGCGCGGTTGTTGATTACGCTGCCGCTGCCGTAAGCGCCGAGGATGATGTCGTTGGCTTCAAAGCCCTGCGCGCCATTATCCAGCAACAAGCCATCGGCTTTGCCCATCGCATAAATATTGCTCGCGCCCTGCCCGTCGCCGTAGATTCTCAGCCAGCCGCCGTTGCCAACGCGTAACGCTGCGGTGCCGTCATCAACGCGTAGGGAACTGTCCACCGGTACGTATTGGCCGTAGCCGCTGCTGACATCCACGCCGATGCCCGACGCGATACGCATGCTGCCACGGTTAATGAAGTTACCGCCGTCATGCACGCGCGCGCCGGTGCTGTTTGGTCCGGTGAGATCGACGACGCCTTGATACTGATTAAACAACCGTGCGCCACCGCTCACATCAAAAGCGGTGCTGTTGCTACCGTTACCGGTGATTTGCGAGGCGGCGTAGATTTCCGACTCATCGCCGCCGACCACCGCCGCAGTGCCGCTTTCGCCATTCAGGGCAATGCCGCTGGTGATCACGCCCTCGGCGCTGCCGCTGACGCGCATCACGGTGGCATTTTTGCCGGTCACGGTGTAATTGTCGGTGCGGGAAACCATCGCGTCGTATCCGCTCACCTCCATCCCAGTGCTGTTTTCCCCGCTGAGCGTTACATTGCCTGGCGTTTCGGCATACAGCCACGCGCCGTTGACAATCTCGTATAGTCTGGAGTTTTCAGTGCTGACATCAACGCTGCCGCCGTGGCTGATCAAACGCGTGCCGGTATCCGCGGCGCGAAAACCGTATTGGTTCCTGTCGTGGAACACCACGCGATTGCCATCACCTAAATCAAGTAGTCCACCGGCAAACACCGCGCCCGCCAGCGCGTTTGAGCCAAACAAATTGATGGTGCCGTTTTGATAGAAGCGCGCCAGCTCATGATAGGAGATCAATCCTCTGCTGGGTGAGAAACTCTCGGCATCCACGTTATACACATTGAGCAAGCCGATATTGATAACTTCAGTCGGCGTTACGCCATCGGTGTATTCGGGATTGCCATACGCATACAGACCGGTGCTGCTGCGCGTCACGGTGACATCGCCACGGTTGAAGGCAAAGGCACCATTCTGCGCATAAATACCGTTGGTGCTCTGACCGCCTAAGGTAATGTCGCCGGTATTGATCAACTGGGCGTGATTCGTGACAACCAGCGCCTGTTGATTATCAGCAACGCCGCTGAGCGCCGCATGGTTGACCAGCAGCGTATCGGGATTGAACTGGGTTTGCGGATTGATCGGGTCGCCTGTCAGGGTGAATTTATTGCCATCCGCCACCGCGCCGGTCGCGCCATTGCTGAGCAGCCTGATGCGGGTCGCCGCATCAATGGTGGCGTGCGCGCCGTCACTGATCTCAACCGCACGCGCGTAATTGCCGGCAACGTTGAAGGTCGCGCCATTGGTGTTGACGTCGGTGAACTCACCGCTGCCGTACACGCCCGTGGCGAACGAGTTGTTCATGGAAAGCGTGCGGCCGGTGCCGTCAAAATCTGCCCCATCTGCAACACGGAAAATATTGCCGTACGGCACGGTGGTGCTGTAGCTGCCGTTGGCGGGCAAGTTGATTCTGGCGTTGGGGCCAAGGGTGTAAAAACTGATATGCCGTGCGGTATACACGTTGGGATCAGGCACGGATAGCGGCACCGCATTAGCGCTGACATCAACCACCGCAAGCCCTTCGGCACGAATACCAATATTCGAGTTTCCGCCGAGTCTGATCGGCCCGGTCAGTTTCGCGTAAGCCGTGCCGCCCGGATCGCCCTTCACCCATACCGCCGTGTTAAAGGAATTAACAAACCGATCGCCATCGCCAGGCACGTTGATCGCGCCGCTGGAAAATGCCACGGAGTCATTGCCATCGCGCGCGATGACTTTTAGGCCAGTGCTGTTGTAGCCGTTGACATTGATGGTGCCGATATTGCCAACCTTGCCGAGGCTGCCGGAATCCAGCACCAACATGCCAACGTTCTCGGCGGGTTGAACTTGCGCCTTGCCGTTAACGTCGATGACGCCATTGTTCAGCGTGACCGCGTGAGGCGCGAGTTCCACCTTCATCCCTGCCGCGTTTTGCACTTTGGATCCAATCACGATGTGGCCATTATTCACGGCTTTTGAATCAAGAAATTGATAGATGCCGCTGGCGCCGCCACCCAGATTGACGGCGACATCTTCGGTTGGGTCATTTTTGCGATTTTGCGGCGTGCGCCCGATGTAAATGGTGCCGTCTTTGGCGTTAGCGAAACCGCCTTTGCCATCGCTGCTCAGCAATACGCCCGCCGCCGTGCCGCCGCTGCTGACATCGCTTACGCCAACGTTGATGTTGCCGTGGTTAACCACTTTGCTGTTGTAGGCATTGATGCCGGTACTGAAGCCCGCGCCGGGTTGCAGGTTGATCACGCCACGATTGATAAACCGACTTTCATAACTGACGTCGACCGCGCTACCGCCCGCGCCAACCGTGCTGCTATCGACGCCTTTGCCATTGGCGTTATTAAGAAAACCGGCGTTGATGACGCCGTTGTTGAAGCCGCGCGCGCCGCTGAGCAACTCCAGGCCAGAACCGGTGCTGGCGAGTTTGCCATCGACTATCGCCTTCGCCCCGTTGCTGGCACGCATCACCGCGCTGTTGCTGTTCACCACTTCCAGCGTTTTGCCGCGATTGATTTTCACTGTTGCCTTCGGACCATCGGCGCTAAGCACCACCTGATCGAATATCGGTAGCGCCACTTCATCATCGAAGTTGTTGGTGCTCATGCGATACACCACGCGCCCTTCGCGCAGCGCGTAGGCCTTATTGAATTCTGTGTTGTAACTTTCGGTGCTGAGATTGGCGTTGGAGAGCTGATCGATCAGCCAGTCGTTGTAATTGCGCAGTTCATTGAGATTAGTGACGTTGAACGTGTTAGTGCCGCCATCCAGTGTATTGACGGTGAATACACCCGCGTATTCCACCACGTTGCCGACATCGTAAGCCAGGCGATCGCCACCGTACGGCGTGGTGCCGGCGGTGAAGGCGATACGGTTATTGGAATTCCAGTTCAAATTGCCTTTTTTGCTGGCGGTAAATAACTGGCTTTGCTTCGCCGCCATCGACCAGCTATTACTGGAGGAAGTCGACGCCGCGTTATGCTTGCCAATATCGATATTCAGCGTGCCATTACTGACGGAAGCGACACGCGCGTTGATATATTGTTTGTCGTTTACATCAAAATAATCTGGCACTACGGTATCCAGACCTACAGCAGGTAAATCAACCAGTTCTGCAGTATTAAATACCTGATAGGTGATGTAGGTATTTTCTTCGTAATTGGGGATGCCAATAGCGTAATTCTGCGCACCGATTTGCAGCCGCGCCGCGCCAATCACGTTGTCATTGATAATTCGCCCAATATTGCGCAACTCACCAATCGTTACGCTGCCCGTACCGTTTTCACCCGGCGCGAACTGCGGCAATCCGCTCAGCGTTTGCGTGCTGCCATTACATAAACAGTAAGCACCAACCTTATTGTCATTAATTTCAGGCGTATAAGGCTTTAATATCGCCGCCGTTGTCGGCAACACAGGGAACATCACGCCTTGCGCAGCCACAAGGCTTAGTAACACCGGATTTAATTTAAACACAATGTTTTCCTCAACAGAGAAAAGACGATACGTGCACGGCTTATTACCGCTGCGCTTTAGGTTTGTTTAAGTAATCGAATTATTTTGTTTCAGCTTTTTAATGTTTGAAATCGGGTGAAATGATTATCTACGCTTTAGCTGGCAAGCGTCCAGTTTGAGTTAAGGATTTGTGAGGTGGGAGATGGGATTTAGGAAATTGGCTAAAATCATCAAAAAAACATTGGACCTAACTTTAATTTTTTCATCACAACACTTAAAAGACAACATTATTAACCTGAAATCAAATCGGCAATCAATTCGAAATATTACAAATAACTCTTATCTAAAAAAGAGCGCCATATATGAAAGATGAAAAACAAAATCGCCGAATTACTCTTAACCAAAAATTTTTTCTCATTAACTATAATGTGAAGTAGACAACAATTAATTAGAGCTATTTTTACTCACACCTCTTTTTTTGATACTTATAACATAGTATTATCTTAATGAGTAGTTAGTGATTATTTAATGGATTAGGGTGAATCACATGGCAAATGAAAACTTAGATATTGATTCAAAAACTAGTGAAGAACTATATGAATGGTATTTGCAGGAGAAACTTGTTGTCAACAGGAGGTATCAAAGAAAGCTTGTATGGTCTTTAGAGGAAAAAGCGTCATTGATATCTTCCATGATTCAACAATATCCTATCCCCCTATTATTATTTGTAACTTTGAAATCCACTAGAGAAATACTAGATGGAATGCAGAGATTAGAAGCCCTTACTAGCTTTATTGAACAAAGATATTCTTTAAATGGTGAACATTTTGATTTAGATTCAATTGCTTTAACTAAACAACTCAAAGACTCTGGTCAACTCATACAAAAAGAACCAGTACTATCCCGAGATAAATCCGCACAGATTGCACGATACCGATTTGCAATTTCTGAATATTCATCAACTGAAGATAACATTGATGAGGTTTTCAGGAGGATTAATTCAAATGGGAAAATTTTATCTAAGCAGGAACTCCGCAGTGCGGGTTGTGTTAGTAATTTTTGTGAGCTTGTACGTATTCTGTCCACCTCAATAAGAGGTGATACTACTCATTCTGATGTGATGGGTCTAAATAAGATTCACAACATATCAATAAGTAATGAAGGTCTTAATTACGGAATAAATATAGATAATCATTTTTATATTAAACACCATATATTAACCAGACGTAGTATCAGAGATTCTGATGACGAAGAGTTAGTAGCTAATATTTTAGGCTACATTATGATTGAAGATAAGCCTACTTCAGGTTCAACATCCCTTGACACATTTTATGGTGCAGGCACATCAACTCATGCAGCCGGTCAAAGACAACATTTAGAAAATTACATCCAAAAAAATGGATTTGATAAAATTATGGAAGACTACCTTGTAGTCTATGAAAATCTATCATCTCTTTATAATGATAAAGAAATTTATTTCAGACGGCATATTCTTGGAGAAGATTATACATCCCAAGAATGCCCAAGGTATTACCAAGCGGTTTTTTTAGCAATGTATCAATTGATCATTGAGAATAACATGCAGCTTAATGATAAAGATGGATTTTTTAATCAACTTGGTGATAGCGTAAGAAGATCAATGGTTCAAACTGAAGGTGGCCGTTGGGCTGCAAGCGCAAGAGAAAAAAGTGTCGAGGATCTGAAAGCCTTAATTAGTCGATACTTTTCACCTTCGGCTAAAACATATATCAATCATGCATGGTTAACTTTAATTAGAACAATATTAAATAATGCAAGAACAGAGCAACCAAGTTACGATTTCAAGCAAGGCCTATTCAATTTATCGGGTAAGCATGATATTGACGATGAGTGCTTAGTCAATATAATACAAACTTGTGTGGCTATAAATAACATTGGCAAAGAATCTAAAGGTTTTATTTTAATAGGCGTGTCTGAAAACATTCATACTGCTAATAGACTGAATTCGCTCTATAGCATACAACCAATTGAATTTAATGGTTTTTATATAAACGGCATAGATCATGAAGCAACTATCAAATCTGGTTCAATTGATGATTACTTCATGTTTATCAAGCAAAAGATACAAGGATATAATTTCACCAACGCTTTAAAGCAGCAAATACTAAAAGACATTGAGCTTTGCTCATATAACGGACTGCACGTTTTAAAAATTGAAGTTAAAAGCGTTGGCCAAGTATGTCATTATGAAAATAACTTTTTCATCCGGCAAGGTTCAAGTACTGAGTTACTGAGAGAAGGTGACCAAATCATCGATCTTAATGCTGCTTATTATTCGTAATATTTCCTGCCCCACATATAACTATATGTGGGGTTTCTTTTTTATATGAAAAACCTTCACGATAGCTTTGTTAAAAAAATTATGAATTTTAAATAAATCTTAGCCTATAGGACAGGCCGCCAAACCCTTTATCTCCTTCAGCACAAACATACTCTGCATCTCCTTTATCCCCGGCAATCTTCGTATAACCGACATTGCGAATTCCGCATACGCGTCCATATCTGCCGCTACCACCTGCAATAAGAAATCCGCATCGCCGCCGATGCTGTAGCAGGAAACCATATTATCCAGCGCCATTACTTCTTGTTCGAATTTACGCGCTTCGGCTTCGCTGTGGCTATCAATGGTGACGCGTACAAACACCATCACATTGAGGCCAATCTTTTTTCGATTAAGTACCGCGCGATAACCCTGAATCACTTCGTCCTCTTCCAGTTTGCGCACTTTGCGCCAAGTTGGGGATGCGGAGAGGCCAATTTCGTCGGCGAGATGTTGGTTGGTGATGCGCGCGTCCTGCTGCAACTGCTGGAGGATTTTGATATCTGTCTTGCTTAAGCTCATAAGTGGATAATCCTTTCCAATGTTTAGCGATTAAGGGATTTTTTTATCCCTAATATGTTCCTTTTGCAACGTAATCAGAAAGCACTTTCCTTTGGGGTTGCGGCATACTTTTTTCTCTGATGATTGTTATCAGAGTCATTGCGCGGATGTAGCCGGGTCGCCATGAATGAACTGCACCCCAAATGTTGGACCATAATCTGACATTGAAGGTGCAGGTCTATGGCGACAAAATATCCCGTCGAATTCAAACTCTCGGCCATTCACTATTTTCTTAGCGGCCATGCCGGTATTGATGGAACGGCTAAGCACTTCAGCATTGCCCCTACTAACCTGCGCCGCTGGGTTGCACGCTATCAGCATCACGGTGAGCAGGCTTTGCTTCCCCGCGGGCACCGGCGTTATTCTTCCGACTTCAGAGTTCAGGTGGCGCATTACGTTCTGGCTCATCCCGGTGAGTCATACGCCGCGGTTGCGGCGCGTTTTAATCTCACCTCATACAAAACGGTTGAATCCTGGGCCCGTCAGTACAGCCTTAAAGGCCACTACGCTTTCCCGCCCGAAAACAGCACGCGGAGTATACGAATGTCAGACAAAGCAAAATCACCAAAACCTGCCGGATCAATGACGGAGAAAGAGCTGCTTAAGGAGCTCGAATACCTTCGCGCCGAAAACGACTATCTGAAGGTTATGCAGGAGATTATCCTGGAAAAAAAGCGCCGGGAGCGGGAGAAAAAGCCGCTGCAGTGAC
Source organism: Pantoea sp. SO10 (assembly GCF_005281435.1). Lineage (NCBI taxonomy): Bacteria > Pseudomonadati > Pseudomonadota > Gammaproteobacteria > Enterobacterales > Erwiniaceae > Pantoea > Pantoea sp. SO10. Next base: position 41,688 of record NZ_CP040096.1, read on the forward strand.
GCGGTTGCGCACGCGGCATCGCCTGCCGGTGCTGCTGAGCGTATCGCGGCTGCCGAAAAGCACATTTTTTTATCAGCTTGCCCGCCAGCAGGCGGCGGATAAGTACGCAGAGGTGAAGGCGCTCATCGTCAGGCTGTCGGAGGAGCATCGCAGTCTTTACGGCTACCGGCGCATGGGCTGCCTGCTCAGGCAGCACGGCTGGGGGCTGAGCGGGAAAACCGTGCTGAAGCTGATGTCGGCGCTGGGCCTGCAGTCGCCGGTAAGAAAGAAGAGATACCGGTCCTGTCGGGGGCCCGAAGGGCGAACAGCCGGCAACGTGCTGCAGCGCAACTTCCGGGCACAGGCACCGAACGAGAAGTGGGTAACGGACGTAACGGAGTTCAGCGTTGCGGGTGAAAAATGCTACCTGTCCCCGGTTCTGGACCTGTATAACGGCGAAATCGTGGGCTGGGAAACGGCGCGTAAGCCGCTGATGCCGATGATAAACAATATGCTGAGCAGTGCCTTACGGCATCTGACGGGCGAGCAGCGTCCGCTTCTTCACAGCGATCAGGGCTGGCAGTATCAGATGCCGGAGTATAGGCAGCGCCTGGCGGAAAACGGGATAACACAGAGCATGTCGCGCAGAGGAAACTGCCTGGACAACGCGGTGATGGAAAACTTCTTCGGTCATCTGAAGTCGGAAATGTTTTACCTGAAGAAATACCGTGATGTAGAGGAGCTGGAGAAGGATATCGGAGACTATATCCACTTCTGGAATACTAAGCGGATAAAAATGGGGTTGGGTGGGCTGAGTCCGGTAGCGTACAGGACTCAGCATTACGCAGCGCTTTAACTAAACGGTCCAGGTTATGGGGTTCAGTTCATGAATGGCGCCCCTACGGCGTAGGGTGCGCATTTATGCGCACCGGGAAAACCAGCGTTATTCGCTGAACCGTGCACCTGTAACCCCACTCAAAGTGAAGCCTGAATCATGAATTTCGACGCAAATACCCATCGCTGCACCATCGTGATTGATCAGCAACTGCCCGCCGGATTGGCGATGAACGCTGCTAGCGTTATCGGCATCAGTTTTGGAAAATTGATAGGAAATTTGGTTGGGCCGGATCATCAAAGCCAGGATGGCGTTAATTATCCCGGCGTGATCTACGCGCCGCTGCCGGTGTTATTGGCGGACGGTAATTATCTGCGCGAGTTGCAGCAAATAAGCGGCGCGGATAGCGAGATTTTTTCGATGCCGTTCAGCGCGCTGGCGCAATCCTGCAAAACGTACGAAGAATATGGCGAACGTATTGCTGACGCGCACAGCGATCAGATCGAGTTGGTGGCGATCGGTTTGATCGGTTCAAAGAAAAAAATTACCCGTTTAACCGGCAATTTGAAGCTGTATCGCTAGACATCCTCTTTGGCGGCGAACCATGCCGGCGGCTGGCCGACGTAGCGACTGAATGCCACGCTAAAGGCGCTGGCGGAGCGATAGCCGACGCGCTCTGCCACTTCAGCCACCGCCATGCTTTTGCCGCGCAGCAAATTTTTCGCCAGCGCCATGCGCCACGTCAGCAGGTAGACCATCGGCGCCACGCCAACCGCTTCGCGGAAACGCACAAAGAAAGAGGAACGTGACAGCGCGGCGGCTTTCGCCAGTTCTGCCACCGTCCAGCTGTGCGCAGGATTAGCATGGATGGCACGAATCGCCGCCGCCAGCCGTTCGTCGGCTAACCCGCTCATCACGCCCGGACACGCATTGCAGATTGGCATCGATCGCAGCGCTTCGATTAACAGCAGCTCCAGCAAGCGTTCCAGTACCACATGACGTGCCGGTCGCTGCGCGCGGCATTCATCCATCACCAATTGCACCAGCGTTGTGAGGCGCGATTCGCCGCGCACCTGAATAAACTGCGGCAGCAGCGAGACAATCAATCCGGCATCGGGCGCGCCGAACTGGCAATAGCCAATCAGGGTTTGCACGTCGGCAGGCTGCTGCTGATCGCCTATCCAGAATTCGCCGGGCGCGAGCATCTGTGGCACGGTTTCCGACGCGTCATCGGCGGGCGGTTCGGCGCTGGTCATGCAAAATTCCCACGCCGCCGGGATTAGCACAAAATCGCCCTGCTCCAGCGTGATGGGCGGATGCCCTTTCATCTTCAGCTGGCTGCGACCTTCCAGTACCAGACAATAAAACGGCTGACCAGTTTCACTGCGGTGCACACTCCAGCGGCCATTAGCACGCGCGCGTTTAGAAAACGCCGCTTGCGGCTGCAGAAGTGACACCATCTCCGCTAAGGGATCGATCATTTGGACTCCTACGAATGAAAGATGGACGTTGCGTTGTAGTGAGTCCAGTTGGTTGACTCTATAGTGATCGTCTACCCCAATGCAATGCAGGAGTGAAAGATGAAAACGATTCTAATCACCGGCTGTTCTTCCGGCTTTGGTCACGCCACCGCGCTCTATTTTCTGGAACGTGGCTGGAAAGTGATCGCCACCATGCGCACTCCTCGCGCCGACTTGTTCCCGGCATCAGAAAATCTGCGTCTGCTGCCATTGGACGTCAGCGATGACGCCAGCATCAAAAATGCCATCGCTGCGGCGGGCGACATCGATGTGCTGGTGAATAACGCCGGGATTGGCGTGCTGGCATCACTGGAAGGCACGCCAATGTCGACGGTGCGTGACGTGTTTGAAACTAACACGCTCGGTACCATCGCATTGACGCAGGCTGTGCTGCCGCAGTTCCGCGCGAAACAAGGCGGCACGGTGATCAACGTGACCTCGACGGTAACCTTGAAATCTCTGCCGCTGCTGGCGGTTTACACCGCAAGTAAAGCGGCGATAAACGCCTTTACCGAATCGCTGGCTTTGGAGTTGCAGCCGTTCAATATCAAGGTGCATCTGGTGCTGCCAGGTTTGGCGCCCAGCACCGATTTCGGCAAGAACGCCATGCCGCGCATGGAGAACACGCAGCTTGAGCCGTATCAGCCGCTATTAGATGGCGTTTTCAGCACGATGCAGCAGCCACAACCGACCACCAAGGCGCTGGATGTGGCGGAAGCGGTGTGGCGTGCGGCGACCGATCCGCATGCTCCGATGCGCATTCCAGCTGGCGAAGATGCGGTGGCGCTGGCGAACGAAGTGGGTTAACTGTGAATTTCGGCGACTGCCATGGTGAAAACCAGCGGCAGTTCGCCGAGGTTCGCATAACTGTGCGGTGCGGCGGTTTTCGCTACTGCTGAACTGCCGCGCGGCACCTGCAACTGCTGTTCATCAACCGTCAACGTAAGTTCACCTTGCTCGACATGCAGCAGTTCGTAGGTGCGCTGCGGATGGCCCGGCGAGGCGAACTGTTCGCCGGGGAACATCTCCCAACGCCATAGCTCGATCATATCCGGGCCTTGCGTGCCCGCCAGCAAACGCGCCGTTCCGCCCTTGTCACCTTGCCAAAGTATTGGAATGTCCTCTTCAGCAACCAGATGCGCCAGCGGATCGGCGGTGACATTCACAATATCGGCCACCGATATTCCTAGCGCTGCCGCCACTTTGCACAAAATGGCGATGCTGGGATTCGCGCTGCCTTTTTCAATCTCAACTAACATGCCTTTACTGACGCCCGCGCGGCGTGAAAGCTCATCCAGCGACAGTTTTTGCTGTTGGCGGAAACTTTTGACGCTGGCTGAAACGGCGGCGCTGACATAGTCGATATCAGAACCTGCTTCGGTCAATTTATTGACTTTTGTCTTCATCGGTCACTATCATGGAATAAATTAGTCATTACAGGATTATGTTATGTTCGCCTTTCGCCCGTCAATCGATCCTTCCGTTTCTGCCTTAGCGCCTGACTTTACCGCGCTCTGCATTTTAGTTCAGGCTGCGCCAGTGTTACGTCCGCAAATTGGTGAAGAAGCTTTAGCGCAAGCTTGTCGCGATGTGCTGCAGGATGATTTTCCGTGGGCAGAAGCACATCTGACGCAATGGGCGGAAATGTTCAAACATTTTGGTGCCAAACCGAAACGTACGCCCTGTTCGGCAGATGCCTTGCGCAAGCGCGTGCAGCGCGACGGATCAATGGCAGCCATCGATCCAATCGTGGATCTCTACAATGCGGTGAGCATTCGTTTCGCCATTCCGGTTGGTGGTGAGAATGTGGCCGCTTACGTGGGCAACCCGCGGCTAACGCGCGCCGATGGCAGCGAACCCTTCGATGTCTATAAAGAAGGCGTCTTGAGCCATGAATCTCCCGAACCTGGCGAAGTGGTGTGGCGGGATGACGCAGGCGTAACCTGTCGTCGCTGGAACTGGCGACAAGGTGTGCGCACGCGTCTCAGTATTGAGCAAACGCAGATGTGGTTTGTGCTGGAGCGATTACCGGCGATGCCACTCGAAGCATTGCAACATGCGGGCGATATGCTGGAGCAAGGTATTCAGCAGATGATGCCCGGCGCTATTATCGAACGCAGTATACTTGGCAATATCAATCACTAATCGCTATGTTGTCACTCTCGCCTGCCACCTTTGAGGAATCGAAATGCACATCAGCCTGCTGGCGCAACAGCCTCAGTTTTTGGATGCGGTGACGCAAATGCTGCATAGCGAATGGTCGGATTTCCCCAACTGGCGAGATGCGGCAGTGATTGAGCAGCGTTTACAGGCGCGCAATGCCGCCGAGGCCAAAACGCTGACGCTGGTGGCAACTACAAGCGATGGCGAATTGATGGCGACCGCCAGCATTATCCATTACGAACTGCACGATATCGCCGAGCGCGAGTTTTGGCTCGGCGAAGTCATTACTGCCGCAACACACCGTGGAAAAGGGTTGGCGAGTGGCCTGGTGACGCGCTTAATTACCGAAGCGCGTCAGCGTGAGATCACCGCGCTGTGGCTGTATACGCCGGATCAACAAGCGCTCTATCGCCGCTTCGGCTGGCAGGATGTGGAGCAGCGCGAGATTGCTGATGAAGATGTTACGGTGATGAAACTGGTGCTCTAAGTCGATTTTGCCAACGCCTGCAGCGCCGCCAATCCGTCGCGTGCCATCCATGTGCGCAGCGGCGCAAACAGCGGTTGCGGCAGATTGTCTGGTGCGAACCATTGCCAGCCGTGGCACTTTTCAGGCTCCATCAGTTGTGGTTCACCGATTGCGTCCTGCGCCACCATCAGTAGCGTAATGTAGTGCTTGTTGACCTCGGGAAACACATCGCTAACGAACGCGCCGTTTTGCAGTTTACCAAGCTGTAAGCCAGTTTCTTCCAGCACTTCGCGACGCGCACAGGCTTCCGGCGATTCGCCAAACTCCAGATGCCCGCCCGGCGCAGACCAGTCGCCCGCGCCGTGGCTGCCTTTGCGTTGCCCTAGTAACAGTTTTCCATCGCGGAAAATTAAAACGCCGATTCCCACTTGTGGCGACATGGTTGCTCCTTGGTTTGCCAGGCCGTCATAAATGACGACCCTGCGTTAAAAATTGCCCCACGTTTTATCACATTCTGTGCCGTGCGTTTATCGCTGCGTTTTAAACCGCAGCGCCATCACCATCAGCAACACAATGCCCACGCTCATGATTATCCACGCACTATCGAGCGAGGCGGCGCGGTCACGCACGATGCCAGCGATCAGCGGCATCAACGCCGCCAGCAAATAACCGCCGCCCTGCACGAAGGATAGCAATGCGCCCGCTTCTTCCGGCGTGTGCGCGTGATCGAGCGTGACGATCAGCGAGAGCGGGAACAGCGCGCCAATGCCTAATCCGAGCAGCAATGTAGGCAACCACGCCTGCGCCCCGCCAAGCCACAGCAGACTGATCAAGCCCAGCAGAATCAAAGTTAACACCACCAGCAACGGACAGCGACGATCGCGGAAGCGATGAATCAACGCCGACAGCACAAAACCCGCGGCAACTTCCGTCAGCGTGAGCGCACCTAGCACATAGCCGCTTTGTTCAGGTTGCCAGCCGTGCTGCATGTAAAATGGCGGCAGCCACGCCAGCACCAACGTGTACGCGCCGGTGCCAATGCCAAAGAAAATCATCAACAGCCAGGCACGCGGTGAGCGAGCAGTGCGTGGAGCCTGGCTGCTTTGCATTGGCGTTACGCCGCGTGAAAACGTCAACCACAGCAACAGCGCGATGACTGCGGGAACAACAGGAATTGCCAGCGTTAACGCTAAACCTTGCGATTTCGCCAATGGTGCGGCGCTGGCGGCAGCAATCGCTGCGCCCGCCATAATCCCGGTGGTGAACAGCGCCATCAGCGTGCCTGCTTTCGCACCAAAGTGACGTTTGATCTGCGCTGGCATTAAGGCCTGAATCAATCCGATTCCGCAACCCGCCACCAGCGCGCTGGTAATCAACGCTGTGGCAGATTGGTCGAACCCACGCGCGACGCTCGCCAGCGCCAGCAACAGCAATCCGGCAGCGATACCGCGCACTTCGCCAAGCCGGCGCAACAGCAGCGGCCCGGCCAGCGCCGCCAATCCCATCATGATGACCGGCAACGTGGTCAGCAGGCTAAGCTGCGTGGCGCTGAGCTGCGCGTCGCGCTGCAGCAGTGGAAAGAGCGGTCCCATCGCCGCCATCATCGGCCGCAAATTCAGTGCGATAACAAAAACCAGTAAGGCAAACATCCCAACCGCAGGTAAAGTACGATTCACTTTGCATCTCCATGCTCATTAAAAGTATCTTAACGTTAAGATACTTTTCGCAGCAGCAACAGCCCATGCGCACAAAGCAACAAATGGGGATGAGATGGCGAATATTAATCACCGCACAATCCGTAGCGGCGCAATTTATTGCGCGATGAATCGCGCCGCTACGGATTGTGCAAACAGGCAACAACAGCATCAGGAGAAATCAATTTGACCGATCACGTCGATTTTGTAGTTGAACAGTGGGCCAGCGCGATGCCGGAGCTGGATGCATCGTCGATGGCGGTATTTGGTCGCATGCTGCGCATCATGAAACATCTGGCGAAAACGCGCGCTGAAGCGCTGGCACCGTTTGGTTTTCGCGAGGGCGAATTTGATGTGCTGGCGACGCTGCGGCGCGCGGGTGCGCCCTATCGCTTATCGCCGACCCAGCTGTATAAGTCATTGCTGGTGACATCGGGCGCGATGACCAATCGCCTCAATCGGCTGGAAGAAGTGGGGTCGATTGTGCGCGTTGCCGATCCCGACGATAAGCGCAGCATGCTGGTGGCGCTGACTGAAGAGGGATTAGCGAAGATCGAGCAAGCCCTGCTGGTACACACGCAAACGCAAAATAGCCTGCTGGAAACGCTGGATGCAGCGCAGCAAGCGCAGCTGAAAACCTTGCTGAGTCAATTGTTGGTGGCAACAGAAGCGGAAAGGTAAAAACGCGGTTGCTGATGTGTCAAAAAATGAATTCATTCAGCGCATTTTCCATTAAAGTAACCGTCCCGCCAGGCCTTTTTACGGATTAAAAATGAGCAATAAATACGCCCCATCGCAGATTTTTCTTCACTGGTTGACCTTCCTGTTGGTCGTCACTGCGTATTGCACCATGGAATTTCGTGGACTGGCGACGCGCGGTTCGTGGCAAGGCTTTGCCATGATTATTGGTCACTTCAGCGCAGGAAGTTGTGTGCTGGTGATTATGCTGTCACGCATCCTGCTGCGTTTTCGCCATCGCAGCCCGGCGATTTTGCCCAAGCCGCCGCACTGGCAAACCGGCCTGGCGCATCTGATGCATCTGGCGATCTACGTGTTTTTCATTGTCTTACCCACGCTGGGCATTTTGTCGCGCTTCTATATGGGCCGCACCTGGTGGATTTTTGGCATTCCGATGCCGGTGAGTGGCGATCCGGATCCGGATTTCGCCGACATGATTGCGGACTGGCATGAAACCCTCGCGCCTTACGGTTACTGGCTGATCGGCATCCACGCCGTGGCCGCGCTGGCGCACCATTATCTTTTCAAAGACAATACGTTAGTGCGCATGATGCCTGCGCGCCGCTCGCGCGCTAAAACGTCAGACTGAAGCTGTCATCCAGCAACGCCAGAATCTCGCTATCCGGCAAGCCGTTCCCCAGCGTGATGCTCAGCCAATGCTCTTTGTTCATGTGGTAAGCCGGATAAACGCCGGGCAACTGGCGCAGCGACCCAGTCAGTTCAGGTCGCGCTTTGATGTTCATCACGTCAATTACCGGCCCATCCAGTAAACCGAGTTTGTGACTCTCCAGCGTGAAAACCAGCGCAAACCATTTGCGGTGCCGCGGATGACGCAGCACCGCATATTCACTGTGCTTTTTCCACGGATAATCGGGTTCTACCTGATAGTGCTGATTGATGTAGTCGAACAGCTGCTGGCGTTGCATGCATCCTCCGTGGTGAACGCGGGATAAGGGCCGCCGAAGATGGCGGCCCTGAGACTTTATAAAGCTGAAGCAAATGTTGCCAGTGTTCGATTAAAACGCGCAGGTTCTTCGATAAATGGCGCATGGCCAGAATCATCAAACATCCGTATCTGAATGCGCGAATTGATACGCTTTACTCTGGCGAGAGATGCAGCAGGATTCACCAATGCATCATGCTCACCGTAGATGAACAGCAGCGGCACACGCACATTTTTTACTCCTTTTTCTAATGCAATGGTCATGGTGGGCACCGCTCGTTGCATGGGCCACGCAGCCAGCGCGGCGTTGGCCAGCAGGCGTTCAAAGGTGGTGCGGTCAGGTTGCTGATAAAAACACAGCTGCAGAAAGGCCCGCTCGCCATCCAGATGTGTTTTCAAATCACTTGCCGTCATTGCGCCATATACGTCATGCGCCGGAATCAACGTGGGATTGAGCTCTACCACGCCGTCGACGTAGATAGCGCCACTGATATTACCGTCACCATAGGCCGCCAGATAGTTGGTGATCACCGCCCCGCCCAATGACCATCCGACTAATAACGGCTTATTTGCATGGCTTTGATTAATTACTGCGCGGAGATCGTCGGCCCAGCGTTTCCCATCGCGGTAAGCTGATTCTTGTTCAGGCTTGTCGGATAAACCGTGACCACGCATATCGAATGTAATCAGCCGATAGCGTTGCTGTAACTGCGCATCACTGATCTGTTTTTCCCAGTTTAAGTGGCTACCAAGCAAACCATGAATAAACACAATAGGTAAACCATCAGGATTACCTGATTCCTGTATTGCCAGCTTCACGCCATCTGGCGCGGTAATGGTGTATTGCTTCTCAGCGGCAAACAGCGTGGCAGAAAAGAGCATGAGAACGACGCTAAACAGTGTGCGTTTAAAAAGTAACAGCATAAAAATCTCCTTAAATGAATGATTCCCGGCTATCCTGAACCCTGACACTTATGTCAGAGTCAAGCCGCTTTATGGGGAGTCACTTATGCAGTTATCAATTGGAGAGCTGGCAAGAGAGACAGGCGTGAGCGTGCGCGCCATTCGTCATTACGATCGCCATCATCTGCTAACTTCAACACGTGCCTGCAATGGATACCGTTTTTTCCCGCCACAGGCGATAACCCAGGTGCGCCAGATTCAACGGCTCATCAATACCGGTTTCAGCATTGCCGAAATCTGCTCTTTTCCGGATTGTATGCGCATGACCGAAGGGGCAGCATTCTGCCCGGAAACTCAGGCTGTGCAATATAAGCGACTGGCGGATATTGAACGCCAAATTAGTGAACTCGAATCTCGTCGGGCATTGCTGATGGCCACGCTGGCTGAAGGCATCACCCGATGATGCGGTTTTATCAACAGTGCGGTCAGTAATGTTCTTTGCGGATAAATTTTTGCGCTAAATCAGCGCCCTTAAACCAGGGAAGTGAGTGATGTTCCATCTGATTTTCAGCATACCGAGCTGGTATGTGATCGCCCGATTTTTGTTCCCGTTAGCCATGCCCTTGCTGTTAAAAATCATCCTTTCTCTGCTGGTGTTGCTGGCTTCGCAATATCTGCTGGTGAGCCGTTTTACCTCTGGCAGCATGTTCTCGCCGGAAATGCCGCGCGCCATCGTCATCCTGTTCAACTGGGGTTTCAGCGCCGTTTTATTCCTCGCGCTGACGCAGTTTGTGATTGATGTAGTGGCGCTGGTTTCACTGTTGTTCCGCCATCCGTTCGAAATCGTGCCCGCGGTGCGTTATGTGGCGGCGGCGTTTGCCTTGATTTTGGCCACGGTTGGCGTTTATCAGGCTATCCGCGTTCCCCCCATCAAAGATGTGACCATCGAAATCGACAACCTTCCGCGCGAATTCGAAGGCTATCAACTGTTGCAGTTAACGGACATGCACATCACCAAACTTTTTAATGAGAAATGGACGCGCGCGCTGGTGCAAAAAGCCATGACGCTGGACGTTGACCTGATTCTGGTCACCGGCGATGTGATTGACGGCACGCTGCAGAACCGTCGTGCGGACGTCGAACCGCTGCGCGGATTACACGCGCGCGATGGCGTTTTCGCCATCACCGGCAATCACGAATATTTCTTTGAGCAGGAGCGCTGGACCGCACATCTGGCGTCGCTAGGTCTGGAGCCGTTACTCAATCGCCATACGGTGATTAAGCGCGATAACGCCGAGCTGGTGATCGCCGGCATGCCGGATACGTCAGCAGCACGACGTGGCGCAGTTGGCCCCAATTTGGAACTGGCGCTGGCCGGTGCGCCGGAAGACGCTCCGGTGATCTTGCTCGACCACCAGCCGCGCAACGCCCGGCAAAACGCATTGAAAAACATCGATCTACAGCTGTCTGGCCACACGCACGGCGGGCTAATTATTGGCTTTGATCGCCTGTTTGCCAAACCCAACGCGGGTTTCGTGTCGGGTTTGTATCAGGTCGACGGCATGCAGCTCTACGTCAACAATGGTACCGCGCTCTGGCCTGGCATGGCGGTGCGTTTGGGCCGCCCCTCAGAGTTGACCCGCATTACGCTGCAGCGCAAACCGTAACGCACTTAAGATTGTGGGATTGCCCGCGAGGCATCCCACAATCTCATCATCTGCGCGATTCCGCGCTCAACCTCGTGGAGAGGAACGTCATCGCGCGCCAGGGTTGAGATCCCCAGCATAAAACTGTTGAAGCTGACCGCCAGCGAAAGCGTCTCCTCCTCATCCCGCAACTCACCGCTGCCGATCCCTCTTTCAACGCAATGCTTTATCCCTTCACGGGTGCGCATGCGCGATGCTTCAAGCGGTTTAAGCACGTGGCGATTTTCCTCAGAACAGGAAGACATCACGCTTAGCGCCACCATGCATCCACGCGGATGCGCAGGATCGTACTGCATTCTGGCGGAGTTGAGCAGCGCGGTTTCCAGCGCCTGGCGAGCGGGCACGCGGGTATCCCACAAAGCTTCCGTGACCTGAGCATGGGTTTGCAAATAACAGTTCACGGCTTCAGCAAAGAGTGCCTCTTTCGATCCAAACGCGGCGTAGAAGCTTGGCGCGGTGATGCCTTTGCCTATTGAGGCTTTGAGCTGCGCCAGCGAGGTTGATTCATAGCCGTTTTCCCAGAAAAGGTGCATCGCTTTGATCACCGCTTCATCCCGGTCAAATTGTCTTGGTCTGCCTGTTCTCATCATCACATCCTCCGCCATTTATACTAATCGATACAGAATTCATTGACAACGCACAGCTCACCTCCGCAATATAAATACCGATCGATACATATATCCATGGCGCTTCGCGGCGCTGTTGCAAATCAAGAGCAGGCTAAATAATGAATTCAACGTTTAAGCACGAAGAAGCCCAACGGCTGCCAATCCTGGCGCTTTTGGCGCTCGCAATGGCAGGTTTTATCTGCATCCTGACTGAAACCATACCCGCCGGATTGCTGCCACAAATCAGTCAGGGGCTTAATATTTCCCCCTCGCTGGCCGGTCAATGGGTTACCGCCTATGCAGCCGGTTCGCTACTGGCCGCGATTCCGCTCACATTGCTGACCCGAAGCTGGTCGCGCCGGGTTGTGCTGCTGAGCACCGTGTGTGGATTTCTGCTGTTTAACACTCTTACCGCCGTCTCTTCTGACGTTGTCATCATCTTAATAGCGCGATTTTTTGCTGGTGCGTCAGCCGGTTTGGCGTGGAGTCTGATTGCGGGCTATGCGCGAAGAATGGTGGTTCCATCGCTGCAGGGACGCGCATTGGCGCTCGCCATGGTGGGCACGCCCATCGCTCTTTCACTCGGTGTTCCGGCAGGCACATGGATGGGCTCGTTGCTGGGATGGCGTCTGACTTTTGCCGCCATGTCGGGTCTCTCTCTCATTCTTATCGGCTGGATTTTGCTGGCCGTGCCGAACTATCCCGGCCAATCTGCTACGCAAAAAATGCCGCTCGGCGCAGTTTTACGCCTCCCCGGCGTAGGTGCCGTGCTGGGTGTGGTGCTGACCTGGATGCTGGCGCATAACATTCTCTATACCTACATTGCACCGTTCATTGCTTCAGCCGGTCTGGCGCATCGCGTGGATGTGGTGCTGCTGATCTTTGGTATGGCGGCATTGGGGGGAATATTCATTACCGGTAAGATCATTGATACGCATCTGCGCAAAGCGGTGCTGCTGTCACTCTCCATCTTTGCTGCGGTGTCGGTGATTTTTGGTCTGAGTACGCCAACACCCGCCGTGATCTATGCGGGCATAGCCGTTTGGGGACTCACCTTCGGTGGTGCCGCGACGCTGCTGCAAACGGCTCTGGCAGATGCCGCCGGAGAATATGCCGATGTCGCGCTCTCCATGAATGTCGTCACCTGGAACAGCGCTATCGCCCTCGGCGGTTTGACCGGCGGAATGTTGCTGGAACATGTCGGCTCCCAATTTTTTCCGTGGGCGATTCTGCTATTGCTGTTGGTCGCGTTGGGAATTGCGCTGCGTGCTAAGCAGGGTTTCCCGGCTGCGAACAGCCGGGAAACCGGCATTACACCGGTGGCTTAGCGTAAACATACATTGCACATGCTGTAGCGGCGCGATTTATCGCGCAAATAATTGCGCCGCTACGATTCGTGAACTCGGTAATTTACGCTTTCGCAAACGCCAACAAATCAGGATTAATCTGCTCAGGATGCGTCGCGAACATACCGTGCGACAAGCCTGGGTAGGTTTTCAGCGTGCCCTGTTTCAGCAGCTTAATCGCCTTATGCGCCGAATCATTAATCGGCACCACCTGATCGTCTTCCCCGTGCAGCACCAATACCGGCACCGTGATCGCTTTTAAATCTTCGGTAAAATCAGTTTCCGAGAACGCAGCGATACAGTCGTACTGCGCCTTAGCGCCGCCCGCCATGCCCTGACGCCACCAGTTATCGATCAAACCCTGGCTCACTTTCGCACCCGGACGGTTAAAGCCGTAGAACGGCCCCGCTGGCACATCGATAAAGAACTGCGCGCGGTTAGCGGCTAGCGCCGAGCGGAAACCGTCAAACACCTCTTTTGGCAAACCTTCAGGATTGGCGGCGGTTTGCAACATGATTGGTGGCACGGCGCCCATCAACACCGCTTTCGCCACGCGACCTTTTTCGGCATGCGCCACATAACGCGCCACTTCGCCGCCACCGGTAGAGTGACCTATATGGATGGCGTTGCGCAGGTCAAGCGCTTTGGCCAGTTCTGCCACGTCAGCGGCGTAAGTGGTCATATCGTTGCCGCTAGCGGTTTGGTCGGAACGTCCGTGGCCGCGACGGTCGTGGGCGATAACGCGATAACCTTGTGCCAGGAAGAACAACATTTGGTTATCCCAGTCATCGGCGCTTAACGGCCAGCCGTGATGAAACACTACCGGTTGGGCGTTTTTTGGGCCCCAGTCTTTGTAAAAGATTTTGGTGCCGTCTTGGGTGGTGATGATGCCGTTGCTCATGAGTAAGTCCTCTGTATGTGATTGTCTGCGTTCGATGGGCTTATTGTTATGGAAAGCGGCAGCGGCTAATATTGTCAAATATGACACATTAAGGGCCGTAACTGACAAATGATTAAAACTGACGAAAGCAGCGTTGTCGCGGAGATTGGCTTGGTGATCTATCCCGATTGCCAACTCGCGGCGATATATGGCTTAACCGATATGTTCAGGATTGCTGCGGAATGGGCCGATAATATATCGGGTGAAGAGCGCAAGCGGACGATTCGTGTCTCACATTGGCAGATTGATGCGCACAGCGATCACATGGTTTGCGTCTGGGATAGCCATCCCGATACAGCACATCGCCTGAGCCACGTGATCGCGCCGCCAAGTCTGGTGGTGCCAGCGAAAATGGTGCCAATGAAGGTACCCGCCGACTGGATGAGTGAGCTTTATGACGCAGGCGTAACGCTCTGTTCGGTGTGCGCCGGTGCCTTTGTGCTGGCCGAAACCGGACTGATCGATCATCGTCGTGCCACTACACACTGGGCCTTTGCACAGACGCTGTCGGAGCGTTTTCCTGCGGTAGACGTCGCGGTGGAAAATATGGTGATTGACGATGGCGACATTATTACAGCCGGTGGGATTTTGGCGTGGACCGATTTGGGTTTAACGCTGATCGAAAAAGTGCTCGGCACCGGCACCATGCTGGCGACCTCACGCTTTTTACTGATCGACCCGCCGCGACGCGAGCAAAGCACCTATTCGGCATTTATCCCCAATTTCGATCACGGTGATAGCCAGATTCTGCGCGCGCAGCATCATCTTCATGCCCATGTTGCTGAGCAGCACAGCATTGAGAGCATGTCGGCGCTGGCAAGCATGACGCCACGTACTTTTCTGCGCCATTTCCAGAAAGCGACCGGCCTGCGGCCAACGGATTATTTGCAGCAGGTACGCATTATGAAAGCGCGCGACGCGCTGGAGCTGAGTAATCGTTCGGTCGATCAGATCGCCTGGGAGATTGGCTACAGCGACCCTTCCGCTTTCCGCAAAATTTTCCGCAAACTCACCGGCGTCACGCCCGGCCAGTATCGGCAGCGGTTTGGTACCCGGCAACATAATTAACGCCCATCACAGCAGGAAAATTGCCGTTTTCCTGCCATGATTACGTTCGTCCCGTTCCGATTACTTGCTAAGGATTCCTATGCCACTGCGTTCGCTTCAGGCTCTGTGTCTGGTTAACTTTTTTATGGCTGACGTACGAGATGGTCTTGGGCCTTTTCTCGGCATATTTCTGACAGAACGCCACTGGAATGCAGGAGATATTGGCTGGGTGATGACCGCCGGTGGCCTTGCAGGTCTGGTTGCCACCCTGCCGGCGGGTTTAGCCACAGACGCTACTCGCCATAAACGATCGTTGCTGCTCATCGGTACACTCCTGATCACCCTATCCACCTTGCTGCTGTGGTATTTCCATCAGGGATGGATCGTGGTTTTATCGCAGATTGTGACTGGCCTTTCCGCCGCGCTCATCGCGCCGATGTTGACGGGTATTACCCTTGGCCTGGCCGGTCCGCAAGGATTCAGCCATCAAATGGGGAGAAATGAAGCCTTCAACCACGGCGGAAATATGACGGCCGCCATTATTGCGGGTGCTTCAGTGTGGTTGTGGGGAACGGGTGCGGTGTTTGTACTCATGACGACGATGGCGCTGTGCGCAGGTGCAGCCGTGCTGGCTATTCGCCATAACGACATCGATAACCTTGCCGCGCGCGGGCTTTCTGGCAGCGAATCGGTTAGCAACGTCCCGCGTCTTTATCAGATTGCCCGTAATCCTGCCGTCATTATTACGGGAATTACGCTGTTACTCTTCCATCTTGGCAATGCTGCGCTGTTACCTATGCTGAGCCTGCGGGTGGCGGCAGCGCACAATGCTGCCATCAGCCCCGGACTTTATGCTGCCGCCACGGTGGTTATTTCACAATGTGTGATGATTCCCATGGCGTTGTATGCTGCACGTCACGCACCGCGTTTTGGCTATCCCGTGCTGATCACGGCGGCGCTGCTGGTGCTGCCATTACGTGCGTTGATTGCCTCCGCTTTTGACGGCGCTTATTTTATGATTCCGGTACAGATTCTGGATGGCGTAGCGGCGGGTCTGCTGGGCGTGGCGGTGCCGGGTTATATCGTGAAGGTGCTTGAGGGCAGCGGACATACTAATGCGGGTCAGGGTTTTATCATGCTCATGCAGGGCGTCGGCGCGGCAATGAGTCCCGCGTTGGCGGGAAACATTGCCGCAGCCTATTCCTATCGCAGTGCGTTTGCCGTGCTAGGCGCAATTGCCCTGGCGGCGCTGATCACCTGGTGGATAGGCAGCCGTTATTCAGAGAAAAACGGCGTGCCACGCTCAGCGCGTTTTTAGCTGAGGCTCGATTAACTCAGCTGGAAACGCCCAACGGTGTTCGCCAGCTGCGAGGCCTGATCTTCCAGCGAACTGGCGGCGGCAGACATCTCCTGCACCAGCGCGGCGTTCTGCTGCGTGGTGCTGTCCATCTCGTTCACCGCGATGGTCACCTGACTAATGCCGCGCGCCTGCTCATCGGAAGCGATCACAATTTCACCGATAATGGTGCGCACCGAATTAACCGCCTGCGTCATCTCCTGCATGGTCTTGCCCGCATCCTGCACCAGCTGCACGCCGCTGCCGACGCGCTGCGTGGATTCTTCAATCAGCGCGCCGATATCTTTCACCGCATTGGCGCTGCGTTGGGCTAGATTACGGACTTCCGACGCCACCACGGCAAAGCCGCGTCCTTGTTCTCCGGCACGCGCCGCTTCTACTGCGGCGTTCAGCGCCAGAATATTGGTCTGGAAGGCGATGCTATTGATGATGGCGGTGATGTCGCCAATTTTCTTCGCGCTGTCGTCAATTTGCGCCATGGTTTGCACCACTTCGCCCACCAGCGTTTCACCACGACTGGCAATGTGCGTGGCGTTGTCGGTGAGCGTTGTCGCCTGATGCGCGTTGGTGGCGTTGTGTTTCACCGTAGCAGTGATCTGCTCCATGCTGGCGGCCGTTTGCTCCAGCGCGGCAGCTTGCTGCTCGGTACGCGAGGCGAGATTGAGGTTGCCGCTGGCGATTTCACCCGCGCCCTGACGCACCGACGAACTGGCATCCTGAATCTGTCCCACGATATCGCGCAGCTGATTTTGCATGGTATGCAGCGCATAGAACAAGCTGCTGTTATCGCGACCTTTCAACGTGATGACGTTATCGAGCTTGCCATCGGCGACGGCCAGCGCGATGGTCGCGGCTTCCAGCGGTTCGCCACCAATC
This sequence comes from Pantoea sp. SO10, assembly GCF_005281435.1. NCBI lineage: Bacteria > Pseudomonadati > Pseudomonadota > Gammaproteobacteria > Enterobacterales > Erwiniaceae > Pantoea > Pantoea sp. SO10. The sequence continues at coordinate 58,809 of NZ_CP040096.1, forward strand.
GGCTTCAGCACTTTGCGGCTGAAAAGCATGCCAAGCAGCGTACACACCACCAGAATGCTGATGATCATCAGGATCACCGCGTTAATCAGTTGACGATGCGCCGCCGCCATCACCTGGCTGACCGGCGCAACCACGCCGAGATACCATTTCTGATCGCTGTTACCAATCACCACCGGCTGCCAGGTTACCAGCGCATCTTCACCCAGCAACGCATCATGATGCTCCATCACGCTGCTGCTGAAGTTGTGGGTATCACCTTTCCACGGCTTGCTGGTCTGGCTTTTATCCGGATAAGAGACCACATTACCCGCGCTGGAGAGCAACATCGCATAGCCGCTGCCATCCCACGGTTTGATTTTATTGACCTTCTCCTGCAGCGACGCCAGCGAAATATCGGACGTCACCACGCCCCACAGTTTGCCCTGGCTCACAATCGGCGCCGCTACCGAGGTCAGCAGCGTTGGCACGCCGTTGTAGGCGTAGCTGTAAGGTTCAATCAGCATATCTTTCTGACTTTTTTGCGGCAGCAGATAGTAATCGCCCTGACCCGGCGTGAAGATCGAGGTCAGCGGATGCAGGTTAAAATTGCCGGTTTGATCGCGATCGACGAAGAAGGCGTAGCGACCTTTCGGTGCCGCATTGGCTTGGGTGGCGAACTCCGCGTCACGTCCGTCGAAGGCATTCTCTTCGAAGATCACTGAGATCGACAGGTAATCGGGATTATCGCGCAGCGCCGATTCCATCAGCTTATCAGCAACTTTACGGTCCTGAATGCCCGCCGCTGGCAATGCGATCAAGCTGTGGCCGAGGTTATGCGCCACATCGCGCGCGTAGCTAAGTTCATGCTGAATTTGCAGCGCCTGGCTTTGTGCAATCTGCTGCAGATAGCTTTCGGCCAGTGACTTTTGTTCGTTACTGGATTGCCAGCTCAGCACGCCGATGGTTACGGCAAAGCCGAGTGTGATGGTTAAGGCGCCCGTCAGCAGCATCTGCGTGCGGGTGCTCATTGTTTTCTTGGGTGATGCGTGTTTGGCCATTATGGCGCTCCTGGAGTTGACACTTTTCGGTATTCAGAACCACTCCCTGTGCGCGTACATCCCTTTGAACACTCTATCGGCGCGCGGCGTTAGAACTTGATGGCAAGGTACCAAACTCCGGTGGATTGCCATTGATGGTCACCGACATTAGCTCAGCGCCAGATGCCTGCAAGCTCCGCTGGTCAATGAGCCGATTACAGACTATTATTCAGCTCACCATATGAGCCGAATATCCATTCTATTCAGCTCATGCGATTCAGGAGTGACTTTATGATGTGGATTTGGCAGCAGCACGATTGGCCGCAGTTTCGCTGGCAGGATGAGAAATTACTGCCGCGCCTGCGCCAGCTGCAGCAGCAGCGCGGCGTCTTGCTGGGCCGCGCCAGCGTGCAAGATAACAGCGATCAACAAACGCTGGATACGCTGCTCAGCAATATCCTCTCTTCCTCAGCAATTGAAGATGAGCGCGTCAACGCGCAGTCGGTACGATCGTCCCTTGCCCGCCGTTTAGGTGTTTCGCTCGATCAGCCTTACCCGGTTTCCGAACGTTCCGAAGGTTTGGCAACCATGATGATGGATGCCATCACGCAACGCGATCAGGAACTCACGTTGGCGCGTTTATGTCAGTGGCATCGCTGGTTATTCCCCGCAAGCGAATGGACCATCAAGCGACTCAATGTCGGCACGCTGCGCGGTGATGAACCGATGCAGGTCGTTTCGGGGCGTATCGATCGGCCAACAGTACATTTCGAAGCGCCGCCGCGCGCCGGGCTGGAGGCACAGCTTGAAGAATTTATCGCGTGGTTTAATCACAGCCGCGCGGATCCGCTGCTCGACCCGCTGTTGCGCGCCGCGCTGTGCCATCTGTGGTTCGTTACGCTGCACCCGTTTGATGACGGTAATGGACGCATCACCCGCGCCCTGACCGATTTGGCGCTGGCGCAGGCGGATAGCCAGAGCATCCGCTTGTATGCCATGTCCGCATCGATTCTGGCGCAACGTGCCGATTATTACCGCATCCTGCAGCAGACGCAGCGCGGTGCGCTGGACGTCACAGATTGGCTGCTGTGGTTTTGTAATGTGCTGAATGACAGCCTTGAGCGCGCGCTGGAAACCGTCACGCGCACGCAAAACAAAGCGCGCTTCTGGTTAATGCACAATGCTGCTGAGCTAAGTGCGGAGCAAACCCGCGTGCTGAATCGCTTACTGGATGGCGGTGAACAGGGATTTAACGCAGGTATCAGCGCAGGCCAGTATCAGAAGGTGGCGAAAGTGAGTAAAGCCACGGCGACGCGACATCTGACAGAACTGCTGGCGAAAGGTTGTCTGGAGAAATTACCCGGCGGCGGGCGCAGCACGCGCTACCAGATTAAACATTGATGAGTAACCAGGTGCGCATCAATGCGCACCTGACAAAACGGCTTACGCCGCTTTAACCGCGCGGACTTTCTTTTCCGGCGCTACCGCTTCCGCTTCGCTCTTGGTTTCCGCTTCGGCTTCAGGCGCTTGCGCAACCTCTTCTGCCTTTACAATATCCGGCAGCTTGCTGGTGCGCAGGATATGCTGCACCGCGTCTTTCTGTTCAGCCAACAGCAAACCCAATGCTTCGGCCTGCGCTTCACCCAACTCTGGCTGATGTTGCTGTAGCCAATCGGTAAAGGCGTCTGCCATATCGAGCATTTTGTCCCAGGCATCCGCGTCTTTTTTATTGGCAAACGTCATCTTTTCTTCACCCTTTCTGACTACAACATATTTGGTTTCGACTGCCATGATGCACCTCGATTAACTGTATTTATATACAGTATATTCTGATCAAACTTTTCCAGGCAATCACTTTCTGCTGTTAAGTCAGTAATTCTTCCAGGAACAGCGCCAACGCTTTGCGCGGATCGTCCTCTTCCGAAACGATCATCTCAATGCCCCACTGCCCTAATACCTCTTTTGCCACCGGGTTATTGCGGTTGGTGAACAGGTACGATTTAGGACGCGCGGTGGCCAAGCCGGTTCGGCCCCACATTTTTGTCAGGCGGTAGAATAACAGACGAATATTGAAATCGCTGATGCTGTAGCCCACAAACAATACCGAGTTGCCCATGACGTCGTGCGTGAGTTTGATATCCAGCGGCGAATCAAAATAGAGGCGTTCAAAGTAGCTGCTTTCATCCAGCACAATTGACGTATCGTCGTCGAAATCACCATGCAGTTTGATGATGTGGCGCTTATCTTCAGTCAACGACACCAAATCTGCCGCGTTCGCTACTTTACTGTAAGGCACGTTGTGCGCCTCATGCGCCATTTCAAGCCAGCGATCGTAATTGGTGGTGTAGATGCGTGAGAAATTGCCTTGGGTGATCATGGTATGGATTTCAGAACTGCGCACATCAATATCCGGGCGATGCCATTCGCGATCCATCCAGCTGCGCAGCGGTCCCAGCGAGCCTTTACGCTGCTTGTAATACTCCGCCAGCGACAGATGCGTGCCGTAGGTATTGAAGATTTTTGGGTCGTAGCCCAGCTCTTTAGCCAGATGCGCAATCAGCTCATGCCATTCCGGCAGGCCAAGATTACGTGAAATGCCTGCACCGGCGAACAGGATCAGTTTACCGGCGTCATAGGCGCGTTTTAGCTCGGGTTTCATGCCAATCCCCGCGATGTTTTCAAAAAGGTTGCGAAGCGATCCAGCGCCAGGCGACGCATCGAAATCTCATTTTTCAGCTCGCCCATTTCGGCGAAAGTTTGCGTGTGTCCTTCCGGGATAAACACGCAGTCCCATTGAAATTCGCGTGGACCAGCAGGCTCGGTGGCGATGGTGCCGCGCAGTTCGCCTTCGAACTGATACATTTTTTGCCCATCGCAATAGCCAAGCACGGTTTTTGCCGTGACGCAGGCGCTATCTAAACCGTTCACCAGTTTGGTGAAGCGCTCGGCATTCAGGCGGCTCCAGAAGATGCGCGTCAATCCGGCCGGTAAGCCGTTCAGGCCATCCAGATAGAGCCCGGTGTGTTCGACAAACAGCGGACGACCAATAATAGAGAACGCTTTGGTGAGCTTGTCGCGCACCAGTTCAACCTCATTTTCAGTCTGAATCTCTTCAATACGGCGTGCGATGGGCAGCACTTCGACACCGACCGGCTCAAGGATGGTACGCACCTCGGCCAGCTTTAGTTCATTGGCAGACAGGAATCGTATTTTCATTGCAATCAGTATGTTGAAGGTGAGTTTAAGCTCTGTAAAAGCCTTTCCGTTGGTCGTTGATTCTAGCGCGCCTACCGGGCACTGGGTAGGAACAATCTCTGATAGGAGAAAACAAAATTATGACTTTATCGATGCAAGAATCTAGAATAATTATGCGATTCAATTTAATAAATATGACAGTAAAAATGAGAACCTCAGATGATTTCTTATTTTAGCTCCAGATATTCCATGCTAAAAGATTTACCCTTCATTTTGCAGGGTGATAACCCAGAAAAAAAATTGCGCTTAACTCTGCTCATTGCTGGATTTTCCAGCATCCTGGCGGGTTTTTATATGGTAGCGACGAATTTCATTAAGGGAGAAAATGGTGTTTCCGCCTTATATTGCCTGAGCACCGCGATGGGATTTTATATTGTCATTGCGGCATTCCGTGACAAGCTGAACAAACATCTCTACATCATCGTGCATGCTTTGTTACTGATCATAATGCTGTTGTTTCTGCTGGATAATGACCACAGAGTAGAAAAACACTCAGAGTACAATTATCTGGTGGCGTTAACCGTCGGCTCAGCATTGGTATTACGCCAGCAAACACCTTACTTAAGTAAAATATTCCCGTTAATCTGCCTGGTGGTTTATCTGTTTTTTATCTCGACCGGATTAACCTGGCAACATAGCGCGTTTCAGCTCAATATTCCGCATGAATCCGGCTTTTATATCGTCAACTGTGCAGTGCCAATGATCGCGCTGTTGTTGACGGCATTCACGCTGCGCGGCAACTACTCCGAAACCGATTTGATCAAACGTGAACTTTCACAAGCCATCGAAAAGAATCAGCTGGAGCTCTATTACCAGCCACAAGTCGACAGCAATAAAAAGCTGATTGGATTTGAAGCCCTGCTGCGCTGGAAGCATCCTGTTAAAGGCTTTATTTCACCCGAAGTGTTTATTCCAGTGGCCGAAAAAAGTGGCTTGATTATCGACATTGGCAAGTGGGTGATGGAACACACCTTACAGCAAATCGCCGAATGGGATCGCGGTCAGCACCTTAGTGATTTGGTTTTTTCTGTTAACATCAGTCCGCTGCAGTTAATACACCGCGATTTCACCCAGGATACCTTGTTATCGCTGTCACATTATAAAATCCGCCCCGAACGCCTCAAGTTTGAAATTACTGAAACCACCTTTATCTACGACCAGAAGCGTATTGGCGACGTAATCAACCATTTTAGCCAATTAGGTGTTAAATGGGCGATTGATGACTTTGGCGTCGGCTATTCATCGCTTAAATCGATCAGTGATTTTGCCATTGATGATATTAAGATTGATAAATCATTAATCATGCAGATTTTTAAAAATGAGTCATCGGCGATTGTGGTGCAGAAAACCATCGAGTTATCGCGTGAAATGGGTCTGAATGTGCTGGCTGAAGGCATCGAGAGTGAGGAGTACTTCACCTACCTTCGCGATAAAGGCTGCCATCTGTTTCAGGGCTACCATTTCGCCCGCCCGCTGCCGCCCGCAGATGCGCAGGTATGGATCAAAAAAGCCAAAATAGAACCCCCGCATATATCGTAGCGGCGCGATTTATCGCGCAGTAAATTGCGCCGCTACACTGCCTAGGGTCTGGAATTCATGGGGGCGAAATAATGACGACTGGAAAAAATCACTGATAAACAATCCCCGGCGGATTTACCTGCGAGGTTTCCACCGCCTCTTCCTGTTCGCCCCAGCGTGCCAATACTTGTTTGTACTCGCCGCTGGCAATTGCGCCATTGATCGCCTGCTGGAGTGCCACATCCAATCCATTACCTTTTTTAGTGGTCACAGCCACCCAAGCGCGGAACGGGCCGTGACCGACGATTTTGGTCTGCCCGCGCGAAGCGACTTTCCATGCTGCCAATGATTGAGGGCCAAACGTTGCATCCGCACGTCCCGAAAGCAGCGCCAGCGTGGCCGCCGCATCATCGTTGAGATAGATCGGCTGCACCGGCGCTAAGCCCTGCGCGCGGTTCTTCTCATCCCAGCTGAGTAAAATCCGCTCCTGATTGGTGCCCGAACCCACAATGATGCGCTTACCCGCCACATCTTCGCGGCCCTTAATCGCGGTTATCGCGCTGTTGGTTTTCACCGCAAAGGCGTGGTTATCCGCGCGATAAGTGGCGAAATCGAACTTCTTTTTGCGCTCTTCGGTGACGGCAATATTGAACATCGCCACGTCATACCGTCCAGCGGTAATACCCAGCGGCCAATCTTCCCAGGCGGCTGGCACCAGCTTCAGCTTTAAACCCAAACTGTCCGCCAGCAGACGCGCAATATCCGGATCGCTGCCGATTAGCGTTTTATTATCCGACGCCCATAAACCGATCGGCGGCGAGTTCATCGCCGTGGTGGCGACGGTCAAATAACCCGGATTCACAAAGTGAAAACCCGCCGGAATCTTCGCGATAGCCTGGGGATTCGCGGCTATATTGATCGGCGTTTCGTTGTTTTTGGCATCCAGCGTGTCTGCTGCGATGGCTGGCGCGCCTGACATCACTGTCAGCAACGCCGCAATAATCACTCGTTCCATTAAAGTACCCGCGCCAGAAAACGTTTGGTGCGCTCGTGGCGCGGCTGATTCAGCACCTGATTACTGCTGCCCTGCTCAACAATGCGTCCATCGACCATAAACACCACGTTGTCCGCCACTTCACGCGCAAAACCGACTTCGTGCGTGACAATCACCAGCGTGGTGCCGGAACGCGCCAGCTTTTTGATCACATCCAGCACTTCACCCACCAACTCGGGATCGAGCGCTGACGTCGGTTCATCAAACAGCATCACGCGCGGATTGAGCATCAAGGCACGCGCAATCGCGATACGCTGCTGCTGGCCGCCCGACAAATGGCGCGGCCAGGCATCGGCTTTGTGACGCAGGCCAACCACATCCAGCAGCTCACCGGCACGATCAATCGCTTCACGGCGAGACAGTTGACGATGCGCAATCGGCGCTTCAATCAGATTCTCCAGCACCGTCAGATGCGGGAACAGATTGAAGTTCTGAAACACGTAGCCAACGTTGATGCGCTGACGCAGAATTGCCTGCTCTTTCAGCTCATACAGCTTGTCGCCGCGACGCTGATAACCGATGTAATCGCCATCGATCTGGATATAGCCTTCATCAACGCGCTCCAGATGGTTAATGGTGCGCAGCAGCGTCGATTTGCCCGAGCCGGATGGCCCAAGAATCACCGTCACCGATCCCGGTTCCAGCTCCAGTGACACATCATCCAGCGCTTTCAGTTTGCCGAACGACTTGCTCACGCCGGTAATGCTAATGGCGCCAGCGGTATGCAGATTGCGGTAATCAATGGCTTCGGACATGGGAAAGCTCCTCGGTTGCAGGTTTGGCGCTGCGGTTACGCCATTGACGCCAGCGCGACGGCTGCGGTTCACGGGTGACACTGCGCGCCAGCCAGCGCTCAACGCTGTGCTGCAGCAGTGACAGAACGGTGGTGATGATCAGATACCAGGCCGCGCCGACCATCAGCAGCGGAATCACCTGCTGTGTGCGGTTGTAGATCATCTGAATGGTGTAGAACAGTTCTGGCATCGCCAGCACGTAAACCATTGAGGTGCCTTTGGCGAGGCTAATGATTTCATTAAAAGTGGTAGGAATAATCGCGCGCAGCGCCTGGGGCAGAATGATGCGGAAGGTACGGCGCGTGGAGGATAATCCCAGCGCCGAAGCCGCTTCAAACTGGCCGTGATCGACACCCAAAAAGCCGCCGCGAATGATCTCAGCACTATAGGCGCTCTGCACCAGCGTCAAACCAATCACCGCCGCCGGGAACTGGCCGAGCACGTTGATGGTCTGGAAATGGCCCCACGACAGCGCGGTAAACGGAATGCCGAGCGACAACGTGTCGTACAGATAGGAGAAGTTGTAGAGGATGATCAGCACCACGATCAGCGGCAGCGAGCGGAACAGCCAGATATAGCCAAACGCCAGCGTACTCAGCAGCCATGATGACGAGAGGCGCGCCAGCGCCAGCAAACCGCCAAAAATCAGGCTGAGTATGGTGCCAAACAGCGTCAGCAGCAGCGTTTGCCCCAAACCGCTGAGGATCACCGGATCAAAAAACCATTTGGCGAACACGCCCCATTCCCAGCGCGGATTGAACGCAACCGAATCAATCACGCTGGCCAGAATAAACAGCGCGACAATCGCGCCGACGGTACGTGCCGGATATCGCGCCGGCACCACGGTTAAACGTTGTGGTTCATTACGCATTACAACTCCTTAGCTGGCCTGCGCCACGCTATGTACATCAATCACTTTCAGGAAGCGCAAGCGTCCATCGTGTGGCGGCTGGCTGTAGACTTCCATATCCTCCAGCAGCTCAAACTGCGGCTGATAACCGTGGCCGATATACAACTTCAACGCTTCTGGCTGGCGGAAACCGGTGGTGAGAAACACGCGCTGATAGCCCGCACGCAGCGCACGGCGCTCCAGTTCCTGCAGGATCAGCAGCGCCAATCCCTGACGACGCAGATCGCTGCGCGTCCAGATGCGTTTAAACTCAGCGGTCACCTCGTCGTAGGGTTTATATGCGCCCATCGCGATGATCTCGCCGTCACGCTCCAGCACAATAAACAGCCCGCGCGGCGGTAAATACCATTCGGTCAGCTCCACCTCTTTTTGGCTGGTGAAGAACGCGCCGTAGCGCGCGGTATATTCACCAAACAGTCCGGTCAAAATCGGTTGCAGCTCAGGCGCTTCCGGTGATACTTCGCGGAACAGTTGCTCGCTCATGCGGCCTCCTTAATCGCCCAATCCGGCCGGATTGATCTCTGAACTGTCGATACGCTCCACGCCTTCACCCCAGCGCTTCAGCACCTTGTCGTAATCGCCGTTCTTGATCACGCCATTCAGCGCGGTGTTGATGGGCTGCACTAAACCGCCATCTTTCTTCACCGTCACCGCGATGTGCGCCGCTTTCGGCCAGCCGCCATCGACGCTGCCAACCAAACGCGTCTGCTTAGTCAGCGCCGCTTTCCAGGCGCCAATCACGTTCGGACCAAAGTAGGCATCGGCGCGGCCTGACTGCAGCGCCAGCGTTTGGGCCGCATCGTCTTTGGTATACACCGGCGTAAACGGCTTCAATCCTTTAGCCTGATTCTCTTTATCCCAGGCCAGCAGGATCGATTCCTGATTGGTGCCAGAGCCGACGATAATACGCAGTCCGGCAATATCTTCGGCTTTGGTCAGCGACGTAATTGGACTGCTGGATTTGACGTAAAAACCGAGTGAATCTTTGCGATAGGTAGCGAAATCGAAGCGCTCTTTGCGCTCTTTGGTGACGGTTACGTTACTGATCGCCGCATCGTATTTGCCCGATGCCACGCCCAGCGGCCAGTCTTCCCATGACGTTGGCACCACGTTGAGTTTCAGACCCAGGCTGTCGGCGACTAAGCGGGCGATATCCACTTCGCTGCCGAGCAGGGTTTTGTTGTCATCACTGAATACAGTTAATGGCGGCGAATTCAGCGCGGCGACCGCCACGGTGAACGAACCCGGCACGGCGAAGCGATGTCCAGCCGGGATCTGCGCCACTGCGGCGTCATTTTTCGCGGTATTGATCGGCGTTTTGTTGGCTTCAACACTGATGTTCTGACCGTTAACCGCCACACCTTCGGCGAATACGGCGCTGCTCATGCCCAGCAACAACAGCGCAATAAGGGATTTTTTCTGCATAGCGTCTATTCTCAAGTTTTATTTTTGTGTGTATTGGTTAACCGGATCTTTCAGACCAAAGCTGGCGCGCAGCGTGGTTCCGGGGTATTCGCTGCGGGTTAAACCGCGCGCTTGCAGAATCGGTACCACGCGATCGACAAAGCGTTCGAATGTATCTGGTGTGCCGCCCTGAATGATGAAGCCATCGGTCGCTTCGCTCTCAAACCACAGCTGCAAACCGTCGGCTACCTGCTCTGGCGTGCCGTGGAACAGCGGACGCGGCGTCGCGGCTTCCAGCGCCGCCTGGCGCAGCGTGTGGCCATGCTCGCGCGCCTTGCGTTTGATTTCGTCGGTGGTGCTGCGGAAGCTGTTTTGCCCGATATCGCCGAGTTCCGGGAACGGCTCATCCAGCGAATATTGTGAGAAGTCGTGATGATCGAAGAAGCGACCGAGATAGTTGAGCGCATCTTTGATGGAAACCAGCGCGGCGGTGGTTTGATATTGCTGCTCCACATCTTCCGCACTGTCGCCAACAATCACGCCAACGCCCTGGAAAATGTGCAGATCGCCCGGTTCGCGGCCGTTCGCCACCAGCTGTTTTTTCACATCGCGGTAGAACGCCTGCGCCTCTTCGCGCGTCGGCTGATGGGTAAAGATGGCGTCGGCGTGTTTAGCGGCCAGCTTGCGGCCATCTTCCGATGCGCCCGCCTGGAACACCACCGGACGTCCTTGCGGCGTGCGTTCGATATTCAGCGGCCCTTGCACCTGGAAGAAATCACCGTGGTGATTCAGCGTGTGCAGCTTCTCAGGATCAAAGAACTGGCCGCTCTCTTTATTACGCACGAAAGCGTCGCCTTCCCACGAATCCCACAGCCCTTTCACCACTTGCAGATACTCATCAGCGATGCGGTAGCGCAGCGCGTGTTCCGGATGCTGCTGGCGCGAGAAGTTCTTCGCCGAACCTTCCAGCGGCGAGGTCACCACGTTCCAGCCCGCACGACCGCCGCTCAGATGATCGAGGCTGGCAAACTGCCGCGCCACGGTGAACGGCTCACTGTATGAGGTGGAAACCGTGCCGACCAAACCAAGATGTTCGGTGACGCCCGCCAGCGCCGACAGCAAGGTCAGCGGCTCGAAGCGATTGAGGAAGTGGGGAATCGATTTTTCGTTAATAAACAGGCCATCGGCAACAAACAGGAAATCCAGCTTGCCCGCTTCCGCCTTGCGCGCAATGTGTTTGGCGTAATCAAAATTGATGCTGGCATCGGCCAGCGCCGCCGGATGACGCCACGCGGACATATTGCCGGACGCGCCATGCAGAATGGTGCCCAATCGCAGTTGTCTTGCAGTCATAATGTTCTCTCTTTTGCCAAGGCGCAGCCTGACGGCGACATGCCTGTCGCCGTGCAGAACCGGAATTAAAAGGGTGAATCGCGTTAGTTCAGAATGGCGTCACGACATCGCGCGTTGAGGTGCTGCAACGCTTGCTGAGCCAGTTGCGTAAAATAGTGAGCAGCGGGGGCAATCAGCGCTTCATCAGGATTGAAGCCGCCATGATGCAGACCAAATTCGCTCGCGCTGCCAATGCTGACAAACGCGCCGGGGATCTGCTGTAAGTAGTAAGCGAAATCTTCGCCGCCGAGATGTAACTCAGCGGTCTGCACATGGTAGCCCGCCTGCTGCGCCACGTTGCTGGCAAACTGCGCCCAGCGCGCATCGTTCTCCAGCACCGGCGGCCCCGGATGCCAGCTAAAGGTGGCGCTGGCTCCGTTGGCGGCGGCGATATTCTCCACCAGCGTGCGGGCGCGCTGCTCCAGCTCCGCGCGCACCTGTTTGTCATGGGTGCGCACCGTGCCGCCAAATTCGGCCTCGCCGGGCAGTACGTTCCAGGTTTTGCCAGCGTCGATACGCGTCACGCTGAGCACTAAGCTGTCCAGCGTATTGAAGCTGCGGCTGGTGAGCGATTGCAGCGCCTGAATAATCTGGCTGGCGACCACAATGCTGTCCACGCCCTCTTCCGGATGCGCGGCATGCGCGCCTTTGCCGGAAACGCGCACGATAAATTTATCCGCATTGGCGTAAAACGCGCCGCCGCGTGTGGCGAAGGTGCCGGTCGGCAAACCGGGTTCATTGTGCATGCCGAAAATCGCCTGCACACCGTCCAGCACGCCCGCATTGATCAACTGGCGTGCGCCGGTGGCGTTCTCTTCTGCCGGTTGGAACAGAATACGGATGCGGCCCGGCAAGTGATCTTCAACGGCTTTCAGCTGCAAGGCCGCGCCCAGCATCACCGCGCTGTGAACATCGTGGCCGCAGGCGTGCATTACGCCGCTGTTGCGCGAGCGGTAAGTGAGTCCGGTGGCTTCGTGAATTGGTAACGCATCGATATCGGCGCGCAGCGCAATCAGCGTGTCGCCGTGCCCCACTTCCACGATTACGCCGGTTTCCAGCGGATAATCCAGCAGACGCAAACCGGCGTCCTGTAACCAGCGGCGCAGGCGCGCGGTGGTTTCGACTTCGCGGCCGGATAATTCCGGCCAGCTGTGCAGCTCACGTCGCCAGTCAATCAGCTGATGTTCGCTAAATTGCGTCATACCTGCCTCCGGAAGCAGCGAATCATGCGGTGACTAAACGGTGAGTGGCCAACAGTTCGAGTGATTTCACGCGCGCCTGCTCTTCAGCCACCGGCGTATCAATCACGAACTCTTCAATGCCGAAATTCTGATGCAGCGCATCCAGCTTGGCATGCACCTGCGCGGCGGTGCCTTTCAGCAGCGATGGCGTGCGCGGTTCAATTACGTAATCGGTATAACCGCCCTGACGCACATAGCGTTCGGCCTGCTCGACGCTGCCGACGTTAACGCTGGGGCCATCTTTCACGCTGACGTGGTAAACGCGCAGGTTATCCACCAGCAGATCGGCTTCCGCCGGCGAGTCCGCCACCACCACTTGCACCGCCACCAGCGCGCGCTGGCCGTTGCTGTGCTGGCGATAGCTGTTGAGGACTTTTTCCATCAGTTGCGGATCGCCGTTATGATGCGCCGCAAACACCAGCTGCCAGCCGAGTTCCGCCGCCAGTTTGGCGCTCTCTTCGCTGGCACCCAGCAGGAAGCGATTGGCCGGACGCGGCGGCTGCGGCGTGGCGCGCAGAATCTCTTCATCGCCCACTGGCGGCACTTGCAACCAGCTATCCAGCAGCGTCAATTGCTCGGCGAAGCTGCCTTTCTCCTGCAGATGCACGCCGAGCTGCAAAGCACGCGTTGAGAGTGGCAAACCGCCCGGCGCTTTGCCGACCCCAACGTCAATGCGGCCCGGCGCTAAGGACGCCAGCAAGTTGAAGTTTTCCGCCACTTTGTACGGGCTGTAGTGTTGCAGCATCACGCCGCCGGAGCCGACGCGAATATGTTGCGTCTGGCCGATGATCCAGGCGATCAGCAGTTCCGGCGACGGACTCGCCAGACGATCGGTATTGTGGTGTTCCGCTAACCAGAAACGGTGATAGCCCCAGGCTTCCGCCTGCTGCGCCAGCTGTAACGTGCGGTGTAGCGCGTGGCTGGCTGTCTCTCCGTCGGCAATCGGCGATTTATCCAGCAAACTCAGTCGGTATGACATGCGCCTTATCCTTTTCGTCATGAATATGGCGAGTAGTTTGTGGCGGAGAAGGCGGATTCGTAAAACATGATATTGTCGTATCTATATTTACTTTATGCATATCAGGGAGATAGATTGGACCATGTGGTTTAAAATCCTTTGAAAACACATAATTATCCCGCAGGATATGGATTGTTGTGGTGATGTTTTGAAAATGTGACACTCAATATAAAATTATTAAAACATCGTTTCAAAATGTGACGTAATTCATCCAATCGCCATTCCCTTATTTTTCCAGCCACTATTTTCTCTATGCTGACACCACGCGGCATCCTTCGACAAATTAATGCGCCGCACCTTCCTGCCTCCCCTTAGCTGGAGAAAAAGCATGACGTTTAAAAAATTACTTCTGGTCGTTTCGTTATCCTCTGCAGCAGCGTTTTGCCCGGCAGTGGCTTCCGCCAAGGTCATTAAAGTGGCCGAAGTTCAACCGGCGGGTTATCCCACCGTGGTGGCGCTTGAACACATGGGCGAGAAGCTAAAAAAAGCCACTGATGGCCGATTAGAAATGAAGGTTTACGCCGGTGGCGTACTAGGCGATGAAGACCAAACGCTGCAGCAGGTGCAACTGGGCGCCATTGACATGATCCGTGTTTCGCTGGCACCGGTCACCACCATCGCGCCAGAAACCAGCGTATTAACCTTGCCGTATGTTTTTCGCGATGAGGATCACATGCACAAGGTGCTTGATGGTGATATCGGGAAAAATATCGTCGAGAAATTCGATAACGATCCTAACGCCCGCATGATATTCCTCGGCTGGACCGACGCCGGTGTGCGCAACATGATCACTAAAAAGCCAATCGCCAAACCCGACGATCTTAAGGGTATGAAAATCCGCGTGCAAAACAGTGCGATTTCGTTGGCGACCTTAAAAGCCATGGGCGCAAACCCGGTGGCAATGGGCGTGAGCGAAGTGTTTAGCGCCATGCAAACCGGCGTGGTGGATGGCACAGAAAACAACCCGCCAACCTTTGTTGCCCACAACTATATGCCCGTCGCTAAGTACTACACCCTCACCGGCCACTTCATTCAGCCTGAAATGATTCTCTACTCTAAACCGTTGTGGAATCGCCTCTCGGCTGACGACCAGGCGTTGCTGAAGAAATTAGGCAAAGAGGCACAGGAGGAAGAACGTCAGCTCTGGGCAACTTACACCCAACAATCCATTGAGAAGATGAAAGCTGGTGGCGTGACCTTTCAGGAAACCGATCGTGAAACCTTCATGAAAGCCACCCAGCCAGTGCGCGATCAGTTTGGCGGGAAATATCAGGATTTGATGAAACAAATTGCTGATGTGAAGTAATCCTCCCCACGCCACGTGCCTGCGTGGCGTTTTAATCAGGTAAACATTATGACTGCATACTCTCGTCTGATGGATGGGCTTTATTTGCTGTGCATGGCGATCGCCGCCGTTGCCTTGTTGATCATGGTGACGGTGATTCCCATCGGGATTTTCACCCGCTATGTGCTGAACGACGCGTTATCCTGGCCAGAACCGGTCGCCATCATTTGCATGGTCATCTTTACCTTTATTGGTGCGCCAGTCGGGTTCCGCGCCGGTACGCATATTTGCGTCTCGATGATGACCGACCGGCTCTCGCCGGTGAATCAGCGCTGGCTGCTGAAGTTGTCTGACGCGCTGATGATCATCACCTGTCTGGTGATTTTCCGCGCCAGTTACAACCTGTGCGAAGCGATGTGGGTGCAAACGCTGGCCTCACTACCGGTGGTGACCTACGGCGAAATGTATCTGCCGATCCCAATCGGCGCGATTTTCACCCTGCTGTTTGTCATTGAAAGATTGGTTAATGGCGATCAAAGCCAACGCGCCATCGTGACTCTTGGCGGCACCCACTAAGCGGAGAAGAAAATGGACGCACTGATTTTGATAGGCAGTTTGGTGGTATTACTGCTGGTGGGTTTCCCGGTGGCATTTGCCGTTGGATTGAGCGCGTTTATCGGGGCATGGTGGATCGATTTACCACTGGAAGCGGTGGTGATTCAGATTACCAACGGCATTAATAAGTTTTCACTGTTAACCATTCCGTTCTTCATTTTGGCTGGTGCGATTATGGCGGAAGGCGGCATTGCCCGACGGCTGGTCAACTTTGCCTATATTTTCGTTGGTTTTATTCGCGGCGGTTTGTCGCTGGTGAATATTGTCGCCTCAACCTTTTTTGGCGCGATTTCGGGCTCTTCGGTGGCGGATACCGCCTCGATTGGTTCCGTGATGATTCCGCAGATGGAGGAGAAAGGCTATCCGCGTGATTTCGCAGCGGCGGTAACGGCCAGCGGCTCGGTACAAGCGGTGTTAACCCCGCCCAGCCACAATTCGGTGATTTATTCGCTCGCCACCGGCGGTGTTGTCACCATCTCATCGCTGTTTGTCGCCGGCATCATTCCTGGCCTGTTACTGGGTTTTTGCTTAATGGTAATGTGCCTGGGATTTGCGCGTAAACGCGGCTATCCCAAAGGTGAGCGCATCCCTTACAAGCAGGCGTTGAAAATCTTCTTCGATGCGTTTTGGGGATTGTTCACCATTTTCATCATTCTCGGCGGAATTCTGTCCGGCGTTTTCACCGCCTCGGAATCGGCAGCCATTGCCTGCATCTGGGCGTTCTTTGTCACCATGTTTATTTATCGTGATTTCAAATGGACGCAATTGCATATTCTGGTGTTTCGTACCATCAAAACGGTAACCATTGTGATGGTGTTGATCGCCTTCGCCGCCGGTTTTGGTGCGGTAATGACCTTTATGCAATTACCCACCATTATTACCGAAGCCTTTACCCAATTCTCCAGTAACAAGTATGTGATTTTGATGTGCATTAATCTGCTGCTACTGGTGGTGGGGACGCTAATGGATATGGCACCGCTGATCCTGATTCTGACGCCGGTACTATTACCGGTAGCCACCGCACTCGGCGTCGATCCGGTGCATTTCGGCATGATAATGCTAACCAACTTAGGCATCGGATTAATTACGCCACCGGTCGGCACGGTATTATTTGTCGCCAGCGCCGTGAGTAAGCAAAAGATTGAGCAAGTGGTCACCGCCATGCTGCCTTTCTATGGCGTGTTGTTTATTGTGCTGATGTTGATTACCTATATTCCGGCGTTATCGCTATGGCTACCGCGTTTAATGGGCGTGATGTAACAACCGGTCAAATCATTGTGCTTTAAATCTGCTGCGGGCTCTGACACATCTACTGCGTCACGGGCCGTCCTCGCACCGCTAGCGCGGTACCTTCGGCTTTCACGTCGTGCCGACGGATCATTCGGGGATCGGCCGTCCTGGCCGGCCCCGAACTGCCTCACGCATCCCTGCGTGAGGCTCCTGGCCCAACGTAAAAGCCTCAGCGCTGCGGATAGCCCTTTTGCCGCAGCAGACGCGTCAGCGCCTCTGGCAAATGTGCCCTTTTCAACAACATGCACTGAAGGTTTGGAGCAGGCCGGGGCCGCTTTTGGGCCGGCAATCCGCAGCGCTGAACGAAGCGAGGAAGCCAGGAGAGCCCGCAGGACGCGGGCGAAAGGCGGAGCCGGGACAGGACGTCCCGTCTCCGCCGGTCCGTCAGGCAGACGAGCGAAGTGAAGGTACCGCGTAAGCGGCGCGAGGACCGCCGGACCAAAAGTGGCACCGGTCAGCGCCATCGCCAATGGCTTAGCTAAAAAGCATTACGCCATTTATGGCGCCCCATCGTATGAACAGAACGCCTATTTATTTTTTTTAGCAAAGCTTAGTGCAATTCCTTGGTTCAACTCCCGTGTGCGGCATTCAATGATGAAAACCGCCCGTCGGGCTATTGATTAAAAAGGGAAACACCATGACTAAGCATTTTCACTTGCAGGCGTTGAGTTTGGCCCTGCTATCAGGGATTTTTAGCGCCCACGCGGCAGACACGCCCGTCAAAGGCGGCACGCTGGTTTACCTCGAACAACAGGCACATACCAACCTTTATCCACCCGCCGGTGGCTTTTATCCCAATGGCGGTATTCTGAATCAAATTACCGATAAGCTGACGTGGCAGAATCCTGAAACCTTAAAAGTGGAACCGTGGATTGCCGAAAGCTGGAGCAGTAACGCCGATAAAACCGAATATACCTTTAAAATTCGTCCCGGCGTCACCTTCTCCGATGGCACGCCCTTAGATGCCAATGCGGTAGCCAAAAACTTTGATACTTACGGTCTGGGAAATAAAGCCCAGCGCCTGCCGGTTTCCGAAGTGATCAATAATTACGACCGCAGTGAAGTTATTGATCCTCAGACGGTGAAATTCTATTTCAAAAGGCCATCTCCCGGTTTTTTACAGGGCACCGCTACCATCGGTTCAGGCCTGGTTTCCCTCAGTACGCTGCAGCGTAGCTTCGACCAACTCGGCGATGCGCGTCATATTATTGGTTCCGGTCCATTTGTGGTCAGCGATGAGAAACTCGGCCGCGAGGTCGATTTAACCGCGCGCAAAGATTATCAATGGGGCCCGAAAAACCTCGCCCAGCAAGGTCCCGCCAATCTCGACGGCATTAAATTCATCGTCACGCCGGAAGACAGCGTGCGTATTGGCGCGCTGCTGGCCGGCCAGGCCGACTTCATTCGTCAGGTGCAAGCCTACGACGAGAAGCAGGCGCAGCAGCAAAACTTCCCGATTTACGCTGCACCCACGCGTGGCGTCAACGACAGCATCAGCTTCCGCCCGGATAACCCGCTGGTCAGCGATGTGAAAGTGCGTCAGGCGCTGCTGCACGCCACCAACGCGCAGCAAGTGGTGCAAACCCTGTTCTCACCGAACTATCCGCAGGCCACGTCGGTGATCGCCACCTCGGCGGCCGGTTACGTCAATCTGGCCGACAAGCTGAAATTCGATCCGGCGTTATCGAAAAAGCTACTGGATGAAGCGGGCTGGAAACCGGGCAGCGACGGCATCCGCGAGAAGGATGGCAAGAAACTGGCGCTGACCATTTATGAATCGCTGCCGCAGCCGCAGAACAAAGAGGTGCTGCAGCTGGTGGCACAGCAGTGGCGTCAGGTTGGCGTCGCGCTGGCGGTGAAAGCCGGTGATGCCGGCAGCCGCGTGCTGGATAACCTCGATCCGCTGAAAACCCCGCTGGTGGTGTCGGAAGTGGGCCGCGCCGATCCTGACGTGGTGAAGAGCCAGTTCTATCCGACTAACCGTGATGCGCTGCTGCAAAAAGGCGGCTCCAGCGACAAGGTGCAGAACTTCCGCGACGACAAGCTGAACACGCTGTTGCTGGGGATCTCCTCGGAAGTCGATCCGGCGAAACGCCTGGCGGTGACCGGCGAGGCGCAGCGCTATCTGCTCGATCAGGCCTATGTGATTCCGATTTTTGAAGAACCGCAGGTGTTTGCCGGTGCGCCGTGGCTGAAAGGCGTGAATTTTGAAGCCGTCGGTCGTCCGTCGTTCTACGGCGCGTGGCTGGAAAAACACTAAGGCAGGTTAATGATGCAACGTTCACTGCTGCGAAGAGTGGGTCAAAGCGTTTTGGTGCTGTGGGCCGCGTTTACCCTGTCGTTCTTTCTGCTGCAGGTGCTGCCCGGCGATGCGGTGCTGATCAAGTTTCAGAACCCGGATCTGGGCCTTAGCCCGGATCAAATCGCCGAAATGCGACTGGCTTACGGCGCGGATAATCCGCTCTGGCAGCAGTACGTGCACACGCTGCTGGCGATGGTGCGCGGCGATTTTGGTTACTCGGTGCAGGCGGGCGTGCCGGTCAGCGAACAGCTGATCAGCAACCTGCCCGCCACGCTGCAACTGGCGCTGCTCGGCTTTGCGCTGGCAACCCTTATCGCGTTCGCGCTGGCGGCGTTATCGCGCTTGCCAGCGCTGCGCTTCCTGCGTTCGGTGCTGCAATCAATTCCGGCGCTGTTTATCTCGCTGCCGACCTTCTGGCTCGGCATCGCGCTGATTCAGCTGTTCTCCTTCCAGCTGCGCTGGATCCCGGTGATCAATCCGTCGGCGCTACAGGGTTTGATTCTGCCGGTGATTACCGTGGCGATCCCAATCTCCGCGCCGCTGGCGCAGATTCTGTTGCGCAGCATCGATCAGGTTTCTACCCAGCCGTTCGTGGCGGTCGCGCGCGCTAAAGGCGCCAGCGAAAGCCATGTGCTGTGGCATCACGTGTTGCGCAATGCGCTGCTGCCGGTGCTGAACGTTGCCGGTTTGCTGCTCGGGGAACTGATCGCCGGTGCGCTGATTACCGAAACCGTGTTTGGCCTAAGCGGCGTCGGTCAGCTGACGCAGCAGGCGGTGAATAATCAGGACGTCGCGGTGTTACAGGCGGTGGTGATGATCTCGGCGCTGGCGTTTGTGCTGATTAACCTGCTGGTCGATGCGCTGATGCCGCTGTTCGATCCGCGTCTGCAATCCATTGCCGGAGGCAACCGATGAGTCTGGTCGATTACTCAACTGCGCGTCAAAGCAACGGCAACGCACGTGCGTCCCGCGTGCTCAACATCCAGCCAGGTTTGTGGCTGGCGTGGGGCGTGATGCTGTTGGCGCTACTGGCGGCATTTGCGCCGGGTCTGTTTACCCATTTCAGCCCAACGGAAGGCGTGCCTGGCGCGCAACGTCTGCCGCCGCAGGCCGCTTACTGGCTCGGCACCGATCAGCTGGGCCGCGATCTCTACGCGCGCATTATTTATGGTGCGTTACAGTCGCTGTCGGCGGCGGTCGCAGCGGTGGCGATGGGGCTGATTGGCGGCACCATGATCGGCGTGCTGGCAGGCGCGACGGGCGGTCGTACTGAGAACTGGCTGATGCGCTTAGTGGATGTGCTGCTGTCGATTCCCTCGCTGCTGCTGTCGCTCAGCATTCTGATTCTGCTGGGTTTTGGCACCGTGCACGCCGCGCTGGCGGTGGGCATCGCCTCGATTGCCAGCTTTGCCCGCCTGGCGCGTGGCGAAGTGGTCCGCGTACGCCACAGCGAGTTCGTCGAAGCGGCTTACGGCAGCGGCGGCAGTTTCTGGCGCGTGTTGTGGCGTCACATTTTACCCAACTCGCTGACGGCGGTGATCGCCTTCGCCGCCTTGCAGTTTGGCCAGGCGATTCTGGCGTTATCCACGCTCAGCTTCCTCGGTTACGGCACGCCGCCGCCGACGCCCGAATGGGGATTATTGATCGCCGAAGGACGTAACTATCTGGCGACCGCGTGGTGGCTCACCACCTTCCCCGGCATTGTGGTGGTCGCCGTGGTGCTGGCCGCCAACCGCATCAGTCGTCAACTGGCCGGAGGTGACGCATGAGCGCGTTATTAGCCATTGAAAATTTAACCCTCAGCTATCGCCAGCGCGGCGAGTGGCGCGCGGTGGTTCACAACGTCAGCTTTGAGTTGCAGCCCGGTGAAATGGTGGCGCTGGTCGGTGAATCCGGATCCGGCAAAACCACCACCGCGCAGGCGATTATTGGTTTGATGGCAGAAAACGGCCGCCGGGACAGCGGCAAAATTGTGCTGAACGGCACCGATATCGCCGGTTGGTCTTCTAAACGTCTTGATAGCCTGCGCGGCGTCAGCATCAGCTTAGTGCCGCAGGATCCGGGCAACTCGCTCAATCCGGTGAAAACCATTGGCGATCAGGTCGGTGAAATGCTGCAGCTGCACCTGAAAATCAGTAAAGCCGAACGCCAGCAGCGCGTACTGGAGCTGTTGCAAAAAGTGGGGCTGAGCCATCCGGAACAGCGTCTGACGCAGTATCCGCATCAGCTTTCCGGCGGCATGAAACAGCGCGTGCTGATTGCTATCGCCCTTGCCCTGCGTCCGCAGATTATCATTGCCGATGAACCCACCAGCGCGCTGGATGTCACGGTGCAAAAACGCATTCTCGATCTGCTGGATGTGCTGCGCCGCGAATCCGGTACGGCGGTGCTGTTTGTCACGCACGATTTGGCATTGGCGGCAGAACGCGCCGATCGCCTGCTGGTATTTCGTCATGGCGAAGTTCAGGAACAAGGCCCGGCGGCGCAGGTGATCAACGCGCCTAAGCATGCTTACACGCGGCAGCTGTTGCAGGACGCCGATCCGGGCGACAGCGCGCTGTCCGTGCCGACACAGGCCAACTTCTCGTCGCCAGCGATTCAGCTCTCCGGCATCAATAAACAGTTTTCCCTTGGTCGCCAGCAGCAGCTGCAGGTAGCGAAAGAGGTGTGTGTCACGGTGGCGCGCGGCACCACGCACGCGCTGGTCGGCGAATCCGGCTCGGGGAAAACCACGCTGGCGCGCATTCTTTTAGGCTTTGAGCAGGCCGATAGCGGCCGCGTGGTGATCGATGGCATCGATGCCACCGCGCTGCGCGGCGAAGCGCAACGTCAGCTGCGCCGCAAGATTCAGTTTGTGTATCAGAACCCGTTTGCCTCGCTGGATCCGCGCCAAACGCTGTTCGCCATCATTGAAGAGCCGCTGCGTAACTTTGAGAAACTCAGCAGCGACGAGCGCCGGCAACGCGTCGCAGCCGTGGCGCAGCGCGTGGCGTTACCGCTGGAGCTGCTGACGCGTAAACCGCGCGAGTTGTCTGGCGGCCAGCGTCAGCGCGTAGCCATCGCCCGCGCCCTGATTCTGCAACCGGCGATTCTGGTGCTGGATGAAGCGACCTCAGCGCTGGATGTCACGGTGCAGGCGCAGATTCTGCAACTGCTGCAACAGCTGCAACGCGAGCTCGGCCTTACTTATCTGTTTATCACCCACGACCTCGCCACCGTGCGCCGCATTGCGCACAGCGTCACCGTGCTGCGCGCCGGTGAAGTGGTGGAGCAAGGTGACACTGTCACGCTATTTAACGCGCCGCAGCATCCATATACCCGATCGCTGATTGACGCGATACCCGCTTTCCGTCCGCTGATTAAGGAGTCTGCATGACGCGCAAACGCATTGGTTTTTTCACTCGCCTGCTGGATGACACTTCCGCACAGCAGCGCTATCGCCTGGCAACGGAACAGATTCAGCACGCCGAGCGCACCGGTTTTGACAGCGCGTGGATTGCTCAGCACCACTTTCACGAGAAAGAAGGCGGCTTGCCGTCGCCGCTGCTGTTTCTGGCCCACGTTGCTGCGCACACCCGCACTATTCGGCTTGGCACCGGCATCATCACGCTGGCGATGGAGAACGCGCTGCGCGTCGCCGAAGATGCAGCGGTGCTGGATTTGCTGAGCAACGGTCGCCTCGAAGTCGGTTTAGGATCGGGCGGTACCGCGACCTCGTTTCTGCCGTTCGGTATCACCATCGACCAGCGCGCCAGCGTGTTTGCCGATCATCTGCATCAGCTGCTGAGCGCCTGGCGCGGCGATACGCTGGGCCATCCGGATAATCACCTCTATCCCGCAGCGCCGACGCTGGCGCAGCGCGTGTGGATCGCCACCTTCTCGGTGGAAGGCGCGGCGCGCGCGGGACAAGCCGGGCACGGTTTGATGCTGTCGCGCACCCAGCCGCGTCCGGCGGGCCAGCCTGATTTGCCGCTCCACCAGATACAAAACCCGATGATTGATGCCTATCTGGCGGCTTTACCAGCAGGCATTGCGCCGCGCATTCTGGCATCGCGCACCGCTTTTGTGGCCGATTCCAACGACTACGCACGCCGTCTTGCCGAGCCGGGCTTACAGCGCCAGGCGCAGCATTTCCGTGAATCGGGACACGTGATTGGCAACACGCTGGACGAACAGGCGCGTCAGTTGGATGCGCACTTCGGCGATGCCGACACGGTGCGGCAATCGCTGCTGGCCGATACGTCGCTGCAACGCGTCACCGATATCAGCTTCCAGGTGCACTCCATCGATCCGCCACACGCCGACATTCTGCGTTCTATCGAATTGATTGCCGAGCATATTGCGCCCGCGCTGCGTGCGCTAAGCCACGCTTAACAGGAGAATTTCATGTCTCAACCGTTTGATTTACTGGCCGCGCTGGCGGATATCGATCCCGCGTCTGAACTGGCGCAAGCCCGCGCCGAACGTCACGCCGCCACCCAGCACACGCAAGGCAGCTACGACGTGCTGTTTTCGCAGGATGATGACGATTTGCCGTTAGCAGAACGTTTCGCCCTCGCCGCGCAGGTCGCGGCCTGGCATGGCGCGTCGAGTCTCGAAGCGCATTACCGCCAGCCGGATCAGCCTAACAACGCACGCTTCGCTGCGGGTCTGGCGTTTGCGGAACTGCTGAGCCTGCATCCGGTCGATGCTGCGCCGCAGCACATCGAGACGCTGCAAACTGCCGGATGGTCGCCACGTGGCATCGTCACGCTGGCGCAGCTGATTGCCTTTGTCAGCTTCCAGAGCCGCTTGCTTGCGGGTTTGCGTTTGCTCAACGGCGAAGAGACGGCGTCGCAGCGGCATGCGGTGGCCGGTAAATGGCACGATGCGCCGCTCACCGTCAGCGGGAAAACCGCCCTCACCGCCTTTACCCAGCAGGAACTCGGCTGGGAACCGTGGCTAGCGGCAAAACCGCTGCAGGAATTTAGCGCTGAAGAGCAGGCAACGCTGGCGAAATTCGGCCACAGCGACTCTGATTACTTCCGCCTGCTGGGCCGCAATCAGCCGCTGCTTGAGCAGCGCACGCTAACCGATAAAGGCATCTTCTACACCGCAGGCGGACTTTCACGCGCCGAGCGAGAACTCGCCGCCACGGTGGTGAGCAAGGTCAACGGCTGCATCTACTGCGCCTCGGTGCATGCGCGCAAAGCCAGCCAGCTGTCGAAAGATGAACCGGCGGTGCAGAAGCTGCTGAATGTCGCGCCGGGCGCTGAACTGTCGCACGGACAATCGGCGCGCTGGGCGGCGCAGATCGATCTGGTTGCTACCTTATCGATTACGCCTGCCGCCACCAGCCTGAAACAGCTGCACGCGCTGCGCGATCAGGGATTCAGCACGCTGGAGCTGCTGGACCTGATTCAATCCGCCGCCTTCTTTGCCTGGGCAAATCGCCTGATGCTGACGCTCGGCGAACCTTTCTTACCTGAACACTCACAAGGATGACCATGACGGATCTTTCCCATCAACAGCTAGTGCGCTGGCGACGCGAGCTGCATCAGCATCCTGAACTGTCGGATCAGGAATTTGCCACCACCGAGCGCCTTACCCGCTGGCTGCAGGAACTCAACGTCAAGCTGCTGCCGCTGGATTTGAAAACCGGTGTCGTGGCAGAAATCGGGCACGGTGAACCGCTGATTGCGCTGCGTGCCGACATCGACGCCCTGCCCATCGACGAACAAACCGATCAAGCATGGCGATCCCAGCAGCCGGGCGTGATGCACGCCTGCGGCCACGATCTGCATAGCAGCGTGATGCTGGGCGTCGCGCAGCAGTTGAAACGCATCGAATCCCAGCTGCCTGGCCGCGTGCGCATTCTGTTCCAGCCTGCCGAAGAGATTTTTACCGGCGCGAAACTGCTGCTGGCGGCGGGCGCGCTGAAAGAGGTGCAGGCGATTTTCGGCCTGCATAACGCGCCGGATCTGCCAACCGGCACGCTGCGGACGCGCGGCGGCGCCTATTATGCCAACGTTGATCGTTTCCAGATCACTATCAACGGCAAAGGTGCGCACGCCGCGCGTCCGCATGAAGGCATTGATAGCATCGTGATTGGCAGCCACATCGTCACCGCGCTGCAAACGCTGCCGAGCCGCGTGTTCAGTTCGCTGGAATCGGTGGTGGTCAGCGTGACGCGCTTTACCGCAGGCAACAGCTGGAACGTGCTGCCACAAACGGTGGAACTGGAAGGCACGGTGCGCACCCACAATGCGGCGATTCGCGCGCAGATCCCGCAGAAAATGAGAGCGCTGATAAACGGGATCGCCGCCGGATTTGGCGCACAGGCGGAGCTGGTGTGGCAGGAAGGTCCGCCTTCGCTGTTCAACACCCCGCAATGGGCCGATTTCGCGCTGGATCTGGCCGCAGAGCAAGGCTATCAAACACAGGTCGGCACGCCGCAGATGGGTGGCGAAGACTTCGCCTTCTACCTGCAGCAGCTGCCGGGCGCGTTCGTCAGCATCGGCAGCGCCAGTGAATTTGGCCTGCATCACGCCGGATTCGATCCGGATGAAGCGATGCTGGAACCGGCGGTGCATTACTTTACCGAGCTGGCCCAGCGCGCGCTGATGACGCTGCGCCAACAACAGGCGCTGGCATCGTGACCATGAGAGCAAGGAGAAAAGCGATGGCGATTTCTGTACCTGTTCCACGTCTCGACCATGTGGTGATCAACGTTGCCAGCCAGTTGGATGACGCCAGCGCGCTGTTTCGTCGCCTGGGATTTCAGCTGACCGAGCGCGGCCATCATTCGCTCGGCTCCAGTAATCATCTGGCGATTTTTGGTGATAACTATCTGGAGCTGTTGGGGTTTGAGCCTGGGCGCGGCAATCTGCGCCAGGATTTGTGGCAGTCGCCGATTGGCCTCAGCGGATTAGTATGGAAAACCGAGGATGCCGATGCGGTGTGGCGCTATCTGGAGAGCCAGGACATCGACGGCGATCTGCCGGCGAGCTTTTTCCGTCCCGTTACTTTGCCGGACGGCACCGAACAGGAAGCACGCTTCCGCACCGTGCGGTTGCGCCCGTCGCTGGTGGCGAACGGCCGCAGCTTCTTTTGTCAGCACGACACGCCGGATTCGGTGTGGCAGGACGCGTGGCGCGTCCATCCGAATGGCGTGAGCGATATCGTCGAGTTCGTGGTGGTAGCGCAGGATCCCGCCGCCGCTGCGCAGCCCTACAGCCGTTTATTCGGTGCCGATAAACTCACCGCCTGTCAGGAAGGCGCGTTTGTGCTCAAAGCGGGCGTGGCAACGGTACGCTTTGCCGCCGCGGAATACGTTACGCAGCGCTTCGCCGGATTGCCGATTGATTACGACGGCAGCGCGCGCATGGCCGGATTGAGTTTGCGCACCTCGGATCTGCGCAAAGTGAAAGCCAGCCTGCTGCTCGGTGATGTGCCGTTCCGCGAAGAAGAGTCGGCGATTATTGTTGGTGCCGAGCAGGCGTTTGGTGTGGCGTTGCGGTTCCAGCAATAATCACGTTTTGCATGTATCCGTAGCGGCGCGATTTATCGCGCACTGTGATGGCGATTGCGCACCCACCCTGATAATGCGCAATAAATTGCGCCGCTACGTTATGAGCGTTGTAAAATATCGTCATGGAGTAATCTGAATTCTAAAGGTGAAAAGTGACCGCTAACCTGCATCTCGACACGCCCAGACTCACTTGCTCGCAGATCGCGGAAGACGACTGGGACTTCTTCCGTCAGCTCCAGCTCTCGCCTCACGTCATGCATTACGTCGCCGATGCAAAATCTGATGAAAAAATTCACGCCGATTTTACAGCAAGATTGCCGCGCTGGTCGCCATTCAGCGCGCATTGGCTGTGTCTGGTGGTGCGGGAAAAACAGTCAGGCAATCGCCTCGGCGTTAGCGGTTATATTCATCGGGAAAAGGACTGCGCCGAAGTCGGCTTTCTGTTCGCACCTGAAGCGCAAGGCAAAGGCTATGCGCACGAGTCGCTCCGCGCGATTTGTGACTATGCATTTAGCGACGGCGGCATTCGACGCCTAAGCGCTACCGTCACCGCAGGCAATACGCCCTCACGGCGACTGCTGGAAAAAGTCGGTTTTGTATTAGAAGGTGAACTGCGAGAAAGTTACTGGCTGAGAAATGCGTGGCATAACGATTGGCTGTTTGGGTTGTTGCGCGAGGAATATGGGTTGTAGTGCAGGTGTGATCAACTCAGCTCGGGATCAAGGTTATTTAACGAATTAGCCATATTTAACCCGACCAAACATAGAGATGTCTACTAACTCCTATATCGTCACCCACGTTGAACGCCATTCCCGCTTTGTTATGCTGTCCAAAATCAGCGACAACAAAACCATAACTGTTGTATCTGCACTCATCAAACAAGCGCGGAATTACCAGCTGAGCTTTTATAAAACACTAACATGGGATCGAGGCGCCAAACGACCAGCCACGCTCGATTTACGGTAGCGACAGACATTTGGATTTATTTCTGTGGTCCTCAATCTCCCTGACAGCGTGGCTCAAATGAAAATACGAACAAGCTGGTCAGACAATATTCCCAAAAGGAACTGACTTTGGACGCTCAAGTTATTCTGTCCAATCCATAATATTTCGCGAATTAGTAAATGAAGTCGAGGCGGTTTGGTGCGATTTTTAGATGCATTCTAAATAAGCTGCAAAAAATTCTCAAGAAATGAATCGTCAAATATTATCAGCCTAACTATTAAGAACGTTCCTAGCCAGGCGTAATATCCCACTATGGAAAACTGAATATGAGCTTTTGAACGATCACTTATGTTAATTATAAAGCCTTTTTTGTTGGGAACGCTGCCTCCGCTCGTCATACTCCTTAGCTTTTTCCTTATGCCACATATTGCTGCATCCTGGATCGCTAGGGGTAAGACAATAGTGAGCTTTATCATCTTGAGACTCACTTTTCTCCCAAGATAGTTTTGGCGTTACCTCTGTGGACCAGGAATAATCCTTCGCTTTTTCCTCATGCCACATTTTGCCGCATCCTGGATCGCGAGGAGTAAGACAATATTGGGTTTTATCACCTTGAGACTCACTTTTATCCCAGGAAAATTGTGGCGTCACCTCTGTTGACACCGAATAGTCCTTCTTATCAATGTCATACATCAAATCTGGTGAGGCCGTTGCTGAAACACCATAAAGTAGTGATATAAATGGTGCATATGCATATTTTTTTAAGCATGACATATTCGTTATTCCTTTAAACGTAAATTCGTTTAACTTCAATTTAGAAGCCCAGGTTCCTGACACGACTAGAAGCATGAGTAAAGTAACGTAAAATGTAGAACATTCGATTATATCTCCATTACTGGGAAAGACCCACTATACATATTTTTTTAAGCATGACATATTCGTTATTCCTTTAAACGTCAATTCGTTTGACTTCAATTTAGAATCCCAGACTCCTGATTTTAAGATTCGATATCGCATCGTACAAATCGTGCTTTCCTACATGGACGAAAAAGCATATTCGTAAAGAATGTCTAGTGACAGAGTCAGTCAGATCAGAATTAATCATCTTGCTTGATTGCGTAATTTCAAAACTACAAGCATCTGTAAATGAGATCTCAGTTCTTTGCTCATTACAGACAGCCGCTTCTTACAACCAGCAACTTTGTACCAGCAGCGGAAACCGGAGAAATTTGCGATACGTAGAATGATGAAAAGTCGTTTCCGCTCAGTTTTTAAGGTCTTCTACATTCAATCCAGCAAATGACAATAATAGCATTCACTCACTTACTGTATTAACGCCTCTCGCTGTTCGCTGACGCATAGCGCCCGGTGGATACCCATTAATGCGCTTGAACGCTCTGCTAAAGGCTGCCTGCGAGGCATAGCCGAGGCGAAGCGCTACGGTGTCAATTGAGATCTTATCGTGAGTAATCCAGTGACCCGCGATGCGCATTCGCACTTCCCTTGCATAGCGCTGCGGAGGTATGCCGATAATTGATTTGAAGCGTTCAGCAAAAACAGAACGGGATACATGCGACTGGGCAGCAAGCTCGGCAACAGACCACTCCCGGCTTGTATCACGATGAATGGTCAGAATGGCACGGGCAAGTCGTGGATCACGTAACGCAGCGATCAGACCAGCGGCGTTCTCGCTGCCGTTTTCGATCCATCCACGCACAATCATGGCCGCCGCCACTTCTGCGAGGCGTGCCAGAATGCCCGCGAAGCCCGCGCGTCCGGAACAGATTTCAGATTTCATCGCACCCAGAACGGGAACCAGCCCCGGATAAATCTGTTCATTTGCCTCAACCACGATGGCTTGCGGCATCATTTTACCCAGGCCCTGCATTCCACCAAGATCGAACTCCATACAGCCATAAAACAGAACTGTGCTGGGTGTCGGATGCGAACTCGGGCAGGTATTAATTCCGCTGACTGCCTCGCCTAAAGGAGCAGAGCCGAACGTGTCGATATGTTGAAATGAACAGCTGACATCCGATAAAAGCTGATGCTCCTCGCCCTGCGGCATGAATACCATGCTCCCGGCTTTCAGTTCGTGCAACGTACCATCATGTGTGCGCAGCAGAGCAGTACCCACTGCGATGTAATGAAAATAGGCATGTCCGGGTCTGCTGCTGAAACCGACGCCAAACTCAGAGCCCGTCTGTAAACGGCGATACTGCACGCCACGCAGACGCATTTCCAGCAGCAATTCACTGATGAGTTCGGATGACAGGGCAAAGTGTTTATTCACATGCATAACCGGAGTTTCGGGTAAAAAATCAGGATGTGGCATCATAGATCGTCCAGCGGCTCAACTCTAGACTTGGAGTTATCATTTTTTCTCCAAAAAAAGAGTGTGTTATGAGAAACGAAGCAACTGAAGCTGCATCCGTTAGTTTGAACAGTGCGGAACCCAAAGAATCCGCATGGATGGCCGTTATTTCACTGACGATGGGCGTGTTTGGCTTGCTGACTGCAGAATATCTTCCTGCCAGCCTGTTAACACGCATGGCCGCGGATCTTGGTGTTACTGAAGCGCTTGCTGGTCAGGCTGTGACGGTGACAGCTGTGGTGGCCCTGTTTGCGGGTCTGATGGTTCCCCGCCTGACGCGTAATTATGATCGCCGAGCTGTTTTGCTTGGTTTTACCGTGCTGATGATCGCCTCCAACCTGCTTGTCGCACTCTCCTCCAGTCTGGCTGTTCTGCTGGTCATGCGCATTCTGCTGGGCATCGCGCTGGGAGGCTTCTGGAGTATGGCTGCTGCCGTAGCTATGCGGCTGGTCCCTGCAAAAAGCGTCCCGCGTGCTCTCTCCATTATTTTTAGCGGTATTGCTGTCGGTACCGTGGTTTCGATCCCGCTGGGAAGCTATTTAGGTGGGCTTTATGGCTGGCGTAGTGCTTTTATCGCTGCAACCGCAGTTGGCCTGCTGACACTGCTTTTCCAGCTGTTTACGCTTCCTGGGATGGCTCCGCGTAAAATGATGATTACGGCATCTGTCATGGATTTACTCCGCCGCCCAGGCATTGCGGTGGGAATGACGGGTTGTGTGATTGCCCATACGGGTCAATATGCGCTGTTTACCTATATTCGTCCGGCTCTTGAAAATATCGTTCAACTTGATGTGGATCGTTTGTCTTTGATACTGCTTGGATTTGGCGTCGCTAATTTTATCGGTACGCTGCTGGCCGGGTGGCTGATGGAGAAAAGCCTGCGTCTTACCCTGATACTGATGCCAGCACTTGTTGGTTTAGCGGCATTAAGCATGATTTTGCTGCCACTTGAGGAAGCAGGATTGATGTTGTTCGTCGCGTTGTGGGGGATGGCATTTGGTGGCGTACCCGTTGCGTGGTCAAACTGGGTAGCGCGTTCCGTTCCCGATCAGGCTGAAACCGCTGGCGGCATGGTAGTCGCAGCAGTTCAATCCTCAATTGCTGCGGGTGCTGCGTTGGGAGGATTACTTTTTGGTCTCAGCGGCGTAACCGGTGTTTTCATTACCGCGGGTTGCATAATGTGTTTTGCCGCGCTGGTGATTGCACTAAAAGTGAGGGTCGCGCTGAGCTGACCACACCCCTTATTAAAGACGTTTAAATAAAGGCCAGCTGAACCATTTGGCTGGCCTGAAAAAAGTAGCGAGGTTTCCTGGCTCTTCCGCTCACTTAAAATCTCTACTACTTTGTTCGGCACCTCAGCGTCCAAATGAATTGGCTTTGAGGTGTCAGTGTAATGAAGCAGTAATGTCCGGAATTAATTATTTCCCATCGAAGAAATTGTCCGGAAGTTGACCTGGGGGCATATTAATAACAGCATCATTATCAGGCCCTTCATTTTTCATATAAGTGACCCTGGCAAATTCGGGTATCACAACATAGGGATATGCCGGTCCTTCATCGCGGAAGCGATGCATATCCTCAATGAACTCATTTTGATAACAAATTGTTTTTTCAGGATGTTGATTTTCACCTGCAATCCACTGAGGAAAGAAGATGGTGCCATGAATGATCTTTCTTTCAATATCAAATAACAGGCTCACACAGGTTCCTGTCGGCTCGTGCCAGTCGACTTTATAAATGCCAGGTGCGAACTGCACGGCATTCATTTTTTGATTTGTCACCCAACGACCACCTACCAACCCCTGATGAATCCTGTAATCACACGTATTGTCATTACGCGCATACCATTCATATTTCCATCCATTATCATAGGTATAGACAAAATGCGTCCCTACAAAGGCGGATAAGTCTTTTGATATATCATTAACTGATTCACTTGACATAACGACCTCATATTTTCCGATAGAGTGGCGAAGTGTGGAATGTTACTTGCTGCACCCGCGTAATCTAAATACTGTAGTATTACGAAGTGAGCATGTTATGAAACAATGCGCAAGCATTTGCATATCAATTATTTACATAATATTAGCATTTAGATGACAGATACAAGTCATTTGCTTAGGAATAATATAGCCACTTTGCATGAGTTTTCCATAATGATTAACCATTTTATAATGCTTAATAGTTTGACTCAGTCGAAAAATGAATAAAAAGGTTAACCGTATGTAATAAATTGCCGGCTCGCCTTCAAAATTTAACGATTAAAATTAGACTATTTATCAGTACTTTGCACTACCTTAAACCTGTTCTTAGGGTTTAAATTTGCGAAAGTAAATTATAAAGCTACCCTGAGATAAGCATCAAACGCTGACGTTTCTTCTAACTGAATAATCACTCTTCAGGCAGAAAAATATGCCTGAGTCCTAAGAATTTTCTCTGCGGGATATATTTCTATGGATTTGATTCATGAAGTTTTTCGATTATCACCGGAGCTGGCGCTTTTTCTTTCTCTCGCTGTAGGCACGTGGAGTGGTAAATTTAAACTGGGCGCTTTCCAGCTTGGTGGCAACGCATGAAACGCGGCGATAAAGTCATCGCCGTTACGCCTGACATGCCGCTTAATGATAACGACATCCTTTTACTTGTTGGCCGCCGCAAAGGCATTGTTGCCCTCGCCTCCTCGCTGGGAAAAGAGCTGGATGCAGAGGATGGGCCGGAAATGACCAAGAAGACATCTGAAGTCTTTTAGAGGAAGCCCCTGACAGGGAATATGCCTTTGCCGGCCTCTGGCCTGCTGCGCGTTCTAGGCCTGGCAGGATTCGTTGCCATGGTTGGTTTACAGTGTAGCCTGCAGGCCGTAGAGACCGTCAGGAACAACGGTATTTCTAAGGAGTTAATAGATAAGGCCGTGCATAGAAAAAGCAATGAGCATTATCCCGCCGACAATGTTGACGTACTTTTTCAGCATTCGCGGGTTAGTTTTTTTGGCTGAGAATACGAGCGTTTGAGTGATTGCAAAAAGCCAGATACTCATAACCGCTATATGAACTGATGCCAGTATAAGGTAGTTGTAAACGCCACCCTTCGCGCCTGCGAACTGTGAAACGACCGTCAAATAAAAAAAGATGGCTTTAGGGTTCAAAACATTAGCCAGCCATGCCTCTTTTAAAGTCACGGAATGCTTTGCGCCAGTAAACCCGCCTGAATTTACCGTTATCCCACTCCGGATAAGCATCGCGCCTAACCAAAGCAGATAGACAGTTCCGGTGACTTTAAGCACAGCAAACGCTGCTGACGACGAGATGAGCACTGCCGTGATACCAAACCCTATAAAAAATGCATGGGTATATATGCCCAGAGCGGTTCCGGCGCGGGTTCTTAATAAACCTTTGTTACCTCCTGTCAGAGCACTGTTCATAACTAGAGTGAAGCTCGCTCCGGGAGACAGTGCAACAGGGAGTAAGGCTGGCATAAAGCCAAAAATGTTCATATCCATAGATTCTGGATAGTAATTGGCACTCTCTGAATTGCCAGTGCAAGCGTTTCGCATATAGGCAATGTTCAGCTAAGCAAAAACGGGGAATCTTTTTGACTAAAAGTCCGCTCTTCGCTCATAGCGACCTCAACTCAGTTAGCTTGTCCGCTTCGTGCCATTAGCGGACATTGAGTATCACTTTCATGTAATCGATCGGAAGTGTTGTTATTCCATAAACGAATAATTTGACGTTACACTGGTATTGGCGCTATTAGTATGGTCCTTTCTGTCTGTATGACTCCCTCAATAAGGATTAAAAGATGGTTTCGTTTCGCTCAATGACAGAAGAAGAGTACTCTGCTTATCTGGAATATTTTATTCCTGATTATGCAATTGAGATAGCGTCAAATTATAGAATGTCTAAAAGTGATTCTCTCACGATGGCCAGGCAGGAAATATCGAAGTTGCTTGCGGAAGGAGTGAATACGCACGGGCAAATTTTACTGTCCATTTTCGCGAAATTAGATTTATTTGAGAGGCACGTAGGCTATCTCTGGTACAAACCAGACGCGGCAATGCGCACAGTATTTATCAATGATTTTCATATTTTTAATTCACTTCAGGGAGGGGGGTTGGGTAAACAGGCTCTTCGCGCTTTTGAAGAGGATCTTCAGGATAAGGGCTTTAAAGAGATTAGACTACGCGTAGCTGGAGATAATGCTCGTGCTTTCCATGTATACGAGAGCAGCGGTTTTGGAGTAACGGGTATCAATATGAGCAAGGCAATCGTGCGTTAGGATACTAAATAACAGAATCAGTAATTGAAAACTACGCCTGCTTTCGCTCGCAGCGGACCTTCAGTTCAGTCCGAGGGTCAGCTACGTGCCACATGCGGACGTTGAGCAGATTAAGACGTATTCAACTTCCGCCCCGTAAAGATATTTCTTATCAGCCATGCATCTCATATCTTCAGTCCAGATTAAACTGGACAATTAAACGCATAGTCTGAGATGCCTGAAAGAAATATAATCAATCATATGGTCGCACACTTCTGTCAGAAGGTCTGTCATGAACTCAGAACACCTGCAAAAGATGTATCTTTCTGCAAATGAGAACACCATCGCAATGTGGCTCAAAAATGCAGGTATTGGCAAGGCCAGAGAAGAAAACTACTACGATCCGCTTAAACTCGCTCTTGCAGCAGGCATTAAGCCCCCTGTGTCCGGTTCTGTCTTACATCTTATTGAGGAATTGAAAAGGCTCACACAGGATGATCCGCTTGCCGATACGCTGCCAACACAGGGTTTCCATTTCACTTTCTTACCGCTGACACTACCACTATATAATGTCAACGAACCATTGCCAGAGAAAATGGAGCAATTGACAAATATTTGGACAGAATTTCATGCGAAAAAAATTGTTCTCAAAGATCTCCGGTTAGTTGCGTTGCCCAGTCAGTTATTGCTTGCTGGGATCCCTGAACCTGCTGCGATAGATCTGCGCCAGTCGTTCTGCGAAAAGGTTCTGGATTCACACTGGAAAAAAGAGTTGCTAATGCGACATACCGGCAGCCCTTTACCAGCACCATTCTGGCACAGCACACTTCTGCGCTACAGCGCTGCTTTTTTACCCGTAACCGTGCGTCAATTTTTTATTGAACGTCAGGGTCTTAATTTCGGCAATGTTGCCGGAGAATTAATATTAGCGAAGGTCAATTACAACTGGACAAAATGTTATCCATTAAAGAGTTAACTGAGACGTTGTAGTCGTATGCCTAAAAGGCTTCCGCTAAATATACTAGCGTAATAGCCGGAAGCCGAATGAGTTTAAGTCCGCTCCTTGCTCATAGCGGACCTTGCCAGATGCGGGAGATGTTAAAGCGCTTTACCCAGATCAACGGTGAGCAGATGAACATGGGTAATCCACCCTAAAACCATTATGGTGAGGAAGTCGCGACTCATATTCACTGCCCTAACCTGACGTTGAGGCAGTGAATACATCGTTTATGAGCAACTTATTGCAAATCTACATTCAACGCCGGTGCACCAAAACTAACTAACTCTGCATTCGACGCAGTAAAATAGTCGCGCCAGAATATCTCCAGTTGCTGAATGATTTTCCCTGAGCGATAGTTGTTTTTCGCATCGGTATCAATCAATCCTGCACCTGCGACAAATACCTTAGCGCCGGCAAAATCCGCTAACAAATTCTGCTGTTTAACCTGCTGCAACGCTTTCTCAGGCGAAAGCAAACGCAGCGCGTTATTGCGATAGAAGCTATCGAAAGCGCTGTTTTCCAGCATATCGGAGATCAGAAACAGGGTACGTGAGGCGTTTTCATCCTGCTCAAGATCGTGACTAATGCGTTTCAGGCTATCGAGGATCTCACTTTTAGCGATGTTATCGCCCTTCTCAGCGAAACTTTTTGCCATCAACCCACCCAACGCGCTCGCGAAATATTGCTTCTGCTCACTCAGGCATTTGTCGAGGTTCTTCAAACTCTCCATGCCTTGATTGTCGCGGATTTTCTTGTCCGTGAGTAACGGTTCCAGATGCCCGTCAAATAAGCGCTGCATGAAATTGTTCTGCAACAACGCCGAGAACTGATACAGCACCACATGATCGCCGGGCTGGCTAAAACGCATAATCTGCTGCCAACTGGCATTTTTGATCTGCAGCGGCACTTTAACCGTTTGGTCTATAATCACCACCAGCTCACGGCCGCTGTTGGCAGGGCGATATTGACTGAGTTTGGCATAGTCATAACAGCTCGGGATATCGTTGCGATCCGCAGCCTGCGCCAGGGCACTCATCCCAGCTAACAGCAGCAAACACCATTTGCTGATCTTCACCTGATTATCCTCTGGCCTTATTAAGCACGCGCTGCACTTTACGACGACTGAGCAGTGCTTCCATTGACAGATCCAAATCCTCAGCCACCAAACGCAATTCTTCATCATCTAAGGCTGTCAAATCGCCCAACTCCGCAATGCGCGCCTTTTCATCGGCGATAGCAGCAGGTGCCGTTTCCAGTGCCACCGGTGCAGGTGTTGGCGTTGTAGGTTCAAATACCAAAGCCGGTTCTGGCTGATGTACCGGGCGCTCTGGATCAACGGTTGCGCGTGTGGCGTTAAATTGCTGATGCTGATCGTCAGCCAGTGCTTTATCGCGCTGCTTACCGCGCACGTAATCGTCGAAGGTCCGAACATCAGTTTGTGCAATGCTGGCGCTACTGGCGCGTTGCATCGCCATACGATTCTGCAAGCTTGCCAGTTTATCCTGCGCATCACGCTCTACGCGCTCACGGCGCATGGCGTACCACGCGGCAAACTCTTCAGAGCTACTGAAATTACCAATATATTTCGCCGCCAGGCGCGATTCGATGCCGACCAGAGAACGGTAATAACCAATCAAAATACCGATAATCTGCACGCCAATGAAAATCACCGACAAAATAATGAAGGTCAATTTGGAGGCGAACACGCGGTTGTCACTGACCTCTTGCGCCGCTTGCTTATCAGCCTGCTGATTATCTTCCACCGCTTGCTGTGGCAACTCAAAAGGAGAAGCGTTGCTCGCCGCGCTGGTTTGGCTGAACGGGGTGCCATTGACGGCCTGGGTTTCGGCGGCATTAATGGTTGCCGCGCGAATGAAATAGGCACCTACCGCAAAGGTGACGATCAACAGCAGCGTCACAACCGTTTGTACATATTGCGGTTTTGCGCCAATACCGTGGTTCACTCGGTTAAGCATTTGCAAATAGCTGGGCGCATCATCGTCAATGCGGCTGTTTTCCAGTGAGACGCGGTTGTCTTTAACCAACGCCTGCGCATGGCCTTCCAGACGCGCTTCTTTATGCCAGTAGCGGATTTTACTCAGCAGCGTATTTTTGTGTAACTGCGTGCCCATTAAATGCGTTGCGGGCACCAAAATCACACCAATCAGCACCGAAACCACAATCGCCGACAGCTCCGCCTGGTTCGCAGAGATGTTGTTGGCAATGAATGGCGAAAGTACCAGCGCAAAGATAAAGGCTTCCAGAATGACGAGGGCTATACTGCATAACCACAACACCACGCTGGTCGGTTTGCGGCCCCGCTCATCGACTTTGTTCAGATAGTTAACGCAGCGCAGATAAAAATCGGCATCGCGGTTGGAGATGCTATGAAACTGATAGAACTTGCCACACAACGCTTCTTCAGCCGGATGCCAGATGCGTCCGCCGGTGCCCGCACGGCGAGATTCATGGCTACGCGACAAACGGGTGATGTGGCCAAACAGCGGTAGGGAACAAAACAGGTTGAGGAAGAAGTAACGAACTTGATCCCACCATTTGATCACGCCAAGTGTTAGCGCCAATAGCCCGAAAAGCGGCCAGAAGATGTAGCGATAGGTGGCGATCGCCTGCGTTAAGGTTTCTAAAATTTCCATAAGAGAGTTATCCGTTTATCCACGCTGAGGTGCGTAATTGGCCAGCCACGGCTGACGATGATTGCTATAAAAGAGCTGTCCTTGTTGCGCAGGCTTGCCCGATTTCGGCAGCAAGAGGTCGACGCACGAGATCGGTTGTTGCTGGGCATCGGCGATATAGACGCGGTAAAGAATGCTGTCTTCCCCTTCCCAACTGTTAGCGACACTTGCCATGCCTTGTAGCGCCTTGCGGTTGCCCTGCGCATAGTTTGGCGTGATGAGCACTTGAGGGTTTTGCGTCACCACGGCACCCTCCTTGAGAACAAACACTGGCGTCAATGTCACCAGGTTGCCATTCACCAATCCAGCCCACGCGCGGCCGTTCATATTGGGTAGATATTTCCGCGTATCATGCTGATCGATCGCCTTACCGCTGGCTAAATTCTTAGCCAGCCCACTGACGCGGGGAAGATCGGTGAGACAGCTACCGCTGACACTGCTGGCCTGGGCCTGACTAATCAGGCTGAAACCTTGCGACAGCGGCTTCAAGTTGCTGGCGAGACCCGTAACCTGTGCGCTGGTGGGCTTGCCACCAAAATCGACAAAGTTAACGGGATTGCTCTCAGCAATGGCTTGAGTGGGTTGGGTCACCACTTCCGGCGCTTTTACTTCAGCGCTTTTTGTCGCAGCCTTCTTGCTGGCTATACGTGGTGCCGCCCTGGTGGTTGAAGTACGCGCCAACGTATTTTCAGCAGCAGAGCTGTGGCGCAAATACAGTGGGTTATTGCTTTCCAGCGCCAGGCGTTGGCGTAACAGTGTTTCATTCGCCAACGCCACGATTTCAACCCGGCGGTTTTGTGCCCGACCCGAAAGGGAATCGTTATCCGCCAGTGGACGTGAGGAACCCACGCCCTGGAAATAGAGTTGGCTGGCTTTAATGCCACTTTGCTCCAGTACTAGCCCAACGTTGCGGGCACGCGCTTCAGAAAGTTGCTGATTGTGTTCGGCGTTGCCCGTGGCGTCCGTATGTCCCACCACCAGCAAAACATCGCTGGAGGATTGCTGGCCGCCTTTCATCGCTGTGGCAATTTTTTGCACCTGACGCATGCCGCTGTTGGTCAGTTCTGCACTGTCGATGGCGAACATGGTACCGTCCTCAACTTGTGCAACAATCCCAACCGGCTCCTGCTTGCTGTTCTCCTGCGCCTTAAGCGCCTGAGTGCTGATGCGAATTTTTTCTTCCTGGGCGACTTTAGCCAGCGCCTGTTCACGATTCTGCCAAACGTTCCCGACCACGCATCCCGCTACGCCGCCCGCTAGTCCACCTACCAGGGCTTTCTTTGCGTCATGAGTGACAAGGTAGGTAATGCCGCCACCCAGTGCGGCACCGCCGATACAACCGGCAGCGGTACCGTAATCACGAGCAAAGTCATTCATTGAGGCACAACTGGAAGTCAGAGAAGCGGCGATCAGCACGGATGCAGCTTTTTTAGAAAAGGGTAAATTCACATCAAATCCTTGATTGAAAAATCCTCTGTCGTGCGGAGGAAACAATGATTAATGGTTGAGGCTGATTGATAAAAAAAATTCACAGGTTTGTATCGGCAGCAATGCCGATGACTTTAGGCCTCAGTGGCGAATTTCTTCTATTCAAGGAGATAGGGGATTAAAACGGATTGATGCAGGAGGAAATGATGAAATTACGTTAGTAATACTATCCAATCACCGCGCGATTTATCGCGCAATACGTGTTTGATGAATATGGGCACGCGTGGCAAGTTTGACCAAACGCCAATCCTGATGGCCGTTAATCATCGGGTTCGCCTGCGCTTTTGCCAGTTCAACCGCCGGTTTGCCGTTTTACCTTTCCTGCGTCAGGATGCGCACGCGATTATCGGAAAGATCTTCGATCAACCATGCATGCAGCACGTCCAGACGATCATCACTGCCCCACCCTGGAAATCTCACGTTAAGGACTTCTGCGCACAGGATCACGCGCTGGTGTCTTATCTCGGCGGGAATTTTCACGGCGTCACCGATGCGGCTTTGAATGCGATGGGACGCTCGCGCCGCCGCTGGAGATTCAGGGCTTCACCAAAACCGTGGCGTGGCATGAAAGAACGCACCGCGATGCCGGGCATCGCTGGTTGCGCGAATTATCGTTCACCACGGTCAGCCGCAATGATGCTGTCTAAAGATAAATCTGCCTGACAGAATCCAGCCTAAGGTTCACTTAACATTTATTTCTTAATCTGGCGCCATCTTCTCTATTATGGATGGACCAATGACGTTTTCGCTGCGCAAAAGACCGACGCTAAGTCGGCTGACGTTTATTTCGCTATTTTCAATTTATATTGCGGTGTTCCTGAATATTGCCTTTTATCGTCAGGTGATTGCAGCAATGCCACTCGATACGCTGCGCACGATATTCGTCTTCGTCTCAATGCCGCTGGTGGCATTTAGCGTGATCAATATTATCGCCACGCTCGCCTCTTTTGTTTGGCTTGACCGGCTTATTCTTGCGCTGTTCGTATTAGTGGCGGCGGCTGCGCAATATTTCATCTGGACATTCGGCATTGTTATTGATCGCTCGATGATCGTGAATATTCTGGATACCACACCGTCCGAGTCCTTTGCTTTATTGTCGCCTAAGTTAATTATTACGCTGGGTTGTAGCGGCCTGCTCGCTGCCCTTTTGGCATTCTGGATTCGGATTAAACATAACGAACCTCTGTGGAAAAACATCGCCAAACGCGCCGCGTCAATTGTGGTGTCGGTCATCTGCATCGCCCTGGTGGCGACATTTTTCTATAAGGATTACGCCTCGCTGTTTCGTAACCAAAAAGAGCTGATCAAATCGCTTAGCCCGTCGAACTCCATTGTGGCGACACTTTCCTGGTATCATCACAGCCGCACCGCCAATTTGCCGCTGGTGAAAATTGGCTTAGATGCCAAACAAAAGCCGCAGATGCTGGCGGGTGCAAAGCGCAATCTGACGATTTTGGTGGTGGGTGAAACCACGCGCGCGGTGAATTTCCAGCTTAATGGTTATGGCCGCGAAACCACGCCGTTGCTGGCGAAAGATGACGTCTCTTATTTCCCCAATACGCAATCCTGCGGTACCGCTACTGCGGTCTCTTTGCCATGCATGTTCTCGAATATGCCGCGCGCGCATTATGACGATCAGCTCGCTGAACATCAGGAAGGTATGCTCGATATTATCCAGCGCGCCGGCGTGCAGGTTTTATGGAATGATAATGACGGCGGCTGTAAAGGTGCCTGCGATCGCGTCCCGCATCAGGATATGACCAGCCTGAATCTGCCTAATATGTGTCACGATGGGGAGTGTTATGACGAGGTATTATTTCACGGTATCGAGGACTATATTAAAAACCTCAAAGGCAACGGCGTGATCGTATTGCATACCATTGGCAGTCACGGCCCAACCTATTACAACCGTTATCCGCCGCAGTTTAAAAAATTCACGCCGACCTGCGATACCAATCAAATTCAGGATTGTTCGCAACAGCAGCTGGTGAATACCTACGACAACACCATTCTGTATATCGATTACATTGTCGATAAGGCGATCAAGGTATTGAAGGCGCATCAGGATCAATACACCACCAGCCTGGTATATTTATCGGATCACGGTGAGTCGTTGGGCGAAAATGGCGCTTATTTGCACGGTATGCCGTATGCGATTGCACCAGATGTGCAGAAACATGTGCCGATGCTGATTTGGCTGTCACCAGATTACCAGCAGCGTTATGGCGTGAATAAACGCTGTGTCGATAAACAAGCGGCGCATCAGGGTTATTCGCAGGATAATCTGTTCTCCACCATGTTGGGATTGACGGGGATTCAGACCAGCGAGTATCAACCTGCGGATGATATTTTGGCCGGTTGCCGGATCGTGCAGGGTTAAATGCCAGAAGGTCGCCATGAATGGCGACCCACATCACGCAGCTACCCGATCCGCCCCCAACAAATCCAATATCCTGCTGCGCAGCGCCACCAGCTGCGGATCGTCGCGACGACGCGGCCACGGCAGATCCACCTCGATCACATCCACCACTTTCGCCGGTCTTGGGCTGAAAACCACCACGCGATTCGCCATCACCAACGCTTCTTCAACATCGTGCGTCACCATCAACGTGGTGAACTGCTGCTCCTGCCACAGGTCGACAATCTCTTGCTGCATCCGCAACCGCGTCAGGGAATCGAGCTTGCCGAGCGGTTCATCGAGGATCAGCAAACGCGGCACGTTAACCAGCGCGCGAGCCAGCGCTGCACGCTGCGCCATACCGCCCGAAAGCTGATGTGGCCACGCGCGAGCAAACTGCCTGAGGCCGACGCGATCCAGCATCGCGTTAATGCGCTGTTCGCGCACCGGCCGGCTCTCCCCACGAATCTGCAAACCGAGACCGACGTTGTCATAGACGGTGCGCCACGGATAAAGCGTGGGATCCTGAAACACCACCACGCGTGACGGATCGGGCGCGGTTATCGCTTTGCCCTCCTCCGCCAGTAACCCGCTGGCGGGCGGTTCGAGGCCGGCCAGCAAACGCAGCAGCGTCGATTTGCCGCAGCCGGACGGCCCCAGCAGCGCGACAAATTCACCGGCTTCTACCTGCAAATTAATATTCTCCAGCACCGGTAAATCTTCGCCTTCTAAGGTGAAGTGATGATTCACCTTCTCAATCGCAATATTAACGCCCGCCGAAGTGGTAGCCATATTTTCGCTC
Source organism: Pantoea sp. SO10 (assembly GCF_005281435.1). Classification (NCBI taxonomy): domain Bacteria; kingdom Pseudomonadati; phylum Pseudomonadota; class Gammaproteobacteria; order Enterobacterales; family Erwiniaceae; genus Pantoea; species Pantoea sp. SO10. The sequence continues at coordinate 101,364 of NZ_CP040096.1, forward strand.
CTGCTTTATTTGCTAAGAAATAAAGCATAAGCCTCGCCTTTCCCACATCGAAATAGCCATTTCGGCAAACCTATCCGCAAATATTCATAATGAAAAACTGCATGATGTCATGCGGGATTGTTATTTTGTCGCGCTAATTGCCTTTGCCATAGTGCCTGTGAACTTTATCTACAAGGAAGACAGGATGGCATTGCAACAATTCTCTCTGAGCCGCCGCGCGTTATTACGCGGGCTGGGTCTCTTTAGTGCCGGCGTGGCGGTAAATCCGTTGCTGAGCAGCAACGTGTTTGCCGACGAAAAATCCCTCAAAACCATCAAGCTGGCCTGGGGGCAAACCGCAGTGTGTCAGTCACCGATATCTGTGGCGCTTAAACAAGGCTTCTTTAAAAAGTACGGCTTGAATGTTGAGCCGGTGAACTTCAGCGGCCCCACCGATGCGCTGTTACAGGCAATTGCCACCGGCCAGGCCGATGGCGGCATCGGCATGGCGCTGCGCTGGCTGAAGCCGCTAGAGCAGGGTTTTGATGTGGATCTCACCGTCGGCACGCACGGCGGCTGCATGCGTTTACTCGCGCCGCAAAATAGCGGCATCCGCGATGTGAAAGATTTGGTGGGCAAATCGGTGGCGGTCAGCGATCAAGCCAGCCCGATTCGCAACTTCTTCGCCATTCAGCTGGCGAAACAGGGCATCGATCCCGATAAGCAGGTCAACTGGCTGCAATATCCGCCCGACCTGTTTGGCGAAGCGCTGCGCAAAGGCGAAGTGCAGGCGCTGGCTACCGACGATCCACAGGGCTGGCTGCTGAAGAAGCAGCACAACCTGGTGGAAGTCGATAACAACCTGAAAGGCGAATACGCCAACCTCACCTGCTGCGTGCTGGGCCTGCGCGGCTCGCTGGTACGTGACGATCCCGCCACCGCGCGTGCTATCACTCAGGCGATTGTCGATGCGCAGCAGTGGACCGCCGAACATCCGGACGAGACGGCGAAAATCTTCCAGCCGTTTGTGCCCGGCTCCATCGCGGTGGAGGATATCGCCGCGATGCTGAAAGAGCACACTCATAGTCATCACTCCACCGGCGTGCAGCTGCGCAAAGAGGTGGCGGTTTATATCGATGAGCTAAAAAAAATCAACGTGATCCGCCCGGATACCGATGCGCAGCGCTTCGCCGAACACTATGTGCCAGAGCTGCTGCCGGCGGAATCCGCCCATCAGCACGCCAACAACATGGCGCACATGAGCAACATGTCGAGCTAAGGAGACGAGAATGGCCAGTGAAACCCTGACGATTGCCCGCAACCGTGATGTGCCGCGCCGCCTTCAACCGGCGGTTTGGGGTGCGCTCCTGCTGTGGTGGGCGCTGGTCGCGCTGATGGTGGCGGTTCCAGATAAGCCGCAGGGATTTGCCGCCCCGCGCTTTGTCAATGAAACGCACGAGCTGTTTGCCGCCATCGCGCTGCTTCTCACCGGGCTGGCGATTGCCTCGGGCCTGTTCCCACGGCTGACACTACTCGCGCCGCTCAAACGCAGCGGTCCGTGGCTGATTGTGCTGGCGCTGCTGATCGGCTTGTGGGAAACCGTCACCGGCAAACTGGCGCTGCTGCCCGCGCCGTTTTTCGCCCCGCCGCGTGCGCTGGTCGAAGCCTATGCCACCGATTGGCCGCGCCTGCTGGATAGCGTGCTCAATTCGCTGCGTCTGCTGGCCTTCGGCTTTATCTACGGCAGCGTGGTCGGCTTTATTACCGGCGTAGCGATTGGCTGGTCGCGCGGCTTGGGTTATTGGGTGCATCCGATTCTGCGCTTCCTTGGCCCGGTGCCTTCTACCGCGCTGCTGCCGCTGTCGCTCTACTTCTTCCCGTCAAGCTTCTCGGCGGCGGTATTTCTGATTGCGCTGGCGACCTGGTTCCCGGTGACGGTGCTAACCTGGTCGGGCGTTTCCAGCGTTGATACGCGTTATTACGATGTGGCGCGCACGCTCGGTGCCAATTCGCTGTTCCTCGTGTTGCGCGTGGCGGTGCCGGCAGCGCTGCCGCACTTGTTTGTTGGCCTGTTTATGGGTTTGGGCGCCTCGTTCTCGGTGCTGGTAGCGGCGGAGATGATGGGGGTGAAGTCCGGGCTCGGCTGGTATCTGCAGTGGGCGCAAGGCTGGGCGGCTTACGCCAATATGTACGCCGCGCTGATTGTGATGGCGCTGCTGTTTTCTTCGTTGATCTCTCTGCTGTTCCTGGTGCGCGATCGCCTGTTGTCATGGCAGCGCAGCGCGGTGAAATGGTAACGACATACATTGCGTAATAAATTGCGCCGCCACGGTATGTGCACCCATCCGTAGCGGCGCGACTTATCGCGCAATTGTTCAGGCTCATCTCATCTATTTATGAGGTCGATTATGGCTGCAAAAATTTCTGCTTCTATCACTGAACTGATTGGCAACACGCCGCTGCTGCGCCTGTCTCGCTACGCACAGCAACACGATATTCAGGCCGATTTGGTCGCCAAACTCGAACTGTTTAATCCCAATCACAGCGTGAAAGATCGCATCGCCCTCAGCATGATTGAAGCCGCCGAACGCAACGGCATTATTCAGCCCGGCGATACGCTGGTTGAAACCACCAGCGGCAACACCGGCATTGGGTTAGCGGCGATTGCGGCGGCGAAAGGCTACAAGTTCCGCGTCTATATCAATGATTTCGTTAGCATCGAACGCAGCCAGATTATTCAGGCGTACGGTGCCGAAGTGGTGCCGTTCAGCACCATTGAAGGCTTTAAAGCATTTTACGATGCCAGCAACGGCGATTTCGTCGCCGCCACCAAATGGCTGGCCGAGCAGGTCACCGCAGCGGAACCGGAAGTGCACTTCCTGCTGCAGCTGGATAATCCGGCCAATCCGGCGGTGCATGAGCGCACCACCGGGCCGGAGATCTGGCGCGACAGCGGCGGCGAGCTGGATATCTTTATCGCCGCCGTCGGCACCGGCGGCACGCTCTCCGGCACCGGACGCTATCTCAAACAGCAGCATCCGGGATTACAGGTGATCGCCGTCGAGCCGGGCGTGGGTTCACAGCCGAGCGAACTGCGTCCGGATCCACTGGACATTACCGGCGTGCATGCGTTCAGCAACCAGACGCCTGAGCGTATTCCTGCCAATCTCGATCACCGCGTTTACGATGAAGTGATCGCGGTGGAAACCTGGCAGGCGTACACAGCGGCGCGGCAGCTGGCGCTGAGCGAAGGTGTGCTGGTGGGGGATTCCTCCGGGGCAGTGTTGTGGGCGGCACAACAGGTTGCAGCGCGACCGGAGAACCGTGGCAAGCGCATTGTGGTGTTGCTGGCCGATGGCGGCAGCAGCTATTTAACCACCCAGCTGTTCGCGCATCAGGTACCAGCCGAATCGTGAAGCTGGCGAGCGCCGTGCAAACCTCCAGGAAAATCGCCTGAAAATAATGCGCGATAAATCGAGCCGCTACAGAATCCTGCATGTATTCGTAGCGGCGCGATTTCAATTTAAACCAGCACGTTGCTGGTAATCCCCTTAGCAAACAATAGCGGATCGGTTTCCGGTCGTAACACGTTGATCGCCTTTAAATCACGCGCATACACGTCGATCTCATTCACAAACGCGTTCCCCACCGAATAGTGTCCGTGCGTATGGGTTTTCAGCACGCTGGCGATCTCCTGCGGCGTGGTGTTGAGTGCCTGGCCGTTAAACTCGCTGCCAATTGCTTCCGGGTGTTTGGCCGCATAAGCATGCGCCTGCAGAATCGCGTGGGTGATCGCCGCCGCCACTTCCGGCTGTTCGCGAATCAAACTGCCGCGCGTGCCCACCACACAGCAACTCAGTCTGGCGTACTCGTCCATTAAGTTGGTGCCAATTTCGCGGTAGCCCGGCTTCTGGGTTAAGCGCCACATCACCGGATCGGAACCGCTGGCGGCCTGAATCTCGCCCTTCTCCAGCACCATCGGCAGCAAATCCTGCGGGAACACGCGCCAGTCGACATCGGTATTGGGATCGACGCCGTGCTTTTTCAGCATCAGCGAGAAGAAGTTTTTATCCGCGCCCGCCACGTCGGTGACGCCAATGGTTTTGCCTTTCAGTTGCTCCAGCGTGGTCGGCCCGCCATCGCGCGCCAGCAGGCGCATACAGCCGCCGTGCGTGCCGGCGGTGAGTTTGACGTCAAAGCCCTGCTCCAGCGCTTTCAGCCAGCGCAGCGCCATGCCGATGGCAGCTTCGGCTTTGCCGGTGGCGATGGATTCCAGCAGCAGTTCGGTGGAGTTGCCGAAGTTAACGAACTCCACTTCCAGGTTGTGCGCTTTAAAGAAGTTATGCTGATCGGCCACCACCACCGGCGCGAGGCAGATGGCGTTGAGATTCACCGCCAGACGCACATGCGTCGGCTTTGCCAGCGCCCATTTTCCGGGGCCATCTTGCAGTAAATCGCCGGGCATCTGCATGCCCGCCATATGATCGTCGGCAAACACGCGGCCCGGTAACGTTGCCGCCATCGCCGCGGCGGCGGAATATCCCAGAAAATGCCGACGGGAAACTAAATAATTATTTGGCATTAAATGACTCCCAAAAATAAATGCAGGTGAAGGTGTTGACCCTAATTAATGGCTCGCGCAGAAACAGCCATTGCAAATTAACACTTCCACCGGCGGCAGAATTATGCCGATTCCGCATGTATATAGCCGGTTTATTGCTTTTACAGCGGTGGCAGAACAGGAAACAATTAAGCCTGATTTAATAAGGGGATAAATAACGCATGGCAAATAACCCGCCCTTTCTGGCTGAAATATTGCCGGTGATTATTCAGGCCTTAGAAAAAGACGCTGAAGAAGTTGATCGCAGCGGCGAATTTCCCAAAACCGCTTTTAGCGTGTTGCGGCAGCATGGCTTGCTGCACTTTGTATTACCGACGGCGTCGGGCGGCAGCGGCGGCGATCTGCTGGCAAGCCAGGCGATTATCCAGGCCGTGGCGCGCGGCGAACCTTCTGCAGCGCTGATTCTCATCATGCAGTATCTCAACACGCGTCGCCTCGACGACAGTTCAAACTGGCCAGACGCGGTGCGCCGCAAGGTGGCGGAGAGCGTGATTCGCGACGGTGCGCTGATTAACGCATTACGTGTCGAACCCGAATTAGGCACGCCCGCGCGCGGCGGATTGCCCGCCACCCGCGCACGCCGCACCGCTGAAGGCTGGCGCATCAGCGGCGAGAAGATTTACTCCACCGGCAGCTATGGGCTGAGCTGGTTTCTGGTGTGGGCCAGCAGCGACGATGCCGATCCGCTGGTCGGCGGCTATCTGGTGCCAGCCAACGCGCCCGGCATCCACATCATTGATGAGTGGGATCACCTCGGCATGCGCGGCACCTGTAGCCATCGCGTGGTGCTGGACGAGGTGCTGATCCCGCTCGATCACGCAGTCAACGTCGCGCCGTGGAGCACGCCGCGAGCGGGCCTCAACGAAGAAGAATCAGTTTGGATGGCGGTGCTGCTCGGTTCGCTGTACGACGCCATTGCGCACAGCGCGCGCGACTGGTTTATCGGCTTTTTGCAGCAGCGCGTGCCGGCCAATCTTGGCGCACCGCTGGCATCATTGCCGCGCTTTCAGGAGCTGGTTGGCCGCATCGATACGCTGCTGTTTACCAGTCAAACCCTGCTGAGCAGCGCTGCCCAAGGCCACGTCGCCAGCGGACATGCCGCGCAAATCAAACAGGTGGTGACCGAAAACGCCATTCGCAGCGTGCAGCTGATGGTGGAAGGCATTGGCAACCACGCGCTGACGCGCCACCATCCGTTACAACGTCACCTGCGTAACGTGCTTTGCGGCCGCATACATACGCCGCAGGACGACGCCATTTTCACTTCCGTGGGCAAATCCGCCCTTTCTGCTGAGAGGAGTACATCATGACGCTGGAATTTATTGGTCTGGAGGGCAATCAGAAGAAATGCGGGCAGCTATAAAAAGCCAGCTAAAGGTGATTTGACGGGGTTATTATTGGGTGCGCATGACACGCACCCTAAATTTTGATTAAAAACGATACGTCGCCGAGACAGAGAAATTACGCGGATCGCCGTACACGATGCCGCCGTTGCTGACGTTGGTGTCGTACTCTTTGTCGAACAGGTTGTTGATGTTTGCCTGCAGCGAGACGTTTTTGGTGACGTCGTAGCGTGCGAACAAATCCACCACCGAGTAGCTGCCCTGACGTGCGCGCCAGGTGCCTTCGCCATCTGGACCGCCAATGTCGCCGTAGGTTTTCGACTGCCATGTCACGCCACCACCCAGGGTCAACTGATCCAGCATCGGCAAGCGATAGCTGGTGAAGAGGTTGAATGAGGTGCGTGGCAGCTGAGAATTGTAATTCTCGCCTTCGCGATCTTCCGCCACATAGCTGGTACCGCCGAAGGTCATCTGCCAGTTATCGGTTACCGCACCGTTGACTTCAAACTCCACGCCACGGCTCACTACGCCACTTTTACCCACATAAATGGCATTGCCCGTTTCCGGGTTGGTTTGTCCGGTCGCTTCGCCAACATTATCCAGCTCGGTGCGGAATATGGAGATCGAGGTAGTCAGGCGGCTGTTAAACCAGTCTGATTTCACACCCGCTTCGTAGTTTTTGCCAATCACCGGCGCCAGGAATCCGCCCGAGGCATCCTGATAATCCTGCGGCTGGAATACCGAGGTGTAGCTGGCATATGCCGACCAGTTGTCGTAGAAGTCCCAAATCACACCACCGTACGGCGTGATGTTGTTCTTCTCCATCTCTTCGCTCAGCGTCTGACGATTCCAGTTAGTGTAGCGCGCGCCGAGAATCACATGCAGCGGATCGGCCAGCGAGATGCGGGTTGCCAGATAAGCAGATTTCTGACGTACCAGCTGTGTATCTGAAGCCGGTTCGCGCGGATCCCAGTTAGATTCCGGGAAATCGCCGTTGTAGTTATTGAAGTTACCCAGCTCTGCTGATGAGATGTTCTCCCACGAGCTGTAGTACTTGTTGTCCTGACGACTGTAGTTAACGCCGATCATCAGCTCATGCTGACGTCCCAACAATTCGTATGGGCCGCTGGCGAAGGCATCCACCGCATCCACTTTACGTTTGCCGGTGTTATAGCCGGTGCCGCCGATAACCGGATAGCCGGCGTAAGAGGAAGAGCCCGCGCCGGTGGTTTTATCGAAGAAGCCATCGATATACAGCTGTTTGCTGTCGAGGAACATTTCGTTGTGCGTGCCGTTAAGCGTGATGTTCCAGCCGTTATCGAAGTTTTGCTGCAGGTTAACAAAGACCTTTTTGTTTTCTTTGTTGTTGTAAGCCCAGTCTGGCGCGGTGTTGTAACCACGACGCGCTTTGATCTGCGAACCGTCGGTATACCAGCGCGGGGAACCGCTCCACATTGGCGAGTCGGTGTTTACCTGGGTGAATTCGTAACCAACCGACAATTTGGTGGAGTCGGTCAGATCAGCGTCAACCACGCCATAAACGAACTTTTTGTCTGCGCCGTAGCGTTCGATAAAGCTGTTTTTGTCTTCATAGCCCGCTACTAGTCGACCACGCACGTTCCCTTCAGGCGACAGCGGTGCAGAGAGATCGGCAACGTAACGCTGCTTGTTCCAGCTGCCGTAGCTGGCGGAAACATCACCGGTGAACTCTTTGCTATCGGCGTGCTTGCGCACCATGTTGATGGAGGCGGAAGGATTGCCTGGGCCAGTCAGCAAGCCGGTGGCACCGCGCACCACTTCGACGCGCTCATACAGCGCCATGTCGCTCTGCGCGTCGCCAAGGTTCCAGCGTGAGGCGAAGGCGGTGGGAATACCGTCGACCATATAGTTGTCGATCAGGAAACCGCGCGAATAGTAGTTGGTGCGATCCATATCGGAAGAGACACCGTGGATACCGGTGGTGTTCTTCAGCACATCGTTCAGCGATTGCAGTTGTTGGTCTTGCATACGCTGCTTGCTGACGATCGAAACCGATTGCGGAATATCGCGCGCGGTGAGCGCCATTTTGGTACCGGCACGCGTCACCGGTACACTGTAATCCTGTGCCGCCTGCTGTTGCTGCTCGGCGTTGGCGCTGGCATCCACGTTCAGCGTCTGTTCGGTGTTGGTGGTCTCTGCTGCCTGCGCGATACACGACGCAACCATCACAGCCAGTAAAGAGAGACGTAACGCACGCTGAGGCGCACTGCCGGGTTTCCTGACGCGCAAATCACTGAAAGACATACGATTCCTCAATCAACTTATCGTTATTTTTTTCGGCACCGCTGCTGACGTCGGAAAGAGGAACGACAGTAAGGAAGCCGTTAAGAAAGCAAATGAGAAATATACGCATTAAGATTTCCAATGCAAGAAATTGTTACCAGTTTACTGACACTTTTACACTTGGTGAAAAGCCTTATTCTTCAACGAGTAATAGTTGACTTACGTTATTTTCAGGAAGGTTCATGGCGGGGCTTTCGGCAACTATGTGAAATTGAACAGATTCTTATGTGTACGGTAACCATTTATGGCGACCTTCACACGCACTGCATACACACGCATATTAAATCACCCACTATTATTCTCCTTACTCTCCCGCGTCACGTGAATAAGCCAAATAGCTCGATAAAGCGTCACGGAATATAAAGGAATCTCTGATCACCCGGATATTTTACAGACAATTCTGCCCACGTTTGATTATTTTAATTTGGCAAAAAATCTCGTAGAATGCTTCCCTTTACACCAGTCAAATAAGTAATAAGGATTAATACATGAGCGATGCACTTAAAGCATTGAACAATCTTCGTACGCTGCGTGCCGAGGCGCGTAATATTGACGTCGCAGCATTAGAAGAGATGCTGGAAAAATTCGCCGTGGTCGTCGCAGAGCGCCGTGAAGAAGCGGAAGCAGAAACTGCAGCTCAGCGCGAAAAAGAAGAAAAGCTGGCGCTGTATAAAGAGATGTTGTTGAAAGATGGCATTGATATTAGTGACCTGGCGCAATTAACTACCCAGGAAAGCAAGCCTAAGTCGAAACGTGCTCCGCGCCCCGCGAAGTATAAGTTCATCGACGAACAGGGTAACGAGAAATTGTGGACCGGCCAGGGCCGTACGCCGTCACCGATTAAAGCCGCACTGGAAGCTGGCGGTTCAATGGATGATTTCCTGATTTAATCGGTGACTTGCTGTACAGCGCATGAACAGTAAAAACGCAGCGTAAGTGCTGCGTTTTTTCGTTATTACTTCTGCGCGTTAATCTGTTTGATATACGCTTTTAAAACGTCGTAAACATAATCCTGGCAAGCGATACCGGATTGCGCATCATACTTGCCTTTAAGTCAGATAATCCCCCGGAAATATCTGACGTCTTATACTAATAAGCTTATTTCAGAACCGCGCAGGCCTGCGCAATTCTGCGGCCCGCTTCACGCACCGTTTCAATGTCGGTGGCAATCGACAAACGGAAATAAGGTGATAATCCGTACGCGCTGCCCGCCACGCCAGAGACACCGCTTTCCAGCAGATAATTCATCACATCCTGCTCGCTTTCGATCTTCTGACCATCGGGACGCGTTTTGCCTAATAAACCGGCGCAGCGACAGAAAATAAAGAACGCGCCATCAGGATTAAGCACGTCAATTTCCTGCACCGGCTTTAACAGCGCCATAATCGCATCGCGGCGATCCTGATAAGCCGTGCGTTGCGGCGGCAGGAAGTCGAGTCCACCGTTATACGCCGCCACCGCCGCAGCCTGGCTGATCGCGCTGGCACCGGAGCTGTTTTGCGACTGCACCACCACCATCGCGTCGATCAACGCTTTAGGCCCGGCACCGAAACCGATGCGCCAGCCGGTCATGGCATAGGTTTTCGACACGCCGCCCACCAGCAGAATACGGTCGGCTAAATCCGGCGCAACGTGCAGCAGGCTAATATGTTCACGACCATCAAACAGAATATGCTCGTAGAGTTCATCCAGCATGATCAGCACATCAGGATGATCGCGCAGCACCGTCGCCAGCGCGGTCAGCTCATCTGCGCTGTACACCATGCCAGAAGGATTGCCGGGATTGTTCAGCACCAGCCAGCGGGTTTTAGCAGTGATCGTCTGCGCCAGCTGCTGCGGCTGCAACTTGTATTCCTGCTCCAGCGGACACGCCAGCAGCACCGCCTCACCGCCGTTAAAACGCACGCTATCCGGGAACGTCGGCCAATACGGCACCGGCACAATCACCTCATCGCCTTCATTCAGCGTGGCGGCAAAGGCGTTGAAGATAATCTGTTTGGCACCGTTGGCGATGCAAATTTGCGCCAGCTCATAATCGAGCTGATTTTCATTTTTCAGCTTAGCCAGCACCGCTTTGCGCAGCGGCGTGGTGCCATTGGTCGGCGTGTAGCGCGTCTCACCGGCTTCCATTGCCGCCACCGCCGCCTGACGAATATGCGCGGGCGTATCAAAATCTGGCTCACCGGTGGTGAGATCGAGAATATCCACGCCATGCTCTTTCAGCTGGCGCGTCAGTTGACGCGCCGCCGCATTGGCAGAGAGCGACACGGACTGCACACGCTTTGATAAGGTGACCATGTTGAGCTCCTGAATGGGTTAGACCACCGGCAAACCGAGGTTTTCACGCAGCGTGGCGAACTCGTAATCGTCACGGAACAGGCCGCGACGGCGCAGTTCAGGGATCACCAGCTCAACAAACAGATCCAGCTGCTCGGACATGATCGCCGGCATAATATTGAAACCATCCGCGCCGCCCTCGTTCATCCACAGCTCGAAATCGTCAGCGATATCTTCGGCGGTACCGACAATCACGCGATGTCCGCGTGAACCAGCAGCCACCGCCGCCAGCTCGCGCAGCGTCAGATTTTCGCGTTTCGCCATATCGGTCATCAGTTTAACGCGGCTCTGGTTGCCCTCGCCCAGAGGCACTTCTGGCACCGGACCATCCAGCGGGAACTGGCTGAGATCCATGCTGAAACGCAGCGACAGCTGACGCAGACCGTTTTCGATGTCCACCAGCGTGTTGAGCTCTTTCCACAGTGCTTTGGCCTCTTCACGCGTGCGGCCCACAATCGGCATCACGCCCGGCATAATCACCACATGATCCGGATTACGACCAGCGGCAATGACCTGATCTTTCTGCGAACGGTAGAAGGTTTGTGCTTCTTCGAGGCTGGCAGCCGCGGTGAAGATCACTTCCGCGGTTTCCGCCGCCAGTTTCTGACCATCGGCGGAGGAACCGGCTTCGATGATCACCGGACGACCCTGCGGCGAACGGGTGATATTCAGCGGCCCCTGCACCTGGAAGTGCTCGCCTTCATGGTTAATCGGCTGGATTTTTTCATCAACAAAGTACGCACCGGTCTCTTTGTTCGGCTGTACCGCGCCCTCTTCCCAACCGGCCCACAGCTTGTCAGCCACTTCGAGGAATTCGCGCGCACGCGCATAACGCTCGGCATGGTTTGGCATATCGTTGCGGCTAAAGTTACGCGCTACATCGGTTGAGAATGAGGTCACCACGTTCCATGCCGCGCGACCACGGCTGATATGATCCAGCGAGGAGAAGCTGCGCGCCATGGTGAACGGATCGCTAAAGGTGGTGGACGCCGTCGCCGCCAGACCGATGCGTTTGGTATTCACCGCCAGCGCCGACAGCATGGTCAGCGGCTCAAGGCGCGCCATGGTCGAGGGCAGACGATACATGCTGGTGGCCAGCGCATCGCCTACGAAGAACAGATCGAATTTACCGGCTTCGGCTTTTTTGGCGATGGTGATCAGCCAATCGATGTCAGTTGGATCGCCGAGCTTTTCCGTCAGACGCCAGCCGCTGACGTGTTGTCCTACCGGCTGCACGAAAAGGCCTAAACGGATGCGGCGTGGTTGTTGTGAGTTAGCCATTAATTTGTCCTGGTCAATAAAAAGTGGTGCGAATTAAAACGTGTTCTCGGTCGCCAGCAGCGCCTGTTCCAGCGCATCGGCAGAGATGCGGAATGGCAGACGTTCGGCGCTGGCCGCCGGAAATTTAATCTGTTCTGCGATGGTGCGAATCGTCGCCGCGCGGTCACCGGTTAACGGCGCTAAGGTCTGCGGCATGTCGTACGCACGCAGCAGCGTCAGCAGATCGGCATCCGGCACGCCGTCATGCTCAATCAGCGATTGCACCAGCAGGCTGTAACCCACTTTTTCACCGTGCAGCCATTGATGCAGTTCCGGCTGATGCGTCAGACGATTGTGAATGGCGTGAGCAAAACCTGGCGTCGGCAGCACATCGCGCACGCTGTTGGCTAATCCGGCCAACACGATATTGGCATCGATGATTTTCACCAGCTCCGGCGTGACCTGCTGTTGCTGGTTAGCGGCTACCGCCGCCGGGCCCAGCTCGCGATAAAGATCCAGCGCGCGTTTGGCGGTCATCACTTTGAGATCCAGCGCCAGATCGTTGGGATTGTTACGCTGATACGGATAGAACTCATAATATTTTGCCAGCGCATCAACGATGCCGGCCTTCAGGTAACGCACGTCGCTGCGCGCGATAATCTCGCTATCGACCAGTACCAAATCCGGCATTTTGCCCAGCGGCTGGCTGCGCACATGGCCGCCCTGCTCGTTGTAAAAAATCGCCACCGGCGACCAGGCAGCGCAAGTCGCGGCAACCGTGGCGAAGTTGATCACCTTGAGATCGGGCAGCTGGCTACCCACCGCTTTTGCCGCATCAAGCACGCGCCCGCCGCCGATCGCAAACAGCAGTTCAGCGCCCTGCCGCTCGACATTGTGCTTCAGGGTTTCAATCGCGGCATCGGTGCATTCACCGGTCAGATACTCTATTTCCCAGCGAATATCATTGGCTTCAAGGCTCTGGGTTAATTCCGGATTAACGGCCTGCCAGGCGCGGGGGGAAGTAAAGACGCGAATATGGGAAGCGTAAGGTTTGATAAATTCACCGGCGCGCGCACGCAAACCGGATTCATGTGCATATGCACGCGGAGATTTGATCGCTAACACGGCGTCACCCTGATTAAGAATAAGGCTATAACGGATTAAATTAAGATAATTCAGAGGGTTAATACAGAATAGTTATAGCGCTATGTATTTTCTGCATACTACGGTAAATAACGATTTAAGCAATGCAAAAGGGGCGATTTCATTTTCACAAATTCGCATTAGCTTAGTTATTTTTCACATATAGCGGGGAATGGCTTTGCTGGTAATCTGAACCCTTATAACAGACGAGCACCTTGCGTAGCGGCGCAATTTATTGCGCGATGAATCGCGCCGCTATGGAAGGTGCCTGTTTTTTGATTCTCCGCCTGATGGCGGTTTTTTCCCGGGGATGTCTATGTCACTTGAATTTCGTCAGGTTAGAGAAGACGAGGTGGAAACCTATCAGGCGCTGATGCATGCCGCGTATGCACCCACGCTGGCGCTCGGCATTAAATTTGATGCCGCCACCGCCGACCTTGCCAAGACACTGCGTCATCTGCAGAGCCACGGTGTTTATGCCCTGTATGCCGATGATGTGATGGTCTCATCCGTTACCGTACGCTATCCGTGGGGACCGCTGCCCGGCCCGTTTGGCCTGCCGCATATCGGCTGGTTTGGCGCGCATCCCGATTATCCCGGCCAGCAATTTGGTCGTCAGGTGCAGGATCGTCTCGAGCAGGAGATCTTGCTGGGCCAGTTACGCGCGCCTGCGGTGTCGCTCGGCACCGCCACTAGCCATCCGTGGCTGATCGAGATGTACAAAAAGCGCGGTTTCCAGCTGATGCACACCACCGATCTCGGCAAAGGGCATATCACGCAATATATGAAGAAAGTACTGGATGAAAGCGCCCACGATGCGTGGTTAACACGCCAGGCGGCACAACAAGGAGTAAAAGCATGAGCCAATCTCTCAACACCTTAGGCGAACAGCTGATCGCTTTCCGCCATGAACTGCACCGTTTTCCCGAGCTCTCCAATCAAGAGTTTGAAACCACCGCACGAATTCGTCAGCAATTAGAGCAACACCAGATTCGCGTGCTGGATCTCCCGCTCAAAACCGGTTTAGTGGCGGAAATCGGGGCGGAAAAAGGCCCATTGATGGTGTTACGCTCCGATATTGACGCGCTGCCGATTGAAGAGCAGTCAGATGTGAGCTTCCGATCTGAACGTCCCGGCGTGATGCACGCCTGCGGCCACGACTTTCACAGTTCGGCGGCGCTGGGGGCAGCGATTCTGCTCAAACAGCAGGAAGATACCCTGCCAGGTCGCGTGCGTATTCTGTTCCAGGCCGCTGAAGAGACCGGCCAGGGCGCGCCCGATGTGATCGCGACCGGAGCGCTGGATGATGCGGTGGCAATCTTCGGCATTCACAACGATCCGTCTCTGCCGCCTGGCGTGATTGGCAGCAAAGCCGGTCCGCTCACCGCAGCGGTCGATCGCTTTGATATCAGCATCACCGGCATGGGTAGCCACGCCGCCAAACCGCATCAGGGTAACGATCCGATTGTGATTGCTGCGCAAATTGTCTCGGCCGCACAAACGTTGATTAGCCGCAATGCCCCATCCGGCGATAACGCGGTGGTCTCGATTACCCAGATTCACAGCGGCAGCACCTGGAACGTAATTCCTGATAGCGCCTGGCTGGAAGGCACGGTGCGCTCCTTCTCGCAGGAAACGCGCGAACGTCTGGAGCAGCGCTTCCGTGAAATCGTGCAAGGTATCGGCGCCGCTTTCGCCGCCGAGGTGAAATTCAACTGGCACGCGGGTCCGCCATCCGTAGTGAATGATGCGCATTGGGCGGATTTTGCCTTGCAGCAGGCCAGCGCCAGCGGCTTTGAGGCGCGCGTGGTGGAAGCCAGCCCAATCGGCGAAGACTTCGCGTTCTATCAGCAACAGCTGCCGGGCGCGTTTATGATGATTGGCACCGGCGAGCCTTACGCGCTGCACCATCCGGCGTTTCGCATCAATGATGATGTGCTACTGCCGACGTCGCGCTATCTCGCCAATCTGGCGGTCGCAGCGCTGAAGAGCGTGAGCTGATGAGCCTGACTGCCGCGCTGGCTGAGCGCATTGTTCACAGCCTACCGGACGCCGCCGCACGTGATGCGGCGCGCGAAGGGGTGCGTGATTTCCTCGCCGTCAGCTGGCCGGTGCTGCAAGGTCAGGTGCCAGACAGCGGATTACCGGCGCTGCGCAGCGTATATGGCGACGGCAGCGCGCGATCCAACGCGCTGCTGCTCGGGTATGCCAGCCACGCGCTGGATTACGATGATTTCCATGCGGATTTTCGCGGGCATCCCAGCGTGGTGATTCTGCCTGCGCTCTTTGCCTGGCAGCAGTTGCAGCCCTCTGAGCTGGATCAGTTTCTTGATGCCTATGCGGTTGGCGTGGAGGTTGCCGGACGTTTAGGTCTCGCCGTCAGCCAGCAGCATTACGCTTTAGGTCATCACAATACCGCGACGCTTGGCACAGTTGCCGCTGCCGCCGCGCTGGCGCGTTTGCTGGCGTTAGATGTGGCTGCCACCGCAACGCTGCTCGGCATCGCCACCACGCAGGCCAGCGGCTTACGCGTGCAGTTTGGTTCGGCGGTAAAGCCGCTGCATGCCGGGTTTGCAGCTGAACGCGCGGTGAGCGCCGCACAGCTGACGCTGGCAGGCTTTGATGGCAAGCAGGACGGCGTGATTGACGCTTTCATCTCCGCCACCAGCAATGGCCAGGCGCAGCCGGAAAAACTGATTGAGCATTGGGCGCAGCCGTGGCGCATCGTCACGCCTGGGCTGGAATTCAAACCCTTCCCCACCTGCGCCGGTACGCACAGCGCCGCCGAAGCCACGCGCATCTTGCGCAATCAATGGCTGGCGAGCGGTAAATCACTGGAAAGTTTGCTGGAAAACATTAGCGAAATTAGCGTGGCGTTTCCGCCGGGCGGTGATATTGCGGCATCGGTGCGCGTGCCAACCAACGGCATCGAAGCGCGTTTCAGTCTGGAATATGTGATCGCCGCAATGCTGATGTATGGCGATTTGCGTTTGCAGGATTTTGCCGAAGGCGAATTGAATCAAGAGGTGATGCCGCTGGCAGCAAAGGTGCGTCGTATGCCAGATGAAGGTGCGCCACCGGATGCGATTAACCCGGCGCTGCGTTTTCATCTGGTGACGATTACGCTAGGCGATGGCTTGCAGTTGCAGCATCACCGCACACGTCAGCAATCGCTGGCCGATGCGGTGGATGTCGCAGGCAAGCTGCGCGCGGCACTGCAGCAGGAATCCTCGCTACGTCAGCAACAACTGCTGAACAGCAGCGAGTTGGCTAACAGCGCGCACCTGGCGCAGTTAACCCAACTGCTCGCTTAAAGCGTTTCGACCGGCTCCAGCGCATCCTGAATGGCATCGGCCAGATTTGCGATCTCATTGGCAACCGCCTGCAAATCCCACGATGCCTTTGATCCGCTGGCAGAGGTTGAGGCGCTAACTGACTCTTTTGCCACCGCTAATGCCGCCGCAACCGCAACGGTGCGTTTATGCTGCTCAACCGTGACGCCAATCGGTGGCTGTGTGAAATAGTCGTTGACCATCGTATCTCTCCCTTAAGTGTTAAAAAAATAAATGAATCCTGGAGAGGTATTATGGGGGAATTACAGCAGAGTGCACTCTAAATAGTGAGCCGCCAGCGGCGGCTCGACCGATTTTCAGATTTTAGGTTGCTGATCTTCAGGGAATTCAGTATCGCGGGGTAAATCATCATCTTCGTCAGGTAATGTTTCATCATCACCTGGCAGTGGAATTACATCATCATCTGGACGTTCTGACATACGTACCTCCGTAAACCCGAATTGGGTTAATTAAAGTGTAGTAATGAAATAAATTAAACATCGCCCTTCTTTTCATTATGTGAGTTAAGCGTAAGAAATCGCGCAACAATAATATTTTTATTTCTTTGCACCGCTTCACTTAAATAAGCAAAACTCACGCTGGGCTTATTTTCTTTTCAGCTCAGCCATTTGCGCTAAGCCAAAGCGTGGTTATAATTTGAATTAGGTTCAACAGTCGATTTCCCTGGTTGCCTTAAATGGCGCCCCTATAACACGATTAACTTCTTTTATTTATTGCTATTTCCTGAATGTTATTCCGGGGGAACATCATGTCGCCATTTTCCAGCTTTTGGCAAGCCGGTTATGAGGGAGCGGATCATATCAATCCCTTCGGCGAACGGCTTTCAATGAATGCGTTGACCGACCATTTATCGCAATACCATAACGATTACGCCGCGCTGCAGCAGTTTGGCATTACCTCCGCCCGCGAAAGTATTGGCTGGCGACTGGCGGAGATGGAACCGCAAACCACGCTCGAAAGTTTAAAAAAACGCATGAATTCGGCGCGCTCCTTTGGCGTGCAAATTAACTGGACCTTTTGCCATTACGGCTGGCCGGATGACTTAACCTTATTTTCCAGCGAATTTGTGCCGCGCTTCGCCGCTTTTTGTCAGCGCATGGCGGGCTTCCTCGCGGAATATTATGAAGACGCACCCATTTATTCGCCGATGAATGAAATCTCGTTTTTGGCGTGGGGAATTTCTGTCGGCCTGTTTGGTAATAATGCCCATACCGATCCCGATGAGATTAAACGTCAATTGATTCGCGCCACGCTGGCGGGTTGCGCCGCCATTCGCCTTGCAGATCCGCGTGCGCGTTTCCTGCACTGCGACCCGATTATTCACGTGGTGCCGGATGAAGACAGCGATGCATGTCGGCAGCGCACCCGGGATATCAACGCTTCGCAATATCAGGCGTGGGACATGATCGTCGGTTTGCGCGAGCCGGAACTCGGCGGCAAACCGCACTATCTCGATGTGGTTGGCGCCAATTATTACCACAGCAATCAGTGGCTCACCGGGTCGGGTTGCCTGCTGGAGTGGCATCTGGGCGATGCGCGCCGCGTGCCGCTGCATCCGCTGCTGGCGCAGTTAACTGAGCGTTACCAGCGGCCCATTTTGCTGGCGGAAACCAGCCACGTCGGCAGCGGACGCGCCGCCTGGATTTCACAAGTAATCGCAGATGTCGCGCAGGCACAGCTGAACGGCTGTGATATCCGCGGCATCTGTCTTTATCCGATTATCGATCGCCCACTTTGGGAAGATCTCGAACACTGGCCACGCAGCGGATTGTGGGATGTCGATCCCCACAAAAAGCGTCTGCTGAACCCGGTTTATGCCGCGTCATTACAGCAATCACAACGATTATTAGCCCGTTTTCAGGGTCTTATCACCGCGGCCAGCAGGCCAGAGGAAAGCGTCATGAAACAATCCGTATTAGTGGTATTCAGTCATTTGCGTTGGGGATTTGTCTTTCAACGTCCACAGCATCTGTTGTCGCGCCTCGCCCAGTTCCACCGCATTGTGTTTATTGAAGAGCCGATTTATCAGCCCGGTGAAGCCGCGTTACGCCAATATCAGCCGCCCCAAACGTGACGGTGATCGAACCGCATACCGATGTGGCCGCGCCTGGCTTTCACGATAGCCAAATCGCCGTGCTGCAACCGCTGCTGGCTGAACTGCTTGCTGACGATGAAACGCCGCTGGTGTGGTTTTATACGCCGATGGCGCTGCCGCTGCTGGCCTGCTTTACACCGAGCGCGATTATCTATGACTGCATGGATGAACTCTCCGCCTTTAACCAGGCGCCGCGCCAGCTTCAGCAGCGTGAATCGGCGCTGTTGAGCCGCGCCGATTTGGTGTTCACCGGCGGCACCAGCCTGTATGAAGCGAAGAAACATCGCCATCCGCAGGTTTTCTGCTGCCCAAGCAGCGTCGATGCGGGACATTTCGAACAGGCGCTGGACCGCACTAACAGTCATCCGCTGCAGGAAAACCTGCCAAAACCGCGCCTCGGCTATTACGGCGTAATTGATGAACGCCTCGATTTGACGCTGATTGCCGCACTGGCCGATGCGCATCCCGACTGGCAGATCGTGATGGTCGGTCCGGTGGTGAAAATTGATGCCGCCAGCCTGCCCCAGCGCAGCAATCTGCACTGGTTCGGCCAGCAACCGTACGCCGCCTTGCCGCACTTTCTCGCCGGCTGGGATCTTTGCCTGATGCCGTTCGCGCTCAATGCTTCGACGCGCTTTATCAGTCCTACCAAAGTGCTGGAGTACATGGCAGCGCAGCTGCCGATTGTCAGCACCGCGATTGCCGATGTGGCGCGACACTATGCCGACGTGGTGAGCATCGCCGACTCACATCAGAACTTTATTCGGGCCTGTGAAGCGGCGCTCAGCATGCCGGTGGAAACCCGCTATCAGTTGGCGAAAAACATGGCGGCACGCGTAGCGGAAACCTCGTGGGATCGCACTGTCGATGAGATGCAGGCGCATATCGTGGCGCTGACCCAACGTCAGATTTCCCATCCCGAAATAGCCGCCGCCCCTCCGCCCGCGCTGGCGCACAATACCGTTGCGTGCTTGATTTTGGGGGCCGGGCCAACGGGGTTGAGCGCCGGTTATCACTACGGTGCGGGCGCAGTGGTGCTGGAGAAAAATGCCACCGTGGGCGGCTGGTGCCGTTCGGTCGAGGATCAGGGATTCACCTTCGATCACGCCGGCCACATTATGTTCTCCAACGATCCTTACGTGTTGCGCCTGTACGATATCCTGTTAGGCGACAATCAGCACTGGCAAACGCGTGAAGCCTGGGTTTACAGCCATGATGTTTACACCCGCTATCCGTTCCAGTCGGCGCTGCATGGTTTGCCTGCCGAAGTGATTGGCGAGTGTGTGTTAGGCGCGATTGAAGCGCGCTATGCGTCGCCTCCCGCTTTACAGGCGGTGGCCACCGAGGCGCGGCGTGATTGCTGCGCCGATGGCGCCATCCCGGATGGTGAAAGCCTGGTTTGTCAGCCGGAGAGCGAAGATTTCGAAAGCTTTATTTTCCGTACCTGGGGCAAAGGCATCGCCCGCCATTTCGCCCTGCCGTATAACCAGAAACTGTGGAAAACCCCGCTGGTGAATATGGAAACCTCATGGCTCGGCGGACGCGTGCCGCTGCCCGATTTGGAGCAGATCATCTCCGGCGCGCTGGCGCCGCTGGATAAGCCGGTCGGCCCCAATGCGCGCTTTGGCTATCCGCTGCGCGGCGGTTTTCAGGCGCTGATGGAGGGATTTCTGCCACATCTGGACTGCACGCTGGAGATGGAAGCGGGCGTCAGCGAAATTCAGCCGTTGCAACGGCGCGTGCTGTTAAGTGATGGCCGACAGTTTCATTATGACCAGATGATCAGCACCTTGCCGCTGCCAGAACTGGTGCGATTGATGGGCAGCTTTGCACCAGAAGCGGTGCAGAAAGCGGCGAAGCAACTGCGTCATATCTCGGTGCGCTGCGTCAATCTGGGCATTGGCCGCGCCAATATCAGCGACAAACACTGGATTTACTATCCCGGCAACACGCTGTTCCATCGCATCTTTTTACAGGGCAACGCCAGCCCGCACTGCAATCCAGAAGGCGGTTTTGGCCTGACCTGCGAAATGACCTATCGCGACGATCAGCCGCTTCCTTGCGAAGGCGATGCGTTGATTGAACGCTGCATTGCGGATTGTATTCGGGTCGGCATCATCAATGCCGATGATGAGATCGTTACCGCCAGCGAAGTGGATATGCCGTACGCTTATGTGGTTTATGACCATCAACGTACCGCCAACGTCACGCTGATTCGCAGCTGGCTGGCAACGCAAGGCATCCATCTTTCCGGGCGCTACAGCGAATGGGAATATTACAACTCGGACCACGCGTTCCTTGCCGGTAAACGTGCAGCGGAAACGGTGAAAGATTTGACCCATAACCGGAAAACCACGGCTTAACCAAAGGTGCGCACCAAATCCCGCCTAAACCGTAAGGTCGCCATGAATGGAGTTAAGCAAGCATTTTGCTTTTAATCTGGTGCGGGCACTGACACATCTGCTGCGTCACGGGCCGTCCTCGCGCCGCTTACGCGGTACCTTCGGCTTTCACGTTGTGCCGACGGATCGTTCGAGGATCGGCCGTCCTGGCCGCCCCGAACTGCCTCACGCATCCCTGCGTGAGGCTCCTGGCCCAACGTAAAAGCCTCAGCGCTGCGGATAGCCCTTTTGCCGCAGCAGACGCGCCAGCGCCTCTGGCAAATGAGCCCTGTTTAGCAGCACTCACTGAAGCTCCGGCCTGCGCACTCGTCGTTGGCTAAACTGACTAGCATTACGCTATTCGTGGCGACCTTTTTGCATTTCCCCGCCGAAAATCATTATCAACCCGGCGGAATAAACGCCTGAACCGGCGTCACTTCGCCGCGATATTTCCGCACCTGCACCACGGTGATTTGTCCACTGCAACCTTGTGCCAATGAAGACGTGCCGATATCCAGCGTCAACACATTGGGATTACCGTGACGGCACAGCGGACGCAGCGCGGTAGGATCGACCGGATCATACCAGGCGCCGGTCGGCAACTGCACCACGCCGCGCATGATGGTTTCGGTGAGACGCGCACTGGCGAGCACGTGGCCGCGCGCGTTGTAGAGCTCGATAATATCGCCATCATTAATGTCTGACGCCGCCGCATCCGCCGGATGCAAACTGCACACTTCGCGGCCATGGCGTTTGCCGCTCAGGCTGTAATCACCAAAATCGAGCTGGCTGTGCAAACGCGTCGCCGGCTGATTGGCGATCAACCAAAACGGATGATCGGGATTCGGTTTTTGCTGCGGTTCACGCCACACCGGATGTCCCGGACAGTTTTCGTAGTTAAAGCTGGCGATGGTGGCAGAGAAAATTTCAATTTTCCCGCTCGGCGTCGGCAGCGGCGACGCTTCCGGGTCGGCGCGGAACGCGTTGATCATACGGCCGCCGTCTTTCAGCTGCGGCAACTCCAGCACGCCTTGTTGCCAAAACTTCTCGAAGTCGGGGATCTCAACCTGATGCGCCGCCAGCTTTTGCTGCAGCTGGGCGTAATGATGCTGCAACCAGCCGCGCGTATCGCGCCCTTCGGTGAAGGCCTCTTCGCGGCCTAAACGGCGCGCCAGCTCGGTGAAAATCGCGTAATCATCTTTGGCTTCACCGAACGGCTGCGCCACCGGTTGCATGGCAAACAAGTGGCGATCGGTGGGTGCGCCGCCAATGTCTTCGCGCTCCAGCGTCATGGTGGCTGGCAAAACGATATCGGCATGGCGCGCGCTGGCGGTCCAGGCGATCTCATGCACGATCAGCGTATCCAGCTGACAAAAAGCCTGACGCAAGCGCGCGAGATCCTGATGATGATGGAACGGATTGCCGCCGGCCCAATATGCCAGACGGATGTGCGGATAGGTTAAACGGCGGCCATTGTAATCAAACGGCTTGCCGGGATTGAGCAGCATATCGGAGATACGCGCCACCGGAATCAGACGATCGATACCGTTTTTACCCTGCGGTAGCGCCGGAAAACTCACCAGATTGTGATGCTTACCGTAATGGCCCAGCGCACCCAGCGCATAGGTGTAGCCGCCGCCCGGCAAGCCCGGCTGACCAAGTGCGGCCGCCAGCACCAATCCCAGCCACACCGGCTGTTCGCCGTTTTCGGCGCGCTGCAAGGCATGCGCCACCGTCACCAGCACGCGTTTGCCGTGCAGCTGGCGAGCAAAATCGCTGATGAACGCAGCACTCACGCCGCAAATTTCTGCTGCCCACGCCGCATCGCGCGGCGTGCCATCCTCTTCGCCACGAATGTAGGCCGCCATTTCTGGCCAGCCCACGGTGTAGCGCGCGAGGAAAGCCTCATCGGTCAGCTGTTCAGCGATCAATACCGATAACACGCCGAGGATGAAGGCCGCGTCAGTGCCCGGACGCAGCGCCAGCCATTCGCCCTGCGCTTCTTCAGGGAGATCGCTTTGCAGCGGGCTGACCGAGATAAAGCGAGTGCCGCGCTGAGCCGCCTGCTGCATAAAGCCGCGCTCGGTGTGTTCGCTCAAACCGCCGCTGGCGACCTGCGAGTTTTTCAGCGCCAAACCGCCAAATGCCACCACGATTTCGCTGTGCTGGGCGATCTCTTCCCAACTGACGCCGCGACGGGCAATTTCATTCATGTCGCCGACGATATGCGGCAGCAACACCGACGCGGAGCCGGAACTGTAGCTGTTGACTGAACGCACGTAGCCGCCGAGCGTGGTGTTGAGGAAGCGATGCACCTGACTTTGCGCGTGATGGAAGCGGCCGGCGCTTGACCAGCCGTAAGAGCCGCCGAAGATGCCTTCCGGGCCGTACTTATCGCCGACGCGTTGCAGTTCGCGCGTGACCAGCGCGTAAGCTTCATCCCAGCTCACCGCGACGTACTCATCGTTGCCACGACGATCGTCCGCGCCCGGGCCGTTCTCCAGCCAGCCACGGCGCACCATCGGACGGGATACGCGCGCCGGATGGTTTAACGCAGTGCGGAAGTTTTGCAGCAGCGGGCTGGGATCGGGATCGCCCTTGAACGGTTCGATGGTGAGCCGATCGCCCTGTTGCTGGGCATGAAAAGCGCCCCAATGGGCGCTGTGCATTACCGGTTTTTGCGTCATCACTGTTCCTGGCATCAAAAAAGAAAAACGGTGCCTAAAGCACCGTTGCAATAAAGTTTCTTACGCGCCCGTTTTCCGGGTCGTCGAGCACTTGCTGGGTTGGCCCCGCCGCCACGATTTTGCCGCTTTCCATAAACACAATGTTGTCAGCAACCTCGCGCGCAAAACCAATCTCATGCGTCACCACCACCATGGTAATGCCGGAGTGCGCCAGCTGCTTGATCACCTGCAGCACTTCGCCAACCAGTTCGGGATCGAGCGCTGAAGTGGGTTCATCAAACAGCATTACGCCGGGATCCATCGCCAGCGCGCGGGCAATCGCCACACGCTGCTGCTGTCCTCCGGAGAGATTCTGCGGCCACTCATCTTCGCGGCCAGACAAACCCACTTGCTTCAGCAGCGACAGCGCTTTGCTGGTCGCCTGCTGACGACTCTGCTTCTTGACGCGCATCGGCGCATCGACGATGTTTTGCAACACGGTACGGTGCGGGAACAGGTTGAATTGCTGGAACACCATGCCGATTTCGGCACGCTGACGCGCAACTTCACCGCTGCTTAACTCGTGCAGCGCCTGGCCTTTCTGCTTATAGCCGATGATCTCGCCGCCGATGCGAATGGTGCCGCCATCCAGTTTTTCCAGGTGGTTTATGCAGCGCAGCAGCGTGGATTTCCCCGAACCCGACGGCCCAAGGATCACCGTGACTGAACCGGCCGGAATATCCAGATTCACTTCATCCAGAATGGTGACGCCAGAGAAGCGCTTAGTGACTTTACGTAAGGCGATCGCTTCACCCATTGCTGACGCTCCTTTCTGCTTTTGGCGCTGAGAAGCCCGGCAGCGATTTCAACAGGCTGCGTTTTTCCCGGCGCGAAACGCCACGGCCAAAATAGCGTTCCACATAGAACTGACCCACCGACAGCACCGAAGTCATCAGCAGATACCACAAGGTAGCCACCAGCAGCAGCGGAATCACTTCATAGGTGCGCTGGTAAATAATCTGCGCCGAGAACAGCACGTCCTGCAGCGAGATCACTGAGACCACCGCCGTGGTTTTCAGCTGACCAATGATTTCGTTGCCGGCGGGCGGCATGATGGCGCGCATCGCCTGCGGCAGCACGGTGTGACGGAAAATCTGCGAAGGGCGATAGCCGAGCGCACGCGCGGCTTCCAGCTGGCCGTTGCCGACGCTTTGGATACCCGCACGCACAATTTCGGCGGCATAGGCAGATTGGTGCATCACCAGCGCGATCACTGCCGCGCTGAATGGGCTCACCAGCGCGTTCGATTGCGTGCTCCAGACTTCGCCGAGGCCCGGAATCGATAGGGCGATGGTGGGATAAAGCGCCGCGATGTTGTACCACAGGAACAGTTGCACCAACATCGGTACACCACGGAAGAACCAGGTGTAGAACCAGCTCACGCCCACCAGCACCGGATTGGAGGAGAGGCGCATCAGCGCCAGCACCGTACCGAAGGCAAAACCCAGCACCACAGAGATCGCGGTGAGCTGCAACGTCATTAATACGCCTTGCAGGATCGATTCGCCGGTAAAGTTCTCCGCAATCACGCTCCATTCGAAGCGTGGATTGTTAATCATCGAGTTCGCCATCGCCACCACGCACAACAACACGACCAGCGCACTCAGCCAGCGTCCGTAGTAATGTTTGCCGACGATTTTCAAATCGCCGGTGTGGTCGTGAATGTCACTCATTGAAAGATTTCCTGATTGCGTTTGGCTTGTTTAACAGCACCAAAGCCGATGCCCCAGTTGTCGAGGATCTTGTTGTAGCTGCCATCTTTGATCAGCGAGTTAAGCGCGGCCTGTACGGCGGGCTCCAGCGCGGAATCTTTCGGGAAAGCGACGGAGACTGGCGCATCGTGTACGGTGATTTCGCCGCTCATGGTCAGCGGTTTAATCACTTTCACCTGCCACAGCAAACCTTCATACGGGCCGAGGAACATTGGCACGCGACCGCTTACCACCGCCTGCACGCCAGCTGGACGATCCGGGAAGACGGAGACTTTAATTGGCTTTTTACCCGCCGCTTCACAGGCTTTGCTGGCGTCTTCAAGGCGCGTAACCTGGGTGGTACCGGAACCGGCGCCCACTTCTTTACCACAGACATCGGCCAGCTCTTTGAATGGTGCGATGTTGGCATCTTTACGCGAGATAATGCCGAGGCGGCTGGCATCGTAATAACCCACGAAGTCGATGATTTTGGCACGCGCTGGCGTGGCGTTAATATTGGAGAGCGCCACATCGTAACGACCGGTTTTCAGGCCTGGAATGATGTTGTCGAAACCGCCGGTGTCGCGCCACTGAACCTGGATTCCCAGACGCTCGCCCACGGCATTCATGATATCGATTTCACGGCCGGCCAGCGTTTTGTTGTCTTCTTTATAGAAGGTGGTTGGCGGCGTGTTGGGGTTGGTTCCGGCTACAATGTAGCCACGTTTCACCACATCCGCAGGCAGCAGGCTTTTCAGCGCAGGATCGGCCTGCACGTGGATTGAGCTGTCAGTTGGGACGTTTTCATCGGCGGCGAACGCGGTGTGTGCACTCAGCGCGAGCGCAAGAAGAGTCATGCCTTTGGCGAATTTCACTGGAACCTTTCTCCTGATTTATAAAAAGTTTCCCCACAGGGAAAAGGCGTTGAGGTAGCGATGGTTTTGTCTCCTGACTCACCTCGCGCGAGCGGCGTGCGGTGAGTGGAATTGTCATCCTCATATACCCTAAATAATTCCAGCTGCAACAAGGCGGCAAGTGTGTGAATCCCCGGGAGCTTACTTAAGTAAGTGACTGGGGTGAACACGCGAAGCCAACGCAGTTGCGGCTGAAATTATGACGGGTATTTACGTCCCGATTAGCATTCTCTGGAAGATAGATAACAATCACAAATGCGAAAAAAACATATCTATTGCCGAAATATGGCAATAGCCGCTAGCACGGTTGCAAGGCGGGATTTCCGCCCCAGATTTGGCACGTAACACTCAGCAGAATTCAGAATTTGCTAGTGAATCAGTAGCCTGCCTATCCAGTATTCATCGACACATTTCTTCTTACTCATAACGGTTTCTTCTAAGCAAATGAGAAATTCCCCTCTCCGCAACTCATACCCCGCAACCGAACAACCTTTGTAAAGGTTTGTATTGTCAGGCATGTTGCCGTCTCACTGAATAGACAATGAGAAACGTTATCATTATCATGCGCATTTACTTACAATTGTTAACGTAACAGGGAGAAAACTTAAGTGAATGTAACCATGCGTGGCAAAAAGCGTCCAATTGCGCTTTTTTTAGCGGGAATGCTAACGTCGCCTGCCTTTGCAGCTGAAACCACCGAAAAGCTGGCTGACGATGAATCAATGATCGTCACCGCCGAGCAGGAGCTCAAACAGCAACCGGGCGTGTCCACCATCACCGCTGAAGACATCAAAAAAAATCCCCCTGTTAACGATCTCTCCGACATCATTCGCAAAATGCCCGGCGTAAACCTTACCGGCAACGGCGCCAGCGGCAGCCGCGGCAATAACCGTCAAATCGATATCCGTGGCATGGGCCCGGAAAACACCCTGGTGATGATCGATGGCGTGCCGGTTTCCTCTCGTAACTCGGTGCGCTACAGCTGGCGCGGCGAGCGTGATTCACGCGGTGATACCAACTGGGTGCCAGCTGAAATGGTTGAGCGCATTGAAGTGATTCGAGGCCCGGCCGCTGCTCGATACGGTTCTGGCGCGGCGGGCGGCGTGGTGAACATCATTACCAAGCGTCCCACCAACGACTGGCACGGCTCGCTGTCGCTCTATACCAGCCAGCCGGAAAATAGCAAAGAAGGCGATACCCGACGCGCTAACTTCAATCTCAGCGGCCCGCTGGCCGGTGATGCGTTGACCATGCGCCTGTACGGCAACCTCAACCGCACCGATGCCGATGCGTTCGATATCAACACCGCAGAAAACGGTTCATACGCGGCGGGCCGTGAAGGCGTGCGCAACAAAGACATCAATACCGTGCTGTCGTGGAAAATCACGCCGCTGCAAATCATCGACTTCTCCTGGGGCTACAGCCGTCAGGGCAATATTTACGCCGGTGACACGCAGAACAGTAACAGCAACGCCAGCACCGACGGTTTAGTAGAGTCGCTGTATGGTGATGAAACTAACCGCATGTATCGCCAGAGCTACGGCATCGCGCACAACGGTATCTGGGATTGGGGAACCTCGAAGCTCAATTTCAACTACGAGAAAACCAATAACACCCGCCTGCAGGAAGGCACTGCCGGGCGTACTGAAGGAATGATCAACAGCGATACGTACGCCACCAGCCGCCTGGAAAGCTATCGCGCGGGCGGAGAGATCAACTTCCCGCTGCAGCTGCTGGTCGATCAAACCGTGACGCTGGGCGCGGAGTGGAACCGCGACGAGCTGAACGATCCAGCATCAATGCTTGCGGCCAGCGCGAGCGGCGTGAATTTGCCAGGCAGTTCGGGCGATCCATCGCAGCGCAGCAGTAAGAACAGCGCCACCATCAGTTCACTGTTCTTTGAAGACAACATTGCCGCCACCGATAGCACCGAAGTGATTCCGGGCCTGCGCTTTGATTATCACGATCAGTTTGGCGCCAACTGGAGCCCAAGCCTGAACCTCTCACAAGGTCTGGGCGACTTTTTCACCCTGAAGGCCGGTATCGCACGGGTGTTTAAAGCGCCAAACCTGTATCAATCAACGCCGGGTTATCTGCTCTCCACGCGCGGCAACGGCTGCCCGATTGGGCTCAGCCAATGTTATCTGCTGGGGAACAACGATCTTGATGCAGAAACCAGCGTCAACAAAGAGATTGGAATGGAGTTCAGCAACCAGGGCTACGTTGCGGGCATCACCTGGTTCCGCAATGACTATAAGAACAAGATTGTGTCGGGCACCGAGCCGGTTTATTCCAGCACTCGCCCGGTTTATAACGTGCTGCGCTGGGAAAACGGCGGCAAAGCGATTGTGGAAGGACTGGAAGGAAATCTGACTATTCCTTTGATCGCCGATACGCTGGAATGGCGCTCCAACGCCACCTACATGTTCCGCTCCGAGAGCAAGAAAACCGGCAATCCGCTGTCGGTGATCCCGGAATTCACCATCAACTCGCAGCTGGAGTGGCAGGCGACGCAGGATCTCAGCGCCAACATCAACTGGACGCAGTATGGCCGCCAGAAACCGCGTCAGAATGTTGAGACCAATATCGATACCTCGAGCATGACGACCCAGGAAATCAGCCCGTATTCGGTGTTTGGTTTGAACGTCAATTACGACATCAGCAAAAACCTGCGCGCCAATGCCGGTATCAATAACCTGTTTGATAAACGCATTTACCGCGAAAATTCGGGTGCATCAACCTATAACGAACCGGGCCGCGCCTATTATGCCGGTGTGACGATGTCGTTTTGATTGAGCGGTTTTTAGTCGCCAGACATGGCGACCTGACGTTTAATTAAAAAACTCACCCAACGCCTCTGCCAGCGCCTGCGGTTGCTCATCCGGAATGAAGTGACCGCAGTGCGCGATCTTAATTCCCGTCACATCCGCAGCGAATTCACGCAATGGCAATGCCATATCCGGAATCGAACCCTGATCGGCGCTGATCGCCAGTAACGGCAACGCTAATTTGCCGCGCTCTTTCAGCAACGCACGGTTTTGCGCCGCCGAAACCGTCACTTCACGATAAGTCGCCATTCCGGCGCGTATCGCGCCCTTCTGCTGTAACAAACGAGTATATTCCGCCATATCCTCATCGCCAAACACCATCGGACTGGCCGCTTTGCGTTTCAGGAACCATTCGAGATAGATCGCTTCGCGCCCTTCTATCAGCGCCTCCGGCAAATCCGGTAAGAGATGAAACGCGAAGTGCCAGGTTTTCCACGCTTTATCCGGCGTCGCGGGCAGCGATTCTGGCAACGTCACGCCAGGAATACCGGCATCAAGCAGCGCCAGTTTCTTCACCGGATCGCTAAACAGCGTGGCATACGGCCAGGCAACCCACGCGCCTACGTCGTGCGCGGCGAGGTAATAGCTTTCATGACCCAATTGCTGCATCAAGCCCTGTACATTCTGCGCCAGCGATGTGGTGTCGTAGCCGCTGAGCGGTTTATCCGAGTCGCCCTGACCGGGTAAATCCGGCGCGATGATGAAATAGCGATCGCCCAGCAGCGCCATCACCTGGCGCCAGGCGAACCAGCTTTGTGGAAATCCCGCCAGCAGCAGCAACGTTTCTCCATTTGCATTGCCGCCGCTGACGTAGTGCAAACGCACGCCGTCGACCGTGGCGTAATGATGGGAAAATCCGTCTAACGCGTTGAATGGCTGCGTCCAGCCCTGTGCGTGTTTGATAACTGATGCTGACATTTTCGCTCTCCGCATATTTAGGAAATGATCAATTCCTAAATACTACCTGATGATTGCGCTACCTGGGAATATTTCTGCAAAGCGGTAATCAGTCGCCGTTAATAGCGGCCCGACGGAGCGGGTTATTTGCTATTCTGTGCGCGACTCTTTCTTAACAATTGTGAAACTTATGCGAACATCGGATTTGTTGCGGCTGCTGCTTTTAGCGGGGATTTGGGGTGCCAGTTTTCTGTTTATGCGCATTGCGGTACCGGCGCTGGGCGCGGTGAACACCGCGTTTTTACGCGTATTTTGCGGCATGTTGGGTTTATTGATCATTATGGCGGTGATGCACATTCCACGCCGCTTTGAGGGCAAATTAGGTTGGGCGATGCTGCTGGGCGTTATCAACTCAGCGATTCCGTTCCTGATGTATTGTCTGGCGGCGCGCGTGCTACCGGCGGGCTATTCCGCGATTCTTAACGCCACCACACCGTTGATGGGCGTAATCATTGGTGCGGCGTTTTTCGATGAAAAACTGACGATCACCAAAGTTCTCGGCATGATCGCCGGATTCAGCGGCATCATTGTCATCAGCACCACCGGCGAAGCGCATCTGAGCAGCACTTTAATCGGGGGGATTTTGGCTTGCCTGGTTGCCACCGCCTGTTATGGATTTGCCGGTTTCCTGACTAAGCGCTGGATTGGTGCACGCGGCGGACTGGATGCCACCAAAGTGGCTTTTGGCAGCCAACTGGGTGCATCGCTGTTTTTACTGCCGGTCTTTGCCTTTAGTGCTCCGCAAACGCCCGCCAGCAGCTGGCAGATCCCGGAAGTGTGGGCTTCTATTTTGGCGATTGGGTTTATCTGTACCGCGCTAGCCTACATTATTTATTTCCGTCTGCTGGCCGATATTGGCCCGCTGCGCACGCTGACCGTCACCTTTATGATTCCGCCGTTTGGGATTTTATGGGGCTGGTTAGTGTTGGGCGAGCAGATCAATCAGGGCTTTATCGGCGGTTCGTTGCTGATTGTCTGCGCGGTGTGGCTGGTGACCAGCAACGGCTTTGGCAAACGCGCCGTTGTAAACAGCAGCGCCAGCAAATAGCGTTACTTTTTGCCGGATGGCTTCAGCGATCGATTGAGATCCTGAATACGCTTCATGGTTTTTACCGTACGCGATGAGGTCGCGGAAGCCACCGACAATATCAACATCTCCAGACACACCAACACCGTTCCGTGCAGCGGCATGCGACCATTCTCGCCACCGCGCGGCACGTTAATAATGACATCCGCCTGTTTAGCGAAAGCCGAATCAAGCGCATTAGTGAGCAAAATCACCGGCATGCCGAGACGCTTCGCCTCTTTCAGCGCGGTCATGCCTTCACGGTGCGCCGACTTCTGCGCCATCATAATCAGCACATCACCGCGTTGCAGCCCAATCAGCTGTTCCGCCAGCGCAATCCCAGAGCGATTGAGCGTTACCGCCGGAATACCAATGCGCGTGAACAGACGCGCGCTGTAATCCGCCAAAATCCCGGAGGCATTTATGCCAAATAGCGCCACCTGACGCGCGTCAATCAAGTGCGTTACCGCTTTGGCGACGGCTTCACGATTGTGCGGTTCAGACAGCGCATCGCAGGCATGTTTATGGCCGCTCAACACAAAATCGATGCCGGAATTGATATCGCACGACAGTTCGCTGACGGTGGCGCTCATCTTCTCTTCAGAGTTCATCGCCGGTCCAAACCAGGCGTTTAACGTGGTTTTTAAATCGCGCAAACCGGCAAAACCTAATGCCTGCACCGCGCGCACCACCGTCGCATCCGAGGTGTTAGTGGCCCTGGCAATTTCCAGCGCCGTGGCATCCAATACCACCTCGCGATGGTCGTGGATGTAACGCGCTACCGCTTGCAGACCGGATGATAATGTCGGTGCGCGCAACCGATAGCGTTCACCCAGCACATCCACACGACTTTTAATGCTATTTCGACTCATCTGCTGATTGCTCTTTAAAGTGTGAGAGTTTTACTGAAGGTTTGTAGTGAATTACCCACTTACTACTTAGAATTAAGATGTAAGCCAATGAATTTATAATAATAAAAATGTAACAGCTTCGTAATCATTTCCATTTACTACTACATTACAACATGGTTGAATGATTCTCAATTGCATTGCACCAGGTTGATAAAGAATGAATAACAACAAGCCGTCGGCTTTTAAATCTCAACGCCATCCCGCCATTCTGGCTGCGATTTACGGCGTCAGCATTTGGGGTTCCACCAGCAGTTTTGCCGCCGAGGAGAGCAACACGCTCACCGTTTCGGCGCAGGAAGATAGCGCACAAGGTTACAATGTCACTAATAGCGCGATCGGCGGTAAAACCTCTACGCCGCGCATTAACCAGGCGCAGTCGGTCAGCGTGGTTACGCAGCAGCAGCTGGAGGATTATCAGGCGTCGAGTCTTGCCGACGCGATGCGTTTTGTCAGCGGCGTTACGGAAGGCAATACGCTGGCAGGCACCGAAGATGGCTTCGTGCGTCGCGGCTTTGGCAGCAATTCGGATGGATCGATTTATCGCGATGGCGTGCGCAGCAGCCAGGGTTTGAACTTTGATGCCACCACTGAGCGCGTTGAAGTGTTGAAAGGCTCCGCATCGCTGCTGTACGGCATCCAGAATCCGGGTGGCGTAATCAATGTGATAAGCAAAAAGCCGCAGTATGAGTGGCACAACAAAGTCAGCGGCCGAACCTCCAGTGAAGGCGGTGGCGCGGGCACGGTGGATGTCACCGGACCGCTTGGCAACGGCTTCGCCTTCCGCCTGATTGCGGAGAAACAGAATCAGGATTACTGGCGCAATTTCGGCAGCGAAAAGCACACGCTGATCGCGCCCTCGCTGCAGTGGTTTGGCGAGCAAGCCAGCTTCCTGATTAGCTATTCAGATTATCAGTACGACATTCCTTACGATCGCGGCACCGCATTCATCAACGGTAAGCCGCTGGATATGGGCTACAAAGATCGTCTGGATGACAAAGCCAACCATGCATGGGGTCACAACAAAACCCTCAACGCCCATTATGACTGGCAGTTTAATGATGACTGGAGCACGCGCGTCACGCTCGGCTGGAACCAGCGTCAATACGATAATAATGAAGTGCGCGTCACGGCGGTCAATGCTAACACTGGCGTGGTGACGCGTCGTGCCGATGCCAATCGCGGTTTTAACCATAAAACCAAATACGTTTCGTGGGACGTGATCGGCTCACAGCAAGTGTTAGAGATGACGCACGATCTGGTGCTGGGCACCGATTACGAGATGATCCAAACCTATCGCGCGCATCAGTATCAGGGCAAAGCCAACACCGGTTTCAACTTCACCGATCCGCAGTACGATATTCTGTCGCCTGTTACCAACAGCAGCACCGAAAACAGCGCCAATGCCAATAACCTCAACCGCACGCACAGCCGTTCAATCTATGCCAAAGACAGCATCAGCCTGACGGAAAACTGGATTGCGGTGCTGGGCGGACGCTATCAGCATTACGAGCAACGCGCCTCGAAAGGTTTTGATCCGGTGGTGCAAACGCTGGACAGCGAAGGCAACAAATTCCTGCCGCAGGCCGGTTTGATCTACAAAGTGACGCCGGACGTTTCGCTCTACACCAGCGTGAGTAAATCCTTCACACCATCGACCGATGTTGATGATGATGGCAACGTCGGTAAACCGGAACAGGGCACCACATGGGAAGTCGGCAGCAAGTGGCAGATTTCACCGAAGCTGTTCGCCAGCGTCGCGCTGTATCGCATCAACGAGCGCGATATGTCGCTAAGCATTAACGGCACCACTCGCGCCATCAATAAAGCGCGATCCAGCGGCGCGGAATTTGAGTTAAATGGCGAAGTGCTGCCGGGCTGGGATCTCAGCGCCAACTACAGCTACGACAAAGCCGAGATCGTGGATGACGGTGTTAACGCGGCTAATAACGGCAATCGCCTGCAGAATGCGCCGCGCCACGCAGGCGCGCTCTATCTGAACCATAATCTGGCGATCTCCGGCATTCCGGGCAATTTCCGCGTAGGCGGCGGTGCGCGCTATGTGGGAACGCGCGCCGGCGATCCGGAAAACAGCTTTACCCTGCCCGATTATGTGGTAGCGGACAGCTTTGTCGCCTGGAACAATCAGCTGTTTGGCGAGAAAACCCAGCTGAAGCTCAATCTGAATAACCTGTTCAACAAACACTATTACACCTCCAGCGGCGGCAATCTGCGCGTGCGTGAAGGAGAAACCCGCAATCTGATGCTCGAGGCCAGCGTTGAATTCTGATTCGATATTTGTACGACGTGCGCCAGGCTTGTCCGGCCCGATGTTGGTGGTGCTGGCCTGTTTTTTGCTGGTGCTCAGCAGCGTGGCCTGGGCAAAAACCATCACCGATATCGACGGCAATCGCGTTGAGATCCCCGATCGTCCGCAGCGTATCGTGCTGGGTGAAAGCCGCATGCTGTATACGCTGGCGTTACTGGAGCCCGGCGATCCGTTTCAGCACATTGTGGCGTGGCCGCAGGATCTGAAGAAGTACGACAGCCAAACCTGGAACAGTTTTGCCCGTCACTTTCCCCAGATGCTGAAAATCCCGTCGCTGGGTGCCGGCGGGCCAAACGCCATCAATCCCGAGCAGATTCTGGCGCTGAAACCGGACGTGGTGATTTTGCCGAGTCTGGCACGCTACGATGATGCCGACCTGCGCCTTGTCGCCATGCTGAAAGCGGCGCACATTCCGGTGGTGAAGATCGATCTGCGCGTGCATCTGCTGAAAAACACCCGCCGCAGCGTGGAGATATTTGGCGAAGTGCTGAATCAGCAGGCGCGGGCAGAAGCGTTTAATCGTTTCTACCAGCAGCATATGCAGGTGATTCATGATCGCTTAGCCAGCTATCAGGGCGCGAAACCGTCGGTGCTGCTGCAACTGCATCTTGGACGCCGTAACGAATGTTGCGTGACGGCGATCAACGGCAGCCTCGGCGAATTACTCAACGCAGCGGGCGGCGACAATATCGCCAACAAAACGCAGCACGGCGTGTTTGGTCGCCTGAGTGAAGAGAGCGTGATTGCCGCTCAGCCGCAGTACTATTTTGCTACCGGCTTTGGCGATAACGCCTCGCAGGGCTTACTGAAATTAGGGCCAGACGTGGCACCCGAAACCGTGCTCAGCAGTTTCAGACAGCTCACCGCGCAGCAAAACGGTTTACGCGAATTATCAGCATTGAAAAATGGTCACTCGGCGGTGATCTGGATGAATTTCTACCTCAGTCCGTGGCACATTGCGGCGACAGAATTTATGGCTAAAACACTCTATCCACAGCTGTTTGCGGACCTGGAACCCGAAAAGACCCTGCAGCAGATTTTTCGTGATTTCTTACCGATTCCCTATAGCGGCACTTATTTTATTAACGTCCCGCCAGCGAGCAATAAATAATCACTTCCGCTCCGCTTGTGATTAATCCGAACCTCGCTAATCTTAAATTGCAGCACGGGCATGGCGTTGAAGCCCTTATTTCCGCCATGCAACAACAACTCACGAGAGGATGTTTTATGGCTGAGCATAGAGGCGGTTCCGGTAATTTTGCTGACGATAAAAAGAAAGCATCAGAAGCCGGTAAAAAAGGCGGAGAAAAAAGCGGTGGTAGTTTCAAAGATGACCCCGCTAAAGCATCAGAAGCAGGTAAGAAAGGCGGCAAGAAGTAGCCAACCATGTTTTAAATAGCACATAGCACCTTGGAAATCCGCCAGGGCACGGACGCCCTAAGCATTATCCCCTTCTGCAGTCGCACCTCGATAAATATTGTTAATTACCTCACGTTACTGCTGCCCTTTTTAACCCCCTTTCGTTTACCGTTTCGTCTCAATAAATCTGATTGCTCACTTTCTAACGTGACAAACATCACATTTATGCCAGGCTTAGTTTATTCACCTCATGCGACAAGGAGATATATATGACATCGCAAACTACAAATAAAACCCTTATTACTGAAACGTATCCGGTTCCGCCATTTAAAAAGCAGACGCAACCGATGCCGGGTTTGGCGAGCAAAATGGATCCCCGTCCCGATCATGGTGAAACCAGCTATCGTGGTACCGGTAAATTGACCGGTCGTAAAGCGCTCATCACCGGTGGTGATTCCGGTATTGGCCGCGCCGTGGCAATTGCTTATGCCCGCGAAGGTGCGGATGTCGCCATCAACTTCCTGCCGGAAGAAGAGGCTGATGCGGCAGAAGTGGTAAAACTGATTGAAGCCGAAGGCCGCAAAGCGGTGGCGATTCCGGGTGATATTCGTTCGGAAGAGTTCTGTCAGAAGCTGGTGGATCAGGCTGCTGAGCAGCTAGGCGGATTGGATATTCTGGTGAATAACGCCGGACGTCAGCAGTTTAATGAATCCATCCTGACACTCTCTACTGAAGATTTTGACGCCACCTTTAAGACCAACGTCTATGCGATGTTCTGGATCACCAAAGCGGCGCTGAAATATCTGCCAGCTGGATCGTCCATCATCAATACCTCGTCGGTGCAGGCGTATCAGCCAAGCGCGATCCTGCTGGATTATGCGCAGACCAAAGCGTCGATTGTCGCGTTTACCAAAGCGCTTGCGAAACAGCTGGGTGAAAAGCAGATTCGCGTCAACGCGGTTGCGCCTGGCCCATACTGGACCGCGCTGCAGGTGAGCGGCGGACAACCGCAAGAGAAAGTGGAGAAGTTCGGTGAATCCGCACCGCTGGGTCGTCCGGGACAACCGGCTGAAATCGCCCCGCTGTACGTCACTTTTGCCGATGTGAAAAACAGCTTCACCTCCGGCCAGGTGTGGTGCTCTGATGGCGGCACTGGCACGCTGTAATCATCTTTGGGGTCGCCATTCGTGGCGATCCCGCTCTACCCGTTCAATCGCTCAGGAAACACGTCCCTCAGCCATCCGATAAATACCCGTAATCGCTGCGTAAGATGACGATTCTGCGGATAAACCACATGAAACGGATAATTCCCCGGACGCCACGCCGCCAGAATCTCAACCAATTTCCCTGCCTGTAAATCTGCTGCCGCTGCATAGCGGAAGGTCTGAATAATCCCTAAACCCGCAACCGCTGCCGCCAAATGCGCGTTACTTTCATTGACGCCAATCCGATGCTCACTCTTAATCTCAAGCTGCTCTTCGCCCTGAGTAAAACGAAACGGAAACGCTCTGCCGCTCTGCGGTGACAAATAGCTCACCATGCGATGACCATTTTTCAGCTCCTGCGGATAAGCCGGTACGCCATAGGTTTTCAGATAGCCCGGCGCGGCGCAGGTAATCATCTCCGCATCCCCCAAATGACGCGCCACCAGCGACGAATCGCTAAGCGGACCGCCGCGAATCACGCAATCGACGTTACCGCTGATCAAATCCACCGCGCGATCCGCAACGCCAAGATCGATACGAATGTCCGGATAGCGGGCAATGAAATCGGGCAGCGCCGGAATCAACACATCGCGCGCGGTTGAGCCGCCAATATCAATACGCAGATAGCCGCCAGGTTTGGCGCTTTCCGCATTAAACGAGTGATCGATATCTTCCAAATCGCGCACGATGCGCAGCGCTTTTTCATAGTAATCGCGCCCTTCCGGCGTCACCGCAACGCGCCGCGTGGTGCGTTGCAGCAAGCGAACGCCGAGATGGGCTTCCAGTTCCTGCACCAGTTTGCTCAGCGTGGCATTCGGCATATCGAGCGAATCCGCCGCACGCGTAAAGTTGCCCGCTTCGACGACGCGCGCAAAGGCCTTTATCGCCAATAACTGATCCATACTGTTTTCCGCCGCCTTTAATTATCCACACATAGAAATAGTCATTTCGATTTTACACCATTTATCAGCAAACGCCGTTAAGATAGATTGCTTCTCATGCACTGCAACGCAGTCATCAAAACCTCATCACACATTGGAGAAGCAAACATGAACGCACTCAACGGTAAAATCGCATTGGTAACCGGCGGCACAACTGGCATTGGCCTGGCTTCCGCGCAGGAGTTGGCGGCACAAGGCGCTCGGGTGTTTATCACCGGTCGTCGTCAGGCGGAGCTTGATGCGGCAGTCGCCAGCATCGGTGCCAGCGCCAGCGGTATTCGCGCTGATGCTGCGGTGCTAAGCGACCTCGACAACGTTTACGCAGAGATCGCCAAACAAGCAGGCCGCCTTGATATCCTGTTCGCCAACGCCGGTGGCGGCGACATGCTGCCGCTTGGCGCCATCACCGAAGAGCATTTTGACCGTATCTTTGGCACCAACGTGCGCGGCGTGCTGTTTACCGTGCAGAAGGCGTTGCCACTACTGAGTGACAATGCCTCGGTGATCCTCACCTCGTCCACCACATCGGTTCAGGGTACTGCCGGATTCAGCGTTTACAGCGCCAGTAAAGCCGCGGTGCGCAACTTTGCCCGCTCATGGGCGCTGGATGTGAAAGATCGCGGTATTCGCGTTAACGTTGTGAGTCCCGGCCCGGTGCGCACGCCAGGTTTGGGTGGTTTGGTGCCGGAAGATCAGCAGCAAGGATTGTTTGATGCGCTGGCGGCGCAGGTGCCGTTAGGTCGTCTTGGCGAACCTGGCGAAATTGGCAAAGTGGTGGCGTTTTTAGCGTCCGATGCGTCCAGCTTTATTAACGCCGCTGAGCTGTTCGTCGATGGCGGTATGGCGCAGGTCTGAAAGCTATTTTGTAGGTCGCCATTTATGGCGTAATGCTTGTCAGTTAAGCCAACGAGGAGTGCGCAGGCCGGGGACACTTTTGGTCCGGCGGTCCTCACGCCGCTAGCGCGGTACCTTCACTCCGCTCGTCTGCCTGACGGACCGGCGGAGACGGAACCTCCTTGTTCCGGCTCCGCCTTTCGCCCGCGTCCTGCGGGCTCTCCTGGCTTCCTCGCTACGTTCAGCGCTGCGGATTGCCTGCCCAAAAGTGCCCCCGGCCTGCTCATCAACTTCAGTGCATATTGTTAAAAGGGCTCATTCGCTTCAGGCGCTGGCGCGACTGCTGCGGCAAAAGGGCTATCCGCAGCGCTGAGGCTTTTACGTTGTGCCAGGAGCCTCACGCATGGATGCGTGAGGCAGTTCGGGGCCGGCCAGGACGGCCGATCCCCGAACGATCCGTCGGCACAACGTGGAAGCCGAAGGTACCGCGTAAGCGGCGCGAGGACGGCCCGTGACGCAGCAGATGTGTCAGAGCCCGCTACATGTTCAAAGCAACATGGTTTCTTAACTGACTAGCATTACGCCATTTATGGCGACCACGCTCTCAAGCCGCACTGGGTTCCGCCTCCACATACAAATAACCAATCCCCAGCACCTGCCGCGACCGATCCAGCTGACCAAAATGCACATTGGTGCCTTTGCTTTTCAACGCATCACGCGGATCGAAGGGATTAAAATCGATCTGTCGCACAATGGTCTGCAACCAACTGTCACCAAAGGTACAGCTGCGACCATATAACCAAATCTGATTAATATTCAGCGTGTTGAGAAAATTATATAAGCTCATACCAATCGCTTCGGCGGCGCGCTGTGCCCACGCTACAATCCAGGGTTCGCCCGCTTGCCACGCTTGCAATAACTGCGTGCTGCTGGGCTGCGGCGCTTCGGGATCGCGCTGATGAGCCGCCTGTTTTAAGGTGCTGAGTGAGGCCACCGTTTCCAGACACCCCTGACGCCCGCAACTGCAGCGCTGGCCGTTAGGCTCAATGATGGTGTGGCCGATTTGGCCGCTGCCGTACAAATTGCCGC
The DNA here is from genome assembly GCF_005281435.1 of Pantoea sp. SO10. Taxonomy (NCBI): domain Bacteria; kingdom Pseudomonadati; phylum Pseudomonadota; class Gammaproteobacteria; order Enterobacterales; family Erwiniaceae; genus Pantoea; species Pantoea sp. SO10. The sequence goes on from NZ_CP040096.1 coordinate 141,045, forward strand.
GAAAAATCTCACCGTTGATCACAAATGATGAGCCGATGCCGTAATCCACATTGATGACGCAGAATTCGCTGAGTGCATTGCGATTTAACCACTTCTCAGCCAGCGCCAGCATCACGCAGTCGTTATCCACACGCACTTCCACGCCGAGCTTCTCCTCCAGCAGAAATTTCAACTGCAACGGCGTTTTCCACGCGGCCTGCGGCATATGCTGTGACACACCGGTGACCGGATCAACCTGACCATGCACTGCCAGCGCCAGATTAATGCGTCGCTTCGGCCACTGTTTGCAGGTTTTCCGCCACACCGCCTCAATCTCACTGAGCAATGCTTCCGGCGTTTCCGCTTTGATAGCGACTTGCTCAAATTCTCCCTGCGCTACCAGCTGCGCATCGGCCAGTTGCCGTTCAATGCTGCTCGGTTTGACGCATAAACACAGCGTCCAGGCACCGTTGGATGGCAGCTGAAAACTGCCGTTGCTGTTACCGCGTGCGCTCATCAGCGCCTCAGAGTGTTGCAGTTTTCCTTCATCCAGCAGCGCCTGCAAAATTTTGCTGGTGGCTGGAATGGTTAAGCCGCTGAGGTGTGCCAATTGAGATTTACTGAGTTGCTTATGCCGCCACATCAGCGACATAAACAGCGCCTTATTATGTTTTCGCACCTGCAAATTGTTCAAACCCACCGGCTTCATTTTGTCTCCATCACACCCCATCCGACCCGTTTACTAAACAGAGTTTACTGTCTTTTGTGATGGTTTCGCCATCCTCTTTACTACCGTTGCCTTAAAGTTCGTGCTCATCCTAATAACAAAAAAATATCCTCACCTCTCAAGAGACATTGAACATGACAACATTACCTGCAAACCATCCGTGGCTGATCCGCCTCGGTATTCCACCCGCGCTGGCCTGGGGCTACGTCGCTGTATTGCTGTTTATGATTGGCGATGGCGTGGAGTCGAACTATCTCGCGCCTTATCTGCATGAAAATGGTTTCTCACTCAATATCGCGGCGGCGGTGATCGCCTTCTACGGCGTCACCGCTACGCTCGGTTCGTGGCTGGCCGGTTCACTCTCCACACTCATTGGCCCGCGCAAAGTGATGCTGGCAGGCGGTGTGATCTGGATTGTGTTTGAAGTGTTGTTCCTCGCCATCGCCTTGCCTTCCCATAGCGTGGCCTTGCTGGCGTTAACCTACGGTCTGCGCGGCGTCGCCTACCCCATGTTTGCCTATGCGTTTCTGGTGTGGATTCAGGCCGCCGCACCCGCCGATATGCGCGGTTCAGCAACCGGTTGGTTCTGGCTGGCGTTTACCGGCGGCTTGCCCACGCTGGGATCGCTGGTGGCGATCTTCTCAATACAGTTGATTGGTGAATATGCCACGTTCTGGTTGTCGCTTGGGCTGGTCGCGTTGGGATTGCTGGTGATGGTGATCGCGCTGAAAGAACGCAGCGGCTATCAGTCGTTGCTCGATGAGCAACACCGTCAGCAGAGCGTTGCGCGTACGCTGATGGGCGGCATCGATATTTTGTGGCGTGAACCGCGCATCGCCGCAGCTGCCGTGGTTCGTATCATCAACACCACGCCTTACTTCGGCTTCTTTATTTTCCTGCCAGGCTTTTTCACCGAGCAGATTGGATTTACGCAAACCGAATACCTCAGCCTGATCACCATCATGGGTTTAGTCGGCATGAGTTTTAATCCCATTGTCGGCAAGCTCAGCGATCGCATCGGCTGGCGCAAAGTGCTGACGGTATTTGGTGGACTCGGCTCCGGCATCTCAATGTTGCTGATGTATTTTGTGCCGCAATGGAGCCACGGCAGCTTTGTCCTCAGCGTCATCTGCGCGTGTTTATATGGCATCACCTTGTGCGGCTATGTTCCCGCTGCCGCGCTGTTCTCTTCCCTGTGCCAGCCAAAAGATAAAGGTAACGCGATGGCGATTTACTGCTTTGCTGCCGGGCTTTCCACTTTCTTTGGCCCCGCGCTCTATGGCGCCTTCAACGCACTGTTTGGCACCTCGGGCGTGGTGTGGGGTTACGCCGCTTTGTACTTGATCAGCGCTCTGGTTTCCTGGTGCTTCCTGCTCAGCCCGCTGGATCCCGGCGAGCAGCATAATCCCGAGGCGCAGCGCCTGCGTCGTTTAGATTCTGTCGCTTCAGAGTAAAGAGAGAACCATGAAAGAGTTTGATTACATTGTGGTGGGCGGCGGCAGCGCCGGTTGTATTGTCGCCGCCAGGTTAGTCACGGAAGGCAACGCGCGCGTGCTGCTGCTGGAAGCCGGGCGCGATGAGTATCACCCGGTGCTAAAGATGCCCGCAGGTTACATGAAGTTTCTCGCCAGCGACAAATTCCTCACCATGCACCAGACCGAGCCGCAGCCACAGCTCAACGGACGCGGCGTGATTGTGCCGCAGGCGAAAGTGTTAGGCGGCGGTTCGACGGTCAATGCGATGGTGTATATGCGCGGCCATCGCCAGGACTACGCCGACTGGAACAGCGCGCTCGGCAATCAGGGCATCGACTGGTCGTGGGATGCGCTGCTGCCGCACTTTACCGCCATCGAAGATAACGATCATCTCGGCGCGCCCCATCACGGCATCGGCGGGCCAATGAAAGTGTCGCATCTCGGCCACTTCAGCCCACTGAGCCGCGCTTATGTGAAAACTCTGCAGGGATTGGGCATTCCTTACACGCCGGATTTCAATACCGGCAATCCGTTTGGCGTAGGCTTTATGCAGCACACCATTAACGGTCAGACGCGCCAGCGCTGCAGCGTGGTGGATGCCTTTATTACGCCGCTGCGCCATGACGCGCGCTTGACCCTCGTCACCGGCGCGCAGGTAGAGGAGATTTTGTTCGAGGGCGCAAATGCCAGCGGCGTACGCTACACACAGGATGGCCATCCGCAACATGCCTGCGCGCGTAAAGAGGTGATTCTGGCTGCCGGTGCCTATCAAACGCCGAAGCTGCTGATGCTCTCCGGCATCGGTCCAAAAGCCCAGCTAAAACAGCATGGCATCACGCTGCGTCGGCATTTGCCGGGTGTCGGCAAGAATTTGCAGGATCACTATGAAGTGCCGGTGGTGGCCAGCACCAACGGTGCCTTTGGCTATTACGGCCAGGATCGTGGCTGGCCGATGGTCAAAGCTGGCTTGCAATATATGTTGTTCAAAACCGGTCCGGTCACCACCACCGGCGTGGAAACCTGCGCCTTCTTTGACCCGCTCGATTTCGGCGCCACGCCAACGATTCAGATGTTTTGCGTGCCCACGGTGTATCTCGACCGCGACGTGATGGGCGCCGATCCCGGCCATGGCGTTACCGTCAATTCGCTACTGCTGCGCCCCAAAGCGACCGGCGAGGTCACGCTGCGCGATAGCAGCGCCAGCAGCTTGCCGATTATCGATACACAAATCTTTGGTCATCCCGACGATTTGGCGCGCACCATCGCCGGTTTCCGTTTTGCGCGTAAGGTCATCACCGCGACGCCCATCGGCGCGATGGTGCAGCAAGAGATTTTCCCCGGTGCAGAGATGACTTCAGATGAAACGATTGCCGAACACTGCAAACGCATGGTGAAAACCGGCTATCACCCGGTCGGCACTTGCCGCATGGGCCACGATAACGATCCGCTGGCGGTGTTACACGACGACCTGCGCGTGCGCGGCGTTAACCGCCTGCGCGTGGTCGATGCCTCAATGATGCCCAACATTATCAGCGGCAACACCAATGCCATTGTGATGGCGGTGGCCCATCGTGCTGCTGAATTGCTATTGCAAACGCAGCAGAGCGAGAACAAGGAGCACGCTTATGAGTGAAAAATTATCCCGCCTGCAGCGTGCACTCGCCTTCTGGCAGCTCGATGGTGTGCTGCTTACCCGGCGCGATAACATCGCCTGGCTGACCGACGGTGCCAGTTTTTACGTGGTGGAACGCGCCGAAGTCGGCGTGGCCAGCTTGCTCATCACGCAGGACAAGGTTCTACTGCTCGCGCCTGAAAATGAGATGCCGCGTATCCTCGCCGAAGAATCGCTGCCGTTTGCTTGTGAACCGCTGAGTTACCCGTGGTTTCAATCGTTAAATACCCTGTTGCCTGAGGGCAAATTCGGCAGCGATACGCCGCAAAACGGCATGTCTGATATTCAACAAGCGATGGTCGCACTGCGACAGGGCCTGAACAGCAACGAGCAGCAGCGATTTAAAGCGTTGGGGCGCGAAGCCGCGCAGATTGTCGAAGGCGTGGCGCGTCAGTTACAAGCAGGCGTGACGGAATGGCAAGTGGAGGCCGAGATTGTCGCTGCCTGTCTGGCACGCGGTATTCGTCCGATGTGCACCTTAGTGGCGGCCGATGAGCGTATTAGCGCGTTCAAACATCCGGTGCCCACGCAGAAAAAGCTGCAGCAACACATGCTGATCACGCTCGGCGCCGAGCGCCACGGGCTGCACGTGAGCCTGACGCGGTTAGTGCATATCGGCGAACCTGGTCCCGCGTTACGCCAGCACCTCAACACCTTGTGCCAGATCCACGCCGATATTCTCTGTGCAACGCAGCCGGGCCAAAGCTGGTCAACGCTATTTCAGGCAATTAAAGATGCCTATCAGCGGCACGGACATGGCGATGCGTGGCGCGATCATCATCAGGGCGGCCCGGCGGGTTATGGTTGCCGCGACGTGATCCTAACGCCAGATACGCGCGGCGATATTCATTCTGATATTGCCGTGGCGTGGAATCCCACGCTCAGCGGCGTAAAAAGCGAAGATACCTTTTTACTTACCGCTGAGGGCTGCGAAGGCTTAACGCGCAGTGGCGAATGGCCAATGATTACTGTGCAGCGCGGCGAGCGCACGTTGTACTTCCCAGACTGGCTGGCATTACCGGCATCTTCATAAGGAGGCGATTATGTCATCACGATTAGCTAATAAAACCGCGATTATCACCGGTGCTGGCAGCGGCATAGGCAGCGCAATCGCTACACTGTTTGCGCAACAAGGGGCTCGCGTGGCGCTGTTCGATCTTGACGGTGAAACCACCGAAGCGCTGGCGGCAGAGTTGCAGCAGCAAAGTGGCCAACACTGTATTGCCTGTAGCGCAGATGTCACGCAACCCGAGGAGGTGCAGCGGGCGGTGAGCGAAGCGCAGCAAGCGCTGGGCCCGATTGATATTCTGATCAACTGCGCGGGCGTGAATGTGTTTCGCGATCCGCTGGCACTGGAAGATGACGACTGGCAGCGCTGTGTGGAGGTCAATCTGAAAGGACCCTACAACCTGATCCGCAGCGTGCTGCCGGGCATGCTGGCGCGCCAGTACGGCAATATCGTTAACGTCGCGTCGGTACACGGGCACAAAATCATTCCCGGCGCGTTTCCCTATCCGGTTGCCAAGCACGGTTTGATTGGCCTGACGCGTTCGCTGGGCGTGGAGTACGCCAGTCAGGGCATTCGCATTAATAGCATTTCTCCGGGTTTGATCATGACGCCCGCCGCTGAAGCCTGGCTGGCAAGCTGTCCCGATCCGCAAGCCGAGCGTGAACGGCAGGCCGCTTTGCTACCGTGCAAACGTATTGGTGAACCGCAGGAAGTGGCATATACCGCGCTGTTTCTCGCCTCGGACGAAGCGCGCTTCATCAATGCCACCGATATCCTGGTTGATGGCGGACGCAGCCAGATCTATCACGAGTAATAAATGATATTTTTATCGGGTCGCCATTCATGAACTGAACCCCATAACCTGGACCGTTTAGTTAAAGCGCTGCGTAATGCTGAGTCCTGTACGCTACCGGACTCAGCCCACCCAACCCCATTTTTATCCGCTTAGTATTCCAGAAGTGGATATAGTCTCCGATATCCTTCTCCAGCTCCTCTACATCACGGTATTTCTTCAGGTAAAACATTTCCGACTTCAGATGACCGAAGAAGTTTTCCATCACCGCGTTGTCCAGGCAGTTTCCTCTGCGCGACATGCTCTGTGTTATCCCGTTTTCCGCCAGGCGCTGCCTATACTCCGGCATCTGATACTGCCAGCCCTGATCGCTGTGAAGAAGCGGACGCTGCTCGCCCGTCAGATGCCGTAAGGCACTGCTCAGCATATTGTTTATCATCGGCATCAGCGGCTTACGCGCCGTTTCCCAGCCCACGATTTCGCCGTTATACAGGTCCAGAACCGGGGACAGGTAGCATTTTTCACCCGCAACGCTGAACTCCGTTACGTCCGTTACCCACTTCTCGTTCGGTGCCTGTGCCCGGAAGTTGCGCTGCAGCACGTTGCCGGCTGTTCGCCCTTCGGGCCCCCGACAGGACCGGTATCTCTTCTTTCTTACCGGCGACTGCAGGCCCAGCGCCGACATCAGCTTCAGCACGGTTTTCCCGCTCAGCCCCCAGCCGTGCTGCCTGAGCAGGCAGCCCATGCGCCGGTAGCCGTAAAGACTGCGATGCTCCTCCGACAGCCTGACGATGAGCGCCTTCACCTCTGCGTACTTATCCGCCGCCTGCTGGCGGGCAAGCTGATAAAAAAATGTGCTTTTCGGCAGCCGCGATACGCTCAGCAGCACCGGCAGGCGATGCCGCGTGCGCAACCGCGTCACTGCAGCGGCTTTTTCTCCCGCTCCCGGCGCTTTTTTTCCAGGATAATCTCCTGCATAACCTTCAGATAGTCGTTTTCGGCGCGAAGGTATTCGAGCTCCTTAAGCAGCTCTTTCTCCGTCATTGATCCGGCAGGTTTTGGTGATTTTGCTTTGTCTGACATTCGTATACTCCGCGTGCTGTTTTCGGGCGGGAAAGCGTAGTGGCCTTTAAGGCTGTACTGACGGGCCCAGGATTCAACCGTTTTGTATGAGGTGAGATTAAAACGCGCCGCAACCGCGGCGTATGACTCACCGGGATGAGCCAGAACGTAATGCGCCACCTGAACTCTGAAGTCGGAAGAATAACGCCGGTGCCCGCGGGGAAGCAAAGCCTGCTCACCGTGATGCTGATAGCGTGCAACCCAGCGGCGCAGGTTAGTAGGGGCAATGCTGAAGTGCTTAGCCGTTCCATCAATACCGGCATGGCCGCTAAGAAAATAGTGAATGGCCGAGAGTTTGAATTCGACGGGATATTTTGTCGCCATAGACCTGCACCTTCAATGTCAGATTATGGTCCAACATTTGGGGTGCAGTTCATTCATGGCGACCACGCTTAATCTAACTCTCAATCACCGGAATCTCATCCAGTTGGGTAAAGATCGCCATTCCCCGCTCCTTGCCAATCCGCACATCGTTATCAGCCCCCTGCGACGCGCCCGGAATGCGTAAAATAGCATCGCAACAGTGAATCAAACGATGCGCCACCGGATAGAGAAAAGATTCACTGATTTCATCGCCAATTGTCTGCGAACCGGCGGCGCTCGCCAGCGGCAACGCCAGCCACTCACCAATCACCGGCGTATGTCCGCGCTGGTAGACCTGCAGGGCAACCTGGCCTAATTTCTTAATGTTTTCATGAATTAACACTTGATTGCCGTTGGTGCCGCTGCGTACGGGCCCTGCTATAAGAATCAACATTGCGTTTCTCCAAAAATTCGATGGTGTGGGCAAGCGTTTTTTTGCACGATTTGCCCGGCGATAGGTGACAAAATCTACGCTAACATGCATAATCGTGCAGATACAAGCAAAAACATGAATGAGAAAATAATGCTTTCCAGCCAACGTAAACAGCAAATTCTCGCCATTCTGAGCGAAGAAAAACAGGTGATGTCGAGCGAGCTTAGCCAGCGCTTTGCGGTGTCGGAAGACTCAATCCGCCGCGATCTGCGTGAGTTAGCCGCCGAAGGATTACTGCAACGTGTACACGGCGGTGCGCTGCCGGTTTCTGCCGCTATCGCACCGTTTGAAATACGCAAAAGCGTGCAGATTAGCTCTAAACGCCTTATCGCGCAGAAAGCGGTCCAGCTGATCCAGCCCGGCCAGGTAGTGATTATCGATGGCGGCACTACCACCGCCGAGATGGTGAAATTGCTGCCGCCGGACCTGGCATTTACCGTGGTGACGCACAGCCCAAGCATTGCCGTGGCGCTGGTGGATTATCCGCAGGTTGACGTGATCATGATTGGCGGCCTGCTCTATCGCCATTCGGTGGTGGCGGTGGGTGCGGCGGTGCTGGAAGGCATTGCGCGGATTAATGCCGATCTGTTCTTCATGGGCGTGACCGGCGTGCACAAAACGGCGGGATTAACCACAGGCAACTACGAAGAGGCCGGGGTGAAACGTGCGCTTTCCGCACGCGCGGCGGAAACGGTGGTGATGGTGTCGAATGAGAAGCTGAATTCCGCTTCGGCGTTTGCCATCGGTGAATTATCACTGGCCAGCACCTTGATCGTTGATGCTCAACCCGATGACGAAATGTGCCAACTGCTGCGGAAAAAGCACATAACTGTGCTGTAAACGGCTATTCTTCGCTGCTGAAGAAACGTTCTGCCACTAGATAATCAGGAGCTTAATAAGATGTCTGAGAATCCCACCATCGCCCTTATTGGACCGGGCGCGATTGGCACTACCATCGCGGCAGCGCTGCATGAAGCTGGACGCACGCCCACGATTTGCGGGCGTACCGCACATCCGCAGCTGGAGTTGCGTCACGACAGCGGCAAAATTATTGTTCCCGGCCCGGTGCTCACCAATCCCGCCGAGATCGCGCAACCGTTCGATCTGGTGTTTGTGGCGGTGAAAACCACCCAGGTTGAAGATACCGCGCCATGGCTGGCGGCGCTGTGTGATGAAAATACCGTGGTGTGCGCGCTGCAGAATGGCGTGGAGCAGAAAAGCCAACTCGCGCCCTATGTCAATGGCGCGACCGTGCTGCCATCGGTGGTGTGGTTCCCGGCCCAGCGCGAACCGGACGCCTCGGTGTGGCTGCGCGAAAAGCCGCGCCTGACGCTGCCGGAAACGCCGCACTCTGACATGGTGGTTGCGGCACTGCGCGACACGCGCTGCGCGGTCGATCTCTCCGCCGATTTCCTGACCATCGCCTGGCGCAAACTGCTGCAAAACGCGGTTGCCGGTTTGATGGTGCTGTCCAATCGTCGTGCGGGTATGTTCCAGCGCGACGACATCAGCGCGCTGGCGCTGGCCTATTTGCAGGAGTGCCTGACGGTAGCGCGCGCGGAAGGTGCCGCGTTAAACGATGAGGTGCCGCAGGAGATTGTAGAACGCTTCCACCGCGCACCGACTGATTTAGGCACCTCGATCCTTGCCGACCGCCAGGCCGATCGTCCGCTGGAGTGGGACATCCGCAACGGCGTCGTGCAGCGTTATGGCCGGGCGCGCGGCATTCCTACGCCAATCAGCGATGTGATTGTGCCGCTGCTGGCGGCCGGTAGTGAGGGGCCGGGCTGATCATCTACATTCACGGTCGCCATCCATGGCGACCTCCCTCAAACGTCCTAACTACCCGTGTTTTATCCTGCCAACTTGCGAGATGTTAAAATCTTTACTAGGGTTTGCGCTTCTTCTGCCTCTTATAGCTTTCTTTTCCATTTATGAAATTATGGCTGCGAAAGCTATAAGATCGCGCCATTTTCTCAACTGGGGAATTTATGAGCACAGGAACGGATACAACACACTCAGCCACAGCCAGTGGCTTAACCGTTGATGACATCACCGTTATCGACAACAAATTGCTGAAACGCGCGGTTGGTGCCGCCGCATTGGGTAATGCGATGGAGTGGTTTGACTTCGGCGTTTACAGCTATCTCGCCGTGATCATTGGCCAGGTCTTCTTCGCCGATGCCAGCGCTGCCGCGCAGTTGATCGCTTCGTTCGGAACCTTCGCCGCGGCGTTTTTAGTGCGTCCGATTGGCGGCATGGTGTTTGGTCCACTCGGCGACCGCATTGGACGTCAGAAGGTGCTGGCGTTGACCATGATCATGATGTCGATCGGTACGTTCTGTATCGGTCTGATCCCAAGCTATGCCAGCATTGGTATCGCTGCGCCGATTCTGCTGCTGCTGGCGCGCTTGCTGCAAGGGTTCTCCACCGGCGGTGAATATGGCGGTGCCGCGACCTTTATCGCGGAATACTCCACCGACAAACGCCGCGGCTTTATGGGTAGCTTCCTTGAGTTCGGTACGCTGGGTGGCTATCTGCTGGGCGCCAGCCTGGTGACAGCAATGATCGCTTTCTTACCGCATCAAACCATGATGGATTGGGGCTGGCGTGTGCCGTTCTTCCTCGCCGCGCCGTTGGGTCTGTTCGGTTTGTATATCCGCTTAAAGCTGGAAGAGACGCCCGCGTTTAAAGATCACATGGATAAGCGCGAAGAGATGGAGCACAACAAGCCGCGCCTGAGCGTGTGGCAGATGCTGCGCGATCAGCGTAAACCGCTGCTGAAATGTATTGGTCTGGTACTGTTGTTCAACGTCTCCAATTATATGCTGACCGCCTATATGCCGAGCTATTTAACCGGCGTGCTGGGAATGAGTGAATTATCCGGCCTGATGTTGGTGATGGTGATTATGTTTATCATGATGCCGCTGACGTTAATGTGGGGATATCTCACCGACCGCATTGGTCGCCGTCCGGTGATTGGTTTAGGCGCGTTGGGCTTAATCGTGCTGGCAATTCCGAGCTATATGTTGATTGGTTCCGGCAATATGCTTTTGGTGTTTGCCGGACTGGCGATTCTGGGCTTATTGCATACTTGTTTCAGCGGCACCATGCCGGCAACGTTACCGGCGCTATTTGTCACCGATATTCGTTATAGCGCGCTGGCAATTGGTTTTAACTTATCGGTTTCGCTATTTGGTGGCACCACGCCGCTGATTACCGCATGGCTGGTGGATACCACGCACAATAATCTGATGCCGGCGTATTACATGATCGGTGCCGGTATTATTGGTTTACTGACGGTTTTAACCTTGAGTGAAACGGCCCGCAAACCGCTGAAAGGTTCATCGCCTGCGGTGGCAACAGAAGCGGAAGCGCATCGTTTGATCGATAAATTGCGTAAACGTAAGGTCAAGCATAAACCGGCTTAGGTTCGAGTCGGCATTAACAAGGGCCGCAGTCCTGCGGGATTTAAAGCGATTTTGAGTTAAAAATACGCACGACTGCTGCAGCGCGGATGTTGAGGCGACATCACAATCCGCTGAGCGAATGAGGGATTCCAGGGCGAGCCGCATGGATGCGGCGAGAGGTGGCGCTGAGCAGGAGCGAATCGCCACCGGTCCGTCAGGAATCGTGAATGAGTGAAGGCACCGCGAAGCGGCGGGTTGGGCTGGCGCAAGGCCCGGGAGTGCAGAGGGCGCGACCAGGCGTCCTCTGCTCGGTCGCCGCACGAAGATACTGCAACTGCCTCAGCATAGGGCGAACGAAAGTCGCTCGGCGCTTAACTGAGCAGCAGTACGCCATTCCTGGCGACCTCATCTAACCGAAGCGTAAAAATCCCCCGCTAATTCGATAATTTCTTAAACCCACCTGAAATCCTCTCGCGCGCGCCAGAAAACGCCAAAATATCGACTATGATTTGTTGTCCGACCTAACTTTCATCCCAAATTATTTATCGTTTTCAGCCAGTAGCGAATCGCTTGATGTCGTCCATTGCCCCTGCGTGGGCTAAACGAGGCAATTGAATGGAATTCAGATCATTTGAAAAATCCTGGGGCGCTGAAATTCTTGCTGATGACAGCGTCCGTTTTCGTGTTTGGGCACCAGGGCAGCAGCACATCACCTTAAGACTTGCCGATAACGACACCGCCATGCTCGACGCAGGCGACGGTTGGTTTGAGCTGCAAGTCAGCGGCGTGGCGCCCGGTGCAGAGTATAACTTTGTGCTGGACGATGGCACGGTGGTGCCGGATCCCGCCGCGCGTGCGCAAAAGGCTGATGTTAACGGCCCTTCACTGGTGGTCGATCCGCAAAGCTATCGCTGGCAGCACACCGAATGGCAAGGTCGTCCGTGGCATGAAACGGTGGTGTATGAAATGCACATCGGTACCTTCACGCCCGAAGGCACTTTCCAGGCTGCGATAGCTAAATTGCCGTGGCTGGCCGAATTAGGCATCACGCAGCTGGAAGTGCTGCCGGTGTCGCAGTTTGGTGGCAATCGCGGTTGGGGCTACGACGGCGTGCTGCTCTACGCTCCACATGCGGCTTACGGATCGCCGGATGATTTCAAAGCCTTTATCGATGCCGCGCACGCGCACGGTTTGTCGGTGGTGCTGGATATCGTGCTCAACCACTTTGGTCCGGAAGGCAACTACCTGCCGCTGCTGGCACCAGCGTTTTTCCACCAGGAACGCATGACGCCATGGGGCGCGGGCATTGCATATGATGTCGATGCTGTGCGGCGCTATATTGTCGAAGCACCGCTCTACTGGCTGCAGGAATTTAATCTTGATGGCCTGCGTTTTGATGCCATTGACCAGATTGAAGACAGCTCCAGTAAGCATGCGCTGATTGAGATTGCCGAACGCATCCGTCAGGAAATTCCCGAGCGCCCTATTCATCTCACTACCGAAGATTGCCGCAACGTTATCTTCCTGCATCCGCGTGACAAACAGGGCAACGCGCCGCTGTTTACCGGTGAGTGGAACGATGATTTCCACAACGCGGTGCACGTGTTTGCAACCGGTGAAACTCACGCCTATTACGAAGATTTCGCCGACGTGCCGGAGAAGCTGGTGGCGCGAGTGCTGACTGAAGGCTTTGCTTATCAGGGCGAACTTTCACCGCAGAGTGGGCAGCGGCGCGGCGTGCCAAGTGCCAGCCAGCCGCCGGTGGCGTTTGTTGATTTCATCCAGAACCATGATCAGGTGGGTAACCGCGCGCAGGGCGATCGTTTGATCAGCCTGGCGGGCAGCGATCGCACCAAAGTGCTGCTGGCGACGCTGCTGCTGTCGCCGCATATTCCGCTGCTATTTATGGGCGAAGAGTATGGCGAAACGAATCCCTTCCTGTTCTTCACCGATTTCCACGGCGATCTGGCCAAAGCGGTGCGTGAAGGACGCGCGAAGGAGTTCACCGGGCACGCCGGGCATGACGAAGAGGTGCCGGATCCCAACGCCGAGCAGACCTTTACCCGCTCAAAACTTGACTGGGATAAGTTACAAACGCCTGAAGGCCAGAGCTGGCTGGCGCTAACGCGCGAGCTGCTGGCGCTGCGTCAGCAATATATCGTGCCGCTGCTGGCGGATGCGGGCGGCAACAGCGGCAAAGTGCTCGCCACCGCTGAAGGCTTTGTGGCCGTTAGCTGGCATTTCCCACAGGGCGAACTGTCGCTGGCGCTGAATATCGGCAAGCAGACGCAACCTTTACCCGCCACGCCAGGTCGCACGATTTTCGCCTGGCCGCAAGAAACTGAAGCATTATCACAACACGCCATCGTGGTGCGTTTGGATCAGGGAGCAACAAAATGAGTATTCCAACCGCGACGTATCGCATTCAGTTTCGCAACGGCATGACGTTTGATCGCGCCGCGGCGCTGGTGCCCTATCTGCAACGCCTTGGCATCAGCCATCTTTACGCGTCGCCGATATTTAGCGCCACCGCCGAATCCACCCACGGTTACGATGTCATCGATGCCAATGAGATCGAACCGGCGATTGGCGGCCGCGACGGCTTTAATCGTCTGGTTGAGGCGTTGCAGGACGCGGAGATTGGCTTGATTCTCGACATCGTGCCGAACCATATGGCGGCCTCGCTGGAGAATGCCTGGTGGCGTGATGTGATCGAGTATGGCGAGAGCAGCCGCTATGCCAATCATTTTGATATCGACTGGACGCGCCGCCTGACGCTGCCGTTTCTCGGCGACAGCTTCGAGAACGTGCTGGAAAACGGTGAGCTGAGCATTAAAGCACATCCGCAAACTGGCCATCCCGCGCTGGCGTACTACGACAGCTTTTACCCGCTGACGCCCGCCAGCTGGCAGGATCGCGCCGACGAGGTGCTCGCGATGACTGAAGCCAAAGCGATTGCTGAACTGCATGAGCAGCAGCCGTGGCGTTTGATGAGCTGGCGCGATGCACGCAGCGAGCTCTCTTATCGCCGCTTCTTTGAGATCACCGGGCTGGTCGGCGTACGCGTTGAAGACGAGGCGGTGTTTGCCGATTCCCACCGGCTGATTCTTGAACTGGTGCGCTCCGGTGCGGTCAGCGGCCTGCGCGTCGATCACGTTGATGGCCTTGCCGATCCACAAGGCTATTTGCGCCAGCTGCGCCAGGCCACCGGCCCGGATTGCTATATCACGGTGGAAAAGATCCTCGCCGAAGGGGAAAAGATCCCTGACGATTGGCCGATTTCCGGCACCACCGGCTACGAATTTATTGCCGCGCTGTCGCACGCGCTGGTGGATGATTCGCAGATCGATACGCTGCATCTGGCCTATGAAGCCACCACCGGACAACGCAACGACGTTGAAGGCGGACTGCGCGTGGCGCGTGAATTGATGGTTGACCGCAATTTCGCCGGTGAGTTTGCGCGTCTGCTTAAGCTGGCGACGCAGATTGCCGGTTCCGAACATCGCAACCTGGGCGAAGCGGAACTGCACGTCGCACTGCGCGAAATCCTCATCGCCTTCCCGGTGTATCGCACCTACGGCCAGCAGGACGGCATGCCGCTCGAAGGCGAAGAGCTGCTGCAACAGGTGCTGGAAACGGTGAAAAACAGCGCGTCACCGACGGTGTTGAGTTTGCTGCAGGCGATGCTGCTGGGCGCGGTTTCTGAAGAGAGCGAAAAAGACGCGCACGAATTCCGCATGCGCTTCCAGCAGCTGACCGGACCGCTGATGGCGAAATCGGTGGAAGACACGCTGTTCTTCCGCAATCACGTCGCGTTAGCCATCAATGAAGTGGGCGCAGAACCGCTGCCGCACGCCTTCTCGCTGGCGCATTTCCACAGCGAGATGCAAACGCGGCTGCAACAGCAGCCCGATGGCATCTCATCCACCTCAACCCACGACACCAAGCGTGGTGAAGATGCGCGTGCGCGGCTGTATACGCTAAGCGAAGCCCCCGCGCTGTGGGCGGAACACGTAGCGCGCTGGCGGCAGATTAATCAGGCGCAGGTAGTGGAACTGGACGATGGCGCCGCGCCGGAACCGGCAGTGGAATGGATGCTGTATCAGGCGTTAGCCGGCGTGTGGCCGACCACCTTGCAGCCGCAGGATGCCAGCCAACTCGAAGAGCGCTTTATTCCTTTTGTCGAAAAAGCGTTACGCGAAGCCAAACTGCGTACCGACTGGGCAGAAAGCAACGAAGCCTACGAAAAAGCGGTGCTGGATTACGCGCGTCATCTGCTTTCACCGGCCAATCAGTTGTTCCTCAGCGATTTCAGCCACGCGCTGCAACCGTTTATTCAGGCCGGGCTAATCAACAGCCTGACGCAAACGGTAATTAAACTCACCGCGCCGGGCGTGCCGGATATCTATCAGGGTAGCGAAGCGCTGGATTTCAGTCTGGTCGATCCCGACAACCGCCGCACGCCGGACTTCGCGCTGCTGGAGCAGCAGCTGGAAGAGTCCGCTTCGCCCGACTTCAACGACGCGCAAAACTGGCTGAGCGGCAAACTGAAACAACAGGTGATTGCACGCCTTCTGCATCTGCGCCGCGATTATCCGCAGCTGTTCCGCGTGGGCGATTATCAGCCGCTAGACGTCAGCGGCGAGCATCAGGAGAAAGTCATCGCCTTTGCGCGTCAGGACAGTAATCACGCGCTGCTGGTGATTCTGCCGCGCCTGAGTTTTGACAACGCGCAGTGGACGCAAACCGAAGTGGTACTGCCCGAGTCACTCGCCCATCGTCACTATCGCAACTTATGGAGTGGCGAAACCGTGACGATTGGCGATTACATCGCGCTGGATGAGGCGGCCTCAAGTGCGCCGTTAGTGCTGCTGAGCAGCTGATGCATTACCCGATTAATCTGTGTGGAGAATAATGGATGACAAGTAAGCCTCTAGAAATTACAGCAGGTTCGGGACAAGTGCTTGGCGCTAACTATGATGGCCAGGGCGTGAACTTTGCGCTGTTTTCGGCCTGCGCTGAGCGAGTCGAGCTGTGTTTGTACGATGAGAGCGGCGAAAACGAAATCGCCCGCTTCGATTTACCGGAATACACCCATGAAGTGTGGCACGGCTACATTCCCGGCTTGCAGCCCGGCGCGCTCTATGGCTATCGCGTACACGGCCCGTACGAGCCGGAAAATGGCCATCGCTTTAACCCTAACAAACTGTTGCTCGACCCTTACGCACGCGAACTGGCGGGCGAATTGCAGTGGGACGAGTCGCACTTCGCGTATGACCTGCTGCATGAAGATAAGGATTTGAGTTTCGATACCCGCGACAGCGCACCGTTTACGCCCAAATGTGTGGTCATCGATCCCAATGAATTTGACTGGCAGGATGCTAATCGACCGAATATTCCGTGGTCGAAAACGGTCATTTATGAAGCCCACGTTAAAGGTTTTAGCCAGCTTAATCCGGCGGTGCCCGAAGAGATGCGCGGCACTTACGACGGTTTAAGCAATCAGGCTTCGATCGATTACATCAAAAGCCTGGGCGTAACCACCGTGGAGCTGCTGCCGGTGCACGGTTTCCCGGACGATCAGCATCTGCTGGATCGCGGTCTAAAAAACTTCTGGGGCTACAACACGCTGGCGTTCTTCGCCCCGGCCACGCGCTACTTTGGTCCGCGCGGGATTCAGGGCTTCCGCGATATGGTGCGCGCCTTCCACGATGCTGGCCTCGAAGTGATCCTCGACGTGGTTTACAACCACACCGCCGAAGGCAATGAACTCGGCCCCACGTTGTCGTTTAAAGGCATTGATAACTACTCTTATTACCGCACGCTGCCGGATCAGCATCGCTACTACATCAATGACACCGGCACCGGTAACACCGTGAATACGTCGCATCCGCGCGTGCTGCAGATGATTCTCGATTCGCTGCGTTATTGGGCCGAATCCATGCATGTTGATGGCTTCCGTTTCGATCTCGGCACCGTGCTGGGCCGTGAACCAGAAGGCTTTGACCAGCGTAGTGGCTTCTTCGATGCCATCATGCAGGATCCAGTGTTGTCCAAACTGAAATTGATCGGTGAGCCGTGGGATATTGGACCGGGCGGTTATCAGGTTGGCGGCTTCCCGCCGGGCTGGGCGGAGTGGAACGATAAGTATCGCGATACGGTGCGTGAGTACTGGAAAGGTGACATGGTCACTAATGACTTTGCCGCGCGCCTGCTCGGTTCCGGTGATCTCTACGACCAGCGCGGTCGCCGTCCCTGGTCCAGCATCAATTTCCTTACCGCGCATGATGGCTTCACGCTCAACGATTTGGTTTCGTACAACGAGAAACACAACGAAGCCAACGGTGAAGACAATAATGACGGCCATAACGAGAACCGTTCGTACAATTACGGTGCGGAAGGCCCAACGGACGATGAAGGCATCAACGCGGTACGTGAGCGGCAGAAACGCAACTTCCTCGCCACGCTGCTGTTCTCGCACGGCACGCCGATGTTGCTGGCGGGTGATGAGTTTGGTCGCAGTCAACTCGGCAACAATAACGGCTACTGCCAGGACAGCGAAATTTCCTGGCTGCATTGGGAAAACCTGCCGCCTTCTGCTGATGCGCTGCGCGACTTTACCCGGCATATTCTGGCGTTACGCGCTCAACAACCGCTGCTGCGGCGTGAAAGCTGGCGCGATGGTATGGAAATCAAATGGTTTAACGCCGGTGGCGGCTTCCAGCAGGATGATCAATGGGATGATGGCACCACGCTCGGGGTGTATCTCGGTCGCCCGGATTTAGAGCCGGAGGAAGGCATCTGGCATGACGTGTTGATGCTGTTTAATCCGTATGAAGGCAATGTGCCGTTCAGTATTCCACAGTTTGGTGAAGGCGGCTGGGTGCTGGAGCTTTCGACGTCTGACAGCGTTGAGAAAGGGTTAGTGATTACCAAAGAGAAGAATTTCGAGCTGGAAGGCCGCAGTATGGCGCTGTTCCGCAGGCCGTAATTATATAAATTTGCTCAATAAACTGCGCCGCTACAGAAGCATGCATGCATTCGTAGCGGCGCGATTTTTCACGCGATTTGTGTTATCAGAAATTAACCTTCACGCCCACCATTGCGCTGGTATCGCTGTAACCCTTATCCCCCATCTGCTGACCCATATTGCCCCACAGATTAACGGTTTTATTCAGCTTCGCATCGACACCCACTTTCACTTCACCGAGGTTACGCGCCCCGGCTTGCTGCACGCTGATGCCATTCATGCTGCTGCCAAAGGTTTCGGTGTTGTGCACCCAGTTGGCTTCGATAAACGGCTCGAAGGTGCGGTTTTTACCATCATCAATGGCATTGTGGCCTTTGATGTAAGCGCGAACACCCAGACGCGTTTGCAGGTTGTTGTCGCCTTCACCCACCACGCGCGTGCCGTTTTGCTCTTGATGATCCTTCGCTTTCACGCCCATCCAGGTCGCCTGCGCCTTCGGCTGCAGATAGACGCTGGAACGCTCGCTCATCTCCGCGACTTTGAAGCTGTAACCGGCTTCCACTGACGCGGTGATGCCTTTCGATTTGTAGCTCTCTTCCGCGATGCCATCACCTTTCACGCTGTTATCAAACCAGTTGTAGAGCATCCAGCTGTCAACATAAGCTCCGGTCTTGTCAGCGTTGTCCTGCAACCAGGTCGCGTAAACGCCCGTGCTGTAACCGTGCACCTGACCTTTTGCGGTGTAACCCGTCACGTTAGAGTGTGTGTTACTTTGCGCATTAGCGTAGCCGCCCATGACACCCAGATGGAAACGGTCCGCACCATTACTGCTCCACTGGGCGATATCGCCGCCTAACTGCATCACATAACGGTTACCGGTGGTTTTCAGCTGGCCGGAACTATCGCTGAAGCGCGTGTGTCCACCTGCGTTACGCAACCACAGGCTGGTGACGTGTTTCTTACCGTCTGCGCCAATGTAGTGGGTCTCACCCAGACGATCATCCAGCGAGGTGGTAAATAAGGTATTCGCCGCAGCGAGGTTAGCCGCATAGCTGCCCGCTTCCGGACGCGTAATCGGGAAGCCTTTAACCGGCTTGCCCACATCGCCCGCATTACCTGAACCACTGCCCGGCGTGCCGGTATCATCGCCTGGCGTGCCGGTATCATCGCCTGGCGTGCCGGAGCCGTTGTCAGGATCGCCAGGATTAACCGGATTGCTGCCTGGATTGCCCGGTGCCACGTTGTTGCTGTTGCTCTCCAGTACCCATTTATTGGCATCCTGCACCAGATGATAATCGTAAGCACCGGCCACAATACGGCCCTGCTGGGTGAACGTACCGTTTACGTTGCCATCGACGCGAATCAGCTCGATACCATCGATGGTTTGCGCGCCGGTGCCGCCGGCGTTCTGCACCACCACGTTGCTGTTACCGGTGTAATCACCGGTGATGTGCAGATGATCGGTCTCTGAGTGGTCATCCATCAGATGGGTTTTAAAGTCGATGGTACCGTTGGTGCTGTTCAGGCTGCTCAAGGTCACCTGGCTGAAGCCGGTGCCGGGCGCGGTCATATTCAGCGTGGCGTTATTCAGCGTCAGATTATCCACCGCAGAGCTCGACGTAACATTCCACTGGCTGCCATTCGCCAGGTTCAGATTTTCCAGTGAGCTGGTCGCACCGCTCCAGACGGAGTTGTTATCGAGGTTGATGATGTTGGTCGCGGTATTGGCGCGGTCGATGATGACATCGCCGTTAAATACTGAGCCGTTATCACCGGTCAATGTCACATTGCTCACCGTGCCGCTATTGCCAATGCCTGCGGATAACAGCGTCGCGCCGGTTAATGCGGTGCCGGAAGTGGTGACTTTGGTATCGGCAGTGCCGGAAACCACCATTGCACTACCTTCACTCGCAGTAACCGCGCTGTTGCTCAGCGACATGGTGTTGTTGCTGACCGCATCAGACTGGAACAGCATACCCGCACTGTTCGCGCCGGTGAGCGTGATCTGTGAATTGGTTAAATCGACGCGGTTGTCACCATCACGCATCCCCATCCAGATACCCGAAGACAAAGCTGCGCCATCCTGACCCGCGATATTCACGCTGACACGGTCGCCCCTCAGCGTTCCACCCTTAAGAACAGCCAACCCATCAGCATTACTAACGTGGTTGAATTCAACATTATCCAATTCAACCAGGGCGCCTTCGCTAACGCGAACGCCGAGTAAATTTCCACGTGTACTGTTGACCTGGACATTCTTCAAGCTGGCTAATCCACCAGTATAACGGGCTGCCACTGCGGCTCCTAAGCTCGTCAAATCGTTGGTCACCATCGTATCAGGCGCCTCAAGGCCATTATTATTAATAACGGTATTAAACGCTGTTACTGTGCCTGATGTTGCTGCAAGACCCAGAGCTGAGGTATTTATCGTCGCGTTACGAATGTTTACTTCACTGCCCGCATTTAGTGCCTGAACGGAAGTGGTGGGTCCGGAGGTAGTAATTGTGCCGTTATCATAATTCACTACCGCTCCGCTGCCGCTAGCACGTAATCCATAAGAGTTAATTTGGTCGGTAAAAATGGTTGTGTTGGTTAAATTGACCGTGCCACCGTTCTGCGCCATTACCGCTTCTGAAGAAGACCCAGTCGTGCTTATTTTGCTGTTAGTAATATCTATTTGACTTCCAGCTCCTGTCGCATAGGCACCTAATGCCAGATGTCCGGAAGTTGCGAGTGTGCTGCCATCGACGGTGATTTTCCCGCCTCTTGATGCGTAGGCAGAATGACCGCGTTCACCTGAAGTGCTGACAATGGTGTCGCTAAGATTAATATTGCCATTAGAACCTTGCGAAACCAGACCATAGGCCGATGATGTAATTGAGCTATTGCTGAGCGTGGCTGAGCCATCAACAACATGTACACCGAAGCTCGATGAGCCGCTGGTGTTGATATGGACGCCATCCGCATTAATGTTGCTGTTGTTTTGCGACATCATGCCCTGCGCAGAGGACCCCGAGGTCTTAATTTCAGTGTTCTTCAGCGTGATGGTTGCGCCCGTATTTGCCATCGCACCCACACCGGCGGTGCCGCTGGTGGTCAGCGAACCGTTGGTGAAGGTGATCGAACCCTTATTCGATGCGCTCAAGCCGCGCCCGCTTTCACTGTTGTTTGCGGTCGAGACGATATCCTGTCCGTCGTAGTTTAAGATTGCGCCGTTGGCGATAATCGCCGCGGCGAATACGTTGCTGACAGGTAATGTGACAGCGACAGCCATCGCCAGGCCAGAGAGCACCGCTGTTTTCCGCGCTGCGCTGCTCATCGCATTATTCGAAGATTGGGATTTAACTTTGCCTTTGGCCAGCTCAGAGGCCACCACATAACGCTGCGTTGCAGCATGCCAAATCACACGGAAAATTTTATTCATGGGATTTCACTCTCTCTAAGTTCAGAAACTTTCACGATTTCCGAAATGATAGAGAGCGGGTCTGTAAGGCAATATCGGAGGGAGCGCGGAGTTTTGTAGTCCTTTACTTATCCAATGCAATACAGCGCTGGTATCCGGCAAAAATGTTAAAAATTAGCGTGATAACCAGTTGAAGACTTAAACCCTGAATAAAAAAATTAACTAATTTCCTCAATCTGCCGATGGTTATTAATCTGCCCTCTTCCCTACGCGGCTTTTGCCGGGACGCTTTAAGATTAAGGATAATAAAATGAACATCTCTCAACGTCTGTTTGCCACCTTTTCCATACTGTTTGGCGCCATCATCCTGCAAGCGATACTCGCCATTTCCTTACTCTCTGGTTTTCAGGATCGCTTTGAATATGTACAGGCCAATGCGATTCCCTCGATCAAAGATCTGGGGAAACTGATTGATGGCAGTAACCAGTTGGCGTTAACGCTCTACAAACACAAAAGCCAGACCGACGACAGCAAAATGCCGGCTATTGAGGACGAGATCCAGAAACAGCTGGCGGATTTGAAGGCGCAGACCGATTACTACATGGCGCACGATATCTCCAGCGATGAAGATAAGCGCTTAACCGAAGTCGCTTATGCCAATATTCAGCACGTCACCGCCGCACTGGCGCCATTTATCAACGCCTCGCGTGCGCATCAAAATGATATCAGCCTCAATCTGATTGATGGACAAACCGGTATCGGAGCCGCCATTCGCCAGCTGATTAGCGATTATCAAAAACAGCTGCAGCTGAATATCGCCATTGGCGATGAACTGCGCGCCACCAACCGCAGCACGTTCCACTCGGTGTTATGGACGACCATCACCGGCGTTATCGCCACCGTGCTGATTTTTGGCGTGCTGTCGCTGTTCACCGTATTGCGCATTCGTCGCAGCTTGTCTGCTGCGGGCAAAGTGATGATGACTGCCAGCGAGAACCTCGATTTAACGCTGAAAGCAGATGAGAGCCGTCGTGATGAAGTGGGCAACATGGCGCACTCGTTTAACGTCCTGATGGATCGCGTATCAGGCGCGCTCTCTTCGGTGCGTCAGGCGTCACAATCAGTGAGCAGCGCATCGGTACAGATTTCCGCGGGCAATGAAGATCTCTCATCACGCACCGAGCAACAGGCGGCATCGCTGGAGCAAACCGCGGCCAGCATGACCGAGCTGAGTGAAACCGTGCGTCAAACCGCCGATAACACGCGCCAGGCCAGTCAGCTTGCCGCTAACGCCAGCGGATTGTCAGAGAAGAGCAGCACGTCACTGACTACCATGCTTTCAACCATGGATAACATTCGTGGTAGCTCGCGCAAAGTGACGGAAATCGTCTCGATCATTGAAGGCATCGCCTTCCAAACCAACATTCTGGCGCTGAACGCCGCCGTTGAAGCCGCACGTGCCGGTGAACACGGCAAAGGCTTCGCCGTAGTCGCCGGTGAAGTGCGCAACTTGTCGCAACGTTCAACCACCGCCGCGCGCGAAATCAAAACGCTGATCGAAGAGTCACATCGTCTGACCGAAGCCGGTGCTGCGCAGGCCAGCGACGTAGGGCGTAATATGAGCGTGATGAACGATGCCATTCATCAGGTAAGCCAACTGGTGGAAGAGATTGCCGCTGCCGCTGTCGAGCAGAGTCAGGGCATCGTGCAGGTGCAGCAAGCGGTGAATCAGATGGACGACGTTACGCAGCAGAACGCCGCGCTGGTGCAAGAAGCCTCTGCCGCTTCGCAATCGCTGCAGGAACAGGCCGGGAATTTGAATCAACTGGTGGGTAAATTCCATGTCGCGGCGGCTGGCGAAGTTCAGCAAAAGCAGGCTGTGGTGCGTACGGCTTCATTCGTTAAACCCTCGCGCGTTGCGGTGGTGAATGATGCGGATTGGCAGAGTTTTTAAGCTGATTTAGCCGGTGCGCATAAATGTGCACCCTACGAAAACGCTGGGTCGCCAATCATGGCGACCACGCTGCCTTTGCCAGGCAAACGCTGCCATAGTCTCCCTAAACTCTCCAATAGTTAACCCGCTATTAGTGGTTCCACTCCTCTCTTTTGAACAAAAAATAGCGTTCATCACGTTGTAATCTGGCCGCCTGTAATTCAGGGAGGATGATTATGGATACGGTTGAGCAGCTTAATGGGACGTACTTTTACAAAGGAGTCAGCAATGTTTCAGCTGGTGAATTATTTTTTTGGATACTTTTGGACAAAATTGATGAGCATGTAGGTGGCATCAATAACATTGTTGCGGTGAGCAGCATCATTCTTGGTCTTCCTATTCTGGGTACAAGAGGTAAGCCCGGCAATGCTACACCTGGTACTTCGATCGCCTCTAAATATTCGCGTCAAATTCTGAATGTGAAATTGCCCAGACCTTTGCCAACGTTCACTAATACCAGCATTAAGTTACTCAAGCCGATGTGGACAAACAATCTTGGGGCTTTTGTTGGCCGAACTGTGCCGGTTGTAGGATGGGTCTTACTGGCAAATGATCTTTCTCAAATAGTCTATAAGACTGTTTCAACCTACAACATGATCGTGAGAGAAGAAGATCGAGTATGGTAGACGAACATCAAATATTAGATTTTTTTCGTGGCGAGTTATCTCTCATGACTACATGGAGTTTAAAACCCATTCCAATCGAATTTGATACTCCATTACAAGGCTACGCCGGATGGGATGAGTTGCCCTATGCCATTCAGGATTTTGGTAAAAAATATCATGTCGATACAACAGTTATAAATTTTGATGCTTATTATCCCTGGAAAACAGAAACAGTTTTCCGAAAATACTTTTCTAAGGATCCAATTCAACAAGACGTTAAACCACTAACTGTACGTATGTTTGTGGAGTCGGCTAAAGCTGGACGCTGGTTGTATGACTAACTAAGGAGATTCACATGGCTATACCCGTTCATATGTTTATTAAAGATGATGGCGGCGCAGTAATCAGAGGCGGTTCAGACGTGATGCACCGTGAGGGCAGCATTGAATTACGGGGTGTACAGCATCTTCTCTCTATTCCCACCGACAACAATACCGGCAAGCTAACAGGCACACGGCAACATGCTCCATTTATGTTTGAGAAAGAAATTGATTCTGCGTCACCTTATTTATACAAGGCTGTGGCAACAGGTCAGACGTTAAAAGAAGCTGAAATCAAATGGTACCGCATCAGTGATGCTGGTCAGGAAGAAGAGTACTTCAACATATTAATGGAAGACGTAAAGGTCATATCGATATCGCCGATCATGCATGACACGCGTAATTGTCCAGGAACCGGGCATATGGAAAGCGTTGCGCTGCGTTATGCGAAGATTACGTGGAAATATGTTGATGGGAATATTCAATTTACCGACGCATGGAACGAAAGGCCAACGGCATAATCAATGCGGAAATCCTGCGTGAGGATTTCCGCTGAGAATTAATCAGAATATCTTCACACCTTAAGCATTTTCACCGTGGCATCAATATCAATTTCATCCGCCGTGAAAATCAAAGTCGTTCCCTGAAACGTGGTCACCGCAAGTTTCTTCAGTGAGCGCGTTTCATCCGGCTTAACGTCTGTTTTCGGTTTGATGCTATTCATCAGAATACCTACCGACAGCACGGTATTCTCTTTATCGATGCGCGTTTCAACCGGCACGTCTTCGCTGTAAACCACATAAGATTTGATCGAGGTGAGCTTCAGGCGCTCGCCGGCAATATAGATGTATTTGCTCTCAGGTGAGACCTTCACAGCATACGCTGACAAACCTTTGTTATTGGTGGTGGGTTCAAAGGTCACCGCCGCGTCTTTCTTGATCAGCTCAGGGTTAGCGACCTTAATCACATGGAAATAGCGGTTATCGCCATTTTCATCTTTGATAAATCCAAAACCTTTATCCTGAAACCAGGTTGTGATCGTTCCGTTCATCGCCATTGCCGCCTACCTAATCGTTATCTACTCATTTTTTTCAGCGCGCAGTGTAAAGCACATTGCCTGCGCAGACCACGTCTTTGCTTTAAGTCTGGACGATAAATTTCGCCTGAGCGAATAGACACATGCCCGGATTCGCCAGTTGCCGCAAAATTCGCTATTATCCGCATCCCTTCGCCAGCCGGGCAGCCTGATGTCTACGATTATCGATACCTTTATCGCCCCGCAATGTCTTAAAGAGATTGAGATTCTCTACCAGGACGATCATCTGCTGCTGATCAATAAACCAGCTGGTCTGCTCAGCCTGTCGGGGAAAAATCCGCTCAATCTCGATTCTGTGCATCATCGGTTAGTGAAGCTTTTCCCCGGCTGCACGCTGGTGCATCGTTTGGATTTCGGCACATCAGGGTTAATGGTGATTGCCCGCAATAAGGCGATCAATGCCGCAATTTGCCAGCAGTTTAGCCAGCGCAGCGTGACCAAGATTTACCGCGCACTGCTGTGCGGGCATCTGCATGACGACGAAGGTGTGATTGACGCGCCGATTGCCAAAGATCCGACGCTATTTCCGTTGATGTCAATTTGCCCAATCAATGGTAAGCCAGCTCGCTCACGCTATCAGGTGATTGAGCGCACTCATCACCTATTGGAAGATAAGACGTTCATGCCATTAACGCGGGTGGAACTTACGCCAGAGACTGGACGCACCCACCAGCTGCGTATCCACTGCCAGCTGTTGGGCCATCCGATTTTGGGTTGCGACCTGTATGGCGGTCTTATGCTGGCGGGGACCGAACACATCCCGCGTCTGATGTTACACGCCAGCGAGTTGAAGTTTGTTCATCCGGTCAGCGGCGAGTGCCTAAACGCCCGGTGTGCCTGCCCGTTCTGACAACGCAACCGGCTTTGTGCTTACCACATTAAATCATCAGGCACTTTGAAATCAGCGTACGGATCGTCTTCATCCTGCGCTTCCTGACTCAATGCACTATTCAACACGATGCTGTTCGCATCACGCTGTGCAATTTTATCGGCGACGCTGGCGGGAATAATCGCGTACTGGCTCTCGCCTTTGCTATCGACGGCCAGGCGCGCAATCGCCAATCGGCCATTAATCAGTTGTGTCTGCGTTTGCTTATCAACGTCGATTTTTTTAATCAGATTATTGTCGCTGAAATTAAAACCAATATTGCCTTTAGAGATATCGATTTTGTTCATTTCGATCAGCTGCTTAACCTGCGCTTTGTACTCTTTCGATAACGCCGCTTGCTTTTGCTGTTCGCTCAACTGCTTATCACGCTCAAGCTGAGCCTTTTTGTTCTCTTCCACCGCTTCTCTGGCCTCACGAGCCTGAACGCGTGATTTCTTAGCGGTTCTCTGGACCTTGTCCATTTTTTTGCTGCTGACTAAGCCTGCTTTCAGCAGCTGCTCTTGTAAGGTGAGTTTTGCCATTGTCGTGTCTTAACCGGTTAAAAATTTGTGGAAGAGTATACCTTTAATTGTAGAGCCTCTGCCAGGTTGAACAGGCTGGCTACAGTGAGCGCCGTTCATCCTCCCCTCTCATCATGAAATTCCTTCATGTTCGATGAAATTAAATCACTTTTTTTCAACCAGTGACTCAGGCATAAAAGTACCATTGTTAATAACTTAAAATAATATCAAGCCTGCTGAATGAAAGTACCCTGCAAAAGCATTGGGAAATCCTGAAATCCAGCGACAGCAAGGCTTTTTATTGGTAACCGGGATAGCAGACTAAAATGAACAACGCCTTTACTTTTACTGTTAAGAGCCTTCGTTTCGACGAAAATTACAATCCTTCTGGCAATACACGCATCACCACCAATTTTGCCAATTTGGCGCGTGGTGAAAAGCGTCAGGAGAACCTGCGCAACGCCTTAGTGATGATTGATAACCGTTTCAATTCACTGGCGCATTGGGACAACCCTAAAAGCGATCGTTACGCGGTTGAGCTAGAGATTATTTCTGCTGAGCTGAATCTGGGTGCCGAGGGCAACAACAGCACCTTCCCGGTGATCGAAATATTGAAAACCAATATCGTTGATAAAAAAACCAACGAACGCATTGAAGGGATTGTTGGTAACAACTTCTCTTCTTACGTGCGTGATTATGATTTCAGCGTTTTATTGTCTGAGCACAACAAGAACCATACTGAATTCCGCACGCCAGATAATTTTGGCGATCTGCATGGCAACATCTTCAAGCATTTCGTTAACTCAGAAGCTTACAAAGCGAATTTCAATAAAGCGCCAGTTATTTGCCTGAGCGTATCCAGTAAAAATACCTATTACCGCACCGGTAATGAACATCCGGTACTGGGCATTGAATATCAACAGGATGAACTTTCTCTGACTGACGAATATTTCGGCAAAATGGGCCTGCGGGCGCGCTATTTTATGCCGGCAAACAGTGCTGCGCCTCTGGCCTTCTATTTCCATGGCGATTTACTCAGTGATTACACCAATCTTGAGCTGATTAGCACCATCAGCACCATGGAGACGTTCCAGAAGATCTACCGCCCTGAGATTTACAATGCGAATTCTGCAGCTGGTAGACACTATCAGCCAAGCCTGAGCCATCAGGATTATTCTTTAACGCGAATTGTTTATGATCGAGAAGAACGTAGCCATCTGGCTATTGAACAAGGAAAGTTCACGGAAGAGCGCTTCATCAAGCCATATCAAACTCTTCTTGAGCAATGGTTTACTCCCGTTCTTTGATTACCGATAAAAATATAAGGTCACCTGCTATGAAAAAATTATTACCGACTTCCACTGCTGGTAGTTTACCGAAACCATCGTGGCTGGCTCAGCCGGAAACGTTGTGGTCACCGTGGAAATTGCAAGATCAGGAATTAACCGACGGCAAACAAGATGCGCTGCGTTTGTGCCTGGACGATCAACAGCAGGCAGGAATTGATATCGTCAGTGACGGCGAGCAAACCCGCCAGCACTTCGTCACCACCTTTATTGAACATCTCAATGGCGTAGATTTTGAGAAGCGCGAGATCGTTAAAATCCGCGATCGTTATGATGCTAGTGTGCCGACCGTTGTGGGTCCGGTGAGTCGTCAAAAATCAGTGTTTGTTGAAGATGCAAAGTTTTTACGTCAGCAAACGGATCGTCCTATTAAATGGGCGCTGCCGGGTCCAATGACCATGATCGACACGCTTTATGACAACCACTATAAAAGCCGCGAAAAACTGGCATGGGAATTCGCTAAAATTCTTAATGAAGAAGCAAAAGAGTTAGAAGCGGTGGGCGTCGATATTATTCAGTTTGATGAGCCGGCATTTAACGTCTTCTTCGACGAAGTGAATGATTGGGGTATCGCAACCTTAGAAAGAGCCATTGAAGGGCTGAAATGCGAAACCGCAGTGCATATTTGCTACGGCTATGGCATCAAAGCGAATACCGACTGGAAAAAGACGCTGGGCACAGAATGGCGTCAATATGAAGAGATATTCCCTAAACTGCAAAAGTCGAATATCGATATCATCTCACTGGAGTGTCAAAACTCGCATGTGCCGATGGAGTTGATGGAACTGATTCGCGGCAAAAAAGTGATGGTTGGTGCCATTGACGTGGCAAGCAATACCATTGAAACGCCAGAAGAAGTTGCAGCAACGCTGCGTAAAGCCCTGCAGTTTGTTGATGCTGATAAACTCTACCCTTGCACCAACTGCGGCATGATTCCTCTGCCACGCGGTGTGGCAAGAGGCAAGCTAGATGCATTGAGTGCAGGTGCAGAAATTGTTCGCAAAGAACTGTTGAATAACTAACATCAGATAAAAGCTCAGTCCGGGATTATTACCCACCCGCAACCGGACTGAGCCGTTGAATTAAAGTTTATTAATCTGCCCACCCGATTTTCTAAAATCAATCACCATCGTTTGCCCATCCTGAAAGGCGTCATAATCGGGTCCCTGCGCCAGAACCTGACGTGGTTTAATTACTCTCATTTCATCCGTTGCTTTCACCGCTTTCAATCTCAAACCTACATGTTTGATCAGCGCCAGCCATATCCACGGTTCAGACTCACCCAACATTTTCATGCGGATATGATCGATGATGGGGAAGTTACGAATATTGGCTTGTACTTCCGGAGCATCATTCAACTGCCCAATAAAGGCGAGTGAATTAATCGATTGGGCAGCGGGAGCAGAGAGCGTGATTTTGATCTGATTCATCACCTCCATTTGATAACGTTGATCGTTAACTACAGTGTTAAAAGTGACCAGCATCACCACCAGATGATAAAACAGCAATATCGCACTCAATCCCGCCAGCCAGCTTCTTATTGCAGGTAATGAATAAACGGCTACATAGAAACAGAACAGGAAAGTAATGCTGCATGCGCCCAGCATACGCGGTGCAAATAACGGCGTGGCTAAGGCCAATGAAAGTCCGGGGATGGCGATGATGACGATCAATCCCGCACTGAACAGCATTAAGACCGCACTTAGCGTCAACTTCTGCTGCTGTTTTAAGTTTCGAACCATCAAAATAAGGCCTGAAAACATTATCAGCATAGGCAGCCCTATAAATACCATCATGCCACGCGGATAGGCGCTGAGAAAAAGGTCACTGAACGCCTTAATAGTGTTGCTAAGTACTTGCAGAGAATCGGAATTCAGTGATAACAACTTGCTGTGTTTCATGCTGTACCAGTCGATCTTCACCGGCAATAAATAATTCATCGCGAGTTTATAAACCAGGATGGCAATGCCCAGCGCCACTATTTTCCCGCACAGCCACTTCCAGCTGGATTGATCATTTACCAGTCGAGAGACGACCAGCAAGGCTACGCAGGCAATATAGACATTGAGCCCTGGCTGATAGAGTGTCTGAATCAGCAATAATATCAGCGCCGTGTAAACGATCTCCTGAAAAGGCTTTGCGCGATTAACCATGCTTGCCAGCATGGCGCCTGCAAATGACAGAAGTATGGTGAGACTGTCATAGGTATAGAGCATTCCCTGCGTCAGAAAGGGATTAAGAATGATAAATAGCGGCGGGAGAAATGACCAGAAACCCGCCAGCGGAATTCTCAATCTTTCCGTGAAAAATACCGCAGCAATACTTAGCGCCAGCAATCCGAGCAATAAATTAAGCGGAGAAATATCGCTGACCGTATCACCAAAAGAGATCAGGGATTGTAATAACCAGGTGCCCGGCCTCCCGTTACTTAGCCATGTTGATCTATCGCCATCTAATATCCGGTAAAGATCATCCCGATAATAAATTTTGTTGGTCCATAGAGGGATAGTGGCCAGCAATGCCACTATCATAGTCAAAGCGATACGCTGCATCCGGCTTACCGACGGAGAATCATTAACGGGCATCATTTTATGAGTGAATTTCCATCGAACGGGGTCGGGCGGCCTTTTATTTCCGCGTAGTTACAAACTAGTGTAGGCGTTTTTTTAGAACGGATGCTCAGGAATGATAAACATCATTGGCAGCTGCGGGATGTGCAGATAACATGTCGCTTTATATCTTTTTAACAGGCAACGTCGGCAATGGCTCTGATCCCTAAAAACTACTCGCGGCTGGAAAGCGGCTATCGTGAGAAAGCATTGAAAATCTATCCGTGGGTATGCGGCCGCTGCTCGCGTGAATTTGTTTATTCCAACCTGCGCGAATTAACCGTTCACCATATCGATCACGACCATACCAATAACCCGGAAGATGGCAGTAACTGGGAGTTGTTGTGCCTCTATTGCCACGATCACGAGCACTCGAAATACACCGAAGCGGATCAGTACGGCACGCGTGTTGTGGCGGGTGAAGATGCGCAGAAGGATGTTGGTGAAGCCACCTATAATCCTTTTGCCGATTTGAAGACCATGCTGAATAAGAAAAAGTAAGGCTAGTTCAGAAATAGCGATCGCCATTTATGGCGACCGCGTTACGCTTACTTATTGGTCTTTGTACTATTGCTGAACTGCTCGGTGAGATAGTTGCTGGTGTTATTCAGCACGCTGACCATCTTATCCAGATTGGTGAACTGCTTTTTATACCGCGCAATCGTGTCATCGATACGTTTGCTGGCGGTATTGTACTGATCGGTTAGCGTATTCAGTTTTTTACTGATGGAATCCGTCGCGCCCTGCAACACACCTTTACTGCTGAGAAATGCGGTGAATGTGGTGTTCAGCACCGTCGAAACACCGGTTTTTTTGCCATCACCGACAAACATGTCCCGAATCGCTTCTGGTTTCACTTGCAAGCTGGTGGTCAGTTTGGTGGCATCCAGCTTAAGTTGGCCGTTAGTGGGATCGGTAGTAATGCCCGCCTGAGATAGCGTTTTATAAACACCTGAACCCGAGCTGTTGGCCAGAATACTTTTCAGTTGCACCTGAATATTACGCAGCGTGCCATCACCGAGTAGCGCTCCATTCTTCCCGTCCGGATCTTTACCCGCATCCACTGGCGTGTATTTAGTCAAACTCGCCATCGTATCCTGCAGCGAGTTATAGGCATTCACCCAATCAGTAATGGCGGTTTTCGCCTTGTTGGTATCGCTGCTCACCGTCAGCGTTTGGTTGCCGCTGGTTTCATCGTTAAGCTTCAGCGTGATGCCTTCCACCGCGTCGGTGATAACGTTGCTGCTGCTCTCAATCGCCACATTGTTTACGGTCAGCTTGGCATTCTGCGCCTCGACGCTTTGCGCCATGCCGCTGCTGGCCGCATCTGATGCATCAAAGCCGATAAAATCCTGCAAGGTATCATCGCCGGTCACGCTCAGCGATTTCACCGCATTGGCGGTGCCGGATGCCGATGATGTCAGCGACAAACGGTATTCCGTGGCGGAGACCTTAATCAGGCTTGCAGTAACGCCAACGTCGGATTTGTTGATGGTGTCACGAATCGCCGAAAGCGAAGTCTGATCTTTGGTTAGCGTAATACTCTTCTCTTTACCTTCCGCGTTAACAAATTTCAGGGTTCTGGACGCGGCATCGCTACCTATCGCCGCTTTAATATCGGTTTTCGTCTCGCTGGTTAGCGTCTGGGATTGCGCCAGCTTCTGCACGCTGATGGTGTATTTTCCCGCCAGCGCATTGCCGTTGGAATCGGCGCTAAACGCACTGGAACTGGATGCTGTGGTCGTCGAAGTATAAAGCGCGGCATCGTTTAATTTATTGTTTGCCGTCTGGAAGGTCTGAATCGCGGTTTTAAGGGTGCCGTAGGCGGACAACTTCGCGGTCGCAGCGGATTGTTGTTTGGAAATCGGTGCCAGCGATTGTTTTTCTGCCGCGGTCAGTTTGTCGAGAATGGTGCTTAAACCCAGTCCTGAACCGACGCCTAATGTTGAAATCCCAGTCATGTACGCAACTCCTGTTAATTTAACGTTACGGTACTATCGGCAGCCTTAACGCAAACTTTATAGAAATCTGATCATTTCCTTACGCTATCCTTACATTCATTAAATTGCGCCATCAACGCATCTGATTCATTGCGCTGGAAATATGATGCGTTTCACATTTAACTGTCGCTCTGCTTGTCGGGAAAGCAGAGCCGATTATGATCTGGCGAGATTGTTACTGCGTTCAG
This sequence comes from Pantoea sp. SO10, assembly GCF_005281435.1. Lineage (NCBI taxonomy): Bacteria > Pseudomonadati > Pseudomonadota > Gammaproteobacteria > Enterobacterales > Erwiniaceae > Pantoea > Pantoea sp. SO10. The sequence goes on from NZ_CP040096.1 coordinate 173,947, forward strand.
CGCAGGCAAAACCTGACACGCCGTCCTCCCGGTGGGTCAGGTTTTTTATTTTCAGGGCAGATAAAAATGAAAATCGCGAAAATCCTCAACAATAATGTCGCGGTGGTGCTGGGCGACAACGGCAAAGAACAGGTGGTGATGGGACGCGGTTTGGCGTTTCAGAAGCGCGTTGGCGACGAACTGGATGCACAGCAGATCGAAAAAGTGTTTGCGCTACAAAGCGACACCTTAACAGGCCGGCTCAGCGAACTGCTGTCGGATATCCCGCTCGAGGTGATCACCACCAGCGAACTGATCATTGCCAACGCACGTCAGCAGCTGGGCCAGCCGCTGCATGAAAGCCTCTCCATCGCACTGTGCGATCACTGCCATTTTGCGATTGAGCGGCACCAGCAAGGTATCCCGATTCGCAACGTGTTGAAGTGGGAGATCAAAACGCTCTATCCGAAAGAGTTTTCATTGGGTATCGAAGCGTTGGAACTGATTAACCAGCGGCTGGGCGTAGCGTTGCCGGAAGATGAGGCCGGATTTATCGCGCTGCATCTGGTGAATGCGCAGCTTGGGAGTGATTTCGCCGATGTTTCGCACATCACGCAATTTATGCAAGAAATCCTGCATATCGTGAAGTATCGCCTGCAGCTGGATTACCGCACAGAGAGCCTGAGCTACAACCGTTTCGTCAACCATCTGAAGTTCTTTGCGCAACGCATGTTGGGCAAACGCGGCGTGTGGAGCGAGGATGAATCTTTACATGATGTGGTGCGCGACAAATATCCGCTCGCCTATCAATGTGCAGTAAAGATTGACCAGCATATTCAGCAGAAATACCTGTATCAGCTCTCCAGCGAGGAACGCATGTTCCTCACTATTCATATTGAGCGGGTACGCAAAGAGACGCTGGCGTTGCAGGATGATGCGGACGAGGCGTAAACCAGGTGCGCATGATTGCGCACCCTTCATTCAACTCACTTATTTCAACGCTGCACCATGGCTACGAATCACGTCCTGATACCAGAAGAAGCTCTTCTTACGTGAACGCGCCAGTGTGCCGTTACCCGCGTCATCGCGATCAACGTAGATAAAGCCATAACGCTTGGAGAACTCGGCTTTTGACGCGCTGACCAAATCAATCGGTCCCCAGCAGGTATACCCCAACACCTCGACGCCATCTTCAATCGCTTCACGCACCTGCACCAGATGATCGTTGAGATACTGGATACGGTAATCGTCGTTAATTTGCCCGTCCGCTTCCACCACATCTTTGGCACCAAGCCCGTTTTCCACGATGAACAATGGCTTCTGATAGCGGTCATACAGGATGTTAAGCAGAATGCGCAACCCTTCAGGATCGATCTGCCAGCCCCAATCGGAACTCGGCAGATGCGGGTTCGGCACCATCGAGAGAATGTTGCCGCGCGCTTTCTGATTCTCCTCTTCGTTAGTGGTGACGCAGCCGGTCATGTAGTAGCTGAAGGAGATGTAATCGACGGTATTTTGCAGGTCACGCTTATCGGCATCGGTGATCTCGATGCTGATGTTACGATCGGCGAAGAAGCGCTTCATATAGGCCGGATACGCGCCGCGCACCTGTACATCGCCAAAGAACAGCCATTCGCGGTTCTGCTGCAAGGTTTCCAGCACGTCCGCCGGACGGCAGCTCAGCGGATAGAGCAGCGCGCCCAGCAGCATGTTGCCGATTTTGCCGTCCTTAACGATTTCGTGGCAGGCTTTCACCGCGCGTCCGCTCGCCACCAGCTGATGATGAATTGCCTGATAGATTGCCTGCTGATCGCTCTCTTCCGCCAGACCTACGCCGGTGAACGGCGCGTGCAGCGACATGTTGATCTCATTAAAGGTCAGCCACAGCTTCACCTTGTGCTGGAAGCGGGTGAACACCGCGCGCGCATAGCGTTCAAAGCAATCAATGGTGATGCGATTGCCCCAGCCACCGTACTTTTTGATCAAGCCGTACGGCATTTCGTAATGTGACAGTGTCACCAGCGGCGTGATGTTGTATTTCGCCATCTCATCGAACAGGCGATCGTAATAGGCTAATCCCGCTTCATTAGGTCCCGCTTCATCGCCCTGCGGGAAGATGCGCGTCCAGGCAATCGAGGTACGCAGTACGGTAAAGCCCATTTCGGCGAACAGTTTGATGTCCTCCGGGAAGCGGTTATAGAAATCGATGGCGGTATCCTTGATGCCAAAATCGTTATCGCTGCGCTCGACGCGTGCACCAAATATGCCCTTGGGTTGCAGGTCAGAGGTCGATAAACCTTTGCCGCCTTCCTGATACGCGCCTTCAACCTGGTTTGCGGCAACGGCGCCGCCCCATAAAAATCCGTCCGGGAAACGTTTAGTCATCTGTTTGCTCCTCTATTATTTCAGCACGGCCAACAACGGAGCGCCTTCGCTCACGGCCGTGCGGCTCAGGGTTAACACATCCACAAAGTCATCGCTATTACTCACCAGCACCGGCGTGGTGAGGTCAAAGCCTGCGGCTTTAATCGCATCGAGATCGAACTCCAGCAGCAAATCGCCCACCTTGACCGGCTGATCGTTCGCTACTTTGGGTGAGAAATAGTGTCCATCGAGCTTCACGGTATCGAGGCCGACGTGGATCAACACTTCTGCACCCTGCGCCGATGTCAGGCCAATCGCATGGCCGGTGCGAAACATTGACGACACCACGCCATCGATCGGCGATACCACGCGGCCCCGCTGCGGGATAATCGCCGCGCCTTTACCGAGCAATCCGCTGGCAAAAGTTTCATCTTTAACCTGATCGAGCGGAATGACATCGCCCGCCATCGGACTGACCACGCTTTCGCGGCGCGTCAGGCTGGTGGGCGGAGCAACCGCTGCCGGCGGCGCAACCGCTTCGGTTGCGGGCTCGGTAAGACCGAACAGATAGGTGCTGACGCAAGCGAAGATCAGCGCCACCGCCGCACCGGCAAATGCCGCCAGCACGCTGGCATCAATGCCGCTGTTCGGCACCACCTGAATAAAGGTGAAGACACTTGGGAAACCAAAGGAGTAAATGGTGGTGTGCCAGAAGCCAAGGATCGCCGCGCCCAAGGCGCCACCGATGCAGCCGAAGATAAACGGACGACGGCGCGGTAGCGTCACGCCATATACCGCCGGCTCGGTGATGCCGAAGATGCTGGCGGTAAAGGCTGATCCCGCCAACGCTTTCAGTTTCGCTTCGCGGGTGCGCAGGAAAATACCAAGCGTGGCGCCCGCCTGGCCCAGCACCGCAGGCATCAGCAAGGGCAGCAGCGTGTCGTGACCAAAGTTGGCGAGGTTGTTCAGCATGATCGGCACTAAACCCCAGTGCAGACCGAAAATCACGCACACTTGCCAAATCGCGCCCATCACCGCACCCGCAATCATGGGGCTCAGGCTGTAAATCCACAGATAACCTTCGGCCAACATGCGGCTCAGCCAGGTCGCCGCCGGACCAATCGCCAGAAACGTCAGCGGCACGGTGATCAGCAGGCAGCACAACGGCGTAGTGAAGTTACGCACCGCGCTGGGCGAACGCGGATGCACCCAGCGTTCAATCAGGCTGGAAACCCAGGCCGCGAAAATAATCGGAATCACCGACGAGCTGTAGTTCAGCACTTCGAGCGGGATGCCGATGAAGGTCAGCGCATTGCCCTGCTGCTGCTGTTGCAGCACTTCGAGAATCATTGGATGCACCAGCGCAGCAGCAATCGCCATGCTGACAAACGGATTACCGCCAAATTTTTTACCGGCGCTGTAGCCGAGCAGAATCGGCAGGAAGTAGAACAAACCGTCGCTGGCGACAAACAGCACTTTGTAGCTGCCGCTGTCGGCACTCATCACGCCGAGCACCAGCGCCAACGCTAGCAACCCTTTGATGATGCCGGTGGCAATCATCACGCCGATAAAGGGGGTAAAGATGCCGGAAACCAGATCGATAAAGCGGGCAAATAAGCCTTGCGGTGCAGCGTTATCTGCGGCCTCGTTCTGATTATCCAGCGCATGGCGCGCGGTGAGTTCGCGATACACTTCCGCTACCTGATTGCCAATCACCACCTGATATTGGCCGCCGCTCTCTACCACCATGATCACGCCGGGATTATCCTTTAACGCGGCGGTCTGCGCTTTATGACTGTTTTTTAGTTTGAAGCGTAAGCGCGTGGCGCAGTGCATCACGCTGATGATGTTCTCTTTGCCGCCAACACCGGTAACGATGTCATCTGCCAGTTCCTGATATTGCATCACTCTTTCTCCTGAACAATGCCCTAAACTCATGCCCTGAATTTCGCGCAAAAAAAAACCTGAGACGCGCCCTCTTCAACTGAAAAAGGGCGCGTCTCAGGTTTTGCCTGCCGAACAGTAACAATCCTTAACGGGCGCTATCATGCTAACAGCGCGGAAAATGTGGCAAGCAGTTTTAGCGAACGATGCGGAAAACTGTGAAGCTGCTCACCGATCAGATCCGTTTCAGTGCCGCTAAAGCCAGCACGCTGAGCAGCGCACCGATCACCATCAGCAGCAGATAACTCATCCACTGCAGCAGCCAAATCCCCAACACACCGCCGCCCAAAAACGCCAGCACGGTGTAAAAATGCAGCTTAAGCCGCTCAATGTAGAGCGGCGCATCTTTGGGGGATTCTTTGCGGCGCAGCACATCAAACAGCATCGCCAGCTCAATGCCGATATCGGTCGCGGTGCCAGAAACGTGCGTGGTGCGCACGCGGGCGTTGGAGATGCGCGTCACAACGGCGTTTTGCAATCCCATCAAAAAACTCAGGCTGAGCACCAGCAGCACGCCAGAACCGCTAAAGCGATACCAGCTTTCAATCACGCCGAGCAGCAGCAAAGCGATGCCTTCAATCAGGATGTTGATGGCGTAGATGCCGCGAATCTGGCGCCGTCTGCCGGAGTTGATTATTAGCGTTGAGACAGAAGATCCGGCGATAAACAGCAGCACGATGAGCAGAAAAAACAGGCCGACGTGCAGATTAGCTTTGGCCAGATGGTCGGAAAGTGAGGAGACATTGCCGGTCATGTTCGCCGAGAAGAAGCCGACCGTTTCAAACGCTGCGGTGTTAAGTGCGCCCGCAACGGCGGCCAGCGTGCAGGCCAGGCGAATGTCGGTATTGAAGGTGCGCGTGTTCTCGGCGGTGATTAACATGGGAAATCCTGGCCCGGTGAAAGATGCGTATCTTCCTCCCGTGACCAGGAATTCTCAAGCGCCGCTACGCGGTTTGCTGATCCTGCTCTTGCTCGCTGAACCGCTCGCGCATCTCATTTTCGATCTGCTCGAGCGATTTGCCTTTGGTCTCCGGTAGCATAGTGATCACGAAGATCAGCGAGCCGACGTTGATGGCAGCAAAGATAAAGAACGCGCCATTGCCGGTGGCGGAGAGCAGCGGCGGGAAGGCAAACGCCACCGCCGCGTTACAGATCCACTGGAACGAAACGGCAGCGCCGGTCAGCACGCCACGCACTTTCATCGGGAACAGCTCCGACATCAGCAACCAGTAAACCGGCGAAATGCACATCTGCATAAAGAACAGGAACACCAGAATCGCTGCCAGCGCGAAGATGCTTTGCGTCATGTCCTGTGGCATCAACAGCAGCACGCAGCCCAGTGCCAGCTGCATGGCGATCACTACCGACAAACCGGTCATCAGCATGGTACGACGACCAAAACGTCCCACTGCTTTGATGCCCACCATGGTCGCCAAAACCGAAACAATCCCGTTACCGATGGTCGCCGCAATCGAGGCGTTGGTGCCCATGCCGGTGGTTTTCAGAATCACGGGCGTGTAGTACATAAAGGCATTCACGCCGGTGAACTGGATAACAATGCCGAGCCCCGCGCCCACCAATAACAAGCGAAGAATCCATTTCTCTTGCAGCAGTTCACGCGCTGACGGCCCCTGACGCGCCGCTTTAGCGTGCTGGCGCATCTCCGTCATCTCCTTTTTCACTTCGCGTGGCGTTTCACGCAGTTTGTGCAGGATACGGCTCGCTTCTTTGATGCGCCCTTCTGCCACCATCCAGTGTGGCGACGCTGGCACAAAGAAGGTGCCGATAAACAGCAACGCGCCAGGAATCATCGCCATCGCCAGCATATAACGCCACAGATGCGGATCGTTAAGCGTGAAACTCATCACCGCGCTGACCACATAAGCCAGCAGCTGACCGGAAACAATCATCAGCTCGTTGCGGCTCACCAGCGGCGCACGCCGTTTTGGCCCGGCAATTTCGGCAATAAACACCGGTACGGTTGAGGAACCGCCACCCACCGCGATGCCCAGCAGAAAACGCATCGCCACCATTACGTGCAGGTTTGGCGCTAACGCGGTACCAATCGCGCCCAGCACAAAAATCAGCGCCAGAGAACGCAGCGTAATGCGTCGGCCAAAGCGATCGGAGAAATAACCACTGAGGAAAGCACCCAGCGCGGCACCGAAGATCAGGGATGAAGTGACTAAACCTTCAGTGAACGGTGTGAGGTCAAGACCGCCCTGATCAGGTGGCAAGGTCATAAACGGCAAGGCACCTGAGATAATCCCGGTGTCATAACCAAAAGCCAGCGCACCCATTGTCGCTACGAGTACCACAAAGAAGATGCGCTGTTTAACGGTGAGATTACTTAGCGCTGAATCGTCGTCACTGTTTTGCTGCGATGTGTCCATTCCTGTTCCCTGCATATTGAACGCGCCTTGTAGCGCAAAGGTTGAAACCCAAAAGGCAGAAGTATAGTCAGGAATTGTAAAATGTGACGAAGGTCACTATTAATTCGACAAATTTCATCGCGCTTAATGATCATTTTCAATGATCGGCGTTTACGGCCTGGCTTTAACGCAACGGCGAACTAAAATTGCAGCGTGACTAGCTAGTCCTCAAATCTAACGGAACATTGATAAGAGGTCTTCCTATGAACAAACAGAGCTACAGAGGCGGCGCAGGGAATTTTGCTAACGATCCAGAACGTGCGAAAGAAGCTGGCAAGGCGGGAGGCAAAGCCAGTGGAGGCAACTTCAGAAACGATCCTGAACGCGCCGTTGAAGCGGGACGGAAAGGAGGCAAAATAAGTCGTCGTCCTCCAACGAAGTCTGAGTAAGGCGCCTTAGGATTTTGTCCGCCATGGATTGGCTTCACCCCCTTTTTGCATATCCCAGCCTAAAACGGTAACCTATATACATATCACATACGATTCATATATAGGTTGCACCATGGGCATCGTAAAAATCTCTGACTTAATGCATGAGAATCTGCGCATCGCCAGCACGGCGATGAGCCGTTCCATCAATGCGCAGGCGGAACACTGGATGAAGATCGGCATGCTGGCCGAGATTTATCCGTCACTCAATCATCAGGAATTGACGCGCTTGCTGATGCGCGTTGAACGCGACAGCGGCGCGGATTTAGCGCAACTGCTCGACCATCCTTTATTCACCTCGCAGGGAATCGCGTAATGAGCATCAAACTGCACACCGCTGAAGAGATCGAACTGGCGCGTGCCGCTGGACACGCCGCCGCTAAAGTGCTGGAGATCATCACACCGTACGTTAAACCGGGCGTCACCACCGATGAACTGGACGCGATTTGTCATGATTACGTGGTTAACGAGCTAAAAGTGGTGCCAGCAAATATTGGCTATCACGGTTACAGCAAAACGACCTGTACGTCAGTGAATCACGTGGTGTGCCACGGCATTCCAGGTGAGAAAAAGCTCAAGGATGGCGACATCGTCAACATAGATGTCGGCATCATTAAAGATGGCTGGTACGGCGACACCAGCCGCATGTATTACGTTGGCCAGTCGTCGGTGCGCGCCAAACGTTTGGTGGATATCACCTACGAATCGATGGTGGCAGGTATCAAAGTGGTAAAACCGGGCGCGACCTTAGGCGATATCGGGGCCGCCATTCAGCAGGTAGCGGAAAAAGCCGGTTTCTCGGTGGTGCGCGAATATTGCGGTCACGGCGTTGGCGAGGTGTATCACGGCGATCCGCAGATTCTGCATTATGGCACGCCAGGCACGGGATTGGCGCTTCAGGCGGGCATGATTTTCACTATCGAACCGATGATCAACGCGGGTAAAGCCGGCACCAGCGTACTGTCCGATGGCTGGACGGTGGTCACCAAAGACCGCTCGCTGTCAGCGCAGTGGGAACACACCATCGCCGTGACCGAAACCGGCTTTGATTTGTTGACGCCGTGGCCAGAAGGTACCGGCGAATATCCGGCAATTTAAAAAAAGATCCAGAACGCATATGCCGTTCTGGATCACACTCGCATTAAGCGGTTTGACGCAGCGTAAACACGCTTACGCTATTCACCATATTCGCCGCCTGCTCGCTCAGCATCGCCGACGCCGCCAGCGATTGTTCCACCAGCGACGCATTCTGCTGCGTGGTGATATCAATCTGGCTAATCGCGGTGTTGATTTGGCTGATGCCGTCTGCCTGCTCGCTGCTGGCCTGATTGATCTGCACCAGCAACTCTTTCATCTCAGCCACGTTCGACATCATGCCGTTCATCAATTTATTGGCATCCGTCACCATATCGCGCCCATCGGCAATACGCGTGGACGACTCCTCAATCAAATTACGGATCTCATGCGATGAGGTGGCGGTTTTCTGCGCCAGCGCGCGCACTTCCTGCGCCACCACGGCAAAACCGCGACCATGTTCACCCGCGCGTGCGGCTTCTACCGCAGCATTGAGCGCCAGAATATTGGTCTGGAAAGCAATGGAATCGATCAGGTTGATGATCTCCGCCATACGGCTGGCAGAATCATTGATTTCGGCCATTTTGCTGGCGACGTTGTCCATCATGCTGGCATTGCGTCCTACTGTGGTTTCCGCTTTGGCGGAGAGATCGGCAGCAACGTGGGTATTATTACGCGTGTTGCTAATGGTGGCACTGAATTCCTCCACCGAGGCCGCCGTTTGCTCTACCGAGCTGGCCTGCTCTTCCGTACGCGCCGCGAGATCGTTGGTGCCCGACATGATTTCACTGGCACCGCCGGATATCTGTTCTGCGCTAATGCGAATATGGCTGACAATATCCGACATCTTTTCCTGCATCTGATGGATGGCGTTAATTAACTGCCCCATTTCATCCTTTCGCTGTTCATGAAAATCAGAACTGAGATCGCCATCCGCCACTCGACCAAGAAAGGTGATCACTTTTTTCAATGGCACTGTAATCGAGCGAATAATAATCCAGCCAATAAATGCTGAAAGTAAAATAGCCACTACAAAAATAATCAGCATGGAAATTTTCGTTTTGCCGTATGACGCCATAAAATTATTATAGGAGCCATCCATTTGCTGCTCTTGCAGGGTAATAAATCCCTCAACCTCATCGATATAATTCCTTTGCGCTGAGGCAAGCGTAGAAAAATAGAAATTCACTGCTTTTGTCACATCACTATTCACTAAATCGAAGAATACATTTCGCTCTTTAAGGAACTCTGCTCGTCTCACTTCCACGCGCTTGAGAAATGCGATTGATTCATCATCGGTAGCCAGCTTATTTAACTGCTTATAGGTTTCGGTAATTTTCTTCGAGGCATCCTGAAGATTGCTCTGAATCGTTGTCCGGCGTTGCGCATCAATCGGGCTCAGCAGCAGCGCCTGCTGCTGCACCGTTACGTTGATCTCATCAATTAATCGGTTGCCCAATGCAATAGTCGGGTAATCGTCTTTCATCATGCCATTAACGCCGGTTTCCGCTAAAAACAGCGAATTTAATCCGAGTAACGCCACTAAAAGTAGCATCGCGATATTGAGCATAGAGGATATTGTAAGTTTGGTTCGCAACTTTACATTACGTGAAAATCTTTGAACTACGTCCATTTAGAAACCTCAATGATTTTGATTGAAAAGTAGTGAAGACAATAATGTTGTTTTAAAAAACAGAAGAGGCTACGGGCGTTAATCGGCAGCATCTCTGCTATTATCGTCAGCAATTTCATTAACATTAGAGACGATGATTGATAGGGTCACATTTCAAATATCAGACGCGGAGTGTTATTTTGCTGAAATCGATTTCATTGATCAGTTCCATTTACTGATAGGAAATAACATAAAATTCTAAGCCTGGTTTTTTTACTTAATTTAGAATAAAGGTTCTCACCAGGCTAACAAATAGCAAAGAATGATTCTGATTTTATTAGTTGCAGCAATTTGACTAAGAGAAAACAGTTAGTTTCTCTGTAGCGTTTAACCTGCAAGCCAAATTGAGCGGTCAGCAGAGCAAGGCTGCCGACCGCTTATAGTTATCCGTCAGACTGCGGCTACTGCGCTATGCAAAATGGCCTCATTCGCCACGTCCGGCAGCTGATGAAGAAGCCAATCTGCCATCTGGATTTCATGTTGCAGGATCAGCTGGAAAGTCTTAATGCCTTTGCTGTCCCCTGCCTGCTGCGCTGCGGCCAGTAATGCGGTGTAGGTTGCCACTTTGTAGTTACAGAACACGTAGCTGCTCACCGCAATGCGCACGCCCTCTTCATTGCGCAACATATCGCTCGCGGCTTGCCCAACGATCGACAAACGTCCTAACGCGTCTTTCAGCGCCGACCAGTTACTATCGTAGCGTTTCAAAACGTCTTTTACCCACTGCTGCTGTTCAGTGGTTTGTTGTGCATATTGCTTCATACGTGCCTGCAACAGCGGGAACTCCTCCAGCCGCAGGGTAGCTGCCTGCAGCAAAGGCTCTGCGTGTTTTTCCATCGCATGCGCATCGCGCAACCAATCCAGATATACAAATTCCTTGGTCATCAATTTGCTCCGGTAGTGAGAAGAACATCGACAGTTAGCTGCCTGATGGGTATGACATCAGCTCATTTAGGCTAATTGAGCAAAATAAGCGAAGCGTTAATTTAGGCTAAACAAGAAGATTAATTAAACGTAGCAAGCAAGCGTCAAGCTGCAAGTAATGTGCGCAAGAATTGCGATTGAGGTTATAAGTAAATGTGCTTACCGCTTCGCTTATTATCTGGCTAGAGAAGCTTTCTTTTTAATGTTAAAAATCTTAAGCACGTAACTAATGGTAGTTACATTTAGAGAGAAGTGAAAATTTAACTGGAAGTAACATAAGCAAGCCTCTTAGAATTAAGACTTACGAGAAACCCAGGCTTGAAACTGGAAAAAATGGCACTACATTTATTTTGCATCATGTTGGTATTTAAAAAAGAGGAGAACCAATGACGGACGCTAAGAAGCTACCCGATGAGGAAGAAAAAAAGCCGCAACGTCGTGGTGGTGCAGGCAACTTCGCAGAGAACAAGGAACGCGCGGCTGAAGCCGGGCGCAAAGGCGGTCAGGCTAGCAGCGGTAACTTCAAAAACGACCCGGAGCGCGCCATTGAAGCAGGAAGGAAAGGAGGGAAAATCAGCCGACGCAAATAACATTCTTCCCAAAAGAATAATCATCTAACATCATTTTGCTTCTGCACAACACTCTCCTGATACTGTATTTACGCTTCGCTTAAATACAGATTTATCCATGTCAGGAGGGTTATTTCCAGCTAATAATCCAAATAATTGATTGTTTCTTGATCAACTTCAATTTATTTACCGCTTCGCTTATTCTGGCTTTACCCTTCGCTTATTAACCGCAAAACTACATTTGCAAGCTAATAGTAAATCCCTGACTCAAAATTATATTTGTACAGGCTATTTAAACTGGTACAACTTTTAGAGAAAAATCCTGACAGATGACTCAGAATAATCGGAGGCGGATTAACGTAGCTGCCGCTCACTGATAATTAATTAACCGCCATTTGTACTGAGGGAGTGACAACACCAATCCCCCGCATTCCGTATGCTCGCCCTTCATGGCAACCAGGTTTGCATCAATGCCCGCTAAGATGTCAGCACGTGATCGATTGCTCGTCAGATCTCAGAAATTTCACATTTAGTCTTATCAATTATGATTTTGTTGTTGAAGCATCCAGGATTGCAGCACATTCAGCTGCTTAAAAAGGATATTTTAATGAAAACTCTCTTTATCTCAGCCAGCGCCATCCTGATTGCGACCAGCCTGTCAGCGGGAGCAGCACAACCGGCAGCACCAAAAAATCCGCTCAGCGTACATGTTTTGAACCTGCAAACAGGCTCGCCGACAGCGGGTATTGAGGTTGAACTCGATCAGAAACAGAATAATAACTGGGTGAAATTAGCCAGCGGCAAAACCGACAGCAACGGCAGAATTAGCGCGCTATTCCCGGAAGATAAAACCGCCAGCGCAGGCAGCTATCGCGTGGTGTTTAAAACCGGTGACTATTACAAAATGAACAACCAGAAAACCTTCTTCCCGGAAATTCCGGTCGAGTTCAATATGGAAAGCAACGGCGAGCACTACCATATTCCGCTGCTGTTGAGCCCGTTTGGTTATTCGACTTATCGCGGGAATTAAATTTAAAACGGTCGCCTTCAATGGCGACCCACGGAAACTATTGTGTTATCCCTCTTTCACTAAATGACTTGCGCCAGTTGGTCGGGGTTGTGTTGAGCCGCTGTCTGAAGTGATGACGTAAGGTTTCTGGCGATCCAAATCCCGCCTGTTCAGCAACCTGATCAATGCTCAGCTTGCCGCTCTCCAGCAGTGCGCAAGCTTTTTCCAGCCGCACGCTCAACATCCATTCTCCCGGCGTGGTGCCGGTGGCGTCATGGAAACGGCGTAAAAAGGTGCGGCGGCTCATGCCAGCTTGCCTGGCGAGTTGATCAATAACCAGTGGCGTATTGAGGTGATTACGCAAATCATCAAGTAACGGCGAAAGATTTTTTGCCGCACGCTGCGGCACCGGCTGCTGAACCAACTGCGCCTGATTGCCTTCGCGCAGCGGCGGCGTCACCATGCGACGCGCGGTGCGGTTTGCCACTTCAATACCATAATCGCGGCGAATCAGATACAGACACAAATCCACACCCGCTGCGCCACCCGCTGACGTAATGATGCTGCCCTCATCAACATAAATCATACCGTGCTCAACCTGCACCTGCGGGAAGCGTTGCGCCAGAATCTCGGTGCTGTTCCAGTGCGCGGTCGCGCGCTTGCCATTCAGCAATCCGGCAGCGCCCAACACGAAACTGCCTGCACAGATCGAAACAATACGCGTGCCGTTGCGATGTGCTTTTTGTAACGCGGCGATAAGTTGATCCGATGCCGGTTCATGTACGCTGCGCCAGCCGGGAATTACGATGGTGCCCGCCTCTTCCAGCAGCTCAAGTCCGCCGTCGACCACCAGCCGCACGCCACCTTGCGCGCCGAATACGCCCTCTTCCACCGACGCCACGCTCAAATCATACAAAGGCTGGCCGAACACCTCGTCGGCGCGCCCGAAAGCCTCAACGGCGATGCCGAACTCAAAGGTACACAGACATTCATACGCCAGCAAAACCAGTCGGCGGTTGAACGGTGCAGGCGAATGGCCATGAAGCGGAGCAATCATTTGCATTTAAGGTCACCGGAGAAATTGGCACGATCTTGACGATATATGGCATGCAGGCAGATTTCCACTCGCACGCCAATCTTTCATGCTGGCAAGCTCTTAACGTATCGCAGGGATTGAGTATGAAGAACATGTTGGCGCTGATGGCGGTTTGTCTGGCCGCATTGATGTCGGGACTGGAGATATCCAGCGTACCGGTGATTTTACCGGTGCTGGAAAGGGAGATGCACGCCAGCTTCCGCGAATTGCAGTGGATCATGAACGCCTATACGCTGGCCTGCACCGCGGTGTTAATGGCAACCGGCACGCTGGCCGACACTTATGGACGCAAGCGCATCTTCATCATCAGCATTATCGCCTTCGGCGTGACATCGGTGATGTGCGGACTGGCGGGCAATGCGCTGTGGCTGATTGTCGGACGTTTGCTGCAAGGATTAAGCGGTGGCGCGATGTTAACCTGCCTGATTGCGATTCTGTCGTTCCAGTTTCCGCAGGGCAAAGCGCGTAGCCGTGCGTTCGCCGCGTGGGGTATTACCTTTGGCTTTGGGCTGGGATTCGGACCCATCATCGGCGGCATGCTGGTTGCCTGGTTTAGCTGGCAATGGGTGTTTCTGGTACACGGATTTATCGCGTTGCTGACGCTGATCCTCGCGCTGAAAAATGTGGTGGAATCGCGCGATGCTGAAGCCCAAAAGCTCGATCTCAGCGGCTTGATTACCTTATCGCTCAGCGTGGTCGGCGCCACCTATCTCATTACGCAGGGCAGCAGCCTCGGCTGGAACAGCGTCGCGGCACAACTGATTTTGCTGGTTACACTACTGAGCGCGCTGCTGTTTGTATGGATTGAGAAGCGCCATCCACATCCGATGTTTGATTTCTCCGTGTTCCGTATTCGCGCCTTTTCCGGGGCATTAATGGGCTCGATTGGCATGAACTTCAGCTTCTGGCCGCTGATGATTTATCTGCCGGTCTATTATCAAAGCGGCCTTGGCTACAGCAGCATGGCAACCGGTTTGGTGCTACTGGCTTACACTTTACCAACCCTACTGATGCCGCCGCTGGGCGAGAAACTGGTGGTGCGCTTTGGCGCGGCGCGCATGATTCCGCTGGGATTATGCACCATCGGCGCGGGCTTCATGTTAATGAAGTTCGCCGTGGCGCAGCAGATGAGTTTACTGCCGGGCGCGCTGCTCGCTGGAATGGCGCTCGGATTGACCAACACGCCAGTGACCAACACCACAACCGGATCGGTGCCGGGTAATCGCGTTGGCATGGCGTCGGGGATTGATATCAGCGCGCGCCTGATTACGCTTGCCATCAATATCGCGCTGATGGGCAGTTTGCTGGTGGCGGGCATTGCGGCGAGTTTGCAACGCATTATGCCGGGACAAAGTGATGTGCATTCGCTAGCCGAGCGCATCGCCGGCGGCGGCGAGGTTTCATTGAACCACGATATTGCCGCGCAGGTGCTTACCGACGGTTTTTCCGACGTGCTGTTGTATGGCGCGGCGGGCGTTTGGGGACTGGCGCTGGCGAGTTTTCTGCTGTTTAACGTTCGTCGCAAGGCGCAGCAACAATGCACGCCTTAGCTACGGATGCACCCATTTGCTGCTGACTAGCGCGCCTTCGGCGGTGTAATTCAGCAACGCTCTTTGATTATTTTTCCGCGCCAGCAGGCACCAATCCAGTTGGGTAATTCGGATTAGCAACACGCCAAAATTATCCTCGGCGTTAGCGACATGATTGGATTGGTGGTCAATGTCACTTCCCGGCGCAGCGCCAGCATAGGTTTGCTGCGTCCGGCGCGATAATCGTTGCCACGCCGCTTCAGCTACTGCGCTGTGTGCGGCGTGCAGCTCAACCGTTCCCTGCAACCGCAGCTGCGTTTTTGCGCTGTATCCCAGAACCGTAACGTCTGAATTAACCGCCAGCGCCTGCCATTTCGGGCTGCGCATATCGGTGTGCAACTCCAGCGTGCGTTCGACGCGGTCAACCGCGCGCAGCACCAGCGTCCTTGCCTGCGGCTTGCCCTGTTTATCAACCGACGCGAGCGTTAAGAAGTGAAAACCGGCATCGGGATCGCTTGCGCCGGTTTCCAGTTGTTGCCAGCAATCGCTATCAATCTCGCGTAATGACATCTGTTGTTCCTGTTGGCTGGATAAAAGGTTACTGGTGACGTTCCACCAGCGCCAGAATCAGCGCCTGAAGTTCGGCTAATCCTTGCTGCTGGCTGATGTCACCGCACACCACCGCATGGGAAATCGCATCGGCGGCGCCTAACATTCCCCACATGCTGGCTTGCGGCAACGTTGCCTCCGCAAACCAGCTGCGGAATTTTTCAATGAAATCGAGCTGATATTTACGTTTCACTTCCGCCAGTTCCGGCGTGCTATCGAGCGCCGACAGCACATCGGGAATTTCACGTCCCTGCGTTAACACGCAATCGACGTAACTCGACGCCACCACATTAGCCCGCTCGGCAAGGCTGGCACCGGCAGCATGCATCGCCGCCTCGATAATCGCGTTCTGGCGCAGATCAAAATCTTCATACAGCGCCGCGAGCAGACCGTGGCGCGTACCAAAATGATCGTAGACCACCGGTTTACTGACGCCCGCTTCTTCCGCCACGCGTCCTAACGTCAGCGCATCGCTGCCCTGCTCGCGCACCAGATTCCACGCCACGCCAATTAGTTGCTGACGACGTGCCTGATGTGACATGCGCTGGCGAGTGGGTTGATTCATGCCATTTCCTTCACGTGAAAAAGTCGCTGTCCGAGTTGGTTTGCCAGCGTGTAATGCGCGTCGGGATAATTTTCATCGGTTGGCAGCAGCAATTCGCTGGTCACCACCGGCGCGCCGCAGTAGCCAAAAATCCCCTCATCGATCTGCGTGCGCATGCTGCTGAAATAGCCACGACGCACATAGGTGCGCTGGCTCGCCGCGCCCAGCGCCAGCAAATGCACCTGCAAATGGCCGAGCTTTTTCACCACAGTTTGGCCATCATCATCGTACGCCCAACCTTGAGTGAAAACGCGATCGATCCAGCCTTTCAGCTGCGCCGGAAACGACCACCAATAGATGGGATAAACCAGAATCAATGCATCGGCGCGATCCAGACGTTGCTGTTCCGCCAACACATCTGTCGGCGACGGCGCG
Source organism: Pantoea sp. SO10 (assembly GCF_005281435.1). Classification (NCBI taxonomy): domain Bacteria; kingdom Pseudomonadati; phylum Pseudomonadota; class Gammaproteobacteria; order Enterobacterales; family Erwiniaceae; genus Pantoea; species Pantoea sp. SO10. The sequence continues at coordinate 190,555 of NZ_CP040096.1, forward strand.
CCACTTTTGAACTGATCGAAATCGGCCTGATTGAAGCGCGGATCGAACTGCTCCGCCGCCAGATCGGCAATTTCATAGCTGTGGCCACCAGCAGCAATTCCTTGTGCCACCTGCGAGACGATGTGGTGCGTGTGTGAATGTTGGTCCGGATGAGCAGTAACGATCAGAGCATGCATAGCGACAACCTCCGTTATGAGTAAGCTACTAGTAGTAACTTACCATTGGTAGATTGTCAAACTCACAGCATTTTAGCAAAACAGATCGATTCGTTTCTGCCGACGTAAGGTTCGTAGTTCTGGATTTGCGCGTAGCCGCAACGGTGATAAAAAGCCACGGCACGGCTATTGATTACGCGGGTCGATAGCCGGATTTCGCGATATCCCTTACTTTTGGCCCACGTTTCCAGATGCTCCAGCAGCGCAGCGCCAACGCCCGGCACGCTACGATCGGAGTACATACGTTTTACTTCAGCAATGTGTTTTGCAAGTGGTCTCAATGCTCCGCAGCCCACGGCATTGCCCGGTTCATCTCTGGCCAGCACCCACAAAGAATGCTGATTGTTGAGCTCCTGGGCGTTGAAATGACTTTTGCCGTTATCGCCGGTTATGACGGCGAGTTCGGCTGATAACTTCTCAACCAGTAATTGGGATTCTGATGAGTGGGGATCGGCTTGCTGGATTTTAATGTTCATGAAAAGCGTCAGCTCCTGATTTTGTTACAATATAACATACTTTAAGCTTAGCAACAGTTGAACTCCTTCCCAAATCCACCCTCTCACTCAAGGTTGTCAATTTTCAGGCAAGTGATTGCGTTGTTTATTATAAGAACGGGGAACACATGTTTATAAAGGGTTGGGTTAAACAGTTTTATCTACCGGTGTTTATTTCGCTCAATATCGGCGTATTGCTTAATATTCCGATTTTTATCCGCCGCTATACGCAACTGCAATTTGATAATACCCTTTCATTAGTGACTGAGGTCATCGCTGCATTTTGTTTGGTGATGTTGTTAACGTTGTTAACCTCATTAACCGGAAAATATCTGTCGCGCGTATTGATGACCATGCTGGTGATTTTCTCCAGCGCGGCCAGTTATTACATGATTTTCTATAATATTGATATTGGTTATGGAATCATCGCCGCCGTTTTAGCCACCGATTCGCTGGATCTTTCTAAGGAATCCGTTGGCTGGCACTTTGTGCTGTGGATGGTAATAATCAACGTCATTCCGCTATGGCTAATCTGGCGCGGAATGCGCAGTAAATCCGTTTCAAATATCAGCAAAAAGCGTTACTGGTCTTATAAAACCATCGCCATTGTGATTGCCGCATTAGGTTGCTGGTTACCGTTGAATTTAATGGGCAAGGTGCAGGATGAACAGGACAAGAAAAATAACCGCATGATGGCCAGCTACGGCGGCATTGTTGCCGGTACTTATTCACCGTCTAACTGGTTATCAGGCGTTGGCTTGCTGGCATACAGTTCATTCAGTCAGGCTGAAGACAACCGTAATCTATACGATCCCGCTGAACACTTTAAATACGTCCCACCGAAAAATGCCGATAACTTGTATATCGTGTTTGTGATTGGTGAAAGTGCCCGCCGCGATCACATGGGTTTATACGGTTACGATCGCGACAACACACCTTATCTCGATCACGAGAAAAACCTCGTTCACTTGCAGGGTTATTCCTGTGATACCTCAACTAAGCTCTCGCTGCGCTGTATGTTTGTCAGAGAAGGTGGCGCCTCAGAAGCCCCGCAGCGCACGCTGAAAGAGATGAATGTCTTCACGGTGATGAAGAAGCAAGGTTTCTCAGAAGATCTCTATTCCATGCAGAGCGAAGCCTGGTTCTATAACAAAGTCATGGCCGACAGTTATTCAATGCGCGAGTCTATTCAGGCGGAGAAGCGTAATGTCGGTAAGCCGGTGGATGATATGGCGTTAATTAATGAATTGCAGGACTCCATTCAGCGCCATCCACAGGGTAAACATATTGTGATTCTTCACACCAAAGGCTCTCATTATATGTATACCGAACGCTATCCACGCGCGTTTGCCCGTTATACCCCGGAGTGTCAGGGCATTGATGATGCTTGTAGCACGCAGGAGATGATCAATTCCTACGACAATAGCCTTTTGTATACCGATTATTTTCTCAAACAGACTTTCGATAGCCTGAAAGATAAAAATGCCATCGTGTTTTATGCCTCAGATCATGGGGAATCGATCTCCGATAATCTGCATTTCCACGGCACACCACGCGATCATGCACCGATGGCGCAACGCACGGTGCCGATTATGGTTTGGGCATCGGATAAGTTTTTAAATGACAGTAATAACAAAGCGTCATTTGCCAAACTTCAGCAACTGCAGAATGACAAAACGCCGGTATTCCACGAGAAGTTATTTGACTCAATATTAGGCTGCGCTGGCTTTACCTCACCGGATGGTGGAATTAATTCACTGCGAAACTGGTGCGATCATTCTACTATTCAGAAGTAAGGTGACGTTTCAAAGGGAGGACATATGACGCCAGAAATCAAAACGAAACGATTAATCCTGAAGCCACTGGAAAGTCGTGATGGGCAGGCGATGCAAATCGCTTTCCCGCGCTGGGAGATCGTGCGTTATCTCAATGCCAATGTGCCCTGGCCTTATCCTGAAGGTGCCGCGCAGGATTATGTCGATAACGTGGTGTTGCCCGCTGTCAAGGAAGGTCGAGGTTGGTGCTGGAGTATCAGACGTCAGGAGAAGCCTGAGGAATTGATCGGTCTGATCGAACTGCGCGATGCAGAAAATGATAACCGCGGATTTTGGCTGGTACCTGAGTGGCAGCAACGTGGCTATATGAGTGAAGCGTGCAACGCCGTGAATGATTTCTGGTTTAAAACGCTGGGTCGCGAAGTATTACGTGTGCCAAAAGCGGCGGTGAATACAGGCTCAGTGAAGATCTCACGTAAATCCGGCATGCGTCTGATAGAAACCGGCAAAAAAGAGTATGTCGCGGGTGTTCTCGATTATGAATTGTGGGAATTAACCCGCGATGAGTGGCTATCACATTAACATCAAGAGGGAACGTGTTCCCTCAATGACGTCAGTAAGCGGCTGACCAGCGGTTTGGCCTCATTTCTCCGCCATATCGCATAGAGATTCACATACAGCGCCAGCCAGGGTACTTCAACAACAATGACAGACGACGAAGCAAGGCGCGCAAGACTTCGCTGAATAAAGGTAAATCCCAGCCCTGCTTCAACACAGGAGAGCGCCGCCAGTGGTCCGCTAACCTCAAGCCGAATATCAGGCGTAAACCCACTCACTTCACACACCTCAAGCAAGCGGTTGGACACTGCCGTGTTTAGACTTTGCTTATCGGCGATCCAGCGCTTCATGTGTAACTGCTCAGGTCTGGGATCCCTGATTGCCTGTTCTATTGGCATAGCCAGCACCACCGGCTCAACTAACACGCTTTGAAAGGCAAAACAGTCATCCTCTTCGGGCTCGTTATAAACCAGTGCCAGATCCAGCGCATGATTCGCTAGCGCATCGATTTGTGCCTGTGAGCGTAAGGCATGGAGCTGTATATCAACTTTTGACGAGCAATTTAACCGGGCAAGGCTTTCAGGAAGCAGAAGTGAGTGAATGGCCGCTTCGACATAGCCAATATCAAGCCTGCCTGACTGACCATTTTTCAAACTTTTACCCAGTCCATTCAGACGATCATGGTGCAAAAGCAATGCCTTCACTTCTGTCAGGAACTGCTTGCCCTCGGCGCTGAGATAGAGGCGTTTCTTTTCCCGATGAAAAAGTGCCACACCTAACTCATCTTCCAGTTGCTGAATTTGGCGGCTCAAAGGGGATGCTGAAATATGCAATTTCTCAGCTGCCTGACCGATGTGCTCGAGTTCGGCGACGAGAGCAAAAGAGCGCAATAACTTAATGTCCATAACTTTTCCGGTCACAACTCAGTCGAGAATGATGATAGCCACACAATAAATATTGCCGCAACATCTTAAGTAATGCGACGTTTAATTAAGCAAACAGAGTCATCTTCTATTTTTATTATCTACATTTGACGAGGTAATTTTGACGAACGTATTCAGCACAAGGGATATCGGCAATTATAAGGTCACTGCGCTTAGTGATGGCGTGATGAAAGCCAGCCTGAGTCTGTTATCTGGAATAGAACCTGAAGCAGCGGTAAATATACAGCAACACGCCGGAATAAAAGCAGCGGATGATATTCAAATTAATAGCTATCTCATCCGTGGAGCGGGACGAATAATATTGATCGATTCGGGTATGGGAAACCTCAATCATATCGGTGGAGAATTAAGACGAAACCTCCTTTTATCCGGCATCATGCCTGACGATGTTGATACCGTGTTGTTGACCCACGCGCATCCCGATCATATTGGCGGTCTGCTGGGTGAGAATGGGCGACCCGCTTACCGAAATGCAGCACTCTACATTAGCAAAGCAGAAGCAAACTTCTGGCTGGATAATGAAAAATTAACTAGCCTGAGTGAACGCGCACTGATGAATGGTTCGCTGTTTCGTCGCACGTTCGAAGCTTATCCAACTGTTCGATTTACGGATGAAACAGCGATTGCTGAAGATATCACCGCAGTCAGCCTACCGGGACATACGCCTGGTCACAGCGGCTACCTGATAGATTCCCGCGATGAAAAATTACTGATTTGGGGTGATATCACGCATTATCCGCATATTCAAATTGCCCATCCGCAAGTTTCAATCGCCTTTGATTACGATCCTGACCAGGCAGAGCGAACACGAAGAGCAATTCTTGAGCGCGCTTCACGAGAAAACCTGTTGATTGCAGGTATGCACTTGGGCGTGTCTGGGTTTGCCTATATCCGCTCCCCTTCAGAGGGACATTATTTTCTGGAATATGTCTGAACCGCGAGCCGCTGTCCGCCTTAAACATACCCCATCATCCGCAGCATCGACTGCGCCTGATTCATCGCTTCCGCGCGGTGCGTTACGCCCAATTTTTGGTACAGATTGCGGATATGCGTTTTGATGGTGGTAGCAGCGACATCCAGCTCGCCAGCAATTTGGTCGTTGCTGTATCCCGAATAGATCAGCCCCAAAACCTGCCATTCACGTTGGGTTAGCGGGCTGGTGCGGATCAGCTCCGGCACATCGGGATGATTAATCAGGCGGCTAACAAAGCCTTCGTCAAAATGGGCAAACTTATGGCGATGATATTTATTAATCTCGCTGAGAATGCGTCTGGCGCGATGATTATCGAGTTCATCCAACGTATTGAGCTGAATCAGTTGACGCAGCTGCTGCGCCATCGCTTCACCTTCAATCACAAAATGGCTGACGAAACCGGTGCTACGCGCCAGTTTTAATGCTTCGGTCAGCGCCTGCTGCGCTTCCGCTTTGCGCTGAGTTTGCCAGTAAATCTGATTTAACAGCAGCAGATTGCGATTCATATCGCTCATCAGGTTGAGCGCGCGCGCATTGTCATTCAGCTCATCCAGCACCACTTCGGCCTGGCTCATATTTCCTAGCAGAATCTGCGCACGCGCGACATTGCGCCACTGACCTTGCAGGAAATGATTGTTGGCAAATTCCGGTTTCACCGTCTGGCGCATCCAGCTACTGGCGCTTTGGCTGTCGCCGGTCATCTGCCAAAAAATCACTCTCACCTTATCGGCATTGGCGATCCAGTCGCTGTGCAGCGATCCGTTGTTAAGCAGATTCTCCAGCCGACTCAAGTGGCTGCGCGCATTATCGAGATTGCCGCGCGCCAGCGAACACTGCACCAGCAAACCGAGGCACTGAATCTGCTGCTGCGGCTGATAGCCTTTCAGCACTTTTATCCCTTCGCGCGCCGCCTGTTCTGCTTCGTCGAGTCGGCCCCACGCCCACAACAGTTGCGCGCGAATTCGCAGCAGGAATTCATGCATCGGGAACTGTGTCAGATGCTGCTCTTTCACCAGCACAAATGCCCGCTCCTGTATCTCATATGCGGACTGTAAAAACCCCTGCGCAAAGAGAATCTCACTCTGCTGAATCAGGCTCCACAACGCGTAATTCCACGCTTCCTCGCGGCGCGCCATCTGCTCGGTCTGGCGCATCAACTTCAGCGAACTGCTCAGCTCGCCTTTGCAGTGCATCACTTCGCCCAATACCGACGTCGCCACGATGCAGCTGTATTGACGGCTTTCCGGCAGCGCGTCGAGCGCCAGCAACGCCAGCCGCTCGGCTTCTTCAGCGTTACCGTCATTTATCGAAACCTGTGCCAGCAGCGCGTTGAATTCGCCGCGCAGCACATCATCAATCTGTTCGCTGCAGGAGTGCTCAAAGCGCGTGAGCAAACTGCTCACCTCGGAAAACCGGTGCTGGCTTTGCATCAGCCACGCCTGTAACAGCACTAACTTTGGATTTTCCAGCAGAATTTCCCACGGCAGCGCCTTGAGAGAATCTTCCAGCAGCGTGAGTTCGCTCTGATTAAACAGCGTCCAGGCGTATTGCAGCAGCACGTCGCGCAGCATCAACGCATCACCAGCCGCCAGCGCATGATAGATCGCTTCGCCAGGGAAACCCAGCCGCATCCAGCTTTCAGCCGCCGCGCGATGCAACGCAGGCAGTTCCGCCGCCAGTTCCCACTGACAGCGCTGACGCAAAAAACTGCCAAACAGCGGATGATAGCTAAACCACTCGCCCGAGTTATCCATGCGCTGCAAAAACAGGCCCTGACGTTCAATCTCTTCCAGCCGCATCTGCCCTTGTTCTTCGCCGGTTACGCAGGCGATCAGCGTATCGTTCATCGATCGCAGCAGCGCGCTTTTCAGTAAGAAATGTCGTGTGGCGCTATCCACGTTATTCAGCACCTCCTCAACCAGATAATCCGCCAGATGGCTGGCGTTAATGCCGGAAAGGCGGCGCGCGGAATCCTGAGCGGAGCTCGCGCCCTGACGCGTCGAGAGCGCGATCAGCTGCAGCGCCGTCGCCCAACCCGCCACGTCATCGCACAGACGCCCGCTCTCTTCCGATTCCAGCGGCGTTGTCAGGCGGCAATCAAAAAACTGTTTGGCTTCGTGATGGGTAAACGCCAGCTGCTGGCTGCCTAACTCAATCAGCTGTTCGCGCACGCGCAGGTTGGCAATGCCGAGCTGCGGCAAATTACGTGACAGCAAAATCAGCGTCACATTTTCCGGCTGGTTACGTAAAAAGAAGCGCATCGCGTCGTGAATCGCGGGATTGGTGATGTGATGGTAATCATCAATGATCAGCCAAATCGGTTGCTGCCACGCCGCCAGCTCATTGAACAGTTGAGCGAACAGCGCATTTAAGTTGATGTACTGCCGTTTCTGCGCCAGCGCTTCGCTGGAGGCGCAGCCGCCCTGCGTTGCCTGCTGCAGAGCCGCGATGAGGTAATCGACGAAGCGTTCTGGCTGATTGTCGCCCTCATCCAGTGAATACCAGCCCAGATTGGCTTTCCCCGCCGCCCATTGTGAGATCAGCGTGGTTTTGCCATATCCCGCCGGACTGGTCACCAACACCAAACGGTAATTGCCCGCCGCGCCGAGTTTTTGCATCAGGCGCTCGCGCGCAACCGTGTTCTCAAGGCGGACCGGTCGGCTAAGTTTGGAGGGTATTAACATCGGTAAACGCTTCTCCCTAAACGTGGCGCATCATTATTTTACGCTTCGTAATTAATAGTCACATACGTTCAGATATTCGTTTACCTAATGCAAGCTAACCCATTAAGCAGTCTTAACAAAAGCGACGGTTATCACATTCCTGTCACACTTTAAGATTTCCCTCAGCCTCTCCTCCCCGCTCATCCTCCCCGCTGAATTTGGTGCAGGAGGAGGAGCGCGTCATGGCTGACGCGCAGAATGAAGCACATTCACCTCCGCCCTGACAGGACTGATTATGAAATTTGATCGCACCCGTTTTAAACACGCGCTAATCCGACAATGGCAACGTTTTGGTCTGCACGATGCGCAAGAGATGACGCCCAACCAATGGTGGCAGGCGCTGAGTGGCGCACTGGCCGACATGCTGGCGGAGATGCCTGCGCCACCTGCGGCCACGCCGCAGCGTCACGTTAACTACATCTCGATGGAGTTTTTGATTGGTCGTCTCACCGGCAACAATCTGCTCAACCTTGGCTGGTATGACGAGGTGAACGAGGCGCTGGCCGAGTGGAATATCACGCTAAGCGACGTGGAAGCGTGTGAGACCGATCCGGCGCTAGGCAACGGCGGTTTGGGTCGGCTCGCCGCCTGTTTTCTCGATTCGATGGCAACCGTGGGACAACCCGCCACCGGCTACGGACTCAGTTATCAGTACGGTCTGTTCCGCCAGCACTTTGTTGATGGTGCGCAACAGGAGATGCCGGATGACTGGCAGCGCGACAGCTATCCGTGGTTTAACCATAACGCGGCGTTAACTGTGCCGGTGCATCTCGGCGGCAAAGTCATCACGCACAATGGCGTTGCGCGCTGGGAGCCGGCGGTGCAAATTCTCGGCGAAGCCTGGGATCTGCCGGTAGTCGGTTATCAGAATGGCGTCACTCAGCCGCTGCGCTTGTGGCAGGCGAAACATGCGCAGCCGTTTAATCTGCAGCGCTTCAATAACGGGGATTTTCTGCGCGCCGAGCAGCCGGGCATTGAAGCTGAAAAACTCACTAAAGTGCTCTACCCCAACGACAATCACGACAACGGCAAAAAGCTGCGCCTGATGCAGCAGTATTTCCAGTGCGCTTGCTCGCTGGCGGATATTCTGCGCCGTCATCAGCGCGCCGGACGCAGCATTGCCAGCTTGCCGGATTATGAGGTGATTCAGCTCAACGATACCCATCCCACGCTGGCGATCCCCGAGCTGATGCGCCTGCTGTTGGATGAACACGCGCTGAGCTGGGACGAGGCGTGGCATATTACCCAGCGCACCTTTGCGTACACCAATCACACCTTGATGCCTGAAGCGCTGGAGTGCTGGGATGTGCGCATGGTGCGCGCCCTGCTGCCGCGCCATATGCTGATCGTTAACCAACTCAATGCCCAATTGAAAAAGCAGGTTGAAGCGCGCTGGCCGGGCGACGAAGTGACCTGGGCGAAACTGGCGCTGGTACACAATAACCAGCTGCGTATGGCTAATCTCTGCGTCACCAGCGGCTTTGCGGTGAACGGGGTGGCGGCGCTGCACTCGCAGCTGGTGGTGAAAGATCTGTTCCCGGAATATCACGCGCTGTGGCCGGAGAAATTCCATAACGTCACCAACGGCATCACGCCGCGCCGCTGGATTAATCAGTGCAATCCGGCGCTGGCGGCGTTGATCAGCCAAACCCTCGATCAGCCGTGGATCACCGATCTCGATCAGCTGAAAACGTTAGAGACCTATGCCGATCACGCCGCATTCCAGGCGCAGTATCGCGCCATCAAGCAGCAGAACAAGGTTTCACTCACGCAATGGATTGCAGAACGCACCGGCATCCAGGTGAATCCTGAGGCGATGTTTGATGTGCAGATCAAGCGCCTGCACGAGTACAAGCGTCAGCATCTGGCGTTGCTGCACATTATCGCGCTGTGGCAAACGCTGGTGAGCGATCCGCAGGCCAACCTGACGCCGCGCGTGGTGCTGTTTGGTGCCAAGGCCGCGCCGGGTTACATGCTGGCCAAAAACATCATCTACGCGATTAACAAAGTGGCGGCCACCATCAACAACGATCCGCGCATTGGCGATCGCCTGAAAGTGGTGTTTGTGCCTGATTACAACGTTACGGTTGCCGAGCGGCTGATCCCGGCGGCGGATCTCTCCGAGCAGATTTCTACCGCTGGCAAAGAGGCATCCGGCACCGGCAACATGAAGCTGGCGCTGAACGGCGCCTTAACCATCGGCACGCTGGATGGCGCCAATGTGGAGATCGCTGAGCAGGTTGGGCGCGACAATATCTTTATCTTTGGTCATACCGTTGATCAGGTCAGCGCGTTGCAAGCAGAAGGTTACTCGCCTGACGCGTGGCGCAAAAAAGATGCGCAGCTGGATCGGGTATTGAAAGCGTTAGAAGACGGCACCTTTAGCGACGGCGACGTCACCGCGTTCGAGCCGCTGCTGCACAGCCTGAGCGCCAAAGGCGGCGATCCTTATCTGGTGCTGGCCGATTTTCGTCACTATCTCAACGCGCAGGCACAGGCAGAAACCTTGTGGGCCGACCAGCATGGTTGGACGCGCGCCGCGATCCTCAACACCGCGCGCTGCGGCATGTTCAGCGCCGATCGCGCCATCCGCGACTATCAGCAACGCATCTGGCAGGCCGCGCGATGAACAGTACCATGATGCCAACCGCCGAAATCGCCAGCGAATACATCGACGCGCACGGCCAGCTGCAATCGGTTTCTGCCGGTACCCGCCAGCGTTTGCTGGCGGCGATGCATCCCGCGCAACCGCACGCTTCGCCGCTGCCGCCGATATTGATCGTGCAGGAAGAACACGCGGAGATTGTGCTGCCTGCGCCCGGCATAACAGGCGAATGGCAGCTGATCGCGGAACAGGGCGAACGCTGGCAAGGGCGCGCTATCGCCAACCAGCCGATCGTTTTGCCTGCGCTGCCTTTGGGTTATCACCAGCTAAGCTTTAGCGCCCAGCAGCAGGCATTTCACTGTCGGATTATTGTCGCGCCCGTGCGCTGTTACGAGCCACCAGCCATCCAGCAAGGGCAATCGCTGTGGGGCGCCTGCATTCAGCTGTATACCTTGCGGTCGGCGTCCAACTGGGGAATCGGCGATTTCAGCGACTTAAAGCAGATGCTGGTTGAGGTCGCGCAGCGCGGCGGTGCCTGTATTGGGCTGAACCCGCTGCATGCGCTGTTCCCGGCAACGCCGGAAAGCGCCAGTCCGTACAGCCCTTCGTCGCGGCGCTGGCTCAATATGCTGTATATCGATGTCGCCGCCGTTGAGGATTTTACGCTGAGTGAAGAAGCGCAACGCTGGTGGCAGGCGGACAGCACGCAGCAAGTGCTACGGGCGGCGCGGGACGCTGAATGGGTCGATTATTCAGCGGTCACTGCGCTCAAACTGCAGGCGCTGCGTCTCGCCTGGCAGCAGTTCAGGCAGCGCGGTGCGGATGATGGCCTGGTTGTCGCCTTTGAATGTTTTATGCAGCAAGGCGGTGAAAGTCTGCTGCATCAGGGCGTGTTTGATGCGCTGCACGCCGCACAGATCGCCGAAGACCCTCAGCGTTACGACTGGACAACCTGGCCTGCGGCGTTGCAGTCGCCCGAGAGCGCAGCGGTGCGGGCATTCCGCATCGAACACACCTATGACGTGCGCTTTTATCTGTGGCTGCAATGGCTGGCCGCGCGCCAGTTTGCTGATTGCTGGGCGGTGTGCCAGCAGCAGGCGATGCCGATTGGCTTATACCGCGATTTGGCCGTGGGCGTGGCGCAGGGCGGCGCGGAAACCTGGAGCGATCGCGAGCTTTACTGCTTGCAGGCCAGCGTCGGCGCGCCGCCGGATATCCTCGGCCCGCTGGGCCAGAACTGGGGATTGCCGCCGATGGATCCGCAGATTATGCAGGCGCGCGCCTACCAGCCGTGGATTGATCTGCTGCGCGCCAACATGCACGACTGCGGCGCGCTGCGCATCGATCACGTGATGGCGCTGCTGCGACTGTGGTGGATCCCGCAGGGCGAAAGCGCGGCCGAAGGCGCGTATGTGCATTATCCCATCGACGATCTGCTGGCGATTCTGGCGCTGGAGAGTCAGCGTCATCACTGCATGGTGATTGGTGAGGATTTGGGTACGGTGCCGGAGAAGATCATCGGCAAGCTCTACCACGCGGGCGTTTACTCTTACAAAGTGCTCTATTTTGAGCAGACGTCCAAAGTGGCCTTTCGCGCCCCCGCCCGCTGGCCACGTCAGGCGATGGCGGTCGCTACTACCCACGATATGCCGACACTGCGCGGCTGGTGGCAAAGCGACGATTTACGGCTGGGCAGCGAGTTGGGGCTTTATCCTGATAAGCAAATTCTTGCCGGGCTGAATAAGTCACGCTTAGCCGCGCGCCGCGCGCTGTTTAAGAGCCTGCAACGCAGCAATTGCTTGCCCGAACAGGCCGAACCGCAGGTGATGGATCGCGGGTTAAGTGCGGCGATGCAGCGTTATCTGGCCGACAGCAATAGCGCGCTGCTGGGCCTGCAACCTGAAGAGTGGCTGGATATGGCTTCCCCGGTGAATATTCCCGGCACCACCCGCCAATATCCCAACTGGCGCCGCAAACTCAGCGCTTCGCTGGAGGCGATGTTTGCTGACCCGCAGATCAATGCGTTGTTGGCGGATATCGATCAACGGAGGCGGAAAGTGAAATGAATGTTCGCCACGGATGGCGAACTTACCTGTCGCACTCACCCGTAGCGGCGCGATTCATTGCGTAATGCTTGTAAGTTAAGAAAGCATGTTGCTTTGAATAGGTAGCGGGCTCTGACACATCTGCTGCGTCACGGGCCGTCCTCGCGCCGCTAGCGCGGTACCTTCGGCTTCCACGTTGTGCCAACGGACCGTTCGGGGATCGGCCGTCCTGGCCGGCCCCGAACTGCCTCACGCATCCATGCGTGAGGCTCCTGGCCCAACGTAAAAGCCTCAGCGCTGCGGATAGCCCTTTTGCCGCAGCAGACGCGCCAGCGCCTGAAACGAATGAGCCCTTTTAACAATACGCACTGAAGTTAATGAGCAGGCCGGGGGCACTTTTGGGCAGGCAATCCGCAGCGCTGAACGCAGCGAGGAAGCCAGGAGAGCCCGCAGGACGCGGGCGAAAGGCGGAGCCGGAACAAGGAGGTTCCGTCTCTGCCGGTCCGTCAGGCAGACGAGCGAAGTGAAGGTACCGCGCTAGCGGCGCGAGGACCGCCAGCCCAAAAGTGTCCCCGGCCTGCGCACTCGTCGTTGGCTTAACTGACAAGCATTACGCAATTCATTGCGCAATGTCGATCTGACAGGCACCGCATCAAATACCGCACATTTCGTAGCGGCGCGAATTATCGCGCAATAAATTGCGCCGCTACGAACTTTGGCTCCCAATAAAAAAGGTGCGCCGAAGCGCACCAGATGGGACAAATCAGCACTGCCGGGGCGGATTACCCCTTGCCTTTAACACTGCTGATAAACACCTGTCTGGCCGACGTGGAGCCTAAACGCTCGGCCTCATCCAGCAGCTTCAACGCCTTATCGATATTGCCCTTCTCAACGGCTTCGCGGATGTTCTGATTAAAGTAACTTTCGGTATCCGTCATGATCGGTTTAGGTTTTGCATCCGAAACCGGGGCAGCACGATAAGTCGCCGGCGCAACCGGCTGCGTATTGCCCACCGTTACCGGCGCAGGACTCGATGATCCAAACAGTGGTCCAACCAAAATGGATGAACCTGAACTGGTTTTCACTTTCAGTTTCAGGGTGCCATCGCGGCTGTGCTGCGCAATCGGATCGGGAATATCCGGCACCGCATTGCCAGTACCGCGTGCGTAGGCTTTTGCCGGATCCAATAACGTGGTGGTTTCGGTCAAATCCTTCTCGGTGGTGAATACCAGCAGATAGATCTTTTGTTGACCCAGCGCAGGCGTCAGTTTCATCACGCCTTCCAGCCGATCCGCCGCCATCACGCCCGGCTGCTGGTAGGTGAAAAAGCGCGCCGGGAACCAGGCCGCCGGACGCATGTTCTCATCCAGCACCAGCACATTCGGTGCGAACACCTGATTTTGTTTCACTTCACTGCTCAGCGTAATGGTGAGTTCACCGATATTGGCTGGCAAGCTGTAGGCCGCCACCGAACCCGTCACGCCCGCTGCATTCAGGTTGCTGTGGCTCTCGCTCAGCGTAGTGACCTGCGTGCGGGAGGTATCGACCGGCAGCCAGCTCAGCGTTTGCAGGCTGGCGGCGGGGAATGTGGGCGCGGCAGAGAGATCCTGTGGCACCAGATTGACATCCGCGAGCGCCGGTAAACTTTGGCCGGCCAGCAGCGCGGCGCTCAGGCAGAGCGCAAAAACCGTTTTTTTCATTCTCATTGTATAACCTCAAAAAACTGTCAGGCGGCGGCGCGAACCAGGCAATGGCGCACCGCGCCGAAAAGAGATTGTCTCAGTTAAGCCACATGCGGGAGCATTACCACCAAATCTCCATCTGCGCCCCGAATGTCACCTCATCGTCGTTGCCACGGCTGTTGGTCAGAATGCCGTTGCCGCTGCTGTCGTTAGAAGCAAAGGAGGTCAAATCACCTGAGCTGTCTTTGCTGTAGCCCCATTTCTCATCCCACTTGGCGTAGGTCGCGAACAGACGCAGCGCCGGACGCGACCAGATGCTGTCGCCCGCCTGCCACTGTTGCGCCAACGTCACTTTGTACTGGCCGTTGCGCTCGTTAACCTGCTGCGACTTCACGTTGTCATAGCCCACTTCAAGCAGCGTGCTCATGATTGGCGTCCATTTGTACATGGGGCGCACGCCCACGGTGTACCACTCGGTACCACGGTTGTTATCGAGATCGGTGTTCTGGTACATGGCGACATACATCAGATCCCAGCGATCGGCGAGGCTAATCGCACCGTGATCGAGTACGCGATACATGCTGCCGCTGTTGTTGATGTTGGTGCCCTGCGGCAGCCCTTTGCCCTGCGACGTCAACGCATCGGTGGCGTACTGCAGCACGAATTTGTTGTAGCCCTTCAGCATGCTCTGCGTATGTTCAGCGGTGAACATCCAGCCATCTTTGGAGGCGTTATCTTCGAGGCGATAACCGTCACGCGCGTTGGCGCGGCCATAATCGACGCCCAGCTCCAGCACGCCGTTCGGGTTGGTTTCAAGACCTGCGAGGCGCACATCAAACACGTCGTTGGCGGTGCTGGTGGCGTAATCACGGATCTGATCGCTGGAGAAGGTGTAAGAACCGCCCGCTTCGGAGGAGCGCGTGGCGGCAAAGGAGAGTTTGCCGAAGCCGAGATCGACATCTTCCAGACCGGCACCAGGACCGGAAATATCCCAGTAGTAGAAGTCGATCATATGCACGTCATGACGCTGGTAGAAACGCTTACCGGCCCAGATGGTGGAACCCGGCAGCGCGTCGATCAGGTTTTTGCC
Organism: Pantoea sp. SO10; assembly: GCF_005281435.1. NCBI lineage: Bacteria > Pseudomonadati > Pseudomonadota > Gammaproteobacteria > Enterobacterales > Erwiniaceae > Pantoea > Pantoea sp. SO10. The sequence goes on from NZ_CP040096.1 coordinate 205,659, forward strand.
TTTGACGTTGGCTTCGCGGAACGCTGGCGAGGTCGCTTCCCAGTCATTCTGCTGAGAAACCGAATAGGCGACGTTGGTATCGAAGTAGAAGCTCTTATCGCCCTCTTTCCACACTTCCTGGCCCAGCTTCAGCTCAGCGTAGGTTTCACATTCGTTGCCCAGACGGTATTTACTTTGAGCGCCGGTGGCCTGAAAACATTGCTGTTCCCCGCCGCTGCCGGTCCAGCCGATGCCGGAACGGGCATAGCCGGTAAAATCGACTGCCATCGACGGGGCAGCGAGCGTGCCTGCCGCGATAGCAACCGCGATAGGGAGTTTGCGCAGAGTTAACATTTTCTATCTCCTGAGGTCATTGCTTTTATTGTTTTGCAGGGCTAAACACCGGGTTCCTGATGTAGCCGGCGACAGGCGCTACCATCTTCACGGAAAAGATGGCAACGCTCTGGCGGCAGGCCGATGCCCATCAGGGCGCCCTCTTCTACCAGCACGACGTCCTCCTGGCGATAAACCAGGCTTTGACGAATGGCGGGAATCTGGATGTGAATTTGCGTTTCGTGTCCCAGCTGCTCCACCACCGTCACCTCGCCTTCGAGGGTGACGTCAGCGATATCGCTGGAGAGCAGATGTTCGGGACGAATGCCTAACGACATGTTGCTGCCCACCTGCACACCGGCGCTGTCGACCGGCAGCCACACCAGCTGGGTATTGGGTAAACGCACCTGAACCTGATCGATGGCGGTGGCGGTGACTTTTACCGGTAAGAAATTCATGCGCGGTGAGCCGATAAAACCGGCAACAAAACGATTGGCGGGATAGTGATACAGCTCGAGCGGCTTGCCGACCTGGGCAACGTGGCCGCCATCCAGCACCACGATCTTATCAGCCAGCGTCATCGCTTCGGTCTGATCATGGGTGACGTAAATCATGGTGCGCTTCAAACGCTTATGCAGGCGTGAGATCTCGATGCGCATCTGCACGCGCAGCGCCGCATCAAGGTTGGAGAGCGGCTCATCAAGTAAAAACACCCGTGGTTCCGCCACCAGCGTTCGGCCAATCGCCACGCGCTGACGCTGCCCGCCCGACAACGCTTTCGGACGGCGATCCAGCAGATGCGCCAGCTGCAGCACTTCCGCCACCTGATTGACCCGCTGCTGAATCTCCGCTTTGCGCGTGCCGGCCAACTTCAGGCCGAACGACATGTTCTCAGCCACCGAAAGGTGGGGATACAACGCGTAGGACTGAAACACCATGCCGATGCCGCGCTCGGCGGGCGGCACCTCATTCATGCGTTTGTCGCCAATAAACAGATCGCCGCTGGTGATGGTTTCCAGACCGGCAATCATGCGCAGCAGCGTCGATTTGCCGCAGCCTGAAGGTCCGACAAAAACCACGAACTCGCCTTCAGCGATCTCAAGGCTGATGTTTTTCGACACCTCGGTTTCGCCCCACACCTTGGAGACACTGCGCAACGTAACGCTCGACATGATGCTTTCCTCTCAGCTTGCTATTCCTTGTCCGCAAGTCGGCGGACAGACCCCGGCGACCACTATGGGCAAGGAGATAACCGCCGACATCCTCCACCGCACGGCGTCAGCGTGGGGGAGGAGACGGGAGGAGGAGATCTTGCAAACCTGTCTGATAAAACGCGGCAGGCAACCATTTTTGTGAGCTATGACGCAGAGCAGAGCGACGATTGTGTGCGCCAGCCCGTGATAACCGGGTGGTTTTGCAACGCAGATCACATCAGGTGATAAGCAGGCGTAGAGCCGGGGAGGATGAGAAGCGGCGGCAGATACTCACAATGTGGCAGGTAAAACGATTTCCGTTTCCGCTAACAGGATGGAGTTATGACAATGAAAACCGGTGCACGCATTCTTGCCCTTTCCGCCCTGACGGCCGTGCTGTTTTCAGCCTCTGCCGTTGCAAAGATTGAAGAGGGAAAGCTGGTCATCTGGATCAACGGCGACAAGGGCTACAACGGCCTGGCTGAAGTGGGTAAAAAGTTTGAGCAGGAGACCGGCATCAAAGTGACGGTTGAGCATCCGGACAAAATGGAAGAGAAGTATCCGCAGGTGGCCGCCACCGGCGACGGCCCGGACATCATCTTCTGGGCGCACGATCGCTTTGGCGGCTATGCGCAGTCAGGCTTGTTAGCGGAGATCTCCCCGGACGCGCGCTTCCAGGAGAAAATCTTCCCCTTCACCTGGGATGCGGTGCGCTTCAACGGCAAGCTGATCGGTTATCCAATTTCGGTTGAGTCCTTGTCACTCATCTACAACAAAGATCTGCTGCCTGAGCCGCCAAAAAGCTGGGAAGAGATCGCCGCCATTGATAAGAAAATGCGCGCGCAGGGCAAGAGCGCCATGATGTTTAACCTGCAGGAGCCGTACTTCACCTGGCCGCTGCTGGCGGCGGGCGGCGCTTATGCCTTTAAGCTCAACGATGGCCGTTACGACGTGAAAGATACCGGCGTGGATAACGCAGGGGCAAAAGCGGGCATGAGCTTCCTTGTTGATCAGGTGAAGGCCAAAACGCTGAATGCCGATACTGATTACTCCATCGCCGAAGCCGCCTTCAATAAGGGGCAAACCGCCATGACCATTAACGGGCCGTGGGCGTGGAGCAACATCGATAAGAGCAAAATCAACTACGGCGTCACGCTGCTGCCCACGCTGCATGGCAAAAACTCCAAAACCTTCGTCGGCGTACTGAGTGCCGGCATCAATGCCGCCAGCCCGAATAAAGAGCTGGCCAAAGAGTTCCTGGAAAATTACCTGCTGACCGATTCTGGTCTTGATGCGGTTAACAAAGACAAACCGCTCGGCGCGGTGGCGCTGAAATCGTTCCAGCAGACGCTGGAAAAAGATGAGCGCATTGCCGCCACCATGACCAACGCGCGCAACGGCGATATCATGCCAAACATTCCGCAGATGGCTGCCTTCTGGTACGCGATGCGCACCGCCACGCTGAATGCGCTGAGCGGACGTCAAAGCGTCGATGCGGCGCTGAAAGATGCGCAGGCACGACTCAACAAGTAATCCTCTCTACCAGAGCCGGCGCAATCCGGCTCGTTACTGGCTGTTAAGGAAAACCGCATCATGTCAGGAAAACCGAAAACAGCACGGTTCAGCGCCGTGCTGAAAGCTCTTTTTCTCGGTATCTGCTGTCTGCTGGTCGGCTATCTGCTCGTGCTGATGTATGCAAAAGGTGAATATCTGTTTGCGCTGGTAACGCTGATTATCAGCGCCGTCGGCATCTGGATTTATGCCAATCGTCGCGCTTACGCCTGGCGCTATGTCTATCCCGGACTTGCCGGCATGGCGCTGTTCGTACTGTTTCCCCTCGCCTGTACCGTGGCGATTGCCTTTACCAACTACAGCAGCACCAACCAGCTGACGCTGGAACGTGCACAACAGGTGTTGCTGAGCCGTCAATATCAGGATGGTTCGGCGCTGAACTTCTCGCTGATCCCGGCGGGCGATCGCTGGCAGCTGGTGCTAACCGAAGCGGCCAACGGGCAAACCTTCGTTTCGCCTGCGTTTGCCTTTGGCGGAGCACAAAAGCTGAAACTCACCAGCGCCCCGCCACCGCCGGGCGAACGCGCCACGTTGCGCATCGTCACCACCAATCGCCAGGCGCTGAACCAGATTCAGGCCGAACTGCCGGATGGTCGTCAGGTGGTGATGAGCTCGCTGCGTCAGTTCTCCGGCACGCGCCCGTTGTATGTACTGCAAGCCAACGGCGACCTGAAAAATCAGCAAAGCGGCGCGCTTTATCAGGCCAATCGTGAGAGCGGTTTCTATCAGAACAGCAGCGGCGAGGCGCTGAGTCCGGGCTTCACGGTGAATACCGGCTGGAAGAATTTCATTCGCGTATTTACCGATGAAGGGATTCAAAAACCGTTTCTGGCGATCTTTGGCTGGACGCTGCTGTTTTCGTTTGTGACGGTGATTCTCACCGTGGCGGTCGGCATGGTGCTGGCTTGCTTAGTGCAGTGGGAAGCGCTGAAAGGCAAAGCGGTGTATCGCGTGATGCTGATTTTGCCCTACGCCGTGCCGGCGTTTATCTCGATATTGATCTTCAAAGGCTTATTCAACCAGAGCTTCGGTGAAATCAACGTGATGCTGAAAGCGCTGTTTGGCTTCCAGCCCGCGTGGTTTAGCGATCCGACGCTGGCGCGCACCATGCTGGTGATCGTCAATACCTGGCTGGGTTATCCCTACATGATGATTCTCTGCATGGGGCTGCTGAAAGCGATTCCAGACGATCTCTATGAAGCTTCGGCGATGGACGGCGCCGGGCCGCTGCAGAACTTCTTCCTGATTACCCTGCCGCTGCTGTTGAAGCCGCTGATGCCGCTAATGATTGCCAGTTTTGCCTTTAACTTTAATAACTTCGTGCTGGTGCAGCTGCTGACCAACGGCGGACCGGATCGTATCGGCACCACCACGCCAGCGGGTTACACCGATTTGCTGGTCAATTACACCTGGCGCATTGCGTTTGAAGGTGGCGGCGGACAGGACTTTGGTCTGGCGGCAGCGATTGCCACGCTGATCTTCCTGCTGGTGGGCGCGCTGGCGGTAATCAATCTTAAAGCCGTGCGGATGAAATTCGATTAAGGAGGCGTTATGGCTATGGTGCAACCCAAATCGCAAAAGCTGCGTCTGTTGATGACGCATCTGCTGCTGCTGATGTTTATTGCGGGAATCCTGTTTCCGCTGCTGATGGTGTTCGCTATCTCACTGCGCGCCGGTAACTTCGCCACCGGCTCGCTGATCCCGGAGCAGATTTCCTGGGAACACTGGCAGCTGGCGTTAGGTTTCAGCGTGGAGCACGCCGATGGCCGCGTGACGCCGCCGCCCTTCCCGGTGCTGCTGTGGTTGTGGAACTCGGTGAAAATCGCCGCCATCAGCGCGATTGGCATTGTGGCGCTTTCCACCACCTGCGCGTATGCCTTTGCGCGCATGCGTTTTGCCGGGCGCGCCACGCTGTTAAAAGGCATGCTGATTTTCCAGATGTTCCCAGCGGTGCTGTCGCTGGTGGCGCTCTATGCGCTGTTTGATCGCCTGGGACAATATCTGCCATTTATCGGTCTGAATACGCATGGCGGCGTGATTTTTGCCTATCTCGGCGGCATCGCCCTGCACGTCTGGACCATTAAAGGCTATTTCGAAACCATCGACGGTTCGCTGGAAGAAGCCGCCGCGCTGGATGGCGCCACGCCGTGGCAGGCGTTCCGGCTGGTGCTGTTGCCGCTCTCGGTGCCGATTCTGGCGGTGGTGTTTATTCTGGCATTTATTGCCGCCGTCACCGAAGTGCCGGTTGCGTCACTGCTGCTGCGCGATGTGAATAGCTACACGCTGGCGGTTGGCATGCAGCAATATTTGAACCCGCAAAACTATCTGTGGGGCGACTTTGCCGCGGCGGCGGTGCTCTCTGCAATTCCGATTACGCTGGTGTTCCTGCTGGCCCAACGCTGGCTGGTCAGCGGCCTGACGGCCGGTGGCGTGAAAGGCTAACCCGTTTATTATCCTCCTTCCTCAATGTTCACTGCAGTTGAGGGTTTTGGCGGCCTTAGGGCCGCTTTTTTTATGGGTGTGGGGTTATTACAGATCCTTTTGTCACCAGACATAGAACGAATCAATGCGGTCGCGTCAAATTTGGTTAGGGTTTCCGAGTAGTAGAGGCCGCGATCATCTTCTCAAACAATAGGTGTAACGGGTTGAAAAATGAATGTTGCGCTCATGCGACGCTGTGTTTGGAATTTATCAAAAGCGTCAATCGGGCTGACATTTTCCAGATTGCTAAAGTTGAGCCGTTCAAATAAATAACGTTCAATACGTGAGGATAGGATGTATTCATCATTTAAGTGCCCGGTATGTTTACTGATTCGCTGAGTAAAGCCGCTAATGATAACGGTATTAAATGGCAGCGCGCAAAAAGCCATACCAGCCAGCCGCAATACGATACCGTGCACATGCAAAGCATAACGTTCTCGCATCGCCTTTTGTGACAACTCTTTTTCAATAATCTCTGTTCCACGGGCATTCACCCGTACTGATGAAGTAGGCAGCATTTCATATTCTGGCAAATCTACTTCAATGAGAATTTCAGATGTGGAGGCATTCACCTGAAACGACACCAGCGTCTCGCGTGGCCAGTCTGCAGCTTGAATGACTTCGGACAGAAGTGATTCGAAATAGCTGTTATCGGTGGCGAATTGCGATTCAATATTTGCCAACTTGCTTGCAATCTTCTTTTCATGTTCAGCCGCATCGAATTTCCAGTTAGCGTATAGCTCCGCCCAGCGCTGACGCATCGCCTGATATCGCTTCAGAGAAAGTTCGTTTTCCTGTTCGCACTCTTTTACTTCTCGTTGCCATTGCTCAATATTACGTGTTTGCCGATCCAGGCGAGCAGAAGCTGATTCAAATATTCGTCCAATAAGACCACGACCTTGATTGTCTTCAGGTTGTTCAGGTGCAATAAGAGGAACGGGCTTTTCGGGACGGACAGGTGCAGGCACATTGTAGGGCTGCAACATCAACTGCCGATAATGCGCTTCGAGCTCGGAGTAGGAATGCCCCGTACGAGAATCAGGTGTAAGGAGATAGATATTCACAATATCGTCTACAGCCTGATTCAGCGCTTCCACCTCTTGCTCAAGCTCTTGCCGTAAATAGGGATCCTCTTGTCGAGAAGCATTGCGTTTTCTGCTCGCTGCACTTGCTCGATCTAAACGAGTTCGATAGCTCAATCCCGTCCCTGGAAGTCCCAGATTGGCATAAGTACCGCGTTTGCCGAACGAAACGGATGCCCCTCGCGGCCCAACACTCATACTCGCACCCGAGGAGCTCAGGTTCATCCTTACACCGGGAATAATGCTTATCGATTTTCGAAATCTAAACCCCATGTTATTAACCATTCCTTTTGATTATTGAGTAAGGGTAAAAAATTGCCATTTTTCCCGGCTTAAGATGGCGATAAGATAGCCATCAATGTTGTGTTGCCAACCGTAAATATATCGTTATTCGAGTGCGGCTGAATGAAATTATACAGAACTTTATTGCCCAAGCATTTTTGAATACAGGTCGTAATTTTCCTCATCAAAGCAGACCATATTGACTTGCTCGATATTGGAATTCTCACGCAAACACTGTTCAATCACACCTAATGCGATTTCAGCCGCCAATGCTTTAGGGAATCTGTATATGCCAGTACTGATATTAGGAAACGAAACGGTTTGGATGCCATATTCTTCTACCAGTTTAAAACAGCTCAGATAGGCATTTTTCAACAGCGTTTCTTCGTCATGTTGCCCGTCATGCCAGTGTGGGCCAACGGTGTGAATGACGTATTTTGCTGGCAAATCACCCGCCGTGGTGATCACTGCATCTCCGACTTTGCAGCCACCTTGTCGATTTCTGATTTTCTGACACTCAGCCAAAATCGCTGGCCCGCCCGCACGATGGATGGCGCCATCAACTCCGCCGCCGCCAAGCAAGGAGGTATTGGCAGCGTTCACAATGGCTTCCACTGGGACTTTAGTTATATCGTCTTTGAGCAATGCTATTTTGTTCATCTATTTCTAATCCTCAGCGTCAGCAATCTTAGCCAGAAGCTAAGCAATCATCCTCTCATTCCATCCATCCTTAAACACAATGTTACCGTCCAAGTATTTCCATGTGATCGTTTCATATCGTAGCTCAATATTTTCCAGATGCGTGCTGGTCTGGCCGTTTGGCAGCAGAGCCGGTGAAATGCTGGAGATTTTGACGTTATCCAGGTGGATATTAAAATACTCAACCTCAATACCCGCTTCGTTAATTCGGTACATCTTGATGGTCGCTGATTTCAGCGTTCTGGCTTGACATAATGCACGAAACAGCACCGGCGTTGTTCTATCAAACTCCTTTCGAACGGATATTGGTGCATGAATTCTTATGGCCGTAAGCCTTCCCGTGTGCGGATCCACCGGGATGGTAATGTTGTGCATGAGGGAGTTGAGCTCTATCGAACCGAGTCTGGTCGGCATCATGCACGAACCTACAAAAGGATATCCACTTTCATCGTCTAACCAGAGATGTGCTGGAACAGACATATTAATTCTTTTGAATTTAACGAAATTTATTAATAGAAATTATTAGCGTGAGGAGATATACAAGGCCCACGCTCGTCATTCCACTCTCTGGATAGAAATAAACTTTAAGCACACCAAACACGAGTGTACATAAAACCGGAACATAGATGCATAGCAACAATTTTAATTGTTCTACTAACCATCTCTTCAAATACCCCATCCTATTTCACTCCAACCTACTCGTATGCAAACCTGAAGAGCATTATGTTTCAGCACGCTAAACATTCTCTATTACACTCTTAAATTTAACGACATTTGTAGATAACAAATGAAAGGGCGCAGAGATAAAATATTCCTACACCTAACATACTGCTTTCTGGAAAAAAGTAGATTTGTAGCAGCGCAAAAAGCATTGTTGATACTATCGGAACGTAAGTGCAGATCAGAAATTTCGATTCTGATATTAACCATTTTTTTAAAAACTCTCTCATTATTTCTCTACTAACTTCATCAATCCCTCAGCAACTTCGTGATCTGAAAGCCATTGGCTTTTTAGCGCATCAGCGCGCATGAATGAAGGTTCGATAAGGAAATACATTATTTAGAGCTCACGAATATATTATGCGTGATAAGGAGAGCCTGATAGCCCCTTTATTGTTCTTACTGGCCTGACCGGAAACTGCATCAATAACGCCAGAAACTGTGTTGTCGAATTTTTCTGCTAGAATCCTTTGCGCCTGAAGCTGTTTTATGACCGCATCACTGTGGTACATATATATCCCTATTTTGATTCCATTAACCTTGCAAACTATAGGACAATGATACTATGACTTGAAGCTAAATCTCAGTCTTCAACGTTTTAGGAAATCTATGTACCCCTGTGCTGATATAGGGAAACAAAACGATTCAGTGTCTTATTCGCCTACCCGTTAAAAACGGCTCAGGAGGTATTTGTTGCGTTAAAAAATACATCTACTGGGACTTTGGTTATATCGTCTTTAAGCATTACTATTTTGTTCATGTATTTGTAATCCTCAGCATCAGCAATCTTAGCCAGAAGCTAAGCAATCATCCTCTCATTCCATCCATCCTTAAACACAATATTTCCGTCCACGTATTTCCATGTGATCGTTTCATATCGTAGCTCAATATTTTCCAGATGCGTGCTGGTCTGGCCGTTTGGCAGCAGAGCCGGTGAAATGCTGGAGATTTTGACGTTATCCAGGCGGATATTAAAATACTCGACCTCAATACCCGCTTCGTTAATTCGGTACATCTTGATGGTCGCTGATTTCAGCGTTCTGGCCTGACACAATGCACGAAACAGCACCGGCGTTGTTCTATCAAACTCTTTTTGAACGGATATTGGTGCATGAATTCTTGTGGCCGTAAGCCTTCCGGTGTGCGGATCCACCGGGATGGTAATGTTGTGCATGACGGAGTTGAGCTCTATCGAACCGAGTCTGGTCGGCATCATGCACGAGCCCACAATCGGCGAACCGCTTTCATCTTCTAACCAGATATGTGCTGGAATTGACATATTTAATCCTTTAAAGTTTTCGACATTGATAAACGACAAAAATATACGCACACAGGTAAACGATCCCCACGCTCAGCATGCCGCTGTCGGGATATAAGTAAAATTTGAACATACCGTACAGCACGGTAATAATAACCGGCACGTAGATACGCAGCAGCATTTTGGATTGGGACCTCAGCCATTGCTTTAGGAAACGTTTCATGCCCTTCCCATTAGTTTCGCGAGCACCTGAGCGAGTTCATATTCGGAAAGCCTTTTATTCGTGAGCGCACCTGCCCGGATAAATTCGTCCTCAATGAGAAAATACATCATTTCAAGCCTGCGTATGTATAGCGCCTGATAATAAGCCTGATGCATGACCTGCAACCTTTTGGCGCTTTCTGCCGCATTCTGGACAATACCGTATATTGTCAGCACCCCCACTGCGTCGCCAAAATAACCACCAATACTTTTGGCAACTGGAAACCTGATATTCATTGCCACAATCACTGCCATTGTCGCCCCGACCGCAAAGGCGTTTGATGTCAGCGTGCTAGCCGCAATGTGAATATTTAACCGCATCAGCTGGCTTTTAATTACCGCAATCTGCCGCATAGAACGGTTCTCAAGCTGATATTCAATGTAGGTTTTTAGAAGTTCGAAAACAATGCGCCGGTCTTTTACTAACTGTACCATTCCCATCATGAAACGCTTATCTTCGATCGCCTGTTTTTCACAAACATCATAATACTCATCAGTAAAGCACGATGCATAAAATGAAAGCCGGGTCGCCCCTTTATTGATCTTACTGACCTGATCGGAAACTGCATCAATAACGCCGGAAACGGCGTTGTCGAGCTTTTCTGCCAGAATCCTTTGCGCCTGAAGCTGCCGTATCACCGCATCACTGTGGTACATATATATCCCTATAGTTAATCCCGTTAACCATGCAAACCATAGGGGAATAATAAAATTCAGTGAAGCGAAAATTTAGCCAGTTGTGATCCCTATTCATAAAAAAAACCGCACTTACCAGTGCGGTTTACTTGTATAATTAAAGAATTTTCTGCGAAAGACTCGTAAACGCAATATCCCATTATTTCCACATCACGGCGGCGATAACCAAACAATCTAACTCAACTTCACCAGCCCAATTTTTTTCTCAATTACCATTAAAATCAGCACCGCGAAGATAATAAAGATCACCGAAATCGCATTCACCGTAGGATCGAAAGTCTGGTCGACGTAATTAAATACCCGAACCGGCACGGTGATGGTGTCTGGCGCGCTGAGAAACAGGCTCACAGAGACTTCACCAAACGAGGTCACCGCCGCAAATACCGCTCCGGCCAGAATGCCGGGCTTAATGAGCGGCAGCGTGACGTGGCGAAACGTATACCAGCGCCCCGCGCCCAAACTCATCGATACCGCTTCGAGCCGCTTATCCATTGCCGCCAGGCTCACGCTAACGGTGCGCACCACATACGGCAGCGCCACCACCACATGGCCAATCACCAGCCCGCTGATCATCCCGGCGATACCCGCCGCCGTCAGCACATATAGCAACGCAATACCCAGCACCACTTGTGGAATCATCAGCGGCGACAGAATAAACGCCTGCAAGGCTTCGCGATAGCGGAACTCCAGCCGCGCCAGCGACCAGGCGGCAAACGTACCCAGCACCACGGTGATTGGCGTGACGATCACCAGCAGCAAGGCGCTGATCCACAGCGACGCGATCCAACCGTCATCCTGTAAAAGCGCGCTAAACCAGCGCAGCGAGAATCCCTGCGGTGGAAACTGCGGATACGGCTCCGGGCTAAACGCCGAGAGCACAATCACCAGCACCGGCAGCGCTAAAAAGGCGTAAATGACAATGCCCGCCAGCGTCACGCCGAACTGCGTCAGCCGCTGCGCCAGGCTTTGCGTGTTATCCATGATTTTTCTTCTCCCAGCGTTTCAGGAACGCGCCCGCAATCCCGGCGACAATCAAGGTCATCACCAGCAAGGTCAACGACAGCGCCGCCGCCAGCGGCAGGTTAGCGATCTGCATCGCCTGTTGATAAATGGCAATCGGCAGCAGCGGCTGTAAGCGTCCACCAATCAGCAACGGCGTGATGTAGCTGCCCGCCGCGAGGGAAAAGACGATGATGAAACCGGTCAGCATGCCGGGCAGCGTCAAAGGCAGCACCACACGGCGGAAGGTCATCGCGGGCGTAGCACCCAGACTCATCGCCGCCAATCGCAGCGAGGGCGCGATTTCATTCAGCGAGGTAATCAGCGGCAGCACGGCAAACGGCAGCATCACCTGCACATAAGCGATGATCACCGCATTCATGTTCCACAACAGGCTCAGCGGCTGTGGAATCAGACCGGTGAACAGCAGGAAGCCGTTGATCAAACCGTTCTGCGCCAGCAGCACAATCCACGCGAAGGTGCGGATCACCACGCTGGTGAGCAGCGGAGAAATCAGGATCACATACAGCAGCGTGCGCCAGCCGCGCCGCTGCGTCGTCACCAGCAGCCACGCCGCTGGCCACGCTAGCAATACGGTAATCGCGGCGGTGAGCAACGACACCCACAGCGTGGTCCAGAGCGCGTGCAGATATTGCGGATCGGCAAACACCGTCACATATTGCGTCAGGCTGTAACCGGGCAGCGGATTGAGCAGGCTATCAACGTTGGTCAGGCTTTGGTCGAACAGCAGCAGCAGCGGCACCAGCAAAAACAGCAGCAGAAAAAGTAGCGATGGCGTCAGCAGCAGCCAGGGAAACAGATTACGCGTGGCGATCTTCATCAGGCGCGCTCCTGCGCGGGCAGCACGATGACATCCGCCGCTTGCCAGTGCAGATAGCAGCGATCGCCCGGCGCGGGCAGCTGTGAAAAGTGCGCTTCTGCGGGCTGCACGCGGATCTCGCCGCCGCCCGGCAACTGGCACACCAGCCGCAAGGTCGCACCGGCAAAACTCACTTCTTTCACACTGGCGGCGCTGCCGTTGCTGGTAAATTGCTGCGGCTCGCTGGAGAACTGCACGCGCTCAGGGCGCACAATCAGCAACGATGAGGCACTTGCCGGTTGCGCGGCGCTGAGTTGCAGCGCTGATCCGGCGACAACAAAGTGATCGCGCGCCTGGTAAAGTCCGTTGTGCGCAGAGGCATGGAATAGATTGGCCTGTCCGACAAACTCCGCGACAAAGCGATTCGCCGGTTGGCGGTAGAGCGCGGCGGGTGCGCCAATCTGCTGCAGCTCGCCCTGCCCGAGAATGCCAATGCGATCCGACAGCGTCAGCGCCTCTTCCTGGTCGTGCGTCACCAGCACCGTGGTGATGCCGACGCGCTGCTGCAACGCGCGCAGTTCGTCCTGCATCTCCTTGCGCAGGCGCGCATCAAGGTTCGACAGCGGCTCATCCAGCAGCAGCACCTGCGGTTCAATCGCCAGCGCGCGCGCAATCGCTACGCGCTGCTGCTGTCCGCCGGAAAGCTGATGCGGCATGCGCTGCGCCAGCCCTTCCAGTCGCACCTGCTTTAGCGCTTCGGTGACACGACGCTGCTGTTCGCTGCGCGATACTTTGCGCACCTTCAGCCCGAACGCGACGTTATCGCCCACGCTCAGATGCGGAAACAGCGCGTAGTTCTGGAACACCATGCCGATGTGGCGCTGATACGGCGGCAGCGCGGTGACATCCTTGCCACCAATCAACACGCGCCCGTTATTCGGCGACAAAAATCCGGCGATGATATTTAGCAGCGTGGTTTTGCCGCAGCCGCTCGGCCCGAGCAGGGAGAAAAACTCACCCTGCTCGATGGTGATGCTGACGTCATTCAGCGCGCGATGGTTATCAAACTGCCGCGCTACGCCGTCAATGACGACTGAACTCATTTGGCACCACCTAGCGCCTGGCTCCAGCGACGCGTCCAGTCCGCCAGCTGCGGCGTGGCGGTGCTGTAATCAATCCAGATCAGTTTGCTGTAGGCCTCTTCGCCCACTTTCACCTGCTTCTTCAGGTTGTCGCTGTACTGCACGTCTTTGTTGGTCATGCCATACAGTGATTTATCCGAGAAGGCTTTCTGCACGTCAGGCGCAGACATGGCGTTAACCACTTTGTAGGCGTTGGCGAGGTTCGGCGCGCCCTTTGGAATCACCCAGTTCGCGGCACCGACAACCGGACCATCGGACGGATAGACGAAATCAACTTTCATGCCTTGCTGCTTCAGCGCAAACACGCGTCCATCCCAGTACGGCACCACCCACGCATCGCCGCGCTCCAGCAAGGTTTGAATCGCGCCCGGACTGTCCGGGAACGCCACCGCGTTGCCGCGCAGTTCCGCCAGTTTGGTGAAGGCTTTATCCACGGCGGCAGGCTGATTAAGCTCGCCGCCCAACGCGTGCACTAAGCCCGCGAAGAACTGCAAACCGGCGGCGTAAGTCGGCGATGAAATCGCAACGTGGCCTTTGTATTCCGGATTCCACAAGTCGAGCCAGCTTTTCGGCGGGGTTTTCACCAGATCGCTACGATAAGCGAGCCCGAGCTGGCCGAGGCTGAAAGCGGCGGCGTAGGTTTGATTGTTATACACAAAGCGCGACTGCACGCTCTGATACAGATTATTCAGGTTGGGAATATCTTTGGCATCCAGTGGCTGCAGCAAGCCCGCCGCCTGCGCGCGCTGCACGGTATCGGGCTGGAACACCACCACGTCATACGGCGAACCACGGCCTTTGGCGGCGCGCAGCTTGGCAAACCATTCGGCATCCGCGCCCGGCACTACGGTCAGCTTCAGGTGATTATCTTTGGCAAACTGCTCCAGACCGGACGCGCGGATATTTTTCTCCCAGTCACCGCCGTAAACGCCAACGATCACCGAGTCTGTGGTTTCAGCCGCGCTCGCCGCACCGCTGATCAACATGCCCACCAGCGCGGTGAGCAGGATTTTTTTGTTATTTAACTGGCGCATGGCCATCTCCTGGTATTGAGGTAATTGACGCTGAAAGTTCACTTTCCAGCGCGCGCAGCGCAGCGGCAAACACCTGGCGCGCCGTCGCGATAGCTGGAGAAGTTGAACGAGGAAAATCTGCCGGTAACTGCGCTAACGCGGCGGCAAACACCGCAGAGCGATGGCGCTGGCGTTCGGCCGGACTGAGTGGATAAAGCAGCTGATTGAGCCGCGTCAGCACATCGCCCTCAAACAGCGTTTGCCAGTTCTCGCGCGCCGCGCCGAAAGAAGATGACGCCGCACGCGGTTGGCTGCGCAAGGCGGCGGTGGCCGCGGCATCAATGCCGTGATCGGTAAGCACCACGCCATAGTGCTGCGCGGCATCGGTGTGGCTCAGCAAATGGTTATCGACATCGTTTTGCACCGCCAGCGCATCGCGCTTGAAGGGATCGCCCCAACCGCCGCCGCCGGGCGTTTGCAGCAGCACTTCGTCACCGGCGTTGACGCTCAGCAGATCGATCTTGCCGAGCGGTTGACCGCCCGCGACATCAGGATTAAGCGTCAGCCTGGTCGATTGCCCCGGCTGGCCGCCCTGCACGCCCCACGGCTGGAACAGCATGCGCTCCATGCCGCGCGCCAGCAGCGTGCTGTCATTTTGCAGAATGCGCACGCGAATCTGCTGGCCCATGCCGCCACGCCATTGTCCTGCGCCGGCAGAACCGGGGCGCAGCGCGTACTGGCGGATTTCGATATGGGTTTCCGCTTCCACCATCTCCACCGGATTGTTCGCCAGATTCGAGATGCTGTTGTCGCGTCCGTCGATGCCGTCGCGCCCGCAGCGCGCCCCGCCACCACCGACCATCGGTTCGATCACCTGCACATTCTGCTCGCGGCCATTGCGCGCCACTTCGGCGATCACCAGCGGAATGATGGTGCCACCGCTGGCGGCGGGCATTACGTCCGGCAACGGCTGCCCCAGCAAACCGTTCAGCAGATCATTCACGCGCACTGCCGCCGCATGGCGTACGCCAACTGCCGCCGGATAGTGTGGATTGACCAGCGATCCGGCGGGCGCAAACAGCGTCACTGGCGCGAGTAATCCGGCATTCAGCGGCACGCCTTTGTCCAGCGTGCACACCAGCGCCAAAATGCGCAGCGTCAGCCACGCATGTGGATCGCCGTGGCTGGGAATATTGATCGCCGCCGCCACCTGCGCATCGCTGCCGGTGAAATCGAGATGCACGTTGCCATCGTTAAAGGTGGCGGTGATGGCGAGCCGCACCGGCAAGCCGCTGCCGGCGGCGTCATCGAGGTAATCTTCAAACTGATACACGCCGTCGGGAATGCGGCGCAGCACCTGGCGCGCGCGAATGGCCGAATACGCCTGCAAATCCTGCTGCGCCTGCACCACGTCCGTAACGCCATGCTGCGCCACGATGCGATTCAGGCGATCGCGACCGGCATTGAGCGCGGCCAGCATCGCCTGAATATCGCCAGCAATCGCCTCCGGCGTGCGGCTGTTGGCGGTGAGAATGTTCATCACATCACGATTGAGTTCACCCGCACGCACCAGCTTGACCGGCGGAATTTGCAGCCCTTCCTGATAAATATCGCTGTTGGTCGGCGAGATGCTGCTCGGCACGCGCCCGCCAACGTCGGAGGCGTGTAAAAAAGCCCAGCCCCACGCCACCAGTTCGCCTTCGATGAACCACGGCGCCAGCACCTGCAAATCTGGCAGATGCGTCGCCAGCCCGCGCGAGCGCCAGGGATCGTTAGTCAGAATCACATCGCCGGGCGCGACCTCGCCGACCGCCTGAATCGCGGTTAGCGCGTTCAGCCCGACAAAACCGGAGACGCCAATACCTTTCGGATAGGCAAAGAAGCGGCCTTGCAGATCAGCCACCGCGCAGCAAAAATCGGCGGTTTCCTTGACGTACAGCGTGCGTCCGGTGCGCTGCAGGATGTGGCACATCTCTTCGGTGAGCGCGGTGAGTTTTTGGTTGAGGATTTCGAGGGTGATGGCATCCAGTTTCATGCTGCGTCTCCCGTTACGCGCGCGATCAACAGATTGCCGCTGCTATCGGTGCACGCCGACCAGCCAGGCAAGATCAGCGTGGTGGTATCCTCTTGTTCGATCACCGCCGGGCCGTGAATGTGGCTCTGCTTGCCGATGTTCACACGTTGCCAGATGCGCGCATTCACCCAGCCGCCGCGCAGATAAAGTGGGCGCGAAACTGGCTCATCAATCTCATTCTCAGAGTTAAAAGTTTTATCGGTAGGGCGCGGCAGCGCGGCGTTCAGCGACAGGCGCAGCGTGGTGAGTTCAATGGCCGCGTCAGGCGTGTTAAAGCCATAACGCTGCTGATGCAGCTGCTGAAAACGTTCCAGCAGTTGCTGATGCGTGATGCTTGCCGGGCTGCCGAGAGTGACGCTGAGTTCGTAGGCCTGTCCGGCATAGCGCATATCCGCTTCCACCCGATAATCGGCGCGCTCGCTGAGGCGGCTGGCCTGTTCGGCAAACCACTTTTGCGCCAGCTGATGCAGCTCCGCAACGGTGGCGGCGATTTTGCCGTAGCTCTCCGCTGTAACGTTGATGCGCAGGCTGCGCACAAAGTCGCGGCGGATATCAGCGCTGATCGCGCCCTCGGCGCAGAACGTGCCGGGACGCAGCGGCACCAGAATGCGGTTGATGCCCGCCTCTTCGGCAAAGAAGTTGGCGTGGGTCGGGCCCGCGCCGCCAAAGGGAATCAGCGTCAAGCCATCGGCGGTCAATCCGCGTTGCGCCAGCGCTTTGTTCAGTTCGGTCGCCATCTGCGCGGTGGCTACTGCGATAGCGCCGCTTGCCACCTGTTCGGCCGCCAAACCTAACGTTTCGCCCAATTCACTGAGTGCGCGATGCGCGGCGGCATGATCCAGCGTGATGGTGCCCGCCAACGCCGCGTCGGCGGATAAGATGCCGCTCACCAGATAGCAATCGGTGAGCGTGGGTTGCGTGCCGCCGCGCTGATAGGCAACCGGGCCCGGATCCGCGCCCGCACTTTCTGGGCCAACCTTGAGAATGCCGAAATCATCGACATGCACGATGGAGCCGCCGCCGGCACCAATCGCCGATACGCCCACCACCGGCAGAATCAGCGGCAGGCCGCCAATCTCGGTGCGGTTTACGCGTTCGATTTCGCCCTGCTCGGACAGCGAGATATCGCTGCTGGTGCCGCCCATATCAAAAGAGACAAAACCTGTACCGGACGCCAGATGCGCCGCAGCAATCACGCCGGATGCCGGTCCGGAGAGCAGCGTGTCTACCGGGCGCTGATGCGCAGCGTCCAGCGGCAGCACGCCGCCGTTGGACGCGGTGATCAATAAGGGAACGTCAATCGCCTGCTGCGCCAGTAAATCGCCTAGCCGGTTAAAGTAGCGCTGCATCAGCGGCTGAATATAGGCGTTCAACCCGGCCACCAGCGTGCGTTCATATTCACGAATCTCCGGCCACAGCTGCGCCGAAGAGAGTATAGGCACCGTGCCTAACGCAGCCAGCACGCTTGCCAGTTCCGCTTCACACGTGGGATTGGCATAACCGTTGATGGTCACCAGCGCCACCGCGCTCACCTTGAGTTGCAGAACCTCGGATGCCACCGTTGCCAGTTCGGCCTCAGTTGGCCACTGCGTCACTTCACCGGCGGGACTAAAGCGCGCTGGAATCTCCAGCACGCGCTGACGCGGTAAAAAAGGCGGCTCGCGGTCGGCATGAAAATCAAAGGAGGACGGCATACGCGCACGCGCGATCTCCAGCACATCGCGGAAACCGGCGCTGATCACCAGCGCGATGTCCGCGCCGCGCCGCTGGATAATGGCGTTGAGGCCCAGCGTGGTGCCGTGCAATACCAGCGACAGCGCGCTGGCGGGCAAACCGCTTTTTAGCAGCACGGCGCGCAGCCCGTCACTCACCGCCAGAGCGGGATCGGCGGGCGTGCTGGGCTGTTTATGGAAAAAGCGTTGCTGGCGTTGCGGATCAAATAAAACAAAATCGGTAAAGGTTCCTCCGACATCCACGCCGACTGTCGCTCCGGCTGCGGGGCTGTTATCCACCTTAATTCTCCTGCATTACTGGTGACTTAGCGTCGTAGGGCGTTAATCTCCGTTGCTTTGCCATGCAATACGAGCAACAAAAATAGCTAAGCTTTGCAGGAATGCGCATGAAGTGGCGCTTAGCTGCGTGGTAGCAATGGTTCGCGCAAATGCGTCTAAGCCGACGCGGTGGAATGTTTTATGTTGTGCATAAATTGAAGGAGAAGCCTTATGTCCGCGTCGTTATCACCTCAGGAAAGCGCGCTGTTGCCACAGATCCAGCAATGGATTGCGGAGCATCGCGCCGCATTAACCAATGATTTGGCCGAATGGATTGCTATTCCCAGCATCAGTCGCGCCGACCGCGCAGCGCCCGGCGCGCCTTTTGGCCCCGAGTGCGCGCAAATCTTGCAGCAGGTGTTAGATCAGGCCGAGCAGGCCGGTTTCAAAACCGAACAGCATCAGGGCTACGCCGGTTCGGTAATTTATGGCGAGCACGCGCGCGACATCGGGCTGATCAACCATCTGGATGTGGTGCCAGCGGGCGACAACTGGACCTTTCCGCCCTTTGCGCTAACGCAGCACGGCGATTTTGTGATTGGTCGCGGCGTGGCGGATAACAAAGGGCCCGGCGTGCTCAATTTCTATCTGTTAAAGCTGATGCGCGATCTGAAAATTCCGCTGCATCACAATCTGCGCATCGTTTATGGCCTGGCGGAAGAGAGCAACATGGCCGATATGGCGTGGTTCGCGGAGAACGGTCCGGTGCCTGATTATTCGATTGTCACCGATGGCATGTTCCCGGTGAACAATGCGCAGAAAGGGCAACTCAGTTTTACCCTGAATGTCGCCGAGTCGGGCGTGCTGGCGGATATTGTTGCCGGATCGGCCAGCAATAGCGTGCCGGATTTCGCCAGCGTGCGGATTGCGCAGGCCGATCAGCATGCCGTTAGTGAAAAGCTGGCGCTGCTGCGGGGCATTGCCGCGACCTATGTGTCGATCAAGCCGGAAAACGATGGCGCTTTCACCTTGGAAGCGCGCGGCAACGGCGGGCATGCCGCCTTCCCCGACGGCACGCTGAATGCCACGCAGGTGCTGCTTGCCGCGCTGATTGAGCTGGAGCTATTGGGCGATCACGAACGTCAGCTGGCGGAAACGCTGGTACAGCTGTTTGCGTCGCCGTATGGCGAGAGCGCCGGATTGGGGCTGGAAGATGCGGAGTCCGGCAAACTGACGCTGAACGCGGGCGTGTGGTACAGCCATCACGCCGACACGCTGAGCATTGACTGCGATATCCGTTATCCGGTTTCGTGGCGCGGCGAGCAGATCGTCGAGATGCTGCAGCAGCAGTTAGCCGCTACTACCATTACGCTCGATCCCGGCTGGCGCGACGTGGCTCCGTTCTTCCTGCCGGCCTCACATCCGGTGATTTCGCTGCTGCAGCAAGTGTGGAATGACACCACCGGCAATGACGATCGCCCTTACGTGATGGGCGGCGTTACCCATTCGAAGAAGCTGCCAAACGCCATCACCTTTGGGCCCGGTTACCGGAAAACCGCAGCAAACACGCCCGATTTTTTACCCGAAGGCCATGGATTGCCGCACGGTGCCGACGAGACAATCCATCTGCCATCGCTGCTGGAGGCGTTGCCGAAATATGTGATCGCGTTGATCAGGTTGGATAGTTATTTGCTTGCGCAGGGCTAAACCGATCGCCATAAATGGCGACCGTACGGTTCAATTCATCACTAATCCGCCATCAACGTACAACGTTTGTCCGGTGACAAATTCACTCCAGTCGGAGGCGAGAAACAGCACTGGGCCGGTGACATCTTCCGGGCGCGCGATGCGGCGCAGCGGGGTTTGCGCGGTGAGGAGATCGCGCACCGCTTCGCGCGTTGCCTGGCTGGCATCGGTGGGATACACCAGACCGGGCGCCACGCAGTTAACGCGAATGCCCAGCGGGCCCAGCTCCGTCGCCAGCGTGCGGCTAAAGCCGGTTAGCGCCGCTTTCGCGGTGATGTAATCGTGGTAAGGCACCGAAGGACGCGCCACCAGATCGCTGGTGAGATTAACGATACTGCCGCGCACGCGCGCGCGCATTAACGGCAGCGCCGCCTGGCAGACGTTATAGGCGGCTTTTACCGCGCCATCGAACTGTGACTGGTATCCCGACCACGGCGTTTCCCAGAAACGTGAACGATTTTCAGTGTCGAAAACGTAAGGTGCGAAAGCGTTGTTGATCACCGCATTGAGGCGACCTGTAGCGTTGACGATCTGCTCCATCATGGCGTTGACCCGCTGCTCACAGGTGACGTCGGCGGCAATCGCCAGCGCGTCGCCGCCCAATGCGCGGCACTCCTCAACCACGCCCGCAGCGGCAGCGTTATTGCGTAAATAGTTCACCACCACAAATGCGCCTTCTGCTGCGAAGGCTTTAGCGATCGCCGCACCAATGCCGCGGCTTGCGCCGGTTACCAGAACTGTTTGGTTGGAGAATTTCATTATGGCTCCATGTTGATATGGTCACGCAAAATCTGCAGCGGCGCGATTTATCGCGCACAGCTGATTGCTGCGCTATAAATTAGCCGCTACGGTATGTGCGATCTGTTATCGCGTCACTCCGCATACGGTGCGTAACGCTCGGCGGCCGCTTCTGCGCCCTGCTCGATCTCCGTGATGGTCACTAGATCGAGCAAACTAAAACGTCCATCGTGATGCCAGCCCGCTTCCGGCGAGGTCATATTGCCGAACGCTGCGATACGCGTTACGCCCACTTGCCCGAGCAGAGCCGAAATGCCGAACAACGCCTGCGGCGCGGCCGCCACGCCTGCGGTTTGCAGAAAATGCCGCTGCGGCGCCACCAAATCGACCACTTCCTCCAGCGCATCCACGCACACCACTTTCAACGTACGGCCCAATGCCGCCGGCGATAAAGACTCCGCATGATCAACGCTCACCACTGCCCAATCGTCTGCCGCCTCGCCGTAAAGCCTACGATCGCCGCCCAGCGCGCGAATCTCCTCGCCATTACGCCACGCGGCAATGCTGTTGATCTCTTCGCTCGCCAGCGGACGGCGCGGATGTTTGTGCGCCAGCGCGGCAAGTTCATGGGCGATGTAGCTGGCGAACTCATCCGGCGACACCTTGCCGCCGCGCTCGACAAACAGCATTTGCGGCGAGTAACAACCGGCCTGGTCGTAACGCATCACGTCATACGCCACGCGACGCGCCAGCTCCGCGCCTTGCCGTACATTCAGCGCCGAACGCGCCACCATTCCGAAGCTGATTTTGTGGCCGTGCGGCAGAAAGCGCGTGGTAACCGGCAAACGCTGTTGGATCGCCGCCAGCGTTGAATTTCCGCCATAAGCCACCAGCGCATCGGGCTGACGCAGCCACGTTAGTTCGGTTTGCGCATCGCCGCCTTTCCACCACACCACCGCGATACATTCGCCCAGTTTTGGATCGATCTCCGCCAGCAACTGCGTGAACCAGCTTGCCATCAGCGGCTCATTGCCCGGCAGTTTACCGATGGTGCCCGCCTTAACCAGCAGACCGCAAATCAAACTCCACAGCGGCAAGCACGGCACGTTGCCCGCCCAGATATGCATTAACAATTGCGGGCCATATGCGCGCGCAAAGCCGCCTTTAGGGCGCGGCTGGAAATCGTCGAGCATCTGCGCATCGGCGAAATCCTCCGCCAGAAAGCGCTTTAACTGCGGTTGACGAAAGGTTTTCAGATAGCCGGTAAGGCCAAGCCGCACCATCTCGGCATCGTAACCGGTGACGATGGGCAGCAGCTTTTCGGCCTTGATGCGCACTGGATGATGACGATCGAGCAGTCGCGCCACCGCTTCATCAATGATGCCCATGATCTGCGCCACGCTCAGCTGCTGGAGATAAGCGCGGGCGTTGGTGCGGATGCGCGCTGCGAGCGCCTTTATCTGCGCGTCATCAAGTTGCGGAACGCAAACCTCGAGGCTTTCGCCACGATGATTGAAACTCAGCGTGTGCCAATACACTTCGTCAGCCGAGAGGCCCGGCAGATGTCCGGCAATTTCTTTCACAACTGTGCCTGCGCGCCGGCGAGAAACGCTTCCATGGTCAGCGAACAGCCTTTGGCATCAGCGCCGGTCGCGCGTCCCAGCAGATGGAAACCGCCGGGCACCCTCACGCCCGCATCTTCCGTTAACAACGCAGACACCGAGTTGAAATGTGCCAGATCGTGATGCACCAGCACGCCAACTTCGCCGTCCGGCACATCATCACCGGTAAGCGGATTGACCACGCGCGTGCGGATCCAGTGCGGCCCGAATTTCACCGGCGGGCAGCGCTCATTGCCCGCGTCGTAAAACTGCGTGCTGATTTCCGTCATGCCGTACATGTTGATGCAGTGGGAACGCGGAATGCCGAAGGCATGAGAGAGCGAAGCGTAGAATTCTTCCGCGCCCATCTCGCGCGACTGGCCTTTGAAACCGCCGGTATCAAGAATGCGGCTGCCTGCCGGCAGCGTGAAGCGGCGTTTTTGGCGCTGCATGTCATCCAGCAAAGGTACAAAGCTGTAGCTGGCGCCCAGCAACGCGTAGGGTTCGCCGCCCGCTTCGGCTTTCTCCAGCGCACTGAACAGACGACTGGTTTCGAGGCCATGTTCGCCCACCATCACTTCGCTGTCCGGCGTGCCACACTCCTTCATCGCCAAATCAAGATAGGTCGCCAGCGAGGAGTTCGGCATCGCCACGGTATCCGGGAACAAAATGCCCATGCGGATGCGATCGCGGCCCGCCATAAAGCGACGGCGGAAATTGAGCAGCATCGATTTTTTCCACACCTCCAGCGTCGAATGGTAACTGCGCCCTTTTACCGTGCCGGTGGTGCCGCTAGTCATAAAGATCTCGGTAATTTGCTCGGTGGGACGGCAGCTGAGCGTCAGATCTTTGAAGGCATTAATCGGGATGGCGGGAATGTTGCGCCAGTTTTTCACCGTCAGCGGCGTGCGTCCGCGCTGGGTGGCGAAGCGGCGATAAGGGGAATTGTGTGCGAACTGATAAGCGAAGATTTCGAGGGCCAGTTGGTTGAAGTCGTCGTCTGAGCTATCTTCGCGCTGCAGGAATGTCAGCAGAGCCTGGATGATGTGTGTTTCGTTCATGTGCGTCGCCACCTTTGCGATTGCGCAGAGACTCTCAGGCAACGCCTGAAGAGCGCGAACTGTCCGCTACAAAGCACAAAGAGGGAATCAGGGCGCGATATCGCCCTGCGGTTCCGCATCCCTACGCCGGTATTAGCCGGATCAGGTTCGGAGGGTCACTACGTTGCCCGCGCATACACGCCAGCCGGTAGAATCTCAGCCCCTTAACAGAGCACCCCTTGGAACAAGCCGCAGTCTAGGATGGCGCGCGATGATGTGTCAACCATGTTAAATACGCGTGAAAATTTGAGCTGCCCGGCACAAATCACGTCATGTCTTATACTCAGAGCATGAGTATTTGCGGAGGTGAAGTATGGCTGGCGGTTGGTCAGAAGACGGTGCGGTACACAAACAAATTGATGCCACGGTAGATGATGCGGTGGCCCGCGCTCGTGAAAATCTTGGGCACGGTGAAAGTGCTGAATTTTGCGACGAGTGCGGCGAACCGATCCCGGAAGCGCGTCGCGCAGCATTGGCTGGCGTGCGTTACTGCGTGAATTGCCAGAGCAAGATCGATAAAAAACAGGCGGCGATCAGCGGTTATAACCGCCGCGGAAGTAAGGATAGTCAGTTGAGATAGTTATTTAAATTAGCAATTCAGGTTAATGGATATTTTAAAATTTCATTTGCACTCGTTACTTTTAATTAGAATTACCATTAATCTGAAGCAAGACCATTCGCATATCTCCCGATTTTTCAAAGTTAAATACTGCAGCACTATTGCTGAAGCCGAAAGAAGAGCCTAATTTTACAAACTTTATGGCTTAGATTTCACCTTGAGCAACTTGAGTTTAGCCAGTAATGCTGATAAGTTAGCCACACAACTCAACCCTGTACGCAGCGATTCAGTTCGCTGGCCGTTAGGGTGAAAAAACCGGCTCAGGCCGGTTTTTTCGTATCTTAAGGAAGGATAAGAGTGCGTACTGCAATATTCATTGATGGATACAATGTATTTTATGGACTCCTTGCAGGTACGCCTTATAAATGGCTCAACTTGTCATTGCTGCTGTCGCATATATGCCGGGTACAGGATCCGACTGCCATAATTGAAACAATAAATTATTATACCTCCTCGGTTATTCCCCACCTCGCCACACGCGGTATTGAATCCCGACACGCTCAGGATACTTATATTCGCGCGCTGAAAACGACCGGAATAAATATCTTCACCGGACGTCATCGACTTGAGCACGCTCGAGCTCCACGTTTCATTAGTAAAAAACTACCCGCATCACGTCTCGATAAGGTAGATATCTGGGAGCTGGAAGAGAAAGAAACCGACGTGAATATTGCCATCAGCATGTATCGTTTGTTTGCTAAACAGCAGACGTTGCCAATAGAAGAGAGGATCGCGCAGCTGGTGTTAGTATCGGCTGACACCGACATGACGCCAGCACTTAAGGCGATTCGCGAAGATTTTCCCGACATTCGTATCGGGATCATTTTGCCGCACCGCCAGGGCAACGTACGTGGTGTTCCGGGTTCACTGCAGAATCATAGTCACTGGATACGCAGAACGATCACCAATGAAGAGCTTGATGCATGCCAGTTTCCTGTTCGGGTTGCGACGCATAAAAAACCTGCGGTTAAACCCGAATATTGGTAAGCATCAAAACCACGCCATTTAATGCGCCTCGCGGTAAATGGCATAGCTCACGATGTTCTCCGTAGTGGCCTATTTCATATCGAAACGTAATGCGGGAACGGTTACTGATAAATCATTTAGTTCAACGTCCTGCGTCAGGCTAAATCCTATCAGCTCTCATCAGTGCTTAAACCTGCATTAAGCGGCCTCAACCGGCTGACAAATCTCCAGAATGGCCAGCAGATAGATGCGCACCATGTCGAGGAATTCACTGATTTCTACGCGCTCATCCGGCATGGTGTTGTATTTGCCGCCTGGCCCACAGACGATCCCTTCCATGCCCGCATGCTGATAGAGATGTGCCGCATCGGTGCCGAAGAACGCCGGAGGCGTGATCACGCCGGTGGGCTGTTCGGTGCCGCGCACGGTTTTCCAGCCGCGATTCACCGCTTTGACGATGGCGGATTCCGGTGACACTTCGAACGGTAACATGGTGGGTTTATCACGGATGCCATCATCATAAAGCTCGGCTTTTAGGCCCGGATAGCGTTGGCATAAGATATTCAGCAGCGCCTGCAGATCGGCGAGCACACCTTCCACCGTTTGTCCTGGCGCGAAACGTGCCGAGCCTTTTAAGCGCACAAAGTCAGCCACCTGCGGCGGTCGCCACTCTTCCAGATCGCGGCCTAACGCGCCATGCACGGTACCGATATGACCACGGTTAATCTTGCGATGCTCAGCGGTTTTCGCGCCGCTAAAGGTCATGCCGTTAATCTGCGGAATCAGCTCGACGGCGGCGCTGATCGCATCCACCGCTTCTTCCCGTTTTGACAGATGGCGCGTATCGCCGGTGAGCTCAATAGTAAACATCAGCGAACCGGCGTGCATGGTCAGCGCTTGCAGATCGGTGGGTTCGGCATTGATGAAGTAGTCGGCGCGCACGCCTTGCTCAATCGCCGCCAGCGTACCAATGCCGCCCTGCAACTCACCCACCACATAGGTCAAAATCACATCGCCTTTCAGCTTTACACCGGCATCAATCAGCGTTTTCAACGCGCAAAAATAAGCGGCATCGCCCGCTTTCATGTTCGAAACGCCAATACCGTAGATAAACTGTTCGTCGATTTTTCCT
Source organism: Pantoea sp. SO10 (assembly GCF_005281435.1). Classification (NCBI taxonomy): domain Bacteria; kingdom Pseudomonadati; phylum Pseudomonadota; class Gammaproteobacteria; order Enterobacterales; family Erwiniaceae; genus Pantoea; species Pantoea sp. SO10. Next base: position 232,156 of record NZ_CP040096.1, read on the forward strand.
TCCCAGGGATCGACAGTCCAGCCTTCGGTGACCGGATTGGTATCCAGATGCCCGTTGAACAGCAGGCTTTTGCCGCCGCCGCTGCCTGCCAATCGTCCAATGGCATTCAGCCTGTTGCCGGGCACATTCTGCAGTTCGGTTTCCAGGCCCAGCTGCGCCATCTGCGCGGCCATGTATTTCGCCAATTCACGCTCGCCATCGGTGGCGCTGTAGCTTTTGTGCTGCACCATTTTTGCCAGGAATGAGAGGCAAAAATCGCGATCGATATGATGAATCAACTGTTCAGGCTTCATGTTTCTCTCGTCATGCAACGGACTTGGATAAGTCGGGAATATGCACCGCATCAAGCAGTGCACGGGTATAAGGATGTTGCGCCAGCGCCGTCATGTTGTCGCCGGGCAGCACTTCCACCACGTCACCGCGATACATCACGGCAACACGATGGGCGATTTGGCGAATCAGGTTGAGATCGTGGGTAATAAACAGATACGCGGTGCCGTAGCGGCGGCGCAGTTCCAGCAGCAGTTCGATAATGGTGGCCTGCACCGAGACGTCGAGCGCGGCGGTGATCTCGTCACAAATCACCAAATCCGGCGGATTGGCAAAGGCACGGGCGATTGCGACGCGCTGCTTCTGCCCGCCGGACAGTGCATGCGGATAACGCTGCGCAAACTCCGCCGGCAAACGCACTTCCTGCAGCAGGCGCGCGACCGCCTGCGCTTCGGTTTCACCTGCGGGTAAACCATACAACCGCAGTGGCCGTGCGATGATTTCGCCAATGGTCATGCGCGGATTCAGCGAGGCATCTGGATGCTGGAAAATCATCTGCACGCGGCGGCGATACTCTTTATCCATTTGCGCCCGGCCATGTAGCGCGTAGCCACAAAAGTCGAGCTCGCCGCTGAACGGCACCAGGCCGGTAATGGCTTTACCGAGCGAGGATTTGCCGGAACCCGACTCACCAACCACGCCGAGAATTTCTCCCTGATGCACGGTGAGCGCAACCGCATTGGCGGCGCGCGTGGTATTGCCTTCACGCTTCAGCAGACGATCAAGAAGACCGTGTTTGCCGTAATCGATGGTCAGCTGCTTCAGGCCGAGTAACGGTTGGTTGCCGGGCGCGTCCTGCACCAGCCGGTGCTGCGGATTGGGTACCGCCTTAATCAGCTTGCGCGTATAGGCGTTTTGCGGCGCGCTAAACAGGCTGCGCGTGTCGGCCTGTTCGACAATGCGTCCCTGTTCCAGCACACAGACGCGATTGGCCACTTTGGCCACCAACGCCAGATCGTGCGAGATGTAGAGCGACGCAACGCCGGTCTCTTCGCGCAAACGCTCATACAGATCGAGGATTTGCGCCGAGCTGATCACATCCAGCGCGGTGGTTGGCTCATCAAAAATCATGCAGTCCGGCTGGCAGGCAAACGCGGTGGCGATCAGGATGCGCTGCTTCTCGCCACCCGACACCTGATGCGGATAGCGGCGCATCATGCGCGCCGGATTTTTAAGTTCAACGTCACGCAGCAGCGATTCGCCCATCTCCTGCGCTTCACGCGCCGATAAACCGCGATGGCGGCGTAACACTTCGGTGACCTGCTCACCCAAGGTCAGCGTGGGATTGAGCGAGGCGCTGGGATCCTGAAAAATCATGCCGAGTTTGGCACCGCGCAGCGCTGTCAGTTTGGCTGCGGGTAAAGTCAGCAGGCTCTCGCCGTTGAGACGAATATCGCCCTGCAGCTCGCGCGCATTGCCCGCCAGCCAGCGCATGATCGCCCAGCCGAGCGTGGTTTTGCCGGAACCCGATTCGCCCACCAGCCCCAACACTTCGCCGGGCATCACCTGCAGGTTGATGTCACGCAGTACCGGTAGTGCATGTCCTTTGGCTAACGCGTAATCGAGACTGTAATTTTCCACCGACAGCACCGGTGTCAGCTTGTCACTCATCAGTGGCTCCTTGGGTTGAGCACATCACGCAGCCCGTCACCCAGTAAATTAAACCCAATGGCGACCAATGCGATGGCGAGGCCCGGAATCATCATCATCCACGGCGCATTAAAGAAGTAAGCGCGCGCTTCAGAGACCATCAATCCCCATTCTGGCTCTGGCGGCTGCGCGCCCAACCCCAGAAAACTCAGGGTGGCAAACAGCATGATGGCGAAGGCAACGCGAATGGTGGCTTCCACGATGATCGGCGCCAGAATATTTGGCAGCATTTCTCGCAGAATGATGTAGTGCCCGGCTTCGCCGCGCGCGATGGCGGCGTTGATGTAATCCTGCTGGCGAGCGGCCAACGCCACGCTGCGCGAGATGCGCACCATGCCCGGCACAAAGGCGATAGTGATCGCCAGCACCGCGTTCATGCTGCTCTGCCCAAGCGTGCTGACAATCAGCAACGCAAACAGCAGGCTGGGAATCGCCATCACCGCATCCATGGTGCGCATCATGAACTCATCAAATTTGCCGCCCAGATAGGCGCTGGCGGTACCGAGCACCGAACCGATTACCATCGCCAGTGCGGTCGCCAGCAGCGACAGTAGAATGGTTGAGCGTGCGCCCACCATCACGCGGCTGAAGATGTCGCGGCCCATCTGATCGGTACCAAACCAGTGTTCCGCGCTGGGCGGCTTATAGCGCGTCAGGATGGAGATCGATTCAGGATCAAAAGGCGCGACGTGCGCACCGCCCACCACCATCAGCAGCGCCAGCAAGATAATCAGCACGCCAGCGGCACCCTGCGGTGAACGCAGTAAACGTTTCAACATATCAGGCATAGGAGATCCGCTTATCGAGAGTGACATAGGCCAAATCAGCCAGGAAGTTCACCACTGAATAGGTCGCGGCGAGAATCATCACGCCAGCCTGAATGGTGGGCAGATCGCGCGCCTGCACGGCGACAATCAGTTCGCGGCCAATGCCGGGAATGGCGAAGATCTCCTCCACCACCACAATGCCGCCCAGCAGGTAACCAACATCCAGCGCCACAATAGTGATGGTCGGCAACAAGCCGTTACGCAGCGCATGTCGCCAGAGAATGCGGCGACGCGATAAGCCCTTTAGCCACGCGGCGCGGATGTAATCGGTATGCAACACATCGACCATTTCTGAGCGCACCATGCGCGAGACGTGCGCCACCAGAATCAGCGCCACGGTCACCGAAGGTAGAATCAGGTGCTGAATCCCGCTGACGACGTTCTCACTGAGCGGCACATAGCCGGTGGCGGGCAAAATCTGCCAGACATCAGCAAACAGCAGCAGCACCAGCGTGGCGGTGACGAACTCCGGGAAGGAGATGCCGATATAGGAGATGACACTCACCAGCACATCGGCGGTTTTGCCACGGCGCACCGCCGCCCAGATGCCGAGGGGAATCGCGATGATCAGCATCAGAATTAAGGCGCACACCGCCAGCAGCAGCGAGCGTGATAATGCCGTCAGCAGCGTCGGCGCCACTTCAAGGCCATTGCGCATCGATACGCCAAAGTTGCCCTGCAGCGCCTGCGTCAGCCAATGCCAATATTGCTGCCATGCTGGGGCATCCAGCCCCAGACGTTCACGCACCGCCGCTAGCGCTTCCGGCGTGGCGTTTTGTCCCAGCAAGGTGACAGCCGCATCGGCCGGTAACAGTTGCGTGATGCCAAAAACCAGCAGCGACACCACTAACAAGGTGTAAACCATCAGCAGAAGGCGTTTGAGCAGATAACTTGCTGTCACGTTCGCTCCTTACGCTGCGCGCTTCGGCGCTTTGTCGGTTAACCAGATATGGTCAAGACGGAATACCGCACCGCGCGGATGCAGATGATATCCGCCGACATAATCGCGGCTGGCGGCGAGCAGATCGAAGAAGGTCGGGATCACCGATGGCACTTCGTCATGCATCAGCTGCTGCGCTTTGCCATACAGCGTGGTGCGCTGTGCTTCATCACGGGTTTCACGCGCCGCACTTACCGCTTTATCAAACTCCGCGTTGTTCCAGCGCGTTTCATTCCACGATGCGGTTGAGGTGTAGAGCAGCGAGAACACCGCGTCTGGCGTCGGCTGCATGTTGTAGAAGCCAACGTAGAAGTTGCCCTTCTTCCACACCTGATCGAGATAGGTGCTGTGCGCCATGGTCTGCACGTTGATGCGGAAACCGCCCTGTTTCGCCATCTCGCGCAGGGCGATGCCCAGCTGCGTGCGGGTGGCCGGTTTGTCGGAAGCGATAAGTGTTAAATCGATACCGTTGGGATAACCGGCCTCCGCCAGCAACGCTTTGGCTTTGCTGTAATCCACCGCTTTTTTCGCCAGGTTGGCGAAGAACGGATACGCGCCGTTAATCGGCGTGTCGTTGCCCGGTGAACCCAGGCCATCCGCCACGAAATCCACCGACGCCTGACGATCAACGCACAGTGCCAGCGCCTGACGTACCCGCACATCGTTAAACGGTTTTTGGTCGCAGCCCATGTTCACATTGAGGAACTGGCCGGAGGCCACGCGCAGCGGCAGCACGCCGGAAGATTTGGACAGGCGCGCGAACTCGCTCGACTGCGCGCTCAGCATCAGATCGGTGTCACCGGAGATCAGCGCGGAACTCTCCGCGATGCCATCGGGATAGACCACCACTTCCACGCCATCCAGATAGGGACGCGCCGGATCGTAGTAATGCGGATTGCGCTTCACCACAATTTTGCGTTCTGGATCGTAGGAGACCAGCTGGAAAGGACCGGCGCCGAACGAGGCTTTGCTCAGCTTGTCATACTGACCTTGCACGATACTGGCAGGGATGATTTTCGCATCCGGATAAGCCAGCATCACCGGCAAATCGGCGTAAGGCGCATCGGTTTCAATCAAAACCGTGTTGGTATCTGGCGCGCTGACGGCGTTAATCGGCCCAATGTTATGCAGTGCTGGCGAGGCATTTTTCGGATCGAGCAGCGCCTGCAGGCTGGCGACCACATCGGCGGAAGTCAGCGCGGAACCGTCGCTGAACTTTAGGTTCGGGCGCAGGGTAAACGTCCACTGTTTAAGATCGGCGCTGGCCTGCCAGGATTGCGCCAAATCGGCTTCGGCTTTCATCTCCTGCGTCAGACGCGTTAAGCCGCTGTACAGCAGTTCCGCTACCAGATATTCCGGGTTGACGCGCACCTGATGTGGATTTAACACGCCGACGGCTTGATCAACGCTGATGCGCAGCACACCGCCTTTACGCGCCGTGCCGCCCGGCGTGGCGCTCGCCACCTGCGCGGCATGGGCCGAGAACGACCAGGGCAGCATCGCTGCGCCCGTCAGAGCGGTAGAACTGGCGATAAACTGTCTGCGGTTTAACCCTTTCATTGCGCACATCTTCTCTTCCTCGTGATTAGTTAATTACCCTGGGTTGGCTGAAAATCATCGGCGAGATACGCCAGAATGGACTGCGAAAGTGCGATCACATCTGCCAGCGTGGTGTACTCATCAGCGGCATGAATGCGGTTGTCAGGACGGGCGAGGCCGCCGAGTAAAATCTCCTGAATCCCGGCTTGCTGGACCCAGCCCATATCGGAACTGGTGGACGATCCCCAGGGTTTGAACTCACTGGGTTGGAAGCCAAAACCCTGACTCAGCGCCGCCTGCCAGCGCGGCCAGTGCGGACCGTCTGGATTAGCGACCGGCGCCAGATGGCCAATCATTTGCAGCGTCACGTCGAGCGCGGGGCTGTCACGCATCGCACTTTCCACACAGTGCGTCAGCTCCTGCCACACCGCGTCAAAGCGCTCTTCCGGCGCGTAGCGGCGGTTAATCAGCAGCTCAAACCGTTCCGGAATGGTTGATCCTTTGCTGCCGCCCTGCGCAGCGGCCAGCGTTAACAGTGACGTCAGCGGTTTGCCGTGATAGTGCGGCGGAGAAGGCATCGCCGAGGTGCGTTGTTCCACCTCGAGCTTCAGCTGATATAGCGCGTTCATCATTGGCAGCGCCGCTTCAATAGCATTAACGCCGTTAACCGGATCGCCGGAGTGCGCCGAACGTCCGGTGATAATCACTTTGAGATCGATGCTGCCAAAGCAACCGGCCCAGATGCGCGGCACCGCGCCGCCGTTGAAGCTGAGCAGGTGACCGGAGAAAAGCTGTTGTTCCGCCAGATAACGAATGCCGGGATACAAGCCGCCCTCTTCATCGCTACACAGCAGAAATACCGGATTAAAACGCAGCGGGATGGCCGCCGCCTGGGCCGCGCGCACTGCCGCCATCGCGGCAACGATGGTGCCTTTCATGTCTGCCGCGCCACGCCCAAACAGCTTGCCATCTGCTGCGGTCAGCGTGAGCGCTGGAAAACGCCAGCCATCGCCGGCGGGAACGGTATCGGTATGGAAATAGAGATTGCAGTTTTCAGCGGCACCGGCATCAAGCGATGCCAGCAAATTGACGCGTTCACCGTACGCGCTGCCGTCCGGTGCCTGCCATAAATGTTCCGGCACCGAGACGCGCGCAAAGTGAAAATCCAGCGGTGTTAACAAGTGCGTCATCAGGTCAGCAAATGCGCCATAACCGTTGCCCGGCGGGAAGCAGGTATCCACCTCCAGCATCTGTTTGAGGTCATCCGTCATTTGCGCGCCGTCATGAGCAATCATCGCTAATGCGTTGTTAAAGCGTGGATTTTGCGTCATAGGATTATCGTCTGTTGTATTTCTATATAGTTTATAGATAATGCAATTCAACGACTGAGGTCAATCGGTAATCGGAAACATGCAAAAAAACTATGACGCGAACCACGCTCAACCTTTCGCCAGACTCAGCGAAGGTGAGGGTGCGCCGCTGTATGAAGTGGTCAAGCGCCATATCAGCGAATCGATCCTGCAAGGTGAACTGCCCGCAGGCACGATTTTGCCGAGTGAAAATAGCCTGGCGGCGAAGTTTGGTGTGTCGGTGGGCACCGTGCGCAAAGCGCTGGCGGCGCTGACCACGGAAGGCATGCTGATGCGACGCCGCAAAACCGGCACCGTGGTAACCGGCTGGGCGCCGCTGCACAATCTCAGCCACTTTTTCCAGTATTTTCGCCTGCACGATAAAACCGGCGGATTGCTGCAATCCGATACCCGATTACTGGATTATCAACTGAGTCATGCCAGCGCCGACGAAGCAGAGAAACTGCAAATTGGTCAGGGCGATGAAGTGATCCGGCTGAAGCGTTTGCGTCGCGTGAAGGGCATCGCCGCGATGCATGAAACGCTTGTGCTGCCCTCGGCGCGACTGGCCGATTTCCCAGCAGCCGATCAGTTACCGCCGCTGCTTTATCGCTATTTGTTTGAGCGCTACGACCTGCGCGTCGCCGCCGTGCGTGAACAAATTACCGCTACGCTGGCGAATGAAGAGGATGCGACGCTGCTGGAGCTGAGTTTGCCGCACGCCGTGATGGTGATTGATGAAGTTTCATTTGATCAAAGTGCCCTGCCGGTAATTTTGGCGCACCACCGTTTTAGTACCGAACACTTTATGTATGTGAATGAGATCCGCTAAGCGCGCGGCATGAACCGCCATCTGAGTAGGATTAAACAGCGCAGATGCGCCGGGTTTCTGGCTGTTTTGGGAAAATGTTCTAAGCTATTTAGGTAGTTAAAACTTATTCCACTGAAAGGAACTCATCACGATGAAAAAAACAGTACTGGCAACGGCATTTCTTGGCACTTTTATGGCAATGACATTGACCGCTTGCTCTTCAAATCAGGCGATTAAGACCACCGACGGACGCACGATTGTGACGTCTGGTAAGCCGCAAATCGACAGTGACACGGGCCTTGTTTCTTACAAGGATGCGCAAACCGGTAAAACCGAGCAGATCAATCGCGACAAGATTACCAACATGAGCGAACTGGATAATTAATATCCTTTTAACAGCCTGGAGAGACTAATGAAGAAATCAATTTTGCTTTCTATTACTGCGCTTATTGCCCTGTCCGCTTTAACCGGATGTACGCGTACCTCGTACGCCATCCACACCAATGATGGACGCACCATCGTCACCGATGGCAAACCACAGGATGCTGAAACCGGCCTGCTGGGTTACGTCGATGCCAATGGCGTGAAGCAGCAAATCAATAAAAGTGACGTGAAAGAGATCTCTGAAGTTCCGCATTAATAATCTTTCTCACTCAAGCCGCCCGCTGTAGTGGATTTCCTTACAGCGGTGCGGGCTTAAACACCATTCAAATCTTAAAACGTATAGGTCACCGCCGCTGTTGCGGTCAGCTGATTCTGCCTGAACACGATGGGACTGTCCGCCGCGTGATCGTCCAGCCACGTGTAGCCCGCACTTAACGCGCCGCCCCAGTGCTGGGTAAACTGATGACTCCATGTCAGGTCGGTTTCTACCCCATAAAATCCCGCTGCCGGTGAATAAGTCGCATAGCCACTTTTCACGCTTTGACGCGCACTAACGCCGTACCAGGTTTGCATGTAACGCGCATCCCCAAACAACGCGGACGTCTGCAAGGAAAGGCTATCCTGCTGGCTTTGCAGCGGAATTAATGTTACCGAGGTGCGATAATTCACGCCCTGACTGTCTGTCAGCGGCAGCACGGCTTTCGCTTCGAGGACCAGCCACGGCGAGACCGCCCAACCGGCCGCAATAGCGGTGTTGAGTGTGGCTTTGATCGTGCCCATGCCACGCAGCTTGTCAGAACCGTCGCGCCAGTCGGAATCCTTGTCTGCCCTGCCCAGGGCATATCCCAGCGAATGCTCCAGATACAGGCCGCTGTCGTTTTGCAGATCGTAGCCGACCCCCTTTTGCGAATCGACGAAAAATGCGCCTTTTCTCGCCTGCAACATCGGCACCGCTTGCCAGCGTTGCTTGTCCGCGCCGCTGTATTTCGGCGTGGTCTGCGCGCCCACGCCAATCATCACGCCATCCTGCGCTGCGCAGTCATCAGCGCGGCTGCTGGTACTGATACTGACCAGTAACAAACAGCCACTGTACAGCGCCTTTTTTCTCGTTATCATCGTGTCACCTCAGTTACCCATCTGTTTTTAGCCCCTTGCCCGGGCGTTGCGTCACGGATTGGAGTATCCCGAAGCATTGTCAATAACGTGCCAGGGATTTATGAAGAAACTGTCAAGGTGAGCCATGAACAACAGACGAGTATTGGTTATTGAGGATGATGCAGACGCGGCAGACGTGCTGGAAGCCTATCTGCTACGTGAAGGATACGCCGTGGAGATTGCCGGCGATGGGCATAGCGGTCTTGAGCGCGTTGAGAAGTGGAAACCCGATCTCATTCTGCTCGACATCATGTTGCCCGGCATGAACGGCACCGAGGTGCTGGCTGCCGTGCGACGCCGCGCGGACACGCCGGTAATTATGATTACCGCGATGACCGACACGCCCGACAGAATCGGCGCGCTGCGCTTAGGCGCGGATGACTACGTGGTGAAACCCTATCATCCGGGCGAAGTGGTCGCGCGCGTGCAGGCGGTGCTGCGCCGCAGCCGGGCGGCCGTTGCGGAGGATGAAGTGCTGCGCTGGCAGGCGCTTGAGGTTAATACCGCCGCGATGACTGCAATGGTCGCGCAGCCAGAGCAACAGCCAACACGCGTTGAACTCACGCCAACCGAATTTTCCCTGCTGGTGACCCTGATGCGAGCGCCGGTGCGCGCACTCAGCCGTCACTATCTGATCGAAACCTGCATGCCTGAAAGCGAGGCGCTGGAAAGGGTGATCGACACCCACGTTTACAACCTGCGTAAGAAGCTCGAAAACGCCGGTTTATCCGAGATATTACTCAACGTGCGCGGCGTGGGTTACAGGTTCAGACAGCCATGAAAAAGTCACCTCCTCAAACGCTATGGCGCTGGATCTGCGTGCGTATTTTGACGCTGGCCATCGTCACGGTGATTGCCGTCGCCGGGATTATGTTCCTGCGCTTTGCGCTGCAAAACCTGTGGATTATCCACCATATGCCGCCGGCGATGCGCCAGGAATTTCTGACGCTGCGTGCGCATCCGCAAACCAATCTGCCGCGCTTCCACGAGATCGTTGATGAACGCTGGGGCGTGCGCTACTCCGATCCTTCGGTGGGTGCCGCTGACTGGCTGATGGTGATCATCCTGATTTTCATCATTACGCCGTTTGTTGCCTTCACCGTTCTGCGCAACGCCCGCCCGCTGGCGTTGCAGTTTAGCCACCTGAAAAAAACCGCTGATCGGGTATCCGAAGGGCAGTTTGGTTCCGCCGCCACCATTGTAAAAAGCGCGCCGGCGGAGCTGTTGCACTTCGCACACGACTTTAATCGCATGAGCCAGCAGCTGGCGCTCTACGATCGTGAACTGCGCGCCTCGCACGTGGCGCTGGCACACGAACTCCGTTCGCCGCTGACGGCCGCCATTGGCCGGTTACAAGGTCTGCTGGATGGCGTGTTTCAGCCCGAACCGCAGCAGCTGGAGATGATCATGAAACAGCTGCGCCACATGAGCCGACTGATCGATGAGCTCCACCTGCTGTCGCTGGCCGACGCCGGACAACTCAAGTTGGATCTGCATGAGATCAACCCCGGAGAACTGGCGCGGGAGCGCGTGGCCTGGGTGCGACCGCAAGCCGAAGCCAGCGGCATGATCATCAGCGTGGCAGCAGACAGCACGCTCACCTGCCGCGCCGATCCCTTCCGCCTGGGTCAGGTGTTTAGCGTGTTAATTGAAAATGCCTTGCGCTATGGCAAACCTGCGGGCCAGTTGCAGATTACTGCCCGCGCGGTGCCGGGAGGGTGCAGCATCGAATTCAGGGATGATGGCCCCGGCGTGGCGCCTGAATTTCTGCCCGAGATGTTTGAACGCTTCACGCGCGGTGAATCCTCGCGCGCGCGCCACTCAGGCGGCAGCGGGCTAGGCTTGTCGATCGCTCGCGCCATCTGCTCGGCGCACGGCGGCAGGATCAGCGCCAAACTACCCAAAGAGGGCGGCCTCAGCCTGGCGATTTTCCTGCCGGACGTCAGTCCGGCACCGTTTTAAGCGCTCTTGACAGGATCTTGACTCGCCGTACAACGAATCTCGACAGTTCGCCGTTTTAATGGCGCCAAATCCTTGTACGGAGTGGCGCCATGACTGACTCTTTCACCGGCCTGGTCAAACAGGCCGCCGACCATCTTATCGATGCACAACGCCTGATAACGTTGCTGCCATTGTTGCCCTGCATGGTGGCCATCGCCTTGTCGCTGACTGCCTGCGGGCCACGCGATCCCTTACCACCCGCGCCTCCCCGACCGGTAAAATTCATCACCGTGAAGCCCGCCCTGCAAGGGCAACAGGTGCAGATGACCGGCGATATTCATGCCCATGACGAAACATCATTGGGTTTCAGGCTGGATGGGCGGATTCTGACGCGCCCTGCCGAAGTGGGCGATCGTGTTGACGCCGGTCAGGTGCTGGCAACGTTAGAGAGCAGCACTACCGCCAATGCGTTACGCAGCGCGATGGCGGACACCGACAGCGCGCGGGCAGCTGAACGCGTTGCGGCGCTGAATCTACATCGTATGAAACAGTTGATGCCTTCCGGTGCGATTGCACGGGCGCAGCTCGACAGCGCGCAATCCGATTGGCAATCCGCTGCGGCGCACCTGCAAAGCAGCGAAGCCGCACTCAACAGCGCGCAGGAAAATCTACGCTGGACGCAGCTGACGGCTCCTTTTAGCGGCGTGATCACCGCCGTCAGCGCCTCTGCCGGACAGGTCGTGAGCACCGGTCAAACGGTGATGTCACTGGCAAGCGGTGCGCGGCGGGATGTGGTTCTGGATGTGCCTTTCCCGGCAGCATTTTCCTCGCTCCCCAGCGATGCCTTTCGCGTAACTCTGCTCACTTCACCGGCGATCGCCGCGCAGGCGCATCTGCGCGATATCAGCCCGCAGGCCGACCCGCAAACGCGGACCTGGCGGGTTCGATTAACGCTAGACGATCCACCGCCAGCGATGCTGTTGGGCGCCAGCGTCAGCGTGGCACTACCGGAGAGCGATCCCCGCACCTTTATCCTTCCTGCATCCGTGCTGACGCACCTGGCGGACAAACCGGCGGTGTTTGTGCTGGATGCGCAGCGCGGCAAGGTCACACGCCGCACGGTGGTGATTTCCCGCTTCACCGCCAGCGAAGTCTATATCGCCAGTGGTCTCACGGCAGGCGAAAGCGTGGTCACGGCAGGCGTCAGCACACTGCGCGATGGCGAAGCGGTTGCGCGGGGAGATGAGCAGCCATGAGTGAACCTTCCGCTCGCGATAAATTCAACCTTTCCGCCTGGGCGCTGGCTCATCAACAGCTGATGGCTTTTCTGATGCTGATGATCCTTGGCGCTGGCGTGCTCAGCTATCAGGCGCTGCCGCGCAACGAAGATCCCGCCTTTACCATCAAAACCGCCGTGGTCTCCGCGCAGTGGCCCGGTGCCGATCTCGACGATACGGTGCAACTGCTGACTGAACCGCTGGAGAAAAAGCTGCAGGAAGTGCCCTATCTGGATTACGTGCAGAGCGAAACGCATCCCGGTAAAACCGTTATCTTTGTCAATCTGCGCGACAGCACGCCGCCCGGCAAAGTGCAGGACATCTGGTATCAGGTACGTAAGAAAATGCAGGATGTCAGCTCCGCGCTGCCTGCGGGCGTTGCGGCACCGGCGGTCAATGATGATTTTGACGATACTTTTGGCACGATTTACGGTTTTACTGCGGAAGGATTCAGCACGCGTGAACTGCGCGATCGTGTTGAGTCGATTCGCGATCGGCTGATGAGCGTACCGGATGTCGGCAAAATTACGTTGCTCGGCGTGCAGGAGCAGCAGATTGTGGCGAGCTTCTCTCCGCGCAATCTCGCGGGAATGGGCCTGAGCCTGCAACAGGTCACCGATGCCTTGCAGGCGCAGAATGCCTTGTCACCCACAGGCGTCATTCGCACCAACAGCGATAACATCGCGCTGCGCGTCAGCGGTGCCTTCAACTCGGAACAGAGCCTGCGCGCCGTGACGCTGCACATCAACGATCGCTACATTCCCCTGACCGATATTGTCACACTGACGCGTGTGGCGGCGGAACCGCCAACGCCGCTTTATCGCGTCAACGGTAAGCCAGCGATTGGGCTGGCGATCTCCATGGCGCCGACCGGCAATATGCTGGATTTTGGCCACGCGTTAACGGACAAAATGTCGCGGATTGCCAGCCAACTGCCGCACGGGATTGAGGTCACGAAAGTGGCGGATCAGTCGCGGGTGGTCAACGACGCGATCAGCGGATTTGTGCGGGTGCTCGGTGAAGCCATCTTTATCGTGCTGGCCGTCTCTTTCGTCTCGCTCGGGCTGCGTGCCGGTTTAGTTGTGGCGGCGGCGATTCCTCTGGTGCTGGCGATGACCTTTACCGGCATGATGCTGGCGGGCATTGGGCTGCAACGCATTTCCCTTGGCGCGCTGATCATCGCGTTGGGGTTGTTGGTGGATGATGCGATGATCGCGGTGGAGACCATGGTCGCCCGACTCGAAGCCGGTGATTCCCGCTGGCGCGCCGCTACCGTAGCCTTTGAAACCACCGCATTTCCGATGCTCACCGGCACGCTGGTGATGATTGCCGGTTTCATTCCCGTCGGCTTCGCCGCGTCCGGTGCGGGGGAGTATTGCTACTCACTGTTTGTGGTGGTGCTGATCTCGCTGCTCAGTTCATGGGTCGTTGCGGTGCTGTTCTCTCCGCTGACCGGCAGCTGGATCCTGGCATCAAGGCCAGGTAAACCGCACGCTGAGCCCGGTTGGTTGCTGCGCCTCTATCGCCGTCTGGTTTCACAGGTGTTACGCCATCGGGGCTTGACGCTCGGCCTAGCGGGCGCATCGCTGCTGCTCGCCATCTGGGGCATGAGCCACCTGCAGGGCGAGTTTTTCCCGGCATCCGATCGCCCGGAGCTGCTGGTCAGCCTCACGCTGCCGGCGAACGCTTCGCAGGCGCGCACCTTAAGCGTGGTAGAACAGCTCGAAGCGAAACTCAGCGGCAACACCAATATCGACCATTTCTCCTCCTATAGCGGCAGCGGCGCCGTGCGTTTTTATCTGCCGATGGACGTGCTGAACGATGATGAAAACATCGCCCAGCTGGTCGTGGTAGCCAAAAATCTGGCGGCGAGGGATCGGTTGAAAGCTGAACTCGATCGCCTGCTGGCACGCGATTTCAGCGATGTGGTGACGCGCGTATCGCCGCTGGAACTGGGTCCGCCGGTTGGCTGGCCGATCCGCTATCGCATCAGCGGGCTGCACTACGAGCAGGTGAAACAGTATGCGGAAAAGCTGGCCAGCATCCTCGGGCAATCCCGCGCGACGCGCAGCGTAAACCTGACAGCGGGCGAGCCGGAACGCGTCATCACCTTTGCGGTGAACCAAACCGCAGCCCGCGCGGCTGGCGTCTCTTCACAGGATATCGCGCAGCTGCTGAACCGCGTGTGGTCCGGTCAAAGCGTGACTACCGTGAGAGATCATAACCGGCTGGTTGATGTGCTGTTGCGCGCCAACGATGCTGACCGGCTGGATTTAACCAGCCTTGCTGCGTTGAAACTGACCACCGTGTCAGGCGCGAAGATTGCCATCGGCCAGGTTGCGACGCTGCAGTGGGGATTGCAGGATCCGGTGATGTGGCGTCGCCAGGGTTTTCCCTATGTGGTGGTACAAACTGATGTAGCGGCGGGCATGCAAGCGGAGACCACATCCGCGCAGCTCAGCGCAGATGTCCAGCAGCTGCGTGCCGGATTAGCGCCGGGTTACACCCTTGATGAAGAGGGCACGGTTGCCGAATCGGATAAAGGTAACGGCTCAGTGTTTGCCGTTTTGCCGGTGACGTTGTTTGTCATGCTGATACTGCTGATGGTGCAGCTGCAACGCGTATCGCGCATGTTGCTGGCATTGGCGATGGCGCCTTTTGGACTGCCTGGCATTGTTCTGGCAATGCTGCCCAGCGGCACGCCGATGGGATTTGTCGCCCTGCTCGGTATGATTGCGCTGGCTGGCATGATCATCCGCAACGCGGTGATCCTGATCATGGAAGCCGATAGCAATCTGCGTGCTGGCATGTCGCGCAATGATGCGGTAAGCCTAGCGGCTGAGCATCGTGCCCGCCCGATTCTTCTCACCGCCTGCGCCGCGATTTTAGGCATGATTCCCATCTCACATCAGGTGTTTTGGGGGCCGATGGCCTACGCCATCATTGGTGGATTGCTGGTGGGAACGCTGATGACGCTGACAGTATTGCCCGCTGCGCTCAGTCTGGTGATGCAGCGTGAATCAGCGTCTTCCGCTGAATGAAAAAGTGTTGGCTGGCATTGCGCCAGCCAACATACGTTAACGAGCCAGGCGCCAGCCGCGTGTCAGGCGCTTCTCTATCTCCACCAGCACAAAGATCCCGGCGCTCACCGCCAGCGAAATCAGCCAGTATTTGAACGGCAATGGCGCGGTGCCAAACAGCGTGTTCATCAGTGGAACATAGATAATCATCGCCTGCAGCGCGATAAGCACCACGGTGACCAGCCAGATGCCACGGTTTTTCAGCAAGCCGGCATCCAGCGAGAATCCGTTGCTGTTGCGGCAGTTCAGCATGTAAACCCACTGCGCGGTGACCAGCATCTGCAGCAGCACGGTGCGGATGAACTCCGGCGTGTAGCCGCGCGGCTGGAGCCAGGCTTCCAGCACAAAGGCGCTAATCGAAATCAGCAGGCCGACGAAGATGACGCGCCAGATGGCGTAAGCGTCCATCACCGGGCTGCGTGCGTTACGCGGCGGGCGGCGCATGATGTTGCGCTCTGCCGGTTCAAATGCCAGACCAAACGACAGCGTTGCTGAGGTCGCCATGTTCATCCACAGAATCTGTACCGGCGTCAGCGGCAGCAGGTTGCCCATCAGAATCGCAATGATGATCAGCAATCCCTGCGCGAGGTTGGTCGGCATGATAAACAGAATGGTTTTCTTCAGGTTATCGTAGACGCGTCGGCCCTCTTTCACTGCAGCTGCGATGGTGGCGAAGTTGTCGTCGGCGAGGATCATATCCGCCGCCTCTTTGGTCACTTCGGTGCCTTTGATGCCCATCGCGATGCCGACGTTGGCCTGCTTCAGCGCGGGCGCATCATTGACGCCATCACCGGTCATGCCGACGATTTCACCGCTGCTCTCCAGCGCTTTCACCAGACGCAGCTTATGCTCGGGGCTGGTACGGGCAAAGATGTCGTATTCACGCGCCGCCACGCCCAACTCGGCATCATCCATGTGCTCCAGCTGGTAACCGGTGATGGCAGAATCGCTGTTACCAATGCCCAGCATCTGGCCAATCGCCATCGCGGTTTCCGGGTGATCGCCGGTGATCATCTTCACGCGAATCCCTGCCTGCTGGCAGTCGCGAATCGCGGTGATGGCTTCCGGACGCGGCGGATCCATCATGCACGCCAGGCCCAGCATCTTCATGCCGTTGCGTAAATCCTCATGCTCGATGTGGTGCTGCGCTTCCGGCAGCCAACGCCACGCGGCGGCAACCGTGCGCAACCCTTCGCTGGCGTAGGTGGTGATCGCCGCTTCCCAATATTCGCGATCAATCACTTCCGCATCGGTAGCACCCTGCTGCTGCTGACACAGCGACAGCAACACATCGGGCGCGCCGGTCATTAGCAGGCACGGTTTGCCATCAATCAGGCAGCTCACCGCCATGTATTTGTAGGCCGAGTCAAACGGCAGCTTGCTCAGGATCTGCACCTTGTCATTGTGAATGCCCGCCTTGGCGACCAGCACTTTCAGCGCCCCTTCCGTTGGGCCACCGACAATGCCCCAGTTGCCGTTGGCATCCTGACGCAGCTGGCTTTCGTTACAGATATCCACCACCTGCAGGAAGCCCTGCATCAGCGCATCGCTCTGCTGACCCGCTTCAAGGGTAAATTCACCTTTAGGCTCATAGCTGTTACCGCTGATGCGCCATTGGCTGTTCGCCAGCACCACCGCTTTCACCGTCATCTCGTTCATGGTCAGCGTGCCGGTTTTATCCGAGCAGATCACCGTCATCGCACCGAGCGTTTCAACCGTCGGCAGCTTGCGAATGATGGCGTGATTGCGTGCCATCGACTGCACGCCAAGCGACAGAATGATCGAAATAATCGCCGGTAGACCTTCCGGCACCGCCGCTACCGCGAGGCTGATCACCGACAGCAGCAGCTCCGTCACCGCGATGTCGCGCAGCAGATAACCAAACACAAACAGCGCCGCCATCATCAACATGATGATGCCGAAAATGGCTTTTCCGAGTTTGTCGATCTGCACCAGCAGCGGGGTTTTCGCCTCTTCAATCGCGGAGATCATCGCGTTAATGTGGCCCAGCTCGGTGTCGCCGCCGGTGGCGATCACCACGCCCAGCGCGGTACCTGAACTGACGGTGGTGCCGGAATAGGCCAGATTCAGGCGATCGCCGAGCCCTTTTTCACTTTCAAGTGCCACGGTGTTCTTTGATACCACCGTGGATTCGCCGGTCAGAATCGCCTCTTCGACGCGCAAGTTATGTACCTCGAACAGCCGCAAATCCGCCGGGATCTTATCGCCTGGGCGCAGCATTACCACATCGCCGACCACCAGATGCTGCGTAGCGACGGTGATCTGCTGGCCGTCGCGCAGCACCATGGCATCGCTCGACATCATGTTCTGGATGCTTTTCAGCGACTTTTCGGCGTTGCTTTCCTGAATGAAGCCGATCAGGGCGTTGATCACCGCCACGCCGAGAATCACAAAGGTATCCACCCAATGGCCCATCACCGCGGTGATTACCGCCGCAGCCAGCAGGATGTAGATCAGTACATCTTTGAAATGCGCCAGAAAACGCATCAGCAGTGATTTTTCCGCCTTTTGCGGCAGCACGTTCAGCCCGTTGGCATCCAGTCGTTGCTGGGCGTCGGTGCTGCTCAACCCCGCGGGTGAGCTGTTGATGGCTTTAAATACGGCGGCGTTATCCTGCTGATAATAAGGACGCGCGGATGCTTCCGGACGTTTTGGCTGAATAGGAATAACGGTCATAATTAACCCCGTGACATTGAATTGAAAATAAAAAAGCGTGCGAAAATAAAAACCACATTTTAATTATATTTTCCCGAAGCATACTGACCGTGGTCATGTTTTTACCGATTCAGAAGTGTGATGCTAATAGTGATAGCATTGATTGCGTAATGTTATTATTTAAACGCAAATAGAAAGGCACATGACGCATATTAATTTTAGTTTCATCTTGAAATGTATTAATCATAGGGGGAATTATTATGAATAAATTACACAACCTGACAATACCGATGATAATTTCCTTTATTATCATTGCGGTATCATCAGCTACCGCCATCGGCTTACTCTCTTATCATGTAGTTTCGCGCATGGTGGCATAATTGATTTCGCCAGACATCGCTAAATTAAACCAACCTTAAACGCATATAATTGCTTCCACCTAATGACCCTTATTTTGCGGAGGGTCATTATTCCCTCTTTCAGGCAATGGCATATTCCCGCCCTTTCTTTCTTATTGAGGCAGGGGCATGAATAATTGGCCAGTGCTGGGCGCACTTGTAATTTGTTTGGTTTTGATCGGTTGTGACAATAAAAGCGGTGATGAACTCAGCGCACCGCGCGTAATTAAAGCGCTAACGCTGACGGAAAATACCACAGAGAAAGTCAGGGTATTTCCAGCGCGTATTTCGGCGGGCGATTACACCGAATTGGCGTTTAAGCGTACCGGGCGGCTGGCGCAGTTGCAGGTGCGTGAAGGCAGCCATGTGAAGGCTGGCGAGGTGATTGGTCGGCTGATCGATACCGATGCGCAGCTGCGCGTCAACGATCAGCAGAACAGATTCCAGCTGGCGGATCGTCAGTATCAGCGCTTCAGTGCGCTGGCCACGCGCAGTGCGGTTTCGCAGGCAGATATGGATATGCAAAAGGCGAACCGCGACTCCGCCGCCGTGGCGCTCAACATCGCCCAACAGGAGCTGGATTATCACACCTTGCGCGCACCGTTTGACGGCATCGTCACCAGCGTGGCCTCACAAAATCATCAGGTGGTCACCGCCGGACAAACGGTGGCGGTGATCAGCCGCAACGATGTGCTGGATGTGATTTTCAGCGTGCCGGAAAACCTGTTCACCAGCCTTGACGTGCAAAACGTGAGTTATCAGCCAGAGATCAGTCTGAATGCGCTGCCGGGCCGCACGTTTCGCGCGGCATATAAAGAGCATCGCGCAGCAGCTGATGCTGCCACGCTAACCTGGCAAGTAGTGCTGACGATGCCGCGTCCGACGGATTTACCGCAGGTCAGCGGACTGAGCGGCACGGTGAAAGTGCAGATGCATAACTTGCCCACTTCCGACGGCACGCCGCTGCTGCGCGTGCCGGCCAACGCGGTGTTTAACCCGGATCACAGCCTGCCGAATCAGCCTTACGTGTGGCTGATCAGCGGTGAGGGTGATGTGCTTAACGTTCAGCAGCAGCCGGTGGTGGTGGGAAAACTCAATGCGCAGGGCATCGAAATTCTCTCCGGCCTGCGAGTGGGCGATCGCATTGTGGTCGCGGGCGTCAGCGATCTGCGTGATGGTCAGGCGGTGCGCCTATGGACACGCGAGCGAGGTCTGTGATGCGCCTGCTGGAACCGTTTCTCAAATACCCGATTCGCAGCTGGCTGGTGATCCTGCTGCTGGGCGTGGGCGGCATCTTTGCGCTGCTCAACATTGGCCGTCTGGAAGATCCGCTTTTCACCATTAAATCGGCGGTGATTGTGACGCACTATCCCGGCGCGTCGGCCCAGCAGGTGGAAGAGGAAGTGACGCTGCCGCTGGAGAACGCCTTGCAGCGCTTGCCGTCGCTCGACAACGTCAGTTCGATCTCCAGCAACGGTTTGTCGCAGATCACCGTTACGATTCATAGCCACTATCGCGCCGACGACTTGCCACAGGTGTGGGATGAATTGCGTCGCCGCGTTGACGATGCCACGCGCCAGTTTCCACCCGGCGTCAGCGCGCCGCTGGTGAATGACGACTTTGGTGATGTCTACGGCTACTTCTTTACCCTTTCCGGCGAGAACTTCACCAACAGCGAGCTGCGCACCTACGCCGATCAATTGCGGCGTGAGCTGAATCTGGTGCCCGGCGTGGCGAAAGTGGCGATTGCCGGTATTGAGCAGGAGCAGGTGAATATCACGCTCTCTAGCCAGAAGATGGTGGCGCTGGGCGTGACGCCACAGCGCGTGGCCGCTTTGCTCAACAGCGTCAATGCCGTCTCCGATGCGGGCCAGATTCGCCTCGGCAATGAAGCGATTCGTTTCCATCCGACCGGCGAGTTTCACTCACTGGATGAGATCGGTGCGCTGCCAATCTCTGCGCCCGGCAGCAGCCAGCAAGTGTTGCTGCGCGATATCGCCACGCTCAGCTATGGCGTTACCGAACGGCCGGGCAATCTCTATCACGCCAACGGCAACGACGCGCTGGCGATGGGCGTCTCTTTCGCGCCTGGCGTCAACGTGATTGATGTCGGCAATGCGTTAAGCGCCAAAATTCAGCAGCATCAGCAGGCCAAACCGCTCGGCATCGATCTGAACGTGTTTTATAACCAGGCGCAGGAAGTGAAGCAGTCGGTGGATGGTTTCATCAATAACTTTCTGATGGCGCTGGCGATTGTGGTGGGCACGCTGCTGCTGTTTATGGGCGTCCGCAGCGGTATGGTGATCGCCGCCTCGCTGGCGCTCAATGTGCTGGGCACGCTGCTGATCATGTATCTGTTTAAGCTTGAGCTACAGCGCGTGTCGCTGGGTGCGCTGATTATTTCCCTCAGCATGCTGGTGGATAACGCCATCGTGGTGGTGGAAGGCATCAAGGTCGATCGCCAGCGCGGCAAGCCGTTGCAACAGGCGATGATGCAGATGGTGAAACGCAGCGCGCTGCCGCTGCTCGGCGCCACGGTGATCGCGATCATCGCCTTCGCGCCAATTGGTTTATCGCAGGATTCCACCGGCGAATACTGTAAATCGCTGTTCCAGGTGCTGCTGATTTCTCTGCTGCTCAGCTGGATTACCGCGCTGACGCTGACGTCGGTGTTCGTGCAGTGGATGGATGGTCGCCAGGCGATCAGCAAAGAGACCACGCAGCCGTATCAGGGCGTGGTGTTTCGCCTGTATCGCCGCGTGCTCACCACGCTGCTGCGCTTCCGCATCACTACTTTAGTGCTGATGGCCGCGTGCCTGGCCGCCTCGGTCTATGGCTTCGGCTACGTGAAGCAGAACTTCTTCCCCGCCTCCAATACGCCGATTTTCTTCACCGATCTGTGGCTGCCGTATGGCACCGACATCCATTACACCGCACAAACCGCGCGCGAGGTTGAAGGCTGGATTAACCAGCAGCCGGGCGTCAGCAGTACCGTGACCACCATTGGTCAGGGCGCGATGCGCTTTACGCTGACCTACGATGCAACGCGTCAGTACAGCAATTATGCGCAGATCATGGTGCGCGTGCAGGACGCCAGGCAGCTGGAAATGCTGGCGCAGCACACCGAGCAGCACATCGGCGAGCACTTCCCACAGGTGACGGAGCGCATCAAACGCATCAATTTCGGCAGTGCCAGCGACAGTGCCATTGCGCTGCGGATTACCGGCCCCGATCCCATTACGCTGCGGCAGATTGCCAGCCAGATTGACGACATTTTCCTCGCCAAGGGCAGCGCGTTTCCGCCGCGTCATGACTGGCAGGCGCGCAGTAAAGTGATTCGTCCGCAGTATTCGCCGCTGCGCGGTCAGGAGCTGGGCGTGGACAAGCGCGATATCGACCGCGCGCTGCGTATCAACTTCACCGGTGATAGCGTCGGTTTGCTGCGCGAAGGCTCGCGGCTGATGCCGATCATGCTGCAGACTTCCGAGCTGGAGCGGCAGAATATCGACCATCTTGGCAATATTCAGGTGTGGAGTCAGGCGCAGCAGCGTTATGTGCCGCTGGCCAATCTGGTGAGCGATTTCCAGCTGGAATGGGAAGATCCGCTGATAATGCGCCGCGACCGCATGCGCGTCTTGACGGTGCAAACCGATCCCGATCCCGCCAGCGGCCGCACCGCCGCAGAGATTGTGGCGCGCGTGCAGCCGGCCATCGATCAGCTGAAGTTGCCCGCCGGCTATCATCTGGAATGGGGTGGCGAGTTGGAGAGTTCGCGCGATGCCCAAAGCGGCCTGCTTGGCTCGCTGCCGTTAGGTTTCCTCGCGATGTTTGTGATTACCGTGCTGATGTTTAATTCGCTGCGCGATGCGCTGGCGATCTGGATTACCGTGCCGCTGGCGCTGATTGGCGTCACCTGCGGCTTCCTGCTCACCGGCATTCCATTTGGCTTTATGGCGTTGATTGGTTTGCTGAGTTTGTCAGGCATGTTGATTCGTAACGGTATCGTGCTGGTTGAGGAAACGCACCAGCTGGCGCGGCATCAGCCGTTACACCAAGCGATTCTTGATGCCGCAACGTCGCGCCTGCGCCCGATTCTGCTCACCGCCTTTACCACCGTGCTCGGCCTGCTACCGCTGCTGCGCGATGTGTTTTTCCAGAGCATGGCGGTGGTGATCATTTTCGGTTTGGGATTCGCCACGGTGCTAACGCTGCTGGTGTTGCCGGTGCTGTATCAAACCTTTTATCGGGGTAGAAAGTCTTGAGCGTGAAATTTTGCCTTGAGTCCGTATTATCCGTGTGGGCACTGACGCATCTGCTGCGTCACGGGCCGTCCTCGCGCCGCTAGCGCGGTGCCTTCGGCTTCCACGTTGTGCCGACGGACCGTTCGGGGATCGGCCGTCCTGGCCGGCCCCGAACTGCCTCACGCATCCCTGCGTGAGGCTCCTGGCCCAACGTAAAAGCCTCAGCGCTGCGGATAGCCCTTTCGCCGCAGCAGACGCGCCAGCGCCTCTCACAATGTAGCCGTTTTCAACCACACGCACTGAAGCCCCGGCCGGCCTGCGCACTCACCATTGAGAAAATAACAAGCGAATCGCCATTTATGGCGACAGGTTTGTTAAATGCTCTCCCTGCTTTTCATTCCCTGCGCTCGCCAGTAATATCTTTTTCAACATAAACGTCAGCGGAATTGCAAGAATCGCACCGATGATGCCCAACAAGGATTGCCAGATAAGAAACGCCAGCAGTTGTGTGGTAAGTGCCATATTCAATCGTTTGCCCAATAACAACGGCTCAATGACTGAACTCAGAATTAAATTCAACGCCACGAAGAACAGTGCGACCACCAATGCGGTTTGGATATCGTACAGCATATAACTTTGCAGCACTGGCGGAATGGCCGCCATAAATGAACCCAGCACCGGAATATAGTTGAAGACAAACATCAACACACCCCAGAAAAAGGCGAACTTCAGGCCAAGAAGATGAGCACCCGCCCAGACAATAATGCCGCCGACAATACTGGTCAGGGTTTTAACCTGAGCATAAACGATAACGCTTTGTACACCCTCTTCAAGTGCCACATAATAGCGCTGATATTGCCCTTCGGCCTGTTTGCGTAGCAAGATTTTTAAATTTCTCATTTCATACAGCATGAAAAACAGCATCAGAAATACCATCAGCCACCAGGAAAGAATGCTGGGTATTTGCGTGAGAAAACCCGTGACAAAGCGCACCACCGCACCCGCATCAACAAACGCCAGCATGTCGTTGGGCGTTAAAACCAGGCCCAAATGACTAAACGTCTGCGTCACCGGCTCGAAGCGTTCGGCCAGTAACTGCGGTGCCTGACGGCTCAGCTGGATTAAATCGGGGGTTAATACGGTGAGTTTGATGATGGTGAACACAATCACCAATAACAGCAGCACAATCACCAGCAGCGATGACAGCAGACGCGGCACGCGTTTTCTTTCGAGCCGACTGATTAACGGATCGAGCATAATCGCCAGAAACAATGACAGCATCACCTGATTAATTAATGCCGATGCCAGATAGATACCGGTGAGAATTATGGTCAACGTGGCGAGAATTATCAGTACGCGCAAAAGCCTTGACCATAAAGGAAACTCGTTCAGTCCCATTATTAAGATCCTTCATCCTATACAAAATGTATTATAGAGAAAAACCTGTGCGCTGGGCCTTGTTTGAGGTCAAGTGACGAAAAACATTCAGGCCGTAAGAGAAACGGCCTGAATGTCACGCGCTATTAATTGATTCTGAATCTCCGCGTTAATGGCTTTTCGATTTCGACAATCAAAAACATTACGAAGCCAATGATCAAGGTAATAATCCAGTAACGTAACGGTAGTGCGGTGGTACCAAACAGCAGCTGCATAAAGGGCGCATAGATAATCAGCAATTGCAGAACTAACAGCACGCCGCTGACGATCCAGATGCCTTTATTCATCAGCAAACCTTTGCTCAATGAGAAGCCGTCGGAAACACGACAGTTCAGCATATAAAACCACTGCGCCGTTACCAGCGTTTGTAATAACACGGTACGAATAAATTCCGGTGAATAGCCGCGCGGTTGCAGCCAGGCTTCCAGAACGAAGGCGCTTATGGCGATCATCGAACCGACAAAAATCACGCGCCAGATGGCGAAACCATCCATCACATGCAGCTTGGGATCGCGCGGCGGACGACGCATGATATTTTGCTCACCCGCTTCAAACGCCAGGCCGAAGGAGAGCGTGGCGGAAGTCGCCATGTTCATCCACAGAATCAACACCGGGGTCAGCGGAATGAGGTTACCGGCCAGCAGGGCAATGATGATCAGTAAGCCCTGCGCGAGGTTGGTCGGCATGATGAACAAAATGGTCTTTTTCAGGTTGTCATAGACACGGCGCCCTTCCCGCACCGCGCTGGCGATGGTGGCGAAGTTATCGTCCGTCAACACCATATCGGCAGCTTCTTTAGTCACTTCGGTGCCTTTAATCCCCATAGCGATACCGACATCCGCCTGCTTCAGCGCGGGCGCATCGTTAACGCCATCGCCGGTCATCCCGACTACCTCTTTTTTGCTTTGCAGCGCCTGCACCAGACGGAATTTATCTTCCGGACTGGTACGGGCAAAGATGTCGTACGCCTGCGCCGCCTCACTCAATTGCTGGTCATCCATCACTTCCAGCTCGCGTCCAGTGATGGCGGTGCTGGCGTTACCGATTCCCAGCATCTGCCCAATACTCATCGCAGTTTGCGGATGGTCGCCGGTGATCATTTTCACGCGAATGCCGGCTTGCAGGCAGTCGCCAATCGCGGTGATGGCTTCCGGTCGCGGCGGATCCATCATCCCGGCGATGCCGAGCAAAATCATGCCCTGATGCAAATCCTGATGCGTCAGCTCAGTTTGTCCTGGTGTGGCCGGTTTCCAGGCCGCCGCCACCATGCGTAATCCTTCGCGCGCATACTCTTCAATTTTGGCTTCCCACCACGGCAGATCGATCGGCTGCAATCCGGCTTCTGTTTGCTGCTGCTGACAATGTCTGAACAGTACGTCTGGCGCGCCGGTCAGCAGCACGCACTCTTCATCGCCAATCAGATAGTGCGTCGACATGTATTTGTATTGCGAATCAAAGGGGATTTTATTGCGCAGTTCGGTGATGACTGAAGGCAGATGTCCTTTGGCGGCTAGCACTTTAAGCGCGCCTTCCGTTGGGCCACCGGTGATTTTCCACAGTCCGTTTTCGTCTTTAATCAGCTGGCTGTCGTTACACAGATCGATGGTGCGCAGATAGCGCTCGAGGATCGAGCCTTGCGCCACTTTCACCGGCACAGCGTCATCGGCTTTATGGATGGCGCCCACCGGTTCATAGCTCACGCCATCAACGCGGTAAATCTGATCGGCGGTGATAATCGCTTTCACCGTCATTTCATTCATGGTCAGCGTGCCGGTTTTATCTGAGCAAATCACCGTCATCGCGCCCAGCGTTTCCACGGTAGGCAGCTTGCGGATGATCGCCTGCTGCTTCGCCATGGTTTGTACGCCAAGCGACAGAATGATCGAGATAATCGCCGGTAATCCTTCGGGAACCGATGCCACCGCAAGGCTAATCAGAGACAGCATCAGCTCTGAAACCGGCATATCGCGGAACAGCAAACTAAAGACAAACAGCGCGGCCATCATCGCCAGGATGATCAGGAAAATGGCTTTACCAAGTTTATCCATCTGCACCAGCAGCGGCGTGCGGTGCTTTTCGATATCGGACATCATCTGGTTGATGTGCCCAAGTTCCGTGGCGCCACCGGTAGCGACCACCAGCCCTTTGCCGCCGCCCGAACTGACGGTGGTGCCGGAGAACAGCAGATTGGTACGATCGCCCAGCGGCAACTCGCCGATGAGCGCGTCCGTGCCCTTCTCAACCACGGTGGATTCGCCCGTCAGAATCGCTTCTTCAACGCGCAGGTTGTGCGCCTCAATAACGCGCAGATCCGCCGGGATGCGGTCGCCGGCGCGGATCACCACCACATCACCTGGCACCAACGCGGTGGTGGGCAGCGTCTCGTGATTACCCGCACGGATCACCACCGTTTCGCTGGAGAGCATATTGCGGATACTTTGCAGGGATTTTTCCGCATTGCTCTCCTGAATGTGGCCAATCAGGGCATTCACCACCGCCACGCCGAGAATCACCAGCGTATCAACCCAGTGTCCCATGACGGCAGTCAGCAACGCGGCGGCCAGTAAAACGTAGATCAGCACATCGTTGAAGTGAGCGAGAAAACGCAGCCAAACCGGCTTGCCGGGTTTCTGTGGCAGGGCATTTTCCCCGTACTGTGTTAGGCGCGCCGCCGCTTCAGCACTACTGATTCCCTCGGTGGAACTTTGCGTACTGGCCAGCGTTTCATCGACAGAAAGTTGATAATAGGTACTTTCCGGTTTAGCAGTATTCATCGCTTTCTCCTCAAATCCTGTTTCGGAAATCAAGGCGGTGATATCCCGTATTTAACAAGTCGCCATTGAACGAAAAGATCAGACCTGACTTATCCGGTGGAAGAAGCGGTCCGTTTCAGATTGAAAAATATGTCGTTAATGGCTGCTCAGCGGTAATGAAGCAGCCCTATTTTCTATACGAAATTGAAAGTTTTTTGTAAAATGAACGCTATAAACGTAGCACAGGGATATTCAACGCATTCATTTCTCAATAAAAGTCGTTAGGCGAAAACCATTTATCTCACCAGACTTATCCGATCGCGGAGAATAATAAAAATATAGTGTGATAATTCATAAGGCTGGGTAATTTAAAGCCAATATTCAGGTTACTTTAATCTGATATTTTATATCGATATTGCGGATTAAATATCCATGAAAATCAGTTTTATTAGATTTAAATCTGGTTAATTTCATCAAAAATATTACAAGCTATCAGGCTTTACTTTTTTTGACATCTGCGTCTATGCTCATCGATAACAAAAACATCCTGTTAATACTTCTCACCTTTTAAGGCGATGGCGCAGTTTTTCTGTGGTCATGGTTAATGGAGGCAACGATGTATGGTTATAGCCTGCTCCGTCTGAGTCTTTATGTTGTCATTGCGATCGTTACCTGCTCCGCCGTAGGACTATTCACCTACGCGGTTGTCTCTATGCTTGGTAATTAAATTATCCACTCACATTATTGCCAACAATGGATTCGTTGTTGCTGAGGATAAAACAGTGACTCGTTATATTACGCTGACTGCCATTGTTATATTTTTAACAACGGGTTGCGATCAAAAAACACAGGAAGTCACGCCACCGCCGCGCATGGTGAAAGTCGTTGAAGTTGTGGCGTCCGGCGAATCTCAACAACGTATCTTCCCGGCGCGCATTGAATCCGGCGACTCCACCGATTTGTCGTTCAAACGTGCAGGACAGATTGAATCGCTGGATATTCGCCAGGGCAACCGCATCGAGCAGGGCCAGCTCATCGCCAGGCTTACGGCGCGGGAAGCGCAGCAGCGCGTTAATGAGCGCCAGACTGCCGCCACGCTTGCCCAGCGGCAATTTGCCCGCTTCCAGACGCTCTCCGGCCGCCAGGCGATTTCGCAGGCAGACATGGACGTGCAGCGCGCCAACCGCGATGCGGCCAATGCCGCGCTGCAAATTGCCCGTGAAGAGTTAAGCCAGATGACGCTAACCGCGCCTTTCAGCGGTGTGGCCGCCGTGGTTAACGTGCGCAATCATCAGGTGGTCGCCGCCGGACAAACCATCGCCACCTTGACCCGCAACGATCTGCTCGACGTGGTGTTCAGCGTGCCGGAAAACCTGTTTACCGCGCTGGATATGCGCAACCTGACCTATCGCCCGGTGGTGCGCATCAACTCGCTGCCGGACCGCGAATTCCAGGCCGAGTACAAAGAGCACACCGGCAGCAGTAACAGCAACTCGCTGACGTGGCAGATCATTTTAACCATGCCGCGCCCGGCCGATTTCCCGGCGGTGGGCGGCGTCAGTGGCACGGTGACGATTAACCTCGCCAATCTGCCCGCCAACGTGAATCGCGAATCGTTAGTGGTGCCGGTGGAAGCAGTGTTTAATCCCGATAACAGCCAGCGCAACGAGCCGCATGTCTGGGTGGTGCAAGGCAGCGGCGATCAGCTGACGTTAGAAGATCGCAAAGTCAGCGTGGGCGAAGTAACCGATCGTGGCGTGGTGATCACCGCCGGGCTGCACGCCGGTGAACGCGTGGTCGCCGCTGGCGTCAACGAGTTGCATGCTCAGCAACCGGTACGCATCTGGACGCGTGAGCGGGGGCTGTAATGGATATCTCCCGGCAGTTTATCGATAATCCGGTCCGCGTCTGGCTGGCGATTCTGTTACTGGGCGTCGGCGGCATTTTTGCTCTGCTCAATATTGGCCGTCTCGAGGATCCAGCCTTTACCATTAAGACCGCGGTGGTTGTCACCCATTATCCCGGCGCGTCCGCGCAGCAGGTAGAAGAGGAAGTCACCTTACCACTGGAAAATGCGCTGCAGCAGTTGCCCTATCTGGACAATGTCAGCTCCATCTCTTCCAACGGCCTGTCGCAGATTACCGTCAACATTGACTCGCGTTACCACTCCAACGCGTTGCCGCAAATCTGGGATGAACTGCGGCGCAGAGTCGGCGACGCGGCGCGTTTCTTTCCTCCCGGCGTGGCCGCGCCGTTCGTTAACGATGATTTTGGCGATGTGTTTGGTTTCTTCTTCGCCATTTCTGGCGACAACTTCAGCAACCCGGAGCTGGTGCAGTACGCGGAGCAGCTACGGCGTGAGCTGGTGCTGGTGCCGGGCGTGGGCAAGGTGGCGCTGGGCGGCGTGATCCCACAGCAAATTAATATCGATGTCTCCTTAACGATGATGGCCGCGCGCGGCATTACGCTGCCGCAGCTCGCCAGCGTGCTAAGTCGACTCAACGTGGTCTCCAATGCGGGCGACATCAAAGCCGGCACGGAATCGATCCGTCTGCATCCAACCGGCGAGTTTCAGAACATCGAAGAGTTGGGCGACTTGCTGGTCAGCCCGCCGGGCGATCACGCCACCACCCGATTGCGCGATATCGCCTCGCTGTCGCGTGGGCTGAGTGAATCGCCCTCCAGCATTTACCACGCCAGCGGACGTCCGGCGGTCACCATGGGAATTTCGTTTATTCCCGGCGTGAATGTCATTGATGTCGGGCGCGCGCTGGAGGCCAAACTGCAGCAGATGTCGGCAGAAAAACCGGCGGGCATTCAGATCAACGTGTTCTACGATCAGGCCGCCGAAGTGGCGCACTCGGTGAATGGCTTTATTACCAACTTCCTGATGGCGCTGGCGATTGTCGTCGGCGTGTTGCTGATCTTTATGGGCGTGCGCAGCGGCATTATCATCGCGTTGTCGCTGGCGCTCAATGTGCTGGGCACGCTGCTGATCATGTATCTGTGCGGCATTGAGTTGCAGCGCATTTCGCTGGGCGCGCTGATTATTGCGCTGAGCATGCTGGTGGATAATGCGATTGTGATTGTCGAAGGCGTGCTGATCGCGCGTCAGCAAAACTCGCCGCTGATGACCACCATCAACTTTGTGATTCGCCGCACCGCCTTCCCGCTGCTGGGCGCGACGATAATCGCCATTCTGGCGTTTGCGCCGATTGGTCTTTCGCAGGATTCCACCGGCGAGTACTGCAAATCGCTGTTCCAGGTATTGCTGATTTCCCTGCTGCTGAGCTGGTTCTCGGCGCTCACCATCACGCCGGTGCTGATCAAATGGTGGCTGTTTAAAACACAGGAACCTACTAAAGCTGCGGCTGAAGTTTCACCTTATGACGGCGGTTTTTATCGCTTTTATCAGCGCATGTTGCTGGTGTTGCTCAGGCAAAAAACCCTCACGCTTTCGCTGATGGCGCTGCTGCTGGCGCTGGCGATTTGGGGCTTTGGATCGGTACGACAAAACTTCTTCCCTTCAGCCAATACGCCGATCTTCTTTGTCGATCTCTGGCTGCCGTACGGCACCGATATCAACGCCACTGAGCAGATGGCCAGCGACGTTGAAAAATCGATTACCGGGCAGCAAGGCGTGGTGTCTACCGTCACCACCATTGGCCAGGGCAGCATGCGCTTTATCCTCACCTACAACGGGCAGCGTCAGTACAGCAACTATGCGCAAATCATGGTGCGCATGGACGATCAGCGTAATATCGCCGCGCTGTCACACCGTATTGATGCCTACATCGTGCGTCAGTATCCGCAGGTCAATGCCAGCACCAAACGGGTGATGTTTGGGCCTTCAGGCGGTAGCGCGATTGAGGTGCGTATCAAAGGTCCCGATCCCGACAGAATGCGCCTGATCGCCAGCCAGGTCGGCGACATCCTCACCGCCGATCCCGCCACCGACAGCGTGCGCAATGACTGGCAAAACCGCAGCAAAGTTATTCGCCCGCAGTTCAATCTGGCATTAGGCCGCGAGCTGGGCGTCGATAAGCAGGAGGTGGATAACGCGCTGGAGATGAATTTCACCGGCAGCCGCGTTGGGCTGTATCGGGAAGGCGCTGACCTGCTGCCGGTTATCGTGCGGCCACCGGCCAGCGAGCGGCAGGACGCCAATCATCTCAATAACGTGCTGGTGTGGAGCCAAAGCCAGCAGCAGTACATCCCGCTCAGCAACGTGGTGAGCGGTTTTACGCTGCAATGGGAAGATCCGCTGATTCTGCGCCGCGATCGCAGCCGCGTACTCACCGTGCAGACCGACCCGGATCCGCTCAGCAACGATACCTCCGGCGATATTGTGGCGCGCGTGAAGCCGCAGATTGAGCAGATCCCGCTACCGCATGGCTACAGCATTGAGTGGGGCGGCGATGCGGAGAGCTCCAGTGAAGCGCAGCAAGGCGTGTTTACCTCGCTGCCGCTGGGTTATCTGGTGATGTTCGTGATCACCGTGCTGATGTTTAGCTCGCTGAAAAACGCCGTCGCTATCTGGCTGACGGTGCCGCTGGCGCTGATTGGCGTGACGCCAGGCTTTTTGATCACCGGGATTCCGTTTGGCTTTATGGCGTTAATCGGCCTGCTGAGTCTGAGCGGTATGTTGATTCGAAATGGCATCGTGCTGGTCGAAGAGATTGAACAGCAGAAACTAGTAAAGCCGCAGGCTGACGCGATCATCTACGCCGCCACCTCGCGTCTGCGCCCTATTCTGCTGACCGCCTTTACCACCGTGCTCGGGCTGGCGCCGCTATTGCGCGATGTGTTCTTCCAGAGCATGGCGGTGGTGATCATGTTTGGTCTGGGCTTTGCCACGGTGCTGACGCTGCTGGTGCTGCCGGTGATTTACGCCTGCTTCCATCGCCAACCGGTGGCTAGCGCATCATGAATGTGACCGGCCTCAACGTAATTAAAACGCTGGGATGTATGACGGCGGTGACATTTTTCACCGTGTACAACACCTGGGATCGCTACGATTACGATTATCACTGGATTCTGGCGTTTCTGACCTTTATCTCCACCATCGCCACGCCGCTGTTTTTTGTCGTCGCCGGGATTATGGATGCCCGTTCCGAGCAGGATGTTAACTGGCAGATAGGCAAGATTCGCAATCTGGTGATCGTATTTCTGTTCTGGATGACGGTCTATTACCTGTGGGAACCCTATCAGCGCGGCTACCTGATCCAGCCGTGGTTCATCTTCTCGTTCATTATCATCTATAGCTTTCACCCGCTGATGATCTGGCTTAGCCAGCATCGACGCGCGTTCGTTGCGCTGGTGTTAGCGTTGCTGGCGTTCTCATATGGCTACGATTTGCTGGCGGTGCTGCATCCGGACGACCCGCTGTTCCGGCTTGAACCGCAGTATCGGCTCTGGACCTGGCTGCTGTTTTACTTAACCGGCCAGCTGCTGTGCGATCCGCTGATTAATGACTGGATGGAGCGCAAAAAAGTGGCGCGCGGTGCGGTGATCGCCCTGCCCTTTATCTATCTGTTTACCTGGTTTTATGAGCAGCACTTCTTCTTCGCGCTATTCAAAGCCGATCGCAACGCCTTTATTCTCACCGGCTCGCAAATTTATCTGCTGGTGGTGGTGCTGGTGATTGCCGCCAGTCAGGTGCGCTTTCGCCGCAATGTGGCGGTTAAAGAGACCATTCTGGCGACCATCAGCAAAACCATGACCGGCGTCTATATTCTTCACTACTCGGTTTTCCATCTGCTCACCGCGCTGATTCCCATCACCTCGCTGGCGACTAAGCTGACGCTGATTGCCGTGACGTTCGCCGCTTCGGTGCTGCTCTCCAGAGTGATCCTCGCCAGCGGCTGGCTGAAAAAAGTCATAACGCTTTGATGCAGGCCGGCAGATTGCTCTGACTGCTGCAATCAATGCGCCCCTTGATTTGCAACATCATGTAATCGAAAAACGGATTGGAGGTGTTGCGCATCAGCGTATCCAGCCCAACGATCAGGCTGGCGGTTTCACCGCGCAGCGAGATGGTGCCAAAGCTAATACCATAACGATTCTTTTCCGTTGGCTCGCGGCCATACAGCGAGTCGCTGAGTGGGAACGGCACGGCAATGTGCGATAACGAATAGGTGTCCTGCGGCCAGGCTTCGTGCATCGAACGCACGATCTCTTGCGTTTGATCCGCCGCTGTAATGCGCGCCACGGTTTGATAGGTGGTCGGTGACGCGTTGGTGATGACCGTTGAGGCATAGCGGCGCGGCGCAGGCGGCAACAAATTATTGACCGCTGAGTAGAGCGCGGGCCTGAACAGCGCGCGCAAGTTCGCCGCCTGGTTGACGTCGAACATCACCAGTTCACTGCCGTTATCCGGCAGATAGCGATAGAACCCATTGACCACCGCGCGGGTGCTGACGGTGGAATCCAGCACTGACTGGAAGGTCAGCACCGGCGGAAACGCCGGCATGCTGCCGCCGCGAATCACATGCAGCAGCTGATCCTGCATCGCCTGCGTCAGCAGCCACGATTGCCGCGCCGCGCGCACCGGGAACGAGTTGTACTTGAAAGGATTGTATTCCGGGATGATGCTCAGCCACGCCGCTTTGGCGAAGCCGGGAATGATCGCGGGCCAGCCGGCTAAGCCGGCAAATCGCGCATAGGCGGTGACGCCAATCATCGGCGACAGCAATACCAGCTGTTGCGGCTTGCGCAGCGCGTTATTTTGCAAGGTATCGAGGCTGTATTTCACCGCCAGCGCGCCGCCGTTCGAGTATCCAACCAGATGCAAAGGTACGTTGCTGCCCGCCAGGCGTGTCGCTTCGCGCACCGCTAAGCGGGTTGCCGCCATCCACATTTGCCAGTCAACTTTGGTGAGTGAACCGGGCGCCGTGCCGTGTCCCGGCAGCCGCGGCACTACCGCCACAAAACCCTTCTGCTGATACGCCTGCGCCAGATAGCGCATGCTGTACGGCGAATCGGTTAATCCATGCAGCAGCACCACCGCACCTTTCGCTTTTCCTTCCGGCTCGAGGATATATGAGCGATTCCAGTCGGTGTCGAATCGCGCCGGATAAACCGGGCTTTGCGCGTTAAAGCGGTTGAGCGCCGTTTTCTCATCGTCACTGAGCTGGTCGGTCACGTTGAGCTTCATGTCGTGGAAAATCGCTGCTTCACGCGTCAGATAATCCGCGAAGCTGGCGCGATCAATCTCATCCACCGACATTTCATCCGCCGACCACGTATGCCAGCGATGCAGTGGCGGTCCCTGTTCGGATTGATAACCGCGGATCACCAGGAACATCACCAGCAAAACCAGCAAACCTAAAGCAATGCGCTTGAGCACTTTGCTGATACGGTCTTTGTGCAACGCGTTTGCGGAATCAGAAGGCATAGCGTACCCAGGCGAACAGCACGTTACCGTTATTGTAAGTGCCGGGAATGTAGGTGAACTGCACGTTGAGGCGTTTATAACCAGCGGAGAACAGCGGCAGCACGATGGGCAGCGGCACGTAATTGGCGAAGTCATCGCGCGCGGTGATACCGGCGGTTAGCCCGAGACCGAGACGAAAATCGCGCGATTGATCCAGATACCAGCCTTTCTCCCAGCCATAACCAATGATCGGCTGCCATTCGTTATGGGAATCTTTAAACGCCATCGCGTAGAGCGCGCTCCAGTTACCGTCTTCATTGATGCGCGAGACGCCCAACCCGCCGCCCCACGGCGTTTCATTGTAGTTATCGGTTTTATCTTTATCGTAAGCAAAACGGGCATGCCAGCTGATGAAAGGCAGATAGAGATCGTAATACTGCGGTTCCTGCCAGGTTTGTGAAACGTCCTGCTTGAGCCATTCCCAGCCATCGCTAATCGAGTTGGCCGCCGAGGCGGGACAGACAAACAGGGCCAGAGTAAGCAACCAGGCCGCCTGAAGAGTACGCATCATGTATGCCTCTGAAATTCACCGCCGCGAAAAGGAGTGGAAAAGCTGATGTGCTCACCAAGCAGATCAAGCCACTTAACCGGTAAGATTATAGTTGCTTGTTATTGCTATAGGAAATGACCTGGATTAGCTGTTATCGCGCTTTCAACCAAAACACGCCAAAGAGATATGTCGATAAAATGCGTTTTTTTAAACATGTCAAAAGAGATCGAGAAGCCCAATGTGGGCTCCTTAGTTTTTTAACAGAACGGTCCCCAGATAATCGCCACGCCAATCAGTAGCATCACCACGCAGACAACAAACCATGCGGCGATGACCGGCGCGGCAAAGCGCAGCCAAAGATGAAGCGTAACCGGTCGTTCAGCCATCCAGCCCTTTAAATGGTTAAAATAAATAAACATATTCGTTGCTAAATTATTAACGCTATGTCTTAATGCGTCATCGGTTTGGAACACAGACCTTATGAAAGCAGTTTTAGTAAAGCAGTCCTCAGTTCAAGTGTTATCCCTAGATATCCTTCTTCGAGAGCCTCCTCCTAAGTGCCCAATAAGTAAATCTTTCACTTCAGGCCAATTTCTGCCGCTACGAGTGGCTCATCAATTAAGGAATTATCTATGTCTAACAAAATGACTGGTTTAGTAAAATGGTTTAACTCTGATAAAGGTTTTGGCTTTATCACTCCTAACGATGGCAGCAAGGATGTTTTCGTCCATTTCTCTGCTATCCAGAGCGACAACTACAAAACTCTTGATGAAGGTCAGCAAGTTTCCTTCACCATTGAAAATGGCGCCAAAGGCCCAGCAGCGGGCAACGTTACTCCGCTGTAAGCCGCGCTCATTATCAGCAGCGCTTACAATAGCGATGAAGACAATAGTCTGAGCAGATAAGCACCGCTGATAATTAAAAAACCCGCCTCGTGCGGGTTTTTTATTGCCTGAAATTTGGTGTGACTAAGGTTTGCGTAGTGAATAAAATGCTCGCCAGCGAAGTCGGTAGCTTCACCGGACGTAGAAAGTGGACACCGGTTAATAAGAAGGAAATAGGATGCTTTTGCCCGATTTGAATTTCACACAAACGCTACATCACCCGTCATTTCGACTATGAGCCGTCCACTGTTTGTTTCTCTGGATGGACCCAAAGGCGTCGGTAAAACCACGCTACTGGAAGCCATTACGAAAGTACTCAGGTCAGATAACATTAAGGTAATCCGGCTTTGCGAGAAAAAAAGCGATCCCTTCAGGAGAGAAACAATGGCTCTGGTGAACAGGCTGGCCAGAAATCCCTCCATGGTTTTAGAGCGGGAAGTTTGTGCGCGCTTTGCTGATAGCCGTGCATGGATTTCCCAACATGTGCTGACTAAACAGCCACCGAACAGCATCATTTTGATGGATCGCTGGTACCCGTCGGATGCCGCGTTTCGCCGGATGGTTCCATTTGCTGAGATTTTACAGTTAAACATTGATCGAAACGTGCAAGCGCCGGACCTGCATGTCGGGGTTGTTACTGCGCCTGAAATTTCATGGGCAAGGGCTGCGGCCAGAACGCGCGGGTTAAGTAGTACGGTGATGCATAAGCTGGAAGATCATGTCGCTTGTACTCAGTCGTTCGAGCGAGCCGTTGCAGAACACGGCTGGGTTTTATGTCGTAATGAAGGGATGATCGAACACGCAACCCTGCAGGTTGTAAATGAGATCTACAACCTGCTGAATGCCCTTTAGGCATCAGTTCTGAGACCCTTTTTCTGCCGCATTCGGTTAAACCTATTAGTGGAAACACATCACTCTGACTGCACACTGAACACATCCGTCTATGGTTATCAGTTGCTACTCGGGCCAACAGTACATCGGTGTAATCCCTGAAAGTTCTACAGACGCACGTCTTGTGGATACGCTATGGCTGGGTGGGGGCTCCAGATATAACAGCGCGGTGCATAATATGCAGCTGGTGTCCGCCAACTTCCGCGTAATAAGCTGGCTTTCCGTAAATGTAACGAAACCAATATCGTTACCTGCAAAGGGTTTTATTGCATCCTTGCGCTTTCATATTTATACAGCTGTTCATGGATTACTTTAGAATTAAATATATCAGCCCTTTTTGTAGTGCCTTCCCATTATTTCAGCGAGTTAATATCCATCATTGAGAAGCGCTTAACACCTTTAACATTAAACCTCTTTCATGCAAAATTGTACATAATATCACCCTGCATTAGCACCTAATAACGGCAGTGAACAGTCACTTAGAAAATATATAAATCTAAGATTTTATGACTTTTAGGAATTAACCTTTAGCTAAATCCGTCATAGCGCCTACAGTTTAAGTCGAGGTTGTCATAAACGTGAATATGGAGGATGGTTAATGTCTTTTCAACACGACGGGAAAGGCTACGTCATTATTGGCGAAGCGGCACTGAGTATTACCTTGGGACAGAGAGTTGTCAGCGTACAATCGCTGATTGACGAACTGGAACATATGGCAAATGCAGGCGGCAGCAAGGCAAGGTTGTCTGATATTTCTGAAGCCACAAAATGGCTGAAGAGTTTCGAAGAGCCCGATCGCGCTGTCCATAACGTGCCATACCTGCAAACGCTTGCAGGCTTGAACGACGAAACGAACTGACGCCTAA
Source organism: Pantoea sp. SO10 (assembly GCF_005281435.1). Lineage (NCBI taxonomy): Bacteria > Pseudomonadati > Pseudomonadota > Gammaproteobacteria > Enterobacterales > Erwiniaceae > Pantoea > Pantoea sp. SO10. The sequence goes on from NZ_CP040096.1 coordinate 269,510, forward strand.
GGACGTAGTCCGGCTCTGGCCGGAAGACGACGACGAAGATGACCTCAACGGTCGCGTTTAACGTGTACCGGCTGGAGAAAATGTCAGGGACGACACTCTCCCCTTCCTTAATTAATCCCCACCTGTCATTTGGCAATATTCATTTCCCATTCCCAAATTACGTATCAAAATCTTCATTAATTGAGGCAAATTTTGTCTTGAAAACGATTTCATTATTTTCCCTCGAAATTTGAGACTTTTCTTTATCATCAAGCAATGCGTTTACATCTGGCATAATTTAAGATAATTATCAGCAAGTTGAGCAGCAACGTTAACATGCAAAATTTGATAAACCGTAATCTCTAAACAATCTTAAAGACCTTAAGGAAGTTTGTTACTACACTATTCTTACGGTAATCGAAAATATTGGAGGAAACGCAGTGTTATTTCATGACGAAGAACAAGGCCATATCATTATTGGCGAGGCAGTGATTAATCTTGCTGTGAGTCAGAAGGAAATCAACATTCACTCCCTCATCATTGAGTTGGGCACCATGGCCGAAGGCGATGCCAGCGACAATAGACTTGCTCAGATAGCCGACGCCAGACGCTGGCTAAAAGCCTTTGTCGAAACCTCCCCACGAAACCGCGAAGAGCTACGTTGGCTTTCAGCATCCAGACATTTACGCGCTATCAACAATGATCGTTAATGGGTGACTAACGTTGATTCAGGTAGAGGATGCGCCTCAGGGCGCTCCGCATTATGTCGATAAGTAAGTGAGTTAAACTGACTTCATTCCCCGAACCTTTCATTACCCCCTCTTCCAGTTAATCGCCTCCTCTCTCTTTGTACAAATTTACCCTTATCTTCAACAACCAGAACTGATAGCCGATCTCACAACCAAACATAACTACCTGAATAAAAAGGATAAGCATCTTTTGCTTGAAAAGAAAATCTGTACAGATAAATTAATCCTGTACAAGTTTTAAAAGATTGTCTAACTTTATGTTCAGACAGAATCGACTATCCCAACTTTTACGAGGTTCGCATGCGTCAGAGTGTTTCTAAATTTCCCGATACAGCCAGCGATATTGCACATTATTTTAGCAAAGCAAGCGCGCCAACTCAGCAAGAAACGCTAGGTCAAATTGTTGTCGAGATCCTGCGGGCTGGCAAGAACCTTAACCGCAAGGCTATCTGCACTAAACTGTTAAGACGTCTCGAAGTCGCTGCCACTCAAGAAGAAGAACGCCATTATCAGACACTAATCGGCATGCTATTCGATCGCTAAGTTTTATCTGTTGGCGAGATAAGCCAGTCACGATCCCGTCGAAGGGATTCAGGCTTTAAACCGCTCATTAATGGATTTTAATCCATGAAAGGCGTGCCATAACAGAAATATGCGCTAAATTTAGTTCTGAATAACTTTTAACTGGGTAAATAGCCCTGAAACCCTGGGTTTGTTTAGCTAAGACCCAACGCAATAGCGTAAACATCTTTCAAACGTTGCCGCAGAAATATCTGATCACAAGGAGAGAAAATGCAACAAAGCGCACAGCAAACGTACCGCGAAATAGACATTACTGACTATCTCCAGAACGCAGGTGACAACCTTTCTGCGGAGAAGACACTGATTGACTCCGCCATCCAGACGCTTGAGAGTCAGGGTAAGAGTGTCTCCAATAGCGCCATTATTCTGTACTTCATCTCGGAAATTGAAAACACCACTGACCCGATGCAACTTGACGCGTTACTCAACGCGTTAAAAATGGTGGTGGGCTTTACTCCGGGTGAAGAAGAGCGTTGGGCATTTTTCTACTGGTGAGTAAAGTCTCAGGGAAATGAGGATCAGTATTTTTAATATGGATATAGAGGTCAGGAAAGCGGGGAATTAATACAAACCTCCCCGCTGATAGGCGTATAGAATAGATTGGTTTCTTTAGTCTTCATCATTAGGCGTGCGGCCTACAACGATTTCAAGGCAGTTGCGCAGCACATCGAGTTGCTCAATATCTGTCGCACTCTCCAGCTCCGCTATCAGACTCATAATGATGGCCTTGTTCGTCACTCTTCCTCTCTCTGCGATCAATGACTTTACGATGATACCAATGACTTCTTTTTCCTCTGCATATTGGTCACCGGTGCTGTGTAAATAACTCTGCAGGTCTGACTCGATAGTATTCTGCTGCATAAAATATCCTTACTGAGTTGCGCATTTTTGTCTCTCTCCCACGCACTTAAGCCCTTAGCCGGCGTTAATGTCGGGTTGAGTCGTCATTACCGAATTTATCTATATCAAAATTTGCCATGTGCTCCCGGTCTCCAACTTTAGGGGATTCACTCTCGGCGATTTCTTTCTTCACATCCTGCATAGCGAGAAGTATTGCGCGCGCGCGTTCTTCATCCTTTTCGGCTTTCAGCATGCATTCAAGCTTCGAGAGGAGCGCACGTCGCGAGATGCCGGCCTTTTCGCGCAGCAATGCTATTACCGCCTCGCCGATGAGAAGATCACTCAACTTTTGTTCATGGTGATTTTTCATATCACTCTCTGTTCAACAATTAGTGTTGAGAAGAGAGAGAGTTGCGGCTGAAAAACGCTGCAATATCATTTACTGAATGGCATCTACCCGGGTTCTGCTGCAAGTAAACCTCACGTGTTCATATTTTAATCAGATCGTCATGCAGTAAACTTATACAATGATCGCAATGTTGTACAGCTTTATTGGCGTGAATTGATGAATATTTAATATGAGACAGGGCAAGTAAAAAGGAATGGACTTTTATGGCAGGAAAAAAGTGACCTCTGAAAGTGGAAATCTCTAACGCTTTCAGAGGCGATGCAAAGCATCATTCGTTACGTGCGGAGAGTACCGCTGGGTCAATTTATAGGAGATTAAAAAAAATGCACGGGTTATATTTTTTTATTTTAGCTCCTATTACAGTCATTTAAATTGCATCTTTATCAAATTGAAACCGCTTCGGTTATTTATGAACTCAATCATCAAGAATATTGATAATTTTTATTTGGCCATTCCAAATAAATGCCATTTATTAATCGATTTCTCATTTTTAAAAGACCACGTTGATAAGTAACGCTCGGGTTTTACTGACGAGGATAAACGAAGCCAGGCAGTGATTTCAGGACTTTCTACCAGACCATTGCTGTGATGATTGAAGTGATAAAGGCCTCGTGCCCGAGCCTTTTCATTTTTTATTTGTGGACCTGAGTTGCAGGCGTCAAATACTGCTACTACTCTTTTATCGCTTCATACTTGGTACGAAGGTTACACACAGCACGCATAGCGTGCGAGAGTCTTTGCATATTGTTCATACTTCCTTCCCCGCTCCAGGCGGGGATTTTTTTCAGCATTAGCCTACCTGACACGGAACCAGATGGCATACATCGCCGGTAAAAACACCAGCGTCATAATGGTGCCGCCCAGCGTCCCGCCAATCAGCGTGTAAGCCAGCGTGCCCCAGAACACGGAGTGCGTCAGGGGAATAAATGCCAGAATCGCCGCTAGCGCTGTCAGCAGAACCGGCCGGGCGCGCTGCACCGTAGCCTCAACGATAGCTTTGAAAGGTTCGTGGCCTTCCCGCTCATTCTGATGGATTTGTCCAATCAGGATCAGCGTATTACGCATCAGAATCCCTGACAGCGCGATCAGCCCAACCAGTGCATTGATGCCAAAGGGCTGCTGGAATAGCAGCAGCATGGGCACAACGCCCACCAGCCCGAGCGGCGCGGTCAGAAAAACCATCACCATCGCTGCCATGGAACGCACCTGCAGGATGATGATCAGCAGCGTCAGGGCAATCATAATTGGGAACAGCGGCAGCATCGCTTTAGTCGCTTTACCCGACTCCTCAATCGAGCCCGCCTGTTCAATACGGTACCCCGGCGGCAGTGACGCGATTAATGGCTGAAGTTCCCGGCTCAACGCGCTTGAGACATCCGGTGGCTGCAATCCGTCAGCAATATCGCCGCGCACCGTTATGGTTGGCGTTCTGTCGCGGCGGCGCAGCAGCGGATCTTCCATGCGGATGTCGATTTCACCGAGTTGCGAGAGTGGAATGCGCTGCCCATCGGCTCCGGCTAGCGTCAGAGCGTCAAGGCGCGCGGGATCGAGGCGCACCTCTCCGGCTGCACGACCAACCACTTCCACAGATCGGATATCTTCACGAATCGCCGTGATCGATGCCCCGCTTAGCAGGAACTGCAGTTGACGAGCCGCCCCGGCAGGCGTCAGCCCCATCGCCTGCAGCCGATCCTGATCCAGCCTGAAGTGCATTACCGGCACACGTGAACCCCAGTCGGTGTTGACGGTGCGCATCATCGGGCTGGCCTGCATCAGTACTTTCACTTTCGCGGCCAGCTGGCGCAGTACGTCTGGATCGGGACCCATCACCCGGTAAGCAACCGGATAAGGCGAATAGGGACCGAAAACCAGCTGCGTGACGCGCACCTGCGCTTCAGGCGCGAGCCCATCTGCTGCCGCTTCTCGCAGACGCTGCTTCAGCGCATCGCGATCGTGCTCGCCGTTGGTCAGCACCACGATTTTGGCAAAAGAGGGATCCGGCAATTCCGGGGCCATCGCCAGATAGAAACGCGGCGCGCCCTGCCCGATATATGCGGTTACGGTGCGGGTTTCTTTTTGCTTTTTCAGCCAGTGCTCAATTCGCGCCGTGGTCTGGCTGGTCTGCTCTATTGAAGTGCCATAAGGCATTTGCACTTCAACCAGCACCTCAGGACGATCGGAGGTTGGGAAGAACTGTTTTTTCACCAGCCCCATGCCAATGATGGCCAGCACAAAGCAGCTAATCACCGCGCCTGCCACCCACCACTTATGCGCGATGACTTTGGTTAGCAGTCGTCTAAAGCGATTGTAGTGGCGGGTGTTATAGATTGCCGCGTGGCCACCGACTACCGGCTTGATGTCGGGCAGCATTTTCACGCCCAGATAAGGGGTAAACAATACTGCCACCACCCACGAGGCAATCAGGGCAATCCCCACGATCCAGAACATATTGCTGGTGTATTCACCAGCGGTGGACTGCGCAAAGCCGTTGGGCATGAAGCCGATCGCGGTTACCAGCGTGCCGGCCAGCATCGGCGCGGCTGTATGGCTCCAGGCGTAGGCCGATGCTTTGATGCGGTCATAGCCCTCTTCCATTTTCACCACCATCATCTCTATCGCAATGATGGCGTCATCAACCAGTAAACCCAGTGCGAGGATAAGTGAACCCAGCGTGATGCGGTCAAAGTTTTTTCCCGTGGCGGCCATCACCACAAATACCACGGCAAGCGTCAGCGGAACCGCGGCAGCAACCACGATGCCAACGCGCCAGCCCATGCTGACAAAGCACACCACCATCACCACCAGCAGAGCCACGAAGAACTTCACCATGAACTCATCGACAGCCGAACTGATGTTAACCGCCTGGTCGGAAACGTTGGTGAGCGTCATGCCCAGCGGCATGTCGCTATTTATATTTCGGACCTCTTGTTCCAGCGCTTTACCCAGCTCAAGACCGTTCCAGCCTTCCCTCATCACCACGCTCAACATCAGTGCAGGTTCACCCTCATTACGGATGAGAAAATCGGGCGGATCGACATAGCCACGTTCGACCTTGGCCACGTCGACAAGCCGTAGCGTGTGATTACCGGAGACGACCGGCGTGTTGCGGATTTTTTCGAGCGTATCCAGCGCTCCGTCGAGGCGGATAAACACCTCGGGCCCGCGCGTTTGTATCGAACCGGCGGGTGACAGGGCATTTTGCCCGTTCAGGGCGTTAAATATCTGTTCCGGTGTAATGCCCAGCGTAGCGAGGCGATCGCTGGAAAAGGAGACATAAATACGTTCTGCCTGCTCGCCGGTAATGGTGACTTTTTTTACGCCCGCAACGTGTAGCAGCTGCTGACGGAGTTTTTCGGCATCACGAGACAGAAATCGCTGCGGTTCACCCTTTGCTTTCAGTGCATAGAGGGCAAAAACCACATCCGAGAATTCGTCGTTAACCATCGGCCCAATCACACCTGCTGGCAGATTGCGTGCCTCATCATTGAGTTTTTTGCGCGCCTGGTAAAACTGCTCCTGCACTTCAGATGGCGGCGTGCTGTCCTGCAGGGAAAGCATGGTGTATGCCATTCCGGGACGAGTATAGGTCTCGGTGCGGTCATACCACTTCAGCTCCTGCAGCCGCTTCTCCAGCGGTTCGGCCACCTGATCCTGCATCTCCTGCGCGGTGGCGCCAGGCCAGGCGGTGATCACCGTCAGCTGTTTGACGGTAAAGGGGGGATCTTCCGCTCTTTCCAGACCCAGAAAAGCCACTACGCCAGCGACCGTAACGAGAATGATCAGGAACAGCGTGACCGATCGTTCACGCACCGCCAGCGCCGAGAGGTTAAAGCGATTGCGGCTCATGGCGTGGCTCCTCGCGACCCAGGCGTTCCGATGCGGACGTCTTCACCTTCATGCAGCAGGTGTGCGCCCAGCGCGGCCACCTGTTCCCCGCTCTGAAGCGGACCCGACACGCGCGCACTGTCGTCGCTGATGCCGAGCAGCGTCACGGCCCGCCAGGTGACTTTGGCGGGTTTGCCTTCCACCAGCCAGACGCCAGCACCGCGTCCCGCATCCCACACCGCACTGAGCGGTACTGACCAGGATTCTGGCGTCGCCACAGATTCCGGGATACGCAGGGTTACGGTTGAACCCAGTGGAGCACCGGCTGCGGCACCGCTCAGCACATAGCGTGCTTCGTAGGTGCGGGTTGCTGCATCCGCCGAGTCTGACAACTCGCGCAGCCTGGCATCATTCTCGATCCCACTGCCATACAGGATGGCTGTGGCCGGCGATCCCACCTGCGGGCGCAAAGTCTCCGGCAGACTGACCATCGCCTCACGCTGACCGGCGCGGGCGAGGCGCACAACCGTTTGACCGGCGCTAACCACCTGGCCTGGGTCGGCCAACGTATCCACCACCACGCCATCGGCATCAGCACTTAATACGGCATATTGCGAGGCGTTGAGCGCCACGCGTGCCTGCGCCTGCGCGGCGCTAAGATCGGCACGCGCGGCATCTGCCGCTGCACGAATTTGACTGTAAGAGGATGCAGAGACCGCGCCAGAACCCACCAATCCACGATAGCGTTTCTCATCATCGCCGGTCTGGCGCGCGCGTGCCTGGGCGGCGTTTACCGCACCCTCCGCAGCGCGGACCTGCAGCGCGAGATCAGCCGGATCAAGCCTCATCAGCAGCTGGCCGCGTTTGACGCTTTGCCCCTTATCAACCAGACGCTCAAGCACCTTGCCCGACACGCGAAAACCCAGGTCGCTTTGAAAACGTGCGGCCACAATGCCGGTAAAAACGCGAGATTGACCCGCCGCAGGCTCGACGGTCGCCGTCCTGATGAGTGGCGGCCGGGAGCGCGGATCGCCAGCGGCTGATAGAGGTTCGCCGCAGCCAGTCAGAATGACCGGCAGCAGGCAGACGACAGACAACAAAGGGAGATGCCGGAGCATGGGTTACCTTACTCAAAGAAAGTATGAGGACGCCATTCTCTGACTAGTGACCAATTATGTCAATGGTCACAAATTACGAAGCGAGACTTCTAAGTACTAATGCAGCCAATTGGCTTGCATCTTCTCCGGCCGTATCAAGTGAGGATTGCAATTGGAGTGGATCGGCAAGAGGTCTGAGTACCAGATAGACGGCAGCGGCCGTTTCATCCAGCGGCGTTTTACGCTCAAATTCCCCGGCAGTGCGTCCTGCGCGCAGGATGGCGAGCACGATTTCACGCAGGGAATCCTCATATTGCACAGCAGCAGGCCAGTGCTCACGCGAGGAAGCGGCGGCGATGTCATACAGCCGACGCTCGCGGAAAAACAGCTCGCAGCCTGCCACAGCAAGCGTCTGAAACAGCTGCTTTATTTTTTCCGTGGCGGAAGGTGACTTCTCCAGCGCAGCGTTCAGCCTTTCCGTGATATCCGTAAGGCAATTGGCGCAGATGACTTCACCGATTTCCTGCTTAGAACCGAAAAACTTGTAAATGTAGGCTTTGGAGAAGCCGATTGATCGCGCGAGATCGGATACGGTGGTTTTCTCAAAGCCGTAATGGCTAAAGTACTCCATGGCGGCAGCCACAATCTGATCGCGGATGGTGTGATCGGAAGGCCCACGCGTGGCGGCGGTAGTTTTTTTCACTGTCATATTTCAACTTTGCTCGGTGAGCTGATGTAAACGATGAGTGACCAGTGGATATTTTGGTCACAATTTCTCATCGCTTCAAGGCCTGATTGCTATCATCACAATCTCAGCGGAATCTCTGAAAAACCGCTTTCGGTAATGTCGTGCGCCCTGCCCGACATAACGCTGGCGTAAACCGACCGGGCTGCGGGAATTATCATCTACGCTTCTTAAGTGAAATTTAACTTTTACCCGGAGAGCGTAGTGCCAACTTTGAATTCCAGTCCTCAATCCGATCTGAAACGTTCATTCATAGCCACCCTTCCACTGGGTATCGGTATGATGGCGGCAATTGATGAAGTGGTATTTCATCAGATTCTGGCCTGGCATCACTTCTTTGACTGGGGCACACCCGCGTTTAGCCTGCTTTCAGATGGATTATTGCACGCAGGCGAGCTGATTCTTTTCGTGCTTGGTTTTTTCATGTTTGCGGACCTGCGAAGCCGTGGAAAACTCAACCGCGCGGCAGCATGGGCAGGATTCATTGTGGGGTTGGTTGCGTTTCAACTGTTTGATGGAATTGTTGATCACAAGCTGCTCAGGCTGCATCAGATCCGCTATGTTGATAACGTGCTGCTTTATGACCTCATCTGGAATCTGTCTGCTGTGCTGTTATTGGTGGCAGGCTTGCTGATTTATCGTCACGCGCGGTCTGCTCTATCCGCTAAAACGGCAGTTTAATCCGTGGATTCCATGATGCATCCTGCGGCGATGCCCCATTCAGTCGCGCTATTTATTCTTTTGGTCATAGCTCCTGCTGTCATTCTCTTTTTTTATTTGATCGCCGCTGTCCGTTTACGCCGGGTTGCCCACTGGAGCGCCTGGCGCGTGGCCAGCTTCACCGCCGGCATCGTCATGATCGTGGCATCCATGCTGCCGCCTTTGGCTAACTGGGCGCATCATGACTTACGCGGTCATATGTTGCAGCATCTGTTACTTGGTATGTTCGGACCTCTCGGATTGGTATTTGGGGCGCCCGGCTCACTGATATTACGCACTCTATCCGCACGGTGGGCGCGCGCTATGATGACTATTCTCCGCACCCGCCCGATACACTTTTTAATCCATCCATTTACCGCTGCTTCGCTGGATATTGGCGGGATGTATCTTCTTTATCTCACTCCGTTATATGCGTTGAGCATGGCCATTCCTGCCCTGTTTATTTTCCTTCATCTGCATTTTGTCCTCTCCGGCTACCTGTTTACCTGGTCTGTTGCCGGGCCCGATCCCGCGCCTCACCGTCCATCGAGAACTGTGCGTCTGGCGGCAATTTTTTTTGCTACTGCCGCTCACGCTATTCTCGCGAAGTTGATGTACGGCTTCGGATATCCACGTGGAACCTTAGCCAGCGCTGGAGAAATTCAGCAGGCTGCGCAGTGGATGTATTACGGCGGAGATATTGCCGAGTTTTGCATTATCATCGGCTTTTTTGCCGCGTTTTTCCGGCAACGCAGCATGCTGCCAGAAATGCTGGCGGGGAAATAATGACCATTTCATGGCAAAATTATTTGCCAACTTAAGAAGTAATAACATTTGTAGGTAAGACGTGGTTACCGTAATCAATAATGTGGCTATCATTGCCCCTTTGAACACCCGCTGGCTCCAAAGGACTGTCTGCTGCTATGCCTGTAAACTTTGACCTTAACGATCTTTATGCCTTCCGTGCGCTGGTTGAATACAGTAATTTTCGGCTTGCCGCTGAGTCCATCTGCCTTTCACAGTCAGCATTGAGTCGTAGGATAGAAAAGCTGGAATCCGCGTTAGGGATTAAGTTGTTCGACAGAACGACCCGGCGTGTCACGTTGACACTGTATGGACGGACCTTTGCTGAACGCTCAGATCAGCTGCTGGCGAATGTTGAACTGGTATTAGCAGATATTAATAAGGTGAGTCAGGATCGTGTAGGGCTGGTCACCGTTGCCACTGTGCCCTCGGCAGCCTACTATTTTATGCCCGATGTTATCCGCTGTTTCCAGACACGCTATCCACGAGTGCGTGTAAAAATCATTGATAGTAGCGCTGGAAACGTCATTGAAGCAGTAGCCAGTGGTCAGGCAGACTTCGGCATCTGTTTTGCCAGGGATCTGCAAACCACTATCGAATTTATACCCTTGACGAGCGATGTCTACGTGGCGGCCTGCAGGCGGGATCATCCATTAGCCAATAAAAAAAACCTGACCTGGCGAGAGTTTTATCAGCAGGATTACATTGAGCTGGATAAGACCTCCGGTAACCGCCATCTACTTGATAAGATGCTGGATCACATCGTTCCTGAGCGCCCCAGTATCTGCGAAACCCGTCATGTAACCACCATGCTGGGTATGGTTGAAGCGGGTATCGGCATGGCTGCCGTACCCGCTATGTCGATGCCGATGTCAGAGCATTCAGTACTCACACACCTTTCACTCACTGAGCCGGTGGTAAAGCGTACGGTTGGCCTGATTAGGCGCAGTGGCCGTATGCAATCCTACATTGCAGCTGAGTTAGAGAAGTTGATCACTGAACAGTATCGTGTTGTTTCACCGGCAGTTCAGCCGTCACCGATCGCAATCCGGTAGCGCGCACAGTATCTTGCGCCTCAGCCGAAGAGAGGAAGTTCAGTAACGCTTTGCCCTCCTGCCCGTTTGTTGCTTTGGCGGTCACCGCACCGGCAAAACGGGTAACGTATTGCACATCTTCAGGCAGTTCACCCACAAAGGTGACGCCCGGCACAGGTAGCAATTCACTCACTTGTTGGAAACCGACGGCATAAGTGCCTTTAGCCACTTCGGATGCCACCGGAATGCGCTCTACCCTATGCGCTTTTGTTTTTACCTTGTCTTCTATTCCCAGTTTTTTAAACAGTTGGCTGCTGACATAGCGGCCGCTGGCACTGTCAGAATAAGCAATAGATTTGGCCTGCAAAAGGGCATTACGCAGATCTGCATCCGTTTTAATATTTAGTTTAGGCTCACCTTCTTTAACGACCATACCAATTGAAGAGTCGGCTAGCTCAACGCGCGAACCCGGCTGAAGCCAGTTATCCTTCTCCAGGTTTTTCAGCGCATCACCGACCATAATCACCACATCCGCCTTCTCCCCGCGCGCCAGGCGCGCAGGAATCGCCTGAGGCGTTCTCCCCATCGAGGGGCCAGAGATCAAAATGATCTTGTCGCCGCTTTTTGCTTCAAATTGTGGGGCCAGTTTTTCCAGCGCCGCTTTAAATCCGCCCGAAATCATAACGGTGACATCTTTGGCCGCCGCTGAAAAACTAACGGAACTCACTAACAGCGTAATAAGAAGTGAACGATGTATTTTTTGCATGATGTCATTCCTGAACTAACCAGCGGTTTGAAGTGATAACGCGCTGCGACGGTATAAATAGAGGGTGGCCAGTAATGCACAAATCGCAGCAAAGCTCATCCAGTAGCCGGGTGAAGCTTTATCGCCGGTGTACTCAATCAGTGCAGTTGAAATGACTGGCGTAAATCCGCCAAAAATAGCCGTAGCCAGACTGTAGGCCAGAGAGAAGCCTGCAACTCGCACCTCTACCGGCATAATCTCGGTTAATGCCGGGATCATGGCGCCGTTATACAGACCGTAAAGGAAGGAGAGCCACAACAGCACTGTCAGCATCATGGAAAAGCTGGGGGCTTCAGCAAGCAGGTTAAGTGCCGGATAGGCAGTCATCAGCGCTAACATCGCCATGGTTACCAATACAGGCTTACGGCCATAGCGGTCTGACAGGGCTCCCCCAACCGGTAGCCAGAAGAAGTTTGATACCGCAACCAGCAGAGTCACCAGCAGGCTGTCAGAAGCGCTCAGCATCAGCACCTTTTTACCAAAGGTAGGGGCATATACGGTGATCAGATAAAACGCGGTGGTGGTCATGGCGACCATCAACATTCCGGCGATAACCACCTGCCAGTTTGCTAACAGCGTTTTAAACACGTCACGCATCGCCAGGTGGTTGCGCCGAGCAGTGAACGCTTCGGTCTCCTCCAGTTTACGGCGCAGAACAAAAATGAACGGAACAATCAGGCAGCCGAACAGGAAAGGCAAACGCCATCCCCACTCGCGAAGGGTACTTTCTTCCATGAACGCATTCAGTGCGAAGCCCATGGCCGCTGCCACCATAATGGCCACTTGCTGGCTGCCAGATTGCCAGCTGGTGTAAAAACCTTTACGGCCGGGCGTGGCAATTTCTGCCAGATAAACGGATACGCCGCCTAACTCTGCGCCCGCTGAGAAGCCTTGCAATAAGCGACCACATAGCACTAAAAAGGGTGCCCAGAGCCCAATCGTTTGATAAGACGGAATGAGAACAATCAGGAAGGTCCCCGCCGCCATGATCGACAAGGTAACAATGAGCCCTTTACGTCTGCCGACTTTATCAATATACGCGCCAAGCACAATTGCGCCGACCGGACGCATTAAAAACCCCGCGCCAAAGACCGCGAAGGTCATCATCAGCGAAGCAAATTCACTGCTGGCCGGAAAGAAAGTATGGGCGATATAAGTGGCATAAAACCCGAAAAGGAAAAAATCGAATTGTTCCAGAAAGTTGCCAGAAGTCACCCGCAGTATCGCACTGCATCGGGTTCGGGCCGTCATGGGTAGGTTAGAGGAATGCATGTTTATCTCCAGTTTGTCATTAGCGCTTTTACAGCGCCTGCTTCTGCAGACTGGATGAGCAAAACAAACTATATAAGCGCAATAAACTCATGAGTTGATGCGTTTACTGCATTAATCTGCGTAAACAAATTCATTAACAAGCTGCAACGGGCCTTTAACAGCCCCTCACTTCTTAGCGTTACTTTTTGAGGGCTAAAAACGTCATACGTATTTTGTGACAAGGCTCATATCCGGTGAGGATGAAAATGACGGCGGTCGGGAAACGTCGTTTTCGGAATCTTGAAATCGCCAGGAATGCGCTGCTGTTCACATTCCGTACAAATAAAATTTCTGGCAGCGCCTTCTTCGCTGCAAGAAAGATACGACGCGGTCAAATATTTCTCTTTTGTTACTTTATTGGAAATAAATTGTTAATAGAAACACCCCATCACCTCTGAAATTCGGGATGCCGGGAAAGGGAGGAGTGTTTATTTACTTTTTATTAACACAGTTAATCTTTAAATTTAACAAAACTGGGCATTGTTCACATTTTGATCACAATCATGCGAAAACCGGTGTCTCCTTCAGTTAATCTCTGAGTGTGAATTGAATACCAACCGTCCGCTCCCTACTGCAAAACATCATAAGAAAGGTATCGCAATGAAATTTAACCTCGCATTAGTCAGTGCATGTGTGGTTTCAGCATGCATGTTATTCACAACACCCTCTTTCGCCGCTAAGCCTTACGATATTGCCGTGGTCGCCAAAGTCACCGGCATTCCATGGTTTACCCGCATGGAAGTCGGCGTGAAAGAAGCCGCGCAAAAACTGGATGTCAACGCTTATCAAGTCGGCGGCTCCACTCCAGACCCGGCTCAGCAAGTCAAAGTGATTGAAGATTTGATTGCTAAAAAAGTCGACGCCATCATCGTGGTGCCAAACGATGCCAAAGTATTGGAGCCGGTATTAAAGAAAGCGCGTGACCAGGGCATCGTGGTATTAACCCATGAATCGCCGGACCAGCAAATTGGTCAATGGGATATCGAAACCATCGACAGCCAGAAATATGCTGAAGCCAATATGGATGAACTGGCAAAAGATATGGGTAGCAAAGGAGGGTACGCCATTTATGTCGGGTCCCTGACTGTGCCGCTGCATAACGCGTGGGCGGATGCTGCGATCAAATATCAGAAAGAAAAGTACCCGAATATGCATGAAGTAACGTCTCGCCTGCCGGTGGCAGAAAATATTGATAAGTCATACTCCACCACGTTGGATTTAATGAAGACCTATCCCGACCTGAAAGGGATTATCGGTTTCGGTTCGCTCGGCCCGATTGGTGCGGGTCAGGCGGTTCAACAGAAACGCGCTAAAAATAAAATCGCCGTTGTTGGTATCGCTATGCCCGCTCAAGCTGCTCCGTATTTAATGCGCGGTGATATTAAGAAAGCGCTGCTGTGGGATCCGAAAGATGCCGGCTATGCCTTAGTAACGGTTGCTGATCAGCTGTTGCAGGGTAAAGAAGTCACCAAAGATCTGACTATCGAAGGGCTTGGGAAAGCCGACGTAGATATGGATAAAAAAGTCATTCGCTTTAATAAAATTCTGGAAGTGACACCAGAGAATGCGAAATCACTTGGATTCTGATCAGGCTTTTTAATTCAGGTATATTCCGGAGACAGATTATCTCCAGCGCCACACCAGGCTAAGAGAAATAAATACGGCGTTGTATGTTGTGCCGTATTTAGATCTCGACTCAGACATGAAAATTTATACCCTAAATAATTCCAGCAGGGCAAAACGGCCAATGCGCAAACATAACCCATTGATTAGCTCTAAATTGCGCAGCCAATGCCCACTGGAATTACAAAGGATATGCTTAAGGATCGGTGATGAATACGCTTAATACGTCCCCTGCACCTTATGAGGCCTTTATCAGCCTTGAAAGAATCAGCAAAAAATTTCCCGGCGTACTAGCATTAGACAATGTCAGCCTGACGTTAAATAAAGGCGAAGTGCATTGCCTTGCTGGTCAAAATGGCTGTGGCAAAAGTACCATCATTAAAGTCATTTCTGGTGTTTATCAGCCGGAAAAAGGCGCGGCCATTACGCTGGACGGAAAACTATTTCATACTCTTACGCCCCAGCTCTCTTCGTATTACGGCATTCAGGTTATTTATCAGGATTTGTCTTTATTTCCCAACCTGTCGGTAGCCGAAAACATTGCCATTCACCGTTATTTACCCGGCGGAGATTTTTGGGTACATCGCGAGGCAATGCGCAAAAAAGCGGTGGCAGCGATGCAACGGGTCGGCGTCTCTCTGGATCCAAATCGTAAAGTCGAAAAGCTGTCGATCGCCGATCGCCAATTAGTCGCCATATGCCGCGCTATCGCCGCTGACGCCAGTTTAGTGATTATGGATGAACCGACCGCATCGCTGACTCGTACTGAAGTGAATGGTCTATTGCGCGTGGTGAATGAGCTCAAATCCGCCGGTATCTGCGTGGTGTTTGTCAGCCACCGTCTTGATGAGGTGATGGAAGTGGCCGATCGCATCAGCGTGATGCGCGACGGCAAACTGGTTGGCACCTATCCGGCCAGCGAACTCGACAGTAATGAACTGGCATTCCTGATGACCGGACAACGTTTTACCTACAGTCATCTGCCGCATCGTGCGCCAGCTAACGTAACGCCACTCCTTGAAGTCAGCCAACTAAGCCGCAAAGGTCAGTATCAGAATATTTCACTGGCGCTGCGCCAGGGTGAAATCACCTCGATTATTGGCCTGCTCGGTTCGGGCCGGACGGAACTCTGTCTGAGCCTGTTCGGCATGAGCCAACCAGATAGCGGAGAAATCCGCGTTAACGGCAATGTGGTGCAATTCCACAGTAACCGCGACGCCATCCGTCACGGCATTGCTTATGTGTCAGAAGACCGTCTGACGCAGGGTCTGATCATGGAACAATCCATTTATGACAACACGCTGGTGTCCATTTTCGACAAGCTGCACACCAGCGCAGGATTAATGGACCATCAGAAAGCCGCAGCGGTGGTGAGAGACCTGATCCGCGATTTGAACATCAAAGTCTCGGATAGCCAGTTACCCGTTAAAACCCTTTCCGGCGGTAACGCGCAGCGTATCGCCATCGCCAAATGGGTAGCAACGCGACCCCATATTCTGATCCTCGATTCGCCGACCGTCGGCGTAGATATTGCCAACAAAGAGGGAATTTATCGCATCGCACGCGATTTGGCGGAATCTGGCATGGCGGTGCTGATGATTTGCGATGAAATTCCGGAAGCCTATTACAACAGTCATCGCGTGCTGGTGATGCGCAAAGGCGAACTGGTAGCGGAATTCGCGCCGCACCAAAGCAGCGAAGCGCAGATTGCGGAGGTGATTAATGGATAATAAATCTCTGTCGAAACTGTTTTCCCAGCACGAATTCTGGCTGGGATTACTGATTCTGCTGCTGGTGATTGGCTTAAGCGTCGGCACCAGTGAATTTATGACCCTGGGTAACCTGACTGACGTCGCCACCAGCTACGCCATTCTTGCCATTCTGGCCTGTGGACTGTTTGTGGTGTTAATTGCCGGGGGCATCGACATCTCCTTCCCGGCCATCACCTCAATCGGTCAGTACGTGATGGCCAGTTACATCATCCATCACGGCGGTAGCTTTCCACTGGCATTTGCCCTGTCGATGGGCAGCGGGTTGCTGCTCGGGCTGGTCAACGGTTTTCTGGTGTACTGGCTACGCGTTCCGGCCATCATTATCACCATTGCCACGTTAAACCTGTTTTACGGTCTGCTGGTGTATGTCACCAATGGCACCTGGTTATACGGGTTTCCCGACTGGTTTATGAACGGTATTAATTGGTTCTCCTTTACCGCCGCCGACGGCTACGACTATGGCCTGACTCTGCCGCTGCTTAGCTTGCTGGGCGTGATCATCGCCACCGGCGTGTTGATGAACCGCACACGCGTGGGGCGCCAGATTTATGCCATGGGCAGCAACCGTGACGCTGCGTCGCGTCTGGGCCTGAACATCCTGCGACTGCATTTTTATGTATACGGATTTATGGGATTGCTGGCGGGTATAGCGGCCGTGGTTCAGGCGCAAATCACCCAGTCTGTCGCGCCTAATTCCCTGCTGGGTTATGAGCTGACGGTGCTGGCGGCGGTGGTATTAGGCGGCACCAGCATGACCGGCGGCCGTGGCTCGCTGACCGGCACCATTCTGGGGGTAATGCTGCTGGCCTTCCTGCAAAATGGTATGACCTTGCTGAGCATTTCATCTTACTGGCATCAGGTTTTCAGCGGCGTGATCATTCTGGTCAGCATCAGCAGCACCGCGTGGAATGAAAAACGCAAACTGGCAAAGGGAATGTGACATGACAACCTTAAACCGCTTCTTTCCGGGCGATCGCATCATCCGCTTGCAGTTATTGATCATCGTCGCCGTTGCCGTGCTGTTCTCGTTCACGCTGGGCGGCAGTTTTTACAGCGTCGGCAATTTCCAGTCGATCTCCTCTCAATTACCGATTCTGGGCATGCTGGCGCTGGGGATGGGTATCACCATGCTCACCGGCGGTATCAATCTTTCGGTCATTGCCGGAGCCAATGCCTGTTCGCTGGCGATGGCGGCCATTCTGGTGGCGCACCCGAACCAGCCAGAATATTTCGCGCTGGCAATGCTCGCGGGTCTGGTCATCGCCGTGCTCATTGGCGCGCTCAATG
This sequence comes from Pantoea sp. SO10, assembly GCF_005281435.1. Classification (NCBI taxonomy): domain Bacteria; kingdom Pseudomonadati; phylum Pseudomonadota; class Gammaproteobacteria; order Enterobacterales; family Erwiniaceae; genus Pantoea; species Pantoea sp. SO10. Next base: position 287,071 of record NZ_CP040096.1, read on the forward strand.
GCGCACTGATCGCCTATATCGGTGTTTCGCCGATTCTGGCGACCCTCGGTACCATGACGCTGATTGGCGGGCTGAATATTCTGCTAACCAATGGTGCTGTGATTTCCGGCTTCCCGGCAGCCATTCAATATCTCAGCAACGGCAGCCTGCTCGGCATTCCGGTTGCGCTGCTGTTATTCCTGCTGGTGGCGCTGCTGTTGTGGGTGTTACTGGAACATACCACGCTGGGACGCAGCCTCTATCTGATGGGTTCCAACGAACAGGCCACGCGGTTCAGTGGTGTCAATACCCACAAAGTTACTCTCGCGGTGTATGTGCTTTCCGCGCTGCTCGGATGGGGCGCGGCACTGCTGATGATGTCCAAATTCAACTCGGCCAAAGCAGGCTATGGCGACTCCTATTTGCTGGTGACCATTCTGGCTTCTGTACTTGGCGGAATTAATCCCGACGGCGGGTTTGGCCGGATCATCGGCCTGGTGCTGGCGTTGATCGTCCTGCAAATGCTCGAGAGCGGCCTTAACCTGATGGGCGTCAGCAGTTATCTGACCATGGCGCTGTGGGGTTGCGTCCTGATCCTGTTTATCGCTCTGCAAAACAGAAAATCATAAGCGAAAGATTTTTACGAAGGGAAAAAACATGGCGACATATTTTGTTGGAATAGACGTAGGAACCGGCAGCGCCCGCGCAGGCGTCTTCGATATGACCGGCCGCATGGTCGGCCAGGCCAGCCGTGAGATCACGTTGTACCGCCCGAAAGCCGATTTCGTCGAACAGTCTTCCGATGAGATTTGGCAGTCTGTCTGTAACGCCGTAAAAGACGCGGTTAATCAGGCAGATATCAATCCTATTCAAGTGAAAGGCATCGGTTTTGACGCCACTTGTTCGCTGGTGGTGCTGGATAAAGAAGGTAAACCGCTGACCGTCAGCCCGTCCGGGCGAAGCGAGCAGAACATTATTGTATGGATGGATCACCGTGCTATCACGCAGGCAGAACGCATCAATGCCACCGGCCACCGCGTGCTGGAATTTGTTGGCGGAATCATCTCACCAGAAATGCAGACGCCAAAACTGCTGTGGCTGAAGCAACACATGCCGACGACCTGGAGCAACGTCGGGCATCTGTTCGACCTGCCTGATTTTCTTACCTGGCGGGCCACGCAGGACACCACGCGTTCGTTGTGCTCTACCGTCTGCAAATGGACCTATATCGGTCACGAAGACCGCTGGGACTCGAGCTATTTCCGCCAGATCGGTCTGGAAGATTTGCTGGAAAACAACGCGTCGAAAATCGGTAGTGAAGTAAAAACCATGGGTGAGCCGCTGGGGCATGGATTAACTCAGCGCGCCGCTGCAGAAATGGGGTTGATTGCCGGTACGGCGGTCAGCGTCTCCATTATTGATGCCCACGCGGGTAGCCTCGGCATTCTGGGTGCCAGCGGCGTATCCGGCGAATCAGCGGATTTCGATAATCGCATCGCGCTGATTGGCGGGACGTCCACCGCTCATATGGCGATGTCGCGTAGCGCACGCTATATCGGTGGGATCTGGGGGCCATATTATTCGGCGATTCTGCCGGATTACTGGCTGAATGAAGGCGGACAATCGACTACCGGCGCGTTAATTGATCATGTCATTCAGTCACACCCGTGTTATCAGGATTTACTCAAACAGGGACAAGACAGCGGCAAAACGATTTATGAAATTCTGAATGGTATTTTGCGCAAAATGGCGGGTGAGCCAGAAAATATTGCTTTCCTGACCAAAGACATTCATATGTTGCCCTATTTCCACGGCAACCGCTCACCGCGTGCCAATCCAACACTCACGGGCACGTTGACTGGCCTGAAATTGTCTCGCACGCCGGAAGACATGGCGCTGCATTATCTCGCCACCATTCAGGCGCTGGCGCTCGGCACTCGTCATATTATTGAAACCATGAACCAGAGTGGTTATTGCATTGATACCATGATGGCGAGTGGTGGCGGCACTAAAAACCCGATTTTTGTGCAGGAGCATTCCAACGCGACAGGCTGCGCAATGCTGTTGCCGGAAGAGAGTGAAGCGATGTTGCTCGGCAGCGCCATGATGGGCACCGTTGCAGCGGGTGTCTATGATTCGCTGCCGGAAGCCATGGCTGCAATGAGCCGTATTGGTAAAACCATCACACCACAGACCAACAAAATCAAAGAGTATTACGATCTTAAATACCGCGTATTCCACGAGATGTATCACGACAGCATGAAATATCGTGACCTGATGCAGGGGAAAACCGAATGAATGCGGAAGAAGAATTTACTCAGGCATGTCAGGCCTGGCAGACCTATAGCGAGGAATTACTGGCGTTACAACGTAATCTTGATGCCGAAACCTGGCATCAGCTCCTGATGCTGGTTACCGGATGCCACGGTAAAATTGTTGTGACCGGTGTTGGCACCTCGGGCATTGCCGCGCGGAAAATCGCCCACATGCTGGCATGCGTCGAGCAACCGGCAGTGTACCTCAACGCTACCGATGCAGCCCACGGTGACCTGGGATTTATGCGCAACAACGACCTGATGATCCTGATTTCACGTGGCGGTAATTCTGAAGAACTGACGCGCCTGCTGCCGACGCTTAAAACCAAAGGCGTTGCTATCATCAGCGTGACGGAAAACCTGGACTCAGCGATTGCCGACGCCGCTACGCTGGTGGTGAAAACGCATATCCAGCGGGAGATCGACCCGCTTAATATGCTGGCTACCACTTCTATCATGCTGGTGCTGGCGGTGTTCGATGCGCTGTGCTGTAACATCATGCTGCGTAACGGCTTCGATCAACAGCGGCTGCTCAACGTCCATCCGGGCGGAAATGTCGGCAAAATACTGCGCGAACAGGATATGTGATCGACACCTTCATCCTGTAATTTCTTCCGCTAATAACATGCCAACACTACTTAATCATTTGGGGAGTGATACCCGATCGACATCACTCCATAAAACCGTTAATGCTGACTTCAGGCAGTGGTATTAATGTTGCGCCCAATTGCAGGGTTTGCAGGCAACTGAGGAATCGAATCCAGAATGCCGCTCGCCATCGATTGCTGATTATCTAACGTTTTCTTCAGTACTAACGTGCTTATTTTATTAGCCAGTTCCATGTTATCAAGGCCGGTAGCCAGTGATGTAATTTGTGATACATCCATCTTGCTCTCCTGATTAATACGAATAATGAGTACAAAAACAGCTTTTAAAAGCCTGAAAGGCTTATCGGCATTTGCACGCATTACTTTAACGTTCATTCATAAGGCGATTCCGCAGAATCGCCCCTCAAGCCACTCACCGCATTATGAATGTCTGCGAGGCCAGCACCACAACAAAGCACAGCTGTAGGAGTCTGAAAGCCACAGCGGTACTGACGTGGTCAGAAATCAGCCCCATGAAATAGGGCATAATCGCGCAATGAATTGCGCCGCTACACTGTGTGCTCTCGGTAATTAGTCCCGTTTAAGAAAATCATGATCATCATCACAATATATAGAGCCGAACACAATTAAATAATGGACTCAATATTTGAAAACGCACGTCATTAATCTGATTAATAAAAAATCCCTTCACTAATTGGGTATCAGCAGCCACACTGTCAACCAATTAATTTAGCCTGCAGGATAAACAGTAATATTGGGTGTTTTTTATATGAATATTTCGCAATAAAACACAACATAAATGCATATACAAGAAAGCTTCAATTTTTGCGGATGGCTTGTAAACAGTCCTTAACGCTATCAACACAGCTACGTAGATGAGAGACATGCAATGTACTCTAACTCAATATGGATCATGTTAGAAAAGTCAGTCAATATCATCGGGCTACTATATATTAATGCGCTGATGGCAAAATACGTTGGCCCTGAAGACTATGGCAAAATAAACATTTCAACTTCTCTGTTTATATTTGTGCAAACGCTATCGTGGTTTGGCGGTCAGAACATCATCTTTAAACGCATGAGTGAAAAGAGTAAATCTGGGATCGCATTAGCGATACACACACAAAATCAACGGCGATTTTTCTTTCTCCTGTCATCAAGCGCGGTGTTGATCTACCTCTACTTCTTCACTGACATCATTGTGTTTCTATTTGGTGTGGCCAACTGTATTGCCACTTACTACATTGTGATGGACTTCTTTTCCATCTACAACAACACACAATTAAAATCAAAAATAAACACTATCACCAATGTGATCGGCTTATCTGTTGCCTTGTTGATTCGATTTTCTATTTCATACTTCAAAATGCCCGTGTACTACTTCACCATTCCTGTTATTATCATCCCGCTCATACCTTATTTCCTGCGTCTTATCTATTTTAACTACACCACAAAAGTAAATGAGAATCGTAAAGGCGCCGGAATGTATAACCGTCATATGTTATTCACCGGCGGTGCGCTGATTTTATCAAGTCTATCGGCTGACATCTATACGCAGATATCGAGCATTTTTTTGGCAAAAATCCTTTCTTACTCAAATCTGGGCGTGTATAGCGTCGCGTTAACCATAGGAGGTGCCTGGTCATTTATCGTATTGGCATTAATAACAAGCTTCTTCTCAAAGATATACAGTGAAAAAGATCAAATCACCGTTGAAATGCTACTCATTAAAATCAACCGAATTGTCATCTTGTGTTCGCTTATAGCGTTAGCTGGATTCTACTTTTTTGGTCAATACTTCATCCATTTACTGTATGGCGATAAGTATATGGATTCCGTGAGTATCATTCCCATCATTATCGTCGGCACTATGTTCTCTGCATTAGGTACAATTTGTTATCGCTATATGATCAAAGAGTCCGGATACAGTTACCTGGCTAAAAAGATGTTTTTATGTTGTGTCTTAACCATACCGCTTTCATGGCTAATGATTAATTCCTTCGGCATTAATGGGGCCGCATACTGTTTTTTGATCGTTGAGATTATGTCTTGCACTTTACTCAATTACTTCTTCAGAAATAAAACAATCATCAAAATGCATCTTAACATTTTCAAACTGAGATAATTTTAATGAAAATGATAAAACACACAGTCAAATCAGCGTTAAAAATCAGCGCATATATGTACCCAGAATTTTGCGCTAAAACACATTACTATATTAAGTTCAAGAAAAAACTGAACTTAACCAATCCAATCAATTTCAATGAAAAAATTCAGTGGCTCAAATTCAATGAGTTAAATGGCGATATTTATACCTTGTGCGCGGACAAGTATAAGGTTCGGGAGTATGTGATAGCGAAAGGGTGTGGTGAAATCCTGAATGAACTCTACGGCGTGTATGATGACCCAATGGATATTGACTACCGCGCATTACCCAATAAATTCGCACTTAAGTGTAACCATGGCGCAGGTTACAACATAATCTGTGATAGCAAAGCATCGCTGGACATCGAAAAAACCAACAAGCAACTCAGTAAGTGGTTGAAGCAGGATTTCTCCTCCCATTTCATTGAGCCGCAGTATAAGAAAATTGACCGCAAAATCTTATGCGAAAAATACATTGAGAATGAACGTAGTGGATTCCCAGAGGATTATAAATTCTACTGTTTCAATGGAAAACCTTATGCGGTAATGGTGTGCATGGAGCGAGAGAAAGGCACACCTAAATTCTATTATTTTGATATGAATTGGCATCCGCTTCCCTTTGAAGATACTGTTGAATTAATCAATACCAACAGCTATCCAAAGATGCCGGAAGGTTTCAATAACATGAAAGAGTATGCGGTTAAACTGGCCGCTGATTTTAAATTTGTTCGTGCTGACTTCTACCTTCTCAACGGTAAGGTTATTTTTGGTGAATTGACATTTACGCCCTCTGCGGGACTCGATGTGACACTGCAGGAAGCCGATGCTATTTTAGGCAGCCAGCTAAAGTTGTAGTTTGAAAGTGATTGATTTACCTCCTTTCGTAACAGGTGCGCATCACCGCGCACCCTACAAAAACCTTGCCAAACTGCCTAAGAGTCGCCATATGTGGCGACCGATGCATACGCCACCCATCCCCTGACAACCAAGCCTGCCAAAGCGTCTATACTGATAAACATGAATAAATAATCTGCAGATAACCGATAACAGAATGGTTACTGAATTTTTTGACTTATCTGACAACCAAGGTTGTTGGCTTAATAAAAGGGAAAGTAATGCCATTATTATTTGATGAGTTATCTGGTGCTCCAACATGGGTGCCTGCTGTTTTGCTTGTCACTCTCTCACTCGCAATAGGATTTCTGGCGCGATTTATCCTCCTTAGATTTATTCGCTACTGGCAAAAACGTGACAGAAAACTGTTCAAGTCACTGGAAAAGCATCTGCGCGGATCGCTGTTTCTGTTTATCCCTTTATTGTTAATTAGTGCTGGACTTAGTTATGTTAATATCCAGCCAGGATCGCTGAGCTTTATTACCACCACCGTTAATATATTCATTATCTTATCCTTCTGCTCGGTGCTTATTCGATTGATCAATGTGGCGCAGGATATGCTATTTATTCGCTATGATATCAATCTTTCGAATAACCTTCGTGCGCGAAAAATTCGCACGCAGATAATGTATGTGAAAAAAGTCGCGATTGTCGTACTGGTGACATTGTGTCTTTCGCTAATTTTGCTCAGTTTCCCTGGCGTGCGAAAATTCGGCACCACCATTCTCGCTGGTGCCGGAGTAGCCGGTATAATCATTGGCTTTGCCCTGCAGAAATCGCTGGTTAATCTGTTCGCCGGGATTCAGATCGCCTTTACCCAACCGATAAAAATTGATGATGCTGTAGTGGTGGAAAATGAATGGGGCTGGATTGAAGAGATCAACCTGACTTATGTTGTGGTGCGTATTTGGGATCTGCGTCGTTTAGTTTTGCCCATCACCTACTTTACCGAAAATGCCTTCCAGAACTGGACGCGCAATAACGCCCAAATATTAGGCTCTGTTTTTCTTTACCTCGATTATTCGATGCCATTAGATCCTCTGCGTAAGCATTTTGAAAAAGTCCTCAGTGAAACTAAACTCTGGGATCAACAAACTCAGGTGCTTCAGGTTACGGATACCACTGACAAAACCATGACCATCAGATTATTAATGACGGCGCAGAATTCCCCCACCGCCTTTGATTTACGCTGTTACGTGCGGGAAAAGATGATTGAGTTTATTCAGCAAAATTATCCGCAGAGTCTTCCTCATGTGCGGGCGACACTGACTGATGCCGGGTTTAGAGAGGCGAGTCAATGAAGTTGTTGTGGAAAATCTTATACAGCACATGCTCAGCTAGCGCGTGATCGGCAGGTAACGCGGGATGGAGAAAGATAGTGTGTTTCTGCATCCCCAATCGCTGCATCAGCTTCTCAGATGGCGTGTTATGAGTAGTGGTGAACGAAACGACCTCGGGAAGATGCAAAACATTAAACGCGTAAGCCAACGATGCCTGGGCGGCCTCTTTGGCGATTCCCTGCCCCCAGAACTTTTTTTTAATACGCCAGCCAATTTCCGTGCAGGGAGAAAAATCGAAGCGATCTGGCTGCTGTGCTAAACCCACGCTGCCGACAAATTCGCCGGTGGCTTTCATCTCAACGGCCCAAAAACCCCAACCCTGGTTTGCAACAATCATCGCCTTAAATCTTGCAACGACGTTGTCGCTTTCCTGACGACTCAGCGTTTTCGGGAAATACTTCATCACTTCGGGATCGGCATTGAGTTCGGCAAAGGGTTGTAAGTCTGTTTGCTGCCATTGTCGGAGGATCAGGCGGTTTGTCTCTAACATGGTAAATTTTCCCTTAAACGTTATCCGATTCCTTAAGTTTACCTAACAGCCTTCGCTATAAACAAATTACACGGCCCCTTTCCTTTCATGAAAATCGATATCACCGATCGCAGACGTTGTAGCAGCAATTCCTGATAGTCTGCTGATGTCATGTTCATTTTAAAAGGAGCATCAGTAATGGCAGCAAAAGAACACCATTATCAGGTCACGGTGCGCTGGACCGGCAACCGCGGCAACGGCACCGCATCTTATACTGCTTACGATCGTAACGCGGAGCTGATTGCCGCTGGCAAAGAGACGATAGCGCTAAGCGCCGATCCAGCGTTTCGCGGGGATGCGACGCGCTGGAATCCGGAAGAGTTATTGCTGGCTTCGGCCTCGGCATGCCACAAATTGTGGTATCTGCATTTATGTTCTGACGCCGGAATTGTGGTGGAAGCTTATGAAGATGCAGCAGAAGGGACAATGATTGAGGGCACGCGCGGTCGGTTTACCAACATCACGTTGAAACCGCGCATTGCGCTGCGCGATCCGACGGATGCGGACCGCGCGCGTGAACTGCATCATCAGGCCCATGAAGCCTGCTTTATTGCTAACTCGCTTAACTTCCCAGTGAACTGCGAACCCGAGTTCGTGTAATTCAGGCCGCGCCGGCCAGCGACGGTTGCCACAAGCGCACGCCATTGCGTCCGGCGCGTTTCACCTCATACAGCGCTTCATCGGCATGCCGCAACCAGTGACGTATGGATTCTGCATGCGCTGCCGATGCAATACCTATACTCACCGAACAACGAAACTCCGCCGATGCCGGTAAACGCACCTGCGCAATCTTTTCCTGCAAACGTTGGGCCAGCGCCACCACCGATTCGTCGCTGGCATGATGCACAATCACGCCTAGCTCATCGCCGCCAAAACGCGCCGGAATATCCTGCAATCCCACATGATTGCGCAGTAGCGCGGAGATCTCCGCCAGCAGGAAATCCCCCGCCTCGTGTCCCCACGTATCGTTTACCGATTTGAAATAATCGAGGTCTATAAGCAGTAAATAGCCAGCGCTGTCGCCACGGCGCGTGCTGAGAAATTCGCTCTCCAGCCGACGTTCAAACAAGCGACGATTGGGAATCCCCAGACCGGGATCCATCAGCGCAATGCGCTCCAGCTCGCGGTTGCGTTTACGCAGTTGCCAGGTGAGATTGTACGAGGTGACGCTGAGTACCAGCATGTAGCAGGTTGCCAGCGGCAGGCTCAGCCAGACGGTACGCGTGCTGAACGCCAAATCAACGCCTGCGCCATCCACCAGCCATACCAGCACGAATGCGCAGAGAAATGCCTGCATCGCTGCAATCAACTGGGCTGCACCGCCCGCTGCATAGCGGTCCGAGGCTAACACCGCCATGATGACAAAGGAAGGTAGCGGACTCAGCGCCATCAGCGCTACCCAAATGCCACCAAAGGCGGCATCAAGGGTTAAGTTGTGCCGCTCGGTGGCGGTGGAATCTTCGGCCCGCAGCGCGCGGTGATAAGCCAGCCACGGCCAGAGAAACGCATTCACAAATAACAGGGCGCTAAACGCCAGGCCACGATCCCGCTCCATCAGTACCGAGAGAATCGGGAAAAAACATAACATCGTGCCGAGTTGACGCATGATAAACATGCGGCGGACGAAGCGTTGGGAGCGCCGCTTCAAATGGCTATCGTCAGGTGAGTAGTAGTTCATGCAGAGAAAGTATCAGGACGACAAGAATTGCAGTTTAACGGGAAATATCGGCGGCAGATCGCTTTATTTTAAGAATATTTACCTTGTAATTCTGCGGCCGCACAAAGGTGTCAGCAAGCTGACCCAAAGAAAGTCCGTGGAAGTAAATCTGGAGCTACTTCCACGCTGTTTTTCTAACGTGCAGCACCTTGCAGGCGGAACTGCGACACCAATCGCTCCAGCATCAGCGCCTGCTCTTCCAGGGAGTTCGCCGAGTGCGAAGAGGCGCTCACCAGCGTGGCGTTCTGCTGCGTGGTGGTATCCAGCTCGCCGACCGCGCGGGCAATTTGCTCGATTCCGCGGCTCTGTTCATCCGACGCCGCGGAAATCTCTTCCATAATTTGATTCACACGCGCAATGCTGCCGAGAATCTGATCCATGGTTTCACCGGCGCGCGCCACCTGCTGATGGCCATTGCTGATGCGTCCGACCGATTCATTGATCAACTGTTCGATGTCTTTCGCCGCCCCGGCGCTGCGCTGCGCCAGATTGCGCACTTCGCTGGCGACCACGGCAAAACCGCGTCCCTGCTCGCCGGCACGCGCGGCTTCTACCGCCGCGTTCAACGCGAGGATGTTGGTCTGGAAAGCGATGCTGTTAATCACGGCGGTGATATCGGCGATCTTCTTCGAGCTGTCAGAGATTTCGCCCATGGTGTTCACCACATCACGCACCGCGATGCCGCCTTTATTGGCGTTGTACGAGGCTTCCGCCGCAATCTGACTCGCCTGTCGCGCATTGGTGGCGTTGTTTTTCACCGTGGCGGTGAGTTGCTCCATGCTGGCAGCGGTTTCCACCACCGCCGCCGCTTGTTGTTCGGTGCGTGAAGACAAATCGAGATTGCCTTGATTAATAGCGCTGGCCGCCTGCGATACGCTGCTAACGCTGCTCAGCACATCGCCGATCATGCTGCGCAGCCGTTCGTTCATGCGTCCCATCGCCGAAGTCAGCTTGCCGAACTCATCATGCCGATCGGTGGCAAACTGCGAGCTGAGATCGCCATTGGCGATGCGCTCCGCCAGTTCCAGGTTATGGAATACCGGACGCGTGATCTGACGAATGATGTACCACGCCACCAGCACGCCGAACAAAATCGCCAGACCACCAATCAGCAGCGAAATCGCCGCCGAGCCGTTGGCCAGTTCATCGTTACGCGCTTTGACGATGGTAATGATCTGTTTGATCGCTGCACTACTCTTGTCGCCCGCCACTTTGACGGTGTCCTCCGCCGCACGCAGCTGGCCATAGGCATCCGCCGCTTGCAGACTCAGGCTTTTGAATTTCTCGGTGTCCTGCCACAGTGCGGTGAATTCGCCCTGCTGTTCCGGCGGCAACTGCGCCAGCAGCGCTTTCATGCCTTGATCCGCCTGCTGGAAATGATCCTCCTGCGTTTTACGCAGCGCATCGCTGACGTTAAAACGCAACGCCCAGGCTTCTTCGCGCACATTGCTGATAGCGAACAGCTGCTGGTAAATTTGATTGGTAAGTTCAGGATTAGTAACCGGTGTGCGAATCAGTTGGGTGTAGCGCGAAGTCATATCTTGCCGGCTTAAAGCGTCAAGTTGCGAGCGCAGGCTATTGAGTTGTTGCGTGGCTTGCGTCATCGCGCCAATGCTGTTCTGGAAACTGGCGAGGTGCGTTCCCAGTTCATCCACCCGCGCTCTGGCACCTTCCGACCATGAAAGTTGCTTGGCATCACTGGTGAGTTGCTGCGCATGCGTGACGTAATTCGCCATCACCTGGCCGGATTTGTCGTCCCCATAAAGATATTTGAGGCGGTTAATTTTGGCCTGGAACACTTCAATGTTGATGTCATAAATCAGGTTGGTTTTCTGATAGATGTCATGAATGGCGTTAAAGCGCTGCACGCTTAATCCGGTTGCCAGCGCCACTAACAACAGCACGATGCCGAATCCTGCCGACAGCTTACGCGTGATGCGCACATTACGTAATCGGGATACCAGCCCCATCTTCCCTGCTCCTGCGTTAATTATTTTTGTATGGTTTGTAAGGGAGTTATCGGAGGGTTGCGGGAAATGTTTATTCAGGATGGTGCAAAAAGTGATTGCAGGATGTGACGCGCCGCGAGGACATGGAACGTAACGATTGCTGTATTAATGTTGGGCATCATCCTTTCCGCAAATGGAAATAACATTTCCGCGCGTTCACTAAATCCCTTTAGAAACCAAGTATTGCAATGCATTAAATGACGGCAAAGCCGATGAGCGTGCAGCGCAGGTTATCGCTGATGCGATAAAATAGCCTTGTATGCGGGCTGATGGCATTAGCGCTTCTTTATTATTTCGATTAAAGACGTGGTGGAGATACTAGGCGTGCGCTCAAGATAAATGACTTCAGCCAGTGAAGAAAACTTATCAAACTTCCCTTTCCAGTCATCACCCATTACCAGCGTATTGGCGTTGTATTTTTTTATGTAGTCAGCCTTCAATTCCAGCGATTCTTCAAGAAACACTTCATCGACGTATTTAATACCCGCGATAATCGACATTCTGTCGCTTTCATCGTAAACCGGGTTGCGCCCTTTTTTATGGAAGTTTAAGGCGTCCGAAGAGACCCCGACGGTTAACCAGTCACCCAGCGTTTTTGCTCGCTGTAAGATATTTAAGTGCCCAACATGGAACACATCGAAGGTTCCGAAGGTGATGATTTTTTTCATGGGTTTGATATCGATTAAAAAATTGGCCCCAAACTTAGCAATTTACATGCCACAAAAATAAAGACCTATTTTCAATAAGATAGGTGAAATTCGTTTTTTAGCGGAAGTGACATTTCCATGTACGCGGAAATGATTGATGCGGTGAGTTGTGAACGGATGGATTGCCCCAGTTGGGCATGTAGAAGTCAGATTTTGCTGTCCGACTGGCAGGCCGCAAAAGAGTTAAACCCGCGAGTTGTTACGCAGTTTTCTAAAAGTATGTTGTAACTATGAGAGCCATTTTTTCTCTGGCGAGCTAACACTGCGAATTAGAGACTTAAAATGAATGATATCAATAGTATGAGTTTGTTTATTTAAGCGATTTCAGCATGAAATCGCCCGCCACAACGTGCGGGCAATAACGCTTTACCAGCGTGTCGCTTGCATATCGATAACGAAACGATATTTCACATCGCCCTTCAACATGCGCGCGAAGGCTGTTTCGATCTCTTGACCGGCAATCACTTCAATATCGGCAGTAATATTATGTTTGCCGCAGAAATCCAGCATCTCCTGAGTTTCCTGAATGCTGCCAATCGATGAGCCGCTAATGCTCAAACGACGATTTACCATCGGCGTCACATTTGGGGACTGGTGCGGTTGCTCCGGAATACCCACCAGCACCAGGCGACCGTTGGTTTTCAGCGTGGCAAGGTAAGGATCGAGATCGTGCGGAGCCGAGACGCAGTCTACGATAAAATCCAGTGAAGTTTGCGCGGCGGCCATCTGCCGGGCGTCACGTGAAACCACCACGCGCGTCGCCCCCAAGCGCAGCGCATCTTCACCTTTGCCGGGTGAAGTGGTGAAAAGCGTGACTTCCGCGCCCATTGCGCTCGCCAGCTTAACGGCCATATGCCCTAATCCGCCCAAACCGACTACGCCGACTTTATCGCCGGCTTTTACGTTAAAGTGACGCAGCGGCGACCACACGGTAACGCCCGCACACAGCAGCGGTGCAACGCCAGCCAGTGGCAAGGTTTGCGGTACGGACACCACAAAGTGCTGATCGACCACCACATTCTGCGCATAGCCGCCCCACGTGCTGTCGCCGGTGTATTTGTCGATGCCGTTATAGGTCGCCACAAAGCCGGATTCACAATACTGCTCTTCTTGCTGCTGGCAGAAATGGCATTCGCGGCAGGAATCGACCATTACGCCGACGCCAACTACATCACCGGCTTTGAAATTCGTTACGTCCGCGCCGGTTTCAACAACGCGTCCGACAATTTCATGTCCCGGCACCAGCGGATAGCGGCTGACCGCCCATTCGTTACGGGCCATGTGCAGATCCGAATGGCACACACCGCAATACAGAATTTCAATTTTGACATCCTGCTGTTGCAGCGGTCGCAATGCAATCTGGCCTGAAGAGAGCGGTTGGGCCGCGTCGTGCGCGACTAATGCATTGATTTTCATAGGGCCTCCGAAATGAGTTGGCTTTGGCTAGCTGAAGGCGGCAGACTATAGTGAACATGGTGCAAAATTGATAGTAGTTACCTTTTGGTAACCATTCAGGAGACGAGAACTATGCCCGCGATGGTAGACGGTAAACTGTTTTTTTATGCGGATTCGCCGCCGCGACGGTTAATGGATCTGTTTTCGGTGAAATGGAGCAGCATGGTTCTGCATGCGCTCTATCATTGGCCTAACCATCGCGCACGCACCGGCGAGCTCCAGCGCAGCCTGCAGGGAATTTCGAAGAAGATGCTGTTTCAGACGTTGAAAGAGCTGGAGCAGCGCGGGCTGATTGCGCGTCACGTTTATGATGTGGTGCCGCCGAAAGTCGATTATCGCCTAACACCGCTCGGCATGACGTTCGCGACACCGATCGAGCAGATGTATCAATGGGGGCTGGAGAATCAGGCGGCGCTGGATGAGATGGAAGCCCACTTTCGCGCCGCTACGGACGTGCCATCAGCCGCGCCACACATTCCCGATCGTGCTGCTGACGCGGATTAAACACCACCAGGCTTAAACCCGGTTTACCTTCAACCGCAAAAGTGCTGTATTCCATCTCAAGCACGCCTTCGTCCGGCAGCCACAGCTGTTTAATACCTTCGCCATGCTGACTCACTTCCTGTGATTGCCACAGCTGGCGGAAGGTGTCGCTCATCTCGCACAGTTCCTCCACCAGCGCGCGCACATGCTCGCTGGCGCCGGTGCGCGCCACATCTGCGCGAAAGTTGGCCACCATGCCGCGTGTCACTTTATGCCAGTCCGGCAGACGCTTTTTCATTTCCTCGTTACGAAACATCATCAGCAGGATATTGCGCTGGGCAGGCGGCAGTTCAGCGTAATCGACAAACACTTTGGTTGCCGCACGGTTCCACGCCACCACTTGCCACTCTGCGGTTTTGACCAGCGCTGGCGTGTTCTCCATGCTGTCGAGCACGCGCTGCAGCGATGGCGAAACATCCACGCCCGCCTGCCATGTCACGCCAGGCAGACGATTTTGCGCCAGCAAAAACAGATGATCGCGCTCGGCGGCGCTCAGCTCTAATGCGCGGGCTAAGCGTTCCAATACTTCTTCCGATGGCGCGCCGCCTCTGCCCTGCTCCAGCCACGTATACCAGGTAGTGCTGACACACGCGCGCACCGCCACTTCTTCCCGGCGCAGGCCCGGCGTGCGGCGGCGAAGTAGGGTGTAACCAAGTTTCGCCGCATCCAGCCGCTGGCGACGTTCACGCAGATAGTTGCCGAGCTGGTTGTCATCTTGGGAAGTCATGCCTTTATCCTGTTAGTGCGTATACCTGTATAAGCTCACGACTTTTCGTCGCGTTGCAGACTTTTATGATAGTGCTTCAACTTTGAAAAAGTGGAGCACCAATATGCGAATTTTTGTGACCGGGGCGAGCGGCTTTATCGGTTCCGCCATTGTGAAAAAACTGCAGGCACGCGGTTATCAGGTGCAAGGTCTGGCGCGCAGCGAGGCTTCCGCAGAAAAACTGCAGCAGCAAGGTGTGCAGGTGATTCGCGGCGATCTGCAAGATCTCGACGGCCTGCGTAAGGCGGTCGAACAGAGCGATGGCGTGATCCACGCAGGATATATTCATGATTTCAGCCGCATGGATCATGCCGCCGAGGTCGACCAACGCGCGATTCTGGCGATGGGTGATGTATTGGCAGGTTCAGATCGCCCGCTGATTGTCACCACCGGCACCGCGCTGGTGTCGCCGGGACGTCTCGCCACCGAACAGATTCAACCAGCAGCGGGCGCGCATCCACGTTCCAACTCCAACGTCGCCGCGCTGGCGCTGGCCGACAGCGGTGTGCGCGTGGCGCTGGTGCGTTTACCGCCAACCGTACATGGCGCAGGCGATCACGGATTTATTCCGATGATCATCAATATGGCGAAGGAAAAAGGCGCAGCGGTGTATGTCGGCAAGGGTGAGAATCGCTGGCCCGCGGTGCATCGCGATGATGCCGCTGAACTGTTTTGCCTCGCGGCTGAAAAAGCTGAGCCGGGCGCGATTCTGCATGCAGTGCAGGAAGAAGGGGTGCCATTCCGGCAGATTGCCGAAACCATCGGCACCGGATTATCACTGCCGGTGAAAAGCCTGACGCTGGAAGAAGCAAAAGCGTGGTTAGGCTGGATGGCATTTTTCGCCTCTACCGACAATCCGTCATCCAGCGCGTGGACGCGTCAGACGTTTAACTGGCAGCCGAGCGGGCCGGGGTTATTGCAGGATATGCGAGAGGCAGGCTATTTTGATTAATGAACCCGTGATGAGTTCTCAAGATCATTAACTTAAAACGCTAAGAGAAATACTTACCCACATCGTCACGCTGATGAATAACAGCGAGCACTTCAATTCCACCGGGCACCACACGATAGAAAATCATGTGGGAGCCGCTAGGAAAACTCACAATATTCGGGCCAAGTTCGTCACGTTTACGGCCTGTGCCCGGATTTTTATCCAAATGACTCAAGGTGTTCTGCATGCCCTGAACATAGATTTGCGCTGTCATTGGCCCATACGTTTTATGCGAATGTGCATTGATGTCTCGGACCTGCTTTCTTGCTGGTCCGGTAAAAATGACGGTCATCCCTGGGTTTACTCCCCGGCAGATTTGATTTCTTCAGCAGTCAGTGGACTAAAAACATCTTCCATAGTGTAAACATCGCCTCGCTCGGAAGCAGCAATAGACTCGGTGAGCATATTGCGAAGATTCTCCAGCTTGTGTGCTTCCAGCGCGTTGTAATCGTCCACTGACATAATGACAAATTTTGGATTGCCATTTTTGGTAATGCCGACAGGCTCGCGTGTCGCTTTGTTGAGAACTTCGCCAAACTGGATTTTGGCTTCGCTGGCTGTAAAGCTATACATAATCCCACCTATTTTGGTCAAATCGTACCGATTCGTACCTATAGTAGTTCTCGCGATGCTCTATTACAATCACAACTTTGACCATTGTCGACACCTCCAAAACATCAGCCAAACGGCACTTCGCGCGCCAAAATGCGGGCGATCACGTTAAGCGCGCCTTCGTCATTGTTGCTTTCGGTTCTGTAACGCGACACAGCGCTGACTGGCGCGGCGGCGTTCGCCATTGAGAAGCTGTAGCACGCTTGACGCAGCATTTCGATGTCATTGGCGCTGTCGCCTATCGCCACCACTTCACAATCATCAATGCCCCATTTTTCCTGCAGCAGCGCGATTCCGTGCGCTTTGTGGCAGCCAGGAATGATCAAATCCACAAACCCAAAACCACTGGAAACCGGATGCATGATGTTTTCAATCGCGCCCAACTCAGCGTGCAGACGTTCCATCAAGGCATCAACGCCTTCGTGCGCCAGATTCAGCGAGAACTTAAAGATGGTGTCGTCGATATCGTAGAGATTGTCGCGCTTTTCCAGACGATGATAGTGATTCGCCAACATGGCAATCACTTCGTCGGACATTGAGGTGTGCACGTACGCGCCGTTGCGGCCACAGACCACGGTGCTGATGTCCGGCTCTTTAGCGAGGATGTCGAGGATTTGATGCACGCGCTCCTGCGCCAGTTCGCCGCAGAAGATCTCTTCATTGCTGTCAGAAACCCAGGCGCCGTTTTCCGCAACAAAAGCGATCTCGTCTTTGATATCAGGAAAGTAGCGCAGCAACTGATAATACTGATTGCCGCTGGCGACCACGAAACGAATGCCCTTCTCTTTCAGCAACGCATACTGACGCGCAAAGCGCTGCGCGTTGTATTGTTTGTTGTCATCGAGAAAAGTGCCATCCATATCCACCGCAATCATCTTCACTGCCATTTTGCTCTCCCGTTTGCTCATTCGGCTCTATAAAGGTTTTGTTAAGCTTACTCGCGGTGTGGATTATTGAGAATGTGAATAATGAGTTTGTTAACCGCTTTCAGAGATTTCCAGTCCATCTTTTACTGTAAATCGGCGCCTTTTTCCCTGATCCAGGCACAAAACATCGCCGCCATCTCTTTCGCATAAGCCTGAATCTCAGCTGGCGTGCGCGGCGATTCGGAAAAATGTTTCCCAACATTGCCCAGCGTACTGTTCAATAAATCTGCGGCGCGCGATCGTTCACTTTCCTCTGAGTGCGGTAATACTTCACGCAGAAAATCACTGATGACGTTTTGACCCGCCGTGCGCGCTTCCTGCACTTCCGGCGCATCACGATACAAAGGTGCGGCGTCATTCAGCGCGGTGCGCATCGCCGCCTCTTCACATTCCGAATGCAAAAACGCCAGTGTGAGATCGTGCAGTCGTTGACGCGGCGTGTTGGCGGTATTGCGCAGAATCGCACCTAACAAATCGCTAGTGCGTAGCCATTCTTCGCTTTGCAACCTGAAAAGAATAGCTGCCTTATTGGGGAAATATTGATACAGCGATCCAATACTGACGCCC
Source organism: Pantoea sp. SO10 (assembly GCF_005281435.1). NCBI lineage: Bacteria > Pseudomonadati > Pseudomonadota > Gammaproteobacteria > Enterobacterales > Erwiniaceae > Pantoea > Pantoea sp. SO10. Next base: position 305,174 of record NZ_CP040096.1, read on the forward strand.
GCGCGTTCCGCCACCCGCGCCGTGGTGAAACGCGCGGCGCCTTCCAGCGCCAAAACCTGAGTAGCCGCCTGCAAAATGGCGGAAACCAGCTCGGTGGAACGCGTCTGCCTGGGTCTTTTTCTCTCTGAAATCTTAATGTTACGTGGCTCAGTCACTATCATCTCCTGAACACGAATAGTGAAATGCGAATGATTCATCGTATTCTGTTGGCACAGCAAAATCCATTTGTCTGCACGGTGAACAACATGAATACCTTAACCTCTGCGCCACTGGCGCCGCTGCTGAATTACCTGTTTGAACTGGCCGATAATATGGCGCATCCAACCAATAACGCCTTCAGAACCATGACTGACGCCGAACAACATCGCCTGCTACACAGCAAAACCGATTACCTGGAACTTTATGGACATCTAAAAGAGGTTCCGTTGGCGGTATCGCGTGAAACCGGCAAGTTGCTGTATATGTTGGCGCGCAGCAGCAATGCCCAAAGCATCGTTGAGTTTGGCACCTCATTCGGCATTTCCACGCTGCATCTGGCGGCGGCGCTGCGCGATAACGGCGGCGGTAACATCATCACCTGCGAGTTTGAACCGGGGAAAGTGGCGTTAGCCCGTAACCATTTCGCCGATGCCGGCGTCAGCGATTTGATTGAGGTGCGCGTGGGCGATGCGTTGCAGACATTGAGCCGCGATCTACCGGCCACCATCGATATGCTGGTGCTGGACGGTGCAAAAGCGATTTACCCGGAGATTGTTACGTTGGTGCAGCCGTTTTTGCGTCCCGGCGCGCTGATTGTTGCCGACGATGCCGACTTCAGCCCGGAGTATCTGGAGCTGGTGCACAGCAATCGTGGTTTTATGTCGCTGCCGTTTAACGATGGGGTTGAGGTGTCGATGTGGGTTGGGAATGCGTAATTATGAAGGTCGCCAGGAATGGCGACCTGACTAATCAGTTAAACCATGGCTGGAACGGGTCGGGGAATTCCACCCAGTTATCGGGTCCGAGCGCCATTTCCTCATCGGTTAACAGCGCCTCTTCCAGTTTGCTACGCAGCGCATTTTCATCCATTTCTATGCCGATAAACACCAGTTCCTGTCGCGCGTCGCCGCTGCCGTCAACCCAGTTCTCTAAGATGTAGCCAAGGTTTTCCGCATCTTCCGGCCAGCGATCTTTTGGCACGCTGGCCCACCACAGGCCGGCTAAACCCTGACGCGATACGCCGCCTGCCTGCGACCATGAACCGGCATGACGCGGACGGCTGGCGAGCCAGAAGTAGCCTTTGGAACGCACCACGCCGTGCATCTCATTTTCAATCAAGTGAGCAAAGCGCATCGGATGGAACGGACGACGCGCGCGGAACACGAAGTTTCGAATGCCGTACTCTTCGGTCTCGGGCGTGTGTTCTCCACGCAACTCCTGCAGCCAGCCCGGCGCCTGCGCGGCGGCATCAAAATCAAACAAACCGGTGTTGAGCACCTGATCCAATCCCACTTTGCCGAATTCAGAGGTGATAATGTTGGCGCGCGGGTTGAGTGACGTCAGGATTGCCATCAGCCGCGCTTTTTCCGTCTCGTTAATCAGGTCAGTTTTGTTAAGAATCAGTACATCGCAGAACTCGATTTGATCGACCAATAAATCCACCACCGTGCGCTCATCCTCAGCACCCAATGATTCTCCGCGCGACTGAATGCTCTCATTCGATTCATAGTCACGCAGGAAGTTAAAGCCATCGACCACCGTCACCATGGTGTCGAGCGGGGCAACTTCAGACAGACTCTGCCCCTCTTCATCGGCGAAGGTGAAGGTCTCCGCCACCGGCAACGGTTCAGAAATGCCGGTCGATTCGATCACCAAATTATCGAAGCGGCCATCTTTCGCCAGACGATTAACCTCCAGCAGCAAATCTTCACGCAATGTGCAGCAGATGCAGCCGTTACTCATTTCCACCAGCTTTTCGTCGGTGCGCGACAGCTCTGCCCCGCCCTCGCGCACCAGCGCGGCATCGATATTCACTTCCGACATATCATTGACGATCACCGCCACACGACGGCCTTCGCGGTTATTGAGAATATGATTGAGCAGCGTGGTTTTACCTGCGCCAAGAAAGCCGGAAAGCACGGTGACGGGAAGTTTTTTGAAACCATTCTGATTTTGGGTTAATGCTGACATAGCAACTCCTCTAAATGACAAGGTTCACAAGACGTATAGGCATACGCGCAATGGTGTTTTTAGTTATGTTATAACATAACAATTAACGTTGTCATTGAGGAATGTTGATGGAGCGGATTGGTCGCCATGAATGGCGACCTTACGACGAACGGGGAAAACCTGCGATTACTGGTTGTCGGGATAACTCAAATCGATGGCGTTATCCGGCAACGTGGTGAAGTTTTTAACGATGGTGCGGAAATCCGCGTTCGGTTTTAGATCGGCAAACTGTTGCGGATAGAGATCTTTCGCCAGAATTTCCATGCCGATGATGTTGTACGGATGATTATAGAAGTGGTGGTAAACGCCATACACGCGGCCCTGTTTCACCGGCTCGATCTGCGCCAGGCCGGTGCGCTTTAGCAGCGTCTGGAAGGTGGCTTTCACTTCTTCCGGCTGCACGCCATAACCAAATGGCAACACATTAGCGTTTGGACGTTTCGATCCGGTCATGATGTAGACATCCGGTTTCATGGCGATGATTTTTTCCAGCGCCACAAATCCGGCATTGCCCGGCAGCAGTTCAGAGCCGATATTTTTGCCGCCTACCGCTTCCACCAATCCGCCCCAGCCATTGTGGCTGTGCGTAAAGCAGCAGTTGTCGCTATTCCCGGCTATCGGCTCGATAAACACCGTTGGCTTCTCTTTTACTTGCGCCACGCCTTGGGTAATGCGCGCGAATTTCTGCTGATAGAAATCGGTATAAGCCCTGGCCTGGCTTTCGCGGTTCAGCACTTTACCGAGCAGCGTCACGCTCGGCGCGGTGTTCTGCGCGGGATGCAGTTCATAATCCAGGAACACCACCGGAATATGCAGATTCTGCAAGGTACCGAGCACGCCCGATTGCTGTAACGCCGGTTTGGCACGCAGTTGCGCAATCATCAAATCAGGTTTCTGCGCCAGCACGCTTTCGAGATTGACCTGGCCCTGATCGTTAAAGCCCATATCGACGATTTTCGTCGCTTCCGGCCAGCGCCCTTTCAGTACATCCCAGGTTTGCGTGTCCTGCTTTTTCGGCAGATTGTTCCACGCCACCACGCGCTTAAACGGATCGTCGCGATCCAGCAGCGCCAGCGTCAGAATGTCGCGCCCATCCTGCAATATGATGTGCTGCGGCTCTTTGTTGATGGTTTGCGTGTTGCCGTCCATGTCGGTGACGGTCAGCGGATACGTGGAGGCAGCCGCCGCCGTTGAAGCCAGTAATCCCATTGCCAAAAGCAGGCGCGTTTTAATGCCAAAACTCCGTGGTAAAAAGAATAGTTATTATTATCAATTACCTTAACACAACCTTAAGTGGCGAGAATAAACGCCACTTCAATCAGTTGTAACAGAGTTTTATACGGGTGCTGTTAGGTGAAATCAGAGAGTTTTTGTCCGGAAGTGATCAGTTCCTGCAGCAGCATCTGGCGACGCTCCTGCGGCGTATCGCGGCTGACCATAAAACAGATTGCCGCCACCGCCTGACCGCTGCGCGAACGGATCGGCGCCGCCATGCAGCAGGTAAAGCTTTCCGACAAGCCTTCGGTCATGCAGTAACCGAGTTTTCCAGCGTGATGAATTTCATCAAGAAACGCCTGCTTATCGAGGATCTGGCCGCTGGCGAGGCGATAATCCTCCTCCGGGATCAAATCCAGAATCGCGCTGTCCGACCAGTTACTCAGCAGCAAACGCCCGGTCGCGGTCCAGGTAATCGGGACACGCACGCCGATATCAGAGGTGATTTTAAACGGATGCGCATTGCTCTCAGAAAGCACCACGGTGTATTTGTTGCCCTCCAGCATGCAGAGCTGCACGGTTTCACCGTGGCGCGCCACAATCTCCACCATGAGTTGATGCGCCCGACGGATCAGATCGTTATGCGCCATATAATCCGCACCGTAATAGTGCATCTCACGGCCAAAGAACACTGCGCCTTCGGCATCCAGCTCCACCAAACCGGCTTCACTTAGCATGCTGACTAATTCATAGATGCTGGAACGAGGTGCGCCGGTGGCGTCGATCAACGCGCGCATCGACATCGGCTGACGTACGCTGTGCAACTGCCGAAAGATATCAATAACCCGGTCAACGCCGCGCGCCCGCGAGGGTTTTTCGTCCGGCATAAACTCACTCCTTGGTGGCTTGGGTACAAAAGGTAAAGGCAATGAAAGAAGGGCATGATACACCGCGCATCGGCTTTTACCCATCCCGGATTAAATAAATATTAATTACCTGCCATTAATTAGCACGATCAATTTTGGTGCCTCATTATGGCGCAATACGCTCACTCAACATTTATAAAACTACGATAAAGATCACACTCCAATATAAACACAGACAAAAGTTAATTTTATTTTGCGATCCCGACGACATCACAAAAAATTAAATCGCTGTGCACATATTGCAAAAGAAAATTTCCTGTGCAAATCTTGCCCTATCCAGTATTGCAGATAGCAGTCTGGTATATCAGACAACACAGTAAACAGATATTCGCTGCAACAGGAGCAGAAAGGGATGACGATTAAACGTTATGGCGTAGAAGGCGGAACCGGTACCGGCGGGCAGAAACTGCCGTTTGCCCGCGCGGTGGAAGCCGATGGCTGGCTCTACATCTCCGGCCAAACGCCGATGCGCGACGGCGAAGTGGTGGAAGGTGGCATCATCGAACAGACGCAGCTGGCGTTCGAAAACTGTCTCACCATCATGCGCGAAGCCGGTTATCGCGTCGAGGATGTGGTGCATGTCACTGCGGTATTAACTGATGCGCGTTATTTCAGTTCATTTAATAAAGTATTCAGTGAGATATTTAGCGGAAATCCCCCGGCGCGTATTTGTAGCGTGCAGGATTTAGTCGTCGACTGCAAAGTCGAAGTCGATATGAAATGCTTCCGCGCCGATCGTAAATAAATATTACGGTTAAAACAGGCTGGCGAATGTTTACTTTCTCCGCCCACACCAGGACAGCCTGTTATTAATTGATGCCTTTCTATTTTGCTGTGAAATAACGGTACTACACCGTCTCGTCAAAATTTCTAAAGAGAACATAACAATGAAGACAACATCGCTAAAAGTGAGCCTCAACGCGCTAGCCGGCGCGCTGGTATTACTGACGCTGGCGGGCTGTACGCCAACCGAAGAGAAAAAAGCAGCGGGCGCCGCGCCGCAATCAGCGCTGCAGACCGTGTTGCAACGTGGCACGCTGCGCGTCGGTGACTGCCTGAGTTTCGCCCCGTTCGGTTTTTACGATAAAGACGGTAACCCGGACGGCTACGATGTTGATCTCGCCAAAGCGCTGGCCAAAGAGATGGGCGTGAAACTGGAAATGGTCAACACCACCAGCGCCAACCGCATTCCTAATCTGCAAACCAATAAAGTGGATGTGGTGTTCTGCAACTTCACCCGCAATCTGGAACGCGCCAAAGAGATCGGCTTCACCAACCCGTATGTGGTGGCGAGTGAAGCGATGCTGGTGCGCAAGAACAGCGGCATCCAGTCCGCACACGATATGGGCGGCAAAACCATCGCCACGGTGAAAGGCTCGACCAACGGTGACGAAGTGCGCAACCTGGGCATTGACGTGAAGATTCAGGAGTACGACTCATCGCAGGCTGCCATCCTCGCGGTGAAACAGGGCCAGGCTGATGCGATGATCGAGGATAACAACTTCCTCGCCTATCAGGCCAAGCTCGACCCAACGTTAACCGTGACCAATGAAGCGCTGGTGCCGCTGGAATACAACGCCTTTGGCGTGAAGCAGGGCGATCAGGTCTGGACCAACTATCTCAACGAATTCCTGTTTGAAATTAACGCCTCCGGTGAAAACGCCCAGCTGTATCAGAAATGGTTCGGCAACAAACCGCGTTATCCGCTGAATCCGCAATATTGATCCGCACGCGGCGCGGCAACTGCTGCTGCGCCGCCCGAAGGAGCAGAACCATGAGTTATCAATGGCTAACCCTGTGGCGCTACGCCGACACTTTTCTTGCCGCCGCGTGGCTCACCTTGCAAGTGACATTGCTGGCGTTTGCGCTGGCGGTGGCGCTCGGTTTGCTCTCGGCGCTGGCGAAAGCGTCGCCGCTGGCCCCGCTGCGCTGGATCAGTCACTGCTACGTTGAGTTCATCCGCAACACGCCGGTGCTGCTGCAGATCTTCATCATCTTTTTTGGTCTGCCGTCGCTCGGCATCACCATGAGCGCCTTTACCGCTGGCGTGCTGGCGCTGGGGATTAACGTCGGTGCCTACCTGTCCGAAACCTTCCGCGCAGGCATTCAATCGGTGCCGAAAGGCCAGCTAGAAGCCGCATGGGTGCTGGGCATTCCCCGTCGTCAGGTGTTTCTCACCGTGGTGCTGCCGCAGGCGGCGCGCGCGGTGTGGCCCGCCATTATCAACAACCTGATTAAGCTGCTGCTCGGCACCTCTTTGCTGTCAGCGATTGCGCTGCCTGAACTGACCGGCACCGCCACAGTGATTAATGCGCGCACGCTGCTGTATATCCAGACATTTAGCGTCGTTGCCCTGGTCTATCTGGTGCTGAGCAACCTGTTCTCCTGGCTGGGAACGATGGCAGGACGGCGCATGTTCCACCCGCCGCAGGTGACCCCGATAAAAAAGTCCGCCTGGTGGTGGGCAAGAAAATGGCTGACTAATCCAGTGAAACGGGAGAACGCGCTATGAACGAGTTAATCATTAGTTCGTTACCGATTCTGCTAAAAGGGCTCGGTATCACGCTGCTGCTGTCGGTGGCCGCGATCATTGGCAGCACGCTGCTGGGCTTGCTGGCGGCGGTGTTGCGCACCAGCCGCTTGCCCGTTCTGAAGCAGATTGCGGTGATCTACACCGAGCTGTTTCGCGGCACGCCGGTACTGATCACGCTGATGTTCATCTACTTCGGCGTCGCCTATTTCGGCTATGACATCAACCTGTTTGCCGCCGGTATTCTTGGCCTGAGCATCTATCAGGGCGCGTATATCGCGGAAGTGTTCCGCGCCGGCATCGAAGCGGTGCCAAAAGGCCAGTGGGAAGTGTCATGGATTTTGGGCCTGTCGAAGCGTCAGACCTTTATGAACGTAATCCTGCCGCAAACGCGCGGCATCGTGCTGCCGCCGCTGGCGGGCCAGTATCTTTCCCTGATCAAAGACACCTCGATCGTCAGCATGATCGGCATGTCCGAACTGATGCATCAGGGCCAGGCGATTGTCGATCGCATCGGTCAGCCGGTGGTGGTTTACGGTCTGGTCGCCCTGCTCTACTTCGCCGTCTGCTTCCCGCTTTCCCGTTGGGTTCAACATCATCAAACCAGGAGCCAAATCTCATGAGCAAATCCGCGATTACCTTAAGCCGGATAACCAAATCGTTTGGCGCAACCCAGGTGCTGAAAGAGATCAGCCTGGATGTTTCACCGGGCGAAGTGCTGGTGCTGATTGGCGCATCCGGCTCTGGCAAAAGTACCGTGCTGCGCATCATGAGCGGGCTGGAAGTGGCCGACGGCGGTGAAGTGTGGGTCAACGACGTTCCGCTGCACCAACGCAAGCGCGCCAGCGAAATCTGCGGTCACGTTGGCATGGTGTTCCAGCAGTTCAACCTGTTCCCGCACAAAACCGCGCTCGGCAACGTCACGCTGGCGCTGATCAAAGCGCAAAAGCTGTCGGAAGCCGAAGCCAATAAACGCGGCATGGCGGCGCTGACGCGCGTCGGACTGGCCGAGCGCGCGCATCACTATCCGGCGCAGCTTTCCGGTGGTCAGCAGCAGCGCGTGGCGATTGCCCGTGCGCTGGCGGTAGAACCGAAAATCATGTTCTTCGATGAAGCTACCTCGGCGCTGGACCCAGAACTGGTAGGCGAAGTCATGGAAGTGATGCGCAGCCTGGCGCGTGAAGGCATGACGATGGTGGTGGTGACACACGAAATGGGCTTCGCGCGCAAAACCGCTGACCGCGTGGTGTTTATGGATCAGGGCGTGATTGCCGAACAAGGTTCGCCCGAGCAGATTTTCGTCAATCCACAGAACCCGCGCACGCAGCAGTTTTTATCGCGCGTACTTGAGCACTAACAGGAGGATCTATGTCGATTCGCTTTCCGCTGCAGGCGGATGGATTACTGGATGCGCAGCAAACCGCGCCACGTTTTAAATCGGTTGCCGGAGCCGGCGAGTCGCCGCTGGCTCTCGGCACGGCGGTGCTGAACAGCGATCAGGTGTTTTCGCCGCTGATGATCATGAAACAGTCGGCGCTGGAGAACAATCTGCGCCAGCTGGCAGACTTCTGCCGCGAAAACGGCGTGATACTGGCCGCGCACGGGAAAACCTCGATGTCGCCTGCCGTTTTGCGCCGTGCGATTAGCGCAGGCGGCGCCTGGGGTTTGGGTGCCGCCACGCCCGCGCAGGTGCGCGCGCTGCGTCAGTTCGGTATCCGCAATGTGTTTCTCGCCAACGAGTTGGTCGATCCGGCGGGTATTCGCTGGATTGCGCAATGGCAGCAGCAGCATCCCGATCATGGCTTCCTGTGCTACGTCGATTCGCTGCAAGGCGTGAAGCTGTTGGCGGAGAACCTCGGCGACAGCCAGATTTCGGTGCTGCTGGAGATGTCTGTCAGCGGCGGCCGCACCGGTTGTCGTTCTCAGCAAGATGCGGTGGCGATTGCCGAAGCGATCGCCGCCTGCCCGGCGCTCAAGCTGGTGGGCGTGGCCGGTTATGAAGGCGCGCTCGGTGCAGGCCGCGATGAAAGCGGCATTCAGCGCGTGAAAGATTACTGCCAGATGATGATCGCTACCGCTGAATTGCTGGCGGAAAAGCAGCTGTTTGCCAGCGATCACATCATCCTCAGCGCCGGTGGCGGCGCCTGGTTTGATGTGGTGACAGCGTGCTTCACCGCGGCGAAACTGCCGCTGCCGGTGACGCCGCTGATCCGCTCCGGCGCCTATATGGCGCACGACAGCGGACTCTATGCACGCATCGCGCCCTTTGCTCAGCCGGGCGCAACGCATCATTTTGCTGCCGCGCTGGAGATTTGGGGCCGCGTGTTGTCGCGTCCGGAGCCGGGCCTGGCATTCGTCGATTTTGGCCGCCGCGATGTCCCGTTCGATCAGGATCTGCCCAATCCGCTGTGGATCCGCAACGCCGATGGCAGCGCCCCACGTGCGGCGACGCATTTGCGTATCAGTGATGTGAACGATCAGCATGCTTATCTGTTATTGCCGGAGGATGAGCCGCTGCATGTAGGCGATTGGGTCGGCTGCGGTATTTCGCATCCTTGTACCGCCTTTGATAAATGGCGCTATCTGCCGCTGGTGGATGATGATTATTGCGTCACAGATTCACTGGAAACAGCGTTTTGATGGGTAATTAGTCGGTGTTCGTAGCGGGGCAATTTATTGCGCGATAAATCGCGCCGCTACGGAATGGTGCATCTGTTGTAGCAACGCAATTTATTACATCAACGCCAACCCAACTCCGGTGCAACGTGGGTCAAAATGCTCTCAATCACGTGCGCACAGTAATCCACGCCTAACTGATTCGGGATGGTCAGCAACAGCGTATCCGCTTCGGCAATCCCTTCGTCCTGCGCCAGCTGTTTGATCAACTGATCCGGCTCGGCGGCATAACTGCGACCAAAGATGGCGCGGGTTTTCTCGTCGAGGAAACCCACCGAATCCCGATCCTGTCCACTGCGACCAAAGTACGCGCGGTCGGTGTCATTGGTCAGCGCAAAAATGCTGCGGCTCACCGAAACACGCGGCGTACGCTGATGGCCCGCCGCTTCCCACGCCTGACGATAAGCACGAATCTGCTTCGCCTGCTGCACGTGGAACGGTTCGCCGGTTTCATCATCTTTCAGTGTGGAGCTTTGCAGGTTCATGCCCTGCTGCGCCGCCCAGATAGATGTCGCGTTGGAGCCAGAACCCCACCAGATACGCTCACGCAAACCGGCCGAGAACGGTTCAAGACGTAACAAGCCCGGTGGATTGGGGAACATCGGCTGCGGATTGGGTTTAGCAAAACCTTCACCGCGCAGCACTTCCAACAGTTCCTCGGTATGGCGACGGCCCATATCGGCATCGCTCTCACCGTTTTGCGGATCAAAGCCAAAGTAGCGATAGCCTTCGATAACCTGCTCCGGCGAGCCACGGCTCAGGCCGAGCTGCAGACGACCGTTAGAAATCAGATCCGCCGCACCGGCATCTTCCGCCATATACAGCGGGTTTTCGTAGCGCATGTCGATCACGCCGGTACCAATTTCAATCTTTTTGGTGCGCGCACCGACCGCCGCCAGCAGCGGAAACGGCGAGCTTAACTGACGCGCAAAGTGGTGCACGCGGAAGTAAGCGCCATCGGCACCCAACTCTTCGGCGGCGACTGCTAAATCAATCGATTGCAGCAGTACGTCCTGCGCCGAACGGGTAGCGGATTGTGATGATGGGGTCCAGTGACCAAAAGATAAGAAGCCAATCTTTTTCATGCTGAAATTCTCCTCGTGAGCCGCGCTGGCTCGAACGTTTTCAATGCAGCAAGGTTACGCCACAGACGAGGTGACTGATAGCCAATAGATTTCGCGCGCTTCATCAACTTTTTTGCATAACTAAGAAAAAGAGATTCTTTGTGTTCATCACGGTGATCAATCATCGTCAAAAGCCTAATTACTGTTTACAGGTTCGGCTTCACCATGAATAAAGGGACATCCGCCTATCTCAGTGCGCAACAGCGTGACGTGGTGCAGCAACTGGCGCGCAGCTGGCTGTGGCGCAGCGAATTGCCAACGTGGCTATTGATGGTGGCGGTGTACGGCGGTTGGTTCGCCAGCGTTGTCTATTGGCGAACGTTGGGGTTAACGCTGAGCACGCTGCTGCTGGTCCTGTTTACCACCTGGTATATGTCCCTGCAGCACGAGTTGATTCACGGCCACCCGACGCGTTTTCCCCGTTTCAACCAGCTGTTCGGCACGCTGCCGCTGGCGGTGTGGTATCCGTATGGCTTGTACCGCGACTCGCATCTGGCGCATCACCGCAACCACACGCTGACCGATCCCGATGAAGATCCGGAAACCTACTACCTTTCGCCTGAGCGCTGGGCGCAACTCAAGCCGTGGCAGCAGCAGGTGATTCATCTGCGCAACACCTTTCCCGGACGTTTGCTGATCGGCCCGCTGCTGGATATGGCCGCCACCCTCAAAAAGCTGGTGCAGGCCTTTATTGATCGCGATAAACCGGCGATGGCGATGTGGATTATTCATCTCACCTTACTGAACGTGCTGTTTTACTGGATGACGCTGCATGGCTTCTCGCCGCTGTGGTTGGTGCTGACGGTGAGTTATCCGGCGCTGATGCTGACCAAAGTACGATCCTTCTACGAGCATCGTGCCGACGAGGAGCCGCTGGCGCGCTCGGTCAATAACGAAGCCGCGTTGCCATGGCGTTTGCTGTTCCTCAATCTCAACTATCATTCTGTACATCACGATCTACCCGGTTTGCCGTGGTACGGATTACGCAAAGTCTATTTGCTGTATCGCGATGGTTATCACCAGCGTAACCACGGTTTTCGCGTCGCCGGTTATGGCGAATGGATAACCCGCTTCTGGCGCAAATCGGTCGAGGTTAATGCCCATCCGGGTACGCAAAAGGATGCACAGGATGCCCACTCTTTCGTTACCGATGTACGACATCAACCATCAGGCGACTATCGGCCTGACCTCAGCGCTAACGACGCTGCTGCAACAACGCGGCGTGCCAGCTGAAGTGAGCTGGCCGCAGGATTTACTGCCGCACTGGCGCGATGACCGGCTGCTGCTGAGCCAAACCTGTGGTTATCCGTTGGTGGAGCTGCTGCCCGATGTGCAACTGGTTGGCACCTTCCTCTCCAGCGCCCAGGGCTGCGACGGCCAGCGCTATCGCAGCTGGCTGGTAGTGCGCAGCGCAGATGAGAACCTGACGCTAAGCGACTTTCGCGGACGGCGCGCGGTGTGCAACAGCAACGATTCCCACTCCGGTTTCAACTCGCTGCGCTACGTGATTGCGCCGCTGGCGCAGAACGGGACATTCTTCAGCGCAACCCGCTTCAGCGGCAGCCATCGTCAGTCGCTGGCGGCGTTGCGCGCGGGCGAGGCGGATATCGCGGCGATTGATTGCATCACCTGGGCGCTGCTGCGCCGCAATTTCCCGCAGGAGCTGGCGGGGCTGGAGATCATCGGCGAAACACCGCTGTGCGCCGCGCTGCCGCTGATTACGTCAGCCAAAACCGATGCAGCAACCCTCGAGAAATTGCGCAGTGCGTTGAGCGAACTGACCAGCGAAAAGCGTTATCAGGATCTGTTAGCGGAGAGTTTGATTAGTGGATTCAGCGTGAGCGATCGGGCGTTTTATGACGAAGTGCGGGAGTGGAAAGATCGCGCCGCCGCGCTGGGCGTGACGAGCCTGTGATATTCAACCCTGAGCAATAAATTGCGCCGCGACGAACATGTGCATCTATTCGCAGCGGCGCGATTCATCGCGCTGTTTTAATCTTCATGCCACCTGCTGGCTACTACGCTGCACGGCGAACTGGTTTTCCGGCTCGGCCAACCCGAGATTTTCACGCAGCGTCTCGCCTTCATACTCTTTGCGATAAATACCCCGCGCCTGCAACAGCGGAATGACCTGCGCCACAAAATCATCAAACGCCGTTGGCGTACCGCCACGCACGATAAAGCCGTCGGTTGCGCCCTGCAGGAACCAGTTTGCCAGCCCTTCGGCAACCTGCTCCGCCGTACCCAGGAAACTCGGACGCGGCGTCGCTTCTTCCAGCGCCGCCTGGCGCAGCGTTAAGCCACGTTCGCGCGCGTTCTGTTTGATCTTGTCGGTGGTGCTGCGGAAGCTGTTGCTGCCCAGCTCGCCAATGTCCGGGAAAGCTTCATCCAGCGCGTACTGGCTGAAATCGTGATGCTCGAAGTAGCGACCAAGATACTCCAGCGCTTTATCGATGGTCACCAGCTCGGCGGTTTGCTGATAGCGGCGCTCGGCATCCTGTTCCGTTTCGCCAATAATCACGCTGATGCCCTGGAACACACGGATATCATCGGCATCGCGCCCGCGTGCCGCCAGCCGGCGGCGCACGTCTTCACGAAACTCGCGCGCCTGCTCCAGCGTTTCCTGGCGCGTATAAATGGCATCGGCGGCTTCGGCGGCAAAGGCTTTGCCCGCTTCCGACGCGCCTGCCTGGAACACAATCGGGCGGCCCTGCGGCGAGCGACCGACGTTGAGCGGTCCCTGCACCGAGAAGTAGTGTCCTTTATGATTTAGCGTATGCAGCTTGTCGGCGGCGAAGAATTCTCCGCTCTGTTTGTCGCGCACAAAGGCATCGCCTTCCCACGAATCCCACAGCCCTTTCACGACCTGCAAATATTCGCTGGCAACGCGGTAACGCTCGTCGTGTTCTGGATGGGTGCTGCGCGAGAAGTTTTTCGCCGATCCTTCCAGCGGCGACGTCACCACGTTCCAGCCGACGCGACCGCCGCTCAGATGATCGAGGCTGGCGAACTGGCGCGCCACGGTAAACGGCTCGCTGTAGGAGGTAGAAAGCGTAGCGACCAGACCGATTTTTTGGGTCACCAGCGACAGCGCCGACAGCAAGGTGATCGGCTCAAAACGGTTGAGGAAGTGCGGAATCGACTGCGGCGTGATGTACAAGCCATCGGCGACAAACAGGAAATCGATCTTCGCCTGCTCAGCTTTTCGCGCCAGATCCAGCACGTAATCGATGTTAATGCTGGCATCCGCCACCGCATCGGGATGACGCCATGCCGACATGTTGCCGGATACGCCCTGAATAATCGCGCCCAGCCGCAGCTGGCGTTGTGTCTGACTCATTCTGCTCTCCTTAGTATGCGTTCGCGGGCTGCCAGTCAGGAATGACCGGCAGCGCCTGTAACAGTTTTTGCGTCCACGGATGCTGCGGCGCGGCGAACACCTGCTGCAGCGCCCCGCTCTCCACCACTTGCCCGTTCTGCATCACCAGCACGCGATCCGCCAGATGCTGGATCACGCCGAGATCGTGAGAGATAAACAGCAGCGCGGTGCCGTGTTCGGCCTGCATATCGGCCAACAGATCCAGCACCTGCGCCTGCACCGAAACATCGAGCGCGCTGACCGGTTCATCGGCCACCAGCAGCGCCGGATTCGGTGCAAAAGCGCGCGCAATCGCCACGCGCTGGCGCTGACCGCCGGAAAGCTGTTGCGGGTAGCGCTGCAGGAAGCGGTCGCCGAGCTGCACTTCATCGAGCAGTTGACGCACGCGCTGACGCCGCGCATCGCCGTAAATTCCGGCACTATCGAGGCTTTCGCCGATAATTTTCTCTACCGTGTAGCGCGGGTCGAATGAGCTGAACGGATCCTGCGCGATCAGCTGCAAGCGCGCACGCCGGGCGCGGCGCGCTTTCTCCGGCAGACGATCCCAGCGCTCACCTTCCAGCAGCAGCGTGCCGCTGTCCGGTTCGGTTAAGCCCATCACCACTTTCACCAGCGAGGTTTTGCCGGAGCCGGATTCGCCGACCACGCCAAGCGTCTCTCCGGCGTGCAGCGTGAAGTTGATGTCGTTGAGCACCAGGCGATCGCCATAGGCTTTATGCAGGCCGATGCCTTCCAGCAACGGTGCGCTGCTGGGTGTCGGGCGCGGCGGCAGCGGCGTCGGCTCAGCCGCGCTCAGGCGCAGACCGCGCGTGGCGGGCGTTGGCACCGCGCGCAGCAGGCGCTGCGTCCAGGCGTGTTGCGGACGATGGAGCAGCGGACCGCTGTTGCCCTGCTCCACCACTTCGCCATCGCGCATCACCAGCACGCGATCCGCCAGTTCCGCCACCACCGCCAAATCGTGGCTGATCAGCAGCAGGCCGTGGCCGTAGCGGCGGCGCTGCGCCAGCAGTTGCAGAATCTGGCGCTGCACCGTCATATCCAGCGCGGTGGTCGGTTCATCGGCGATCAATAAGGTTGGCGTACCGGCCAGCGCGGTAGCAATTAACGCACGCTGGCGCTGGCCGCCCGAGAGCTGATGCGGATAGCGTTCGAGGCGGCTTTCGGCATCGTGAATGCCCGCCGCCTTCAGCAGTGCGAGGCTTGTGTCCTGCAAATTGTCGCGATGACCGGCGGCGCTTAGGGCATCACTCAGCTGCTGACCAATGCGGCGTAGCGGATCGAGCGACACCAGCGCGTCCTGCAACACATAGCCAATGCGGCGACCGCGCAGCGCGCGCCAGTCGCCGCGGCTGGCGTGGCGCATATCGCGGCCGTCAATGGTGAAACGGTCGGCGGTTAACACTGCGCCCTCCGGCAGCAGGCCAAGCAGGCTGCGCGCGGTCAGGGTTTTGCCGGAACCGGATTCCCCGACCAGCGCCACGGATTCGCCCGCCGCGACCTGCAGGTTGAGGTTTTTCACCACCTGCTGCGGCCCGAAACGAATCGAGAGATTCTGGATATCAATAAACGGCTGGCTCATGCGGATCGTCCTTCAAAACGTGCCTGCCAGTAACGACCCAGCGTATTCACCGCAATCACCGTCAGCGTGATAAAAACGCCCGGCCACACGGCGATCCACCATGCGTTACGCAGATAATTGCGTCCTTCCGCCAGCATCAGGCCCCATTCGGCGGTCGGTGGCTGCGGCCCCATGCCGAGGAAACTCAGTCCGGCGGTACCGATAATCGCGGTGCCGAGCCCCAGCGTGGCCAGCGCCGGCACCTGCGCAATGGCGTGCGGCAAAATGTGGCGCGTGATCAGCGTGAAACGTGACAGGCCAAACGTACGCGCCTGCTCAACATAGCCGGAGGTCATCACGCTGTAGGTTTGTGCCCGCACCACGCGGGCAAAACGCGGCACCGATGCGACGCCGAGCGCGATAATCAGGTTGTTAGTGCCGGGCCCGGTAAAGGCGATCAGCATCAGCGCTAGCAGCAGATCGGGAAAGGCGGAAATCACATCCACCGTGCGGCTCAACAGCTCATCAACTACGCCACGCGCCAGCGCCGCCGCCAATCCCAGCAAGGTGCCAAACACCACCGCCAGCGCCATCGCCGCCACGCTGATCAGCAGCGAATAGCGGCTGCCGTAGATCACACGCGTCAGCAGATCGCGTCCCAGCTGATCGGTGCCCAGCCAATGCTGCGCCGACGGCGGCAGCTGCGCGTTAACCGGATCGGCCAGCAGCGGATCGCTGTGCGCCAGCCACTGTGGCGCGATCACCGCGATAGCCAATACAATGAGAAACAGAATCGCTGCCCATACCGCGGCGGGCAGCGCAACCGGGAGACGTTGCAGCACGGCAATCATGATTTGCTCTCCCCGCGCAAACGCGGATCAATCCACAGTGATAGGATGTCAACCAGGGTGCTCATCACCACGTAGATCAGCGCCGAGAGAATCGCTACCGCCAGCACCATGGGTAGATCCTGCGCCAGCACTGCATCGACGGTCAGTTTGCCAAGGCCGGGACGACCAAATACCTGTTCAGTAATCACCGCGCCGCTCAGCAATCCGCCCACCAGCCAGCCGGTTAACGTGACCGCAGGCAGCGCCGCATGACGCAGCGCGTGGCGCAGACGAATAGTGGTTTCCCCCACGCCCCACGCGCGCAGCGTCAGGGTGAATGGCGCATCCAGCGCGCGCTCCAGCTCGCGGCGCAGCAGCTGAGCGATCACCGCGCCCTGCGCCAGACCGAGCGCAAGCGCCGGTAGCACCAGCGACGATAGCGAGCGATCGCCCGCCACCGGGAACCAGCGCAGCGTAAAGCTGAAAATAAACAGCAGCACGATGCCCATCCAGAAAGAGGGCGTGGAGGCCAGCAGCAGCTCGACACCGTTAGCCACGCGGCGACCAATGCGACGATGCGCGGTGCCGACGGCAATCACCACCGCAAAAATAATGCTGACCAGCAGCGCCGCCAGCGTCAGTTTGATGGTGGGCCACAGCTGCGTGGCCAGCAGATGGCTGACTTCAGTGTTGAGCATGTAAGAACGACCAAAATCGCCGTGCAGCACGCGCCACATATAGTGTAGATATTGCCACCACAGCGGTTCGTTCAGGCCCCATTCGGCGCGGATCGCCGCCTCAATGGCTGGCGTACGCAGCTGCTCACCGATCAGCAGGCTGACGATATCGCCCGGCGCCAGATGCACGCCGAGAAAGGCCAGCGAAACCGCCGCCCACAGCACCAGAACGCCGCCCAGCAGGCGGCTGACGATACGGCGCGTCAGGTCGCTGCGCCACACCGATGGCCGACGCGCGCGTGGCGTGCGGGTGACAATGCTTTCCAGACTCATCTTCGCCTCCTGTTAGTGGTCGCTGAGCCAGATGTCGTACGCGTTCTCCGGCATCTGTTTAAAACTGCGGAAACCGGCACCGTGCACGTAGCTGGCGGTGGCGATCTGGTCTTCTGGTTCATACAGCGGGATCGCCAGCGCCTGCTGTCGCAGCGCGTATTGCTGCAGCTGGCTGTAGAATTTACGGCGCTGATTAATATCCAGCGTCGCTGCCGCCTGATCGAGCCAGCCGTTGATTTGCGGGCTGTTGATGCGGCTGTAGTTAATCGGCCCGCCAGCTTTTACCGGTCGATAGTGGTTTTCGATATCGATGCCGTCGGTTTCGGTATTCGAGTTAGCAATCGAGCCGAAGTGGCCGGTGTTGCGCACCTCGGTGTAGGTGCCAGAATCGACGTAGCGCAGTTTGATCTCCACGCCGAGACGCTGGCGCGCCTGCGCCTGAACCGCCTGCAGCAGCACATCACGCTGATCGCGCACCGTTGCCTGCGCCTGAATCACTTCAATGCTCAGACGCTGGCCGTCTTTAGTGCGGAAACCGTCGCTATCGCGCGTTTGCCAGCCCGCTTCATCCAACAGCTGGTTGGCGGCAGCGGGATTGTTACCATACTGACCTTCGAGATCGTTGTTGTAGAGCGGATCGACCGGCGAAGTAATCCCCCACGCGCGAGTGCGTTCGCCGCGATACACCGACTTCAGCAGCGGATCGATATCCAGCCCTTGTAGTAACGCCTGACGCACGTTCACATCCTGCGTCGGGCCGTATTCCACATTAAGGAACAGTGAATACGGCGTGCCGGTATTCAGCGCGTGCTGATAAGTGAAGTCGGGATTGTCTTTGAATTCACCGGCGTCATTGCCGGAAATCCCTTCAATCGCGTCCAGCTGCCCAGACAGCAGCGCGCCGGTACGCACCGAGGATTCCGGCAGGAAGCGATAGGTCACGCGTTCCAGATAGGCCGGGCCTTGATGCTTAGCGGTGGCGGGCGCCCAGTTGTAGTGCGGGTTGCGTACGAATGTCACCTGCTGGCCTTTTTCGTAGCTCTCGATAATAAACGGCCCGGTGCCCGCAATCTCTTTGCCACCGGCTTTCAGCTGCGGCGAGTTCCAGCTGGCCGGTGCCAGAATCTGCAATTTGGCGGCGAACGACAGGAACGGCGAATAGCCCTGCTTCAGTGTGATGGTGACGGTGTGATCGTCTGGCGTCGCCACGCTGGCAATTCTCGCGCCCAATGCGCAGATGCTGCTGCCGGCGCAATACTTTGCATCCTGCACATGGCGGAAATTCTCGGCCACCGCATTGGCATCCAGCTTCTCGCCGTTGGAAAAGGTGACGTCGCGGCGCAGGCTAAAGCGATACACTTTGCCGTCCGGACTGACCTCATAACTTTCTGCCAGCCAGGGTATGAAACTGCCGTCGGTTCGACGCGCCAGCAGCGATTCCCACACGTTACGCAGCGTCACTTCCGCTTTGGATTGCCCATTCAGCTGCGGGTTAAACGGCACGGGTTCAGTTTCGACGCCGAAGGTTAAGCTGCCGCCGCTGCGCGGTTGCTCAGCGGCAAAAAGAGATGCGCTTCCCAGCAGGCAGGTCACACCCAGCGCGAGAGTGATTGAATTCGCTTTCATAAGATCCTTGGTGGTTGCAGGTGCTTTTTTAGTTATTCAGGCGATTTTGGCGATGGGTTGATCGGCTGGCGGGTTGAATTCCTTTTTCAGAAACACCAGCGCTTCGCCTAATGGATTGGTGCGGTGATGGAACGGTTGATAACCGCGACGCAGATAGAGCTCGCTCAGCCATGGATGCTTGATGGCGGTGGCGAGATAGACGCCCGGCGCTTTCAGCGTCTCTTTCAGCAGGGTTTCTTCGGCGTAGGTGATGATGTCGCGGCCGTAGCCCTGCCCTTTGTAATCAGGGTCGACGGCGAACCAGTGGATAAACGGCAGCGACGAAGGCGCATGTTCATCCTGCTGCCACGGAAAACGCACCGTGACGGTCGCCACCGCGCGTTTCCATTTGCGCAGCACCAGCACGGTTTCCTGCTCGATGACGCGGCGCACCTGCTCGACGTTGCCCTGTGAAATGGTGAAATGCACATCCAGTGCCACCAGCGCAGCATAGGCGCGTTGCAACAGGGCAAATATTTCTTCCGCATCGTCGGGCTTGGCAACTTCAATTAGCTGACTCATGGTGACCGTTTCCTTATTCAATCCTGCCGAAAGTATTAAAATCCGGCGGATTAAAGTAAACCGAGAATAACGGCAATCGATTTGTTGAATATGGGAAATGGTATTTTATTGCGATGCAATAATGCCCACGGAAATAAAACCCTCGTAGGGTCGCAATTAATGGCGTAATGACTGTCAGTTAAGCAAGCATTTTGCTTTGAACAGGTAGCGGGCTCTGACACATCTGCTGCGTCACGGGCCGTCCTCGCGCCGCTTACGCGGTACCTTCGGCTTCAACGTTGTGCCAAACGGACCGTTCGCGGATCGGCCGTCCTGGCCGGCCCCGAACTGCCTCACGCATCCCTGCGTGAGGCTCCTGGCCCAACGTAAAAGCCTCAGCGCTGCGGATAGCCCTTTTGCCGCAGCAGACGCGCCAGCGCCTTTAGCAAATGTGCCCTTTTCAAAAACACGCACAGAAGTTTAAGCAGGCCGGGGCCACTTTTGGGCAGGCAATCCGCAGCGCTGAACGAAGCGAGGAAGCCAGGAGAGCCCGCAGGACGCGGGCGAAAGGCGGAGCCGGAACGGGCGATATTACGGTTTAGTTACCCACACATCGTAAACGCTTTCTGGCATCTGCTTATAGCTGCGGAAACCGTAGCCGTGCACGTAGCTGGCGGTGGCTAACTGATCTTCCGGTTCGTAGAGCGGCACTGCCAGCGCCAGCTGCGGTAGCGCGACCTGCTGCAGTTGGCTGTAGAAATCGCGGCGCTGCTTAAGATCCAGCGTGCTGGCGGCTTTATCCAGCAAGCCATTGATCTTCTCATCGTTGACGCGGCTGTAGTTAATTGCGCCGCCCTGAGCGATCGGACGATAGTGGTTTTCGATATCCACGCCATCGGTTGGCGTGTTGGAGTTGGCGATGGTGCCAAACTTGCCGCTTTTACGCACATCAGCATAAGTACCAGAATCAACGTAGTTCAGCTTGAGATCCACGCCAAGACGCTGACGCGCCTGCGCCTGAATCGCCTGCAGCAGCACATCGCGCTGGTCGCGCACCGTTGCCTGTGCCTGAATCAGCTCAATGCGCAGACGCTGGCCATCTTTGGTGCGGAAGCCTTCGCCATCGCGGATTTTCCAGCCTGCTTCATCCAGCAGCGTGTTGGCCGCATCCGGATTGTTGCCGTATTTGCCCTCCAGCTCTTTGTTGTAAAGCGGATCGATGGGCGAAGTAATGCCCCACGCGCGGGTGCGTTCGCCGCGATACACCGACTTCAGCAGCGGATCGATATCCAGACCTTGCAACAACGCCTGGCGCACTTTCACATCCTGCGTCGGGCCATATTCCACGTTGAGGAACAGGGAATATGGCGTACCGGTGTTCAGCGCATGCTGATAGGTAAAGTCGGGATTGTCTTTGAATTCACCGGCATCGTTACCGGAAATGCCTTCAATAGCATCAACCTGACCAGACAGCAGCGCGCCAGTGCGCACCGATGATTCCGGCAGGAAGCGATAGGTCACGCGATCAAGATACGCTGGTCCCTGATGCTGCGCGGTGGCCGGCGCCCAGTTGTATTTCGGGTTTTTAACGTAGGTCACCTGCTGGCCTTTCTCATAGCTTTCGAGAATAAACGGCCCGGTGCCCGCCAGATCTTTGCCGCCCGATTTCAGCTGTGGAGATTTCCAGCTGGCCGGCGCCAGAATCTGTAAGCCCGCAGCGAAGGACAGAAACGGTGAGTAGACCTCTTTCAGGGTGATCACCACCGTGTGATCGTCCGGCGTTTCAATCTTCTCAATATGCGAACCCATCAGGCACAAACTGGTGCCGGCGCAGTATTGCGCGACCTGAGTTTGACGGAAGTTATCAGCCACCGCGTTGGCATCAAACTTCTCGCCGTTAGAGAAGGTGACGTCCTGACGCAGATTAAAGCGGATCACTTTACCATCCTGGCTGGCTTCATAACTCTGCGCCAGCCACGGCACAAAGCTGCCATCCGGGCGGCGCGCCAGCAGTGATTCCCAGAAGTTACGCAGCGTGATTTCCGCTTTGTCCTGACCGTTAAGCTGCGGGTTAAAAGTGGTCGGCTCGGTTTCAACACCGACCGTCAGGCTGCCGCCGCTTACCGGTTGGTCGGCGGCTACCGCGTTAATCGTGCTTCCCAGGAGGCTAAAACCTAATGCCAAAGCTATTGAAGTGAATTTCATAGTGTCCTTGGTAATTGCAGGTAAATATTATGTAAGGCCTTAATCTGGCCTGTATTAATTCCCGCTGAATTATTAAAACCCGGACAAATAAATGTAAAACGACAATAGTGGCAATCGATTTGTTGGATTTGGCAATTCACCAGTCAGCGAAAAAGCAGATTATCGTGACAGGCTCGCCGGTAGCTGAGGCACGCCAGTTAAACCGCGCAACCCGTACTCGACCATCGCCATATAGACCGCAAAATAATCCAGCGCCATCTGCATAAAGGAGAGATGCAAAATGAGCGTATTACTGGTTTTATTCAGCGTCAGCAACCCGGCTGCTTCAGCGTCCTGCAGGCAGCGTTTAATGTGCGAACGCGAAACCCCACATTTCACTGACGCTTTCAGATAGTTGTACTCAATAACAGTGGTTTTTTGTTGCAGACTCTCGATGTACAGATCCATCAACAGCATGTGCCCGGCATCCCTGAAAATGAAGGCTTTACTCTCTGGCACCATATCGAACAAGTAAACATGCTTGAGCGTGATTTCAGCGTAATTTTTGAAGTATTCGGCATGAAAGTTTTCCATTTTCAGGCAAGCCGAAACATCGAAATCGTCGTACAACATACCGTAAGGAATCATCATGGTATTAATTAAAGCCCGCGTTTCATCCAGCGCTTTGCGGGTCACCGTGTAGGTTAACTTTCGTTTATCCTGCGCGTCCTTTTTAACTTCCATACGCCCACCGACCCGAATAAAGAGCAGAAAGGAATCAATAGTGTTGTCGCTAATCAGACCGGTTTTTTTACAAAAGTCTTTTACATCACGCAGCGTTGGGTTTGCTGAGGTGAAGGCGTACGCCATGATGGCCGAGCCAATAATAAAGCGATTAGCTTTGAAAATGACTTTAAAATAGAGCGGCTTAGTCAGATACAATCTGAACAACAGTTTGTAATGCTTCTGCATAACTAATGAGATGTTGTCATTTGACTTAATCTCGGCTGCGCGTTGGTGAATTAATGCTGTGAGTTGCTGTTTGCTTTTCATATTGCTGTGTGGTGTGCCTGGTTATCAATTATAAAATTTTTAGAAAATCACTCTCATGCTCCTGGATTTATTTAAATCCTGTTGAGAGGCGGTTGATGATGCTTTATGGAGGTATTATTTCTGAGGTTAATATTTTAAGATTAACATGGGTCTTTTTGCCCTTCTGGGCACGATCTTACCATCAATGGACTATTTTATGTAAAGCTTGATTTATTCTGAGCTGACATGCCCATTTCTAAGCCTGAAAATTGATCTTTGTTTTTACAATTATTTCATTAAGTTAGGTCGCGATATTTCCTCAAGTATTCCCTTTGTAGCACGGCTTAAAAAAATTAACCACAAAAATGGACAGTGACTTAACAAAGCCCCTATGAGAACTTTCTTAACGCACGGTTATTCCACTTGGTTAAGTGAGACTGGTTTATAGCTAAGCCGATTCATACAGGGAATATCCGACAGATTTTTGATGGAATTTATAAGGATATATCATGGAAGACTCACCGCATAAGACACTGCGTCACGGCCTTTCAATGGCTATTTTAAGCCATAACACCCTGGTGAAAAAACTCGCTTACACACTGATTATAATGGGTTTTATTTCCATGCCAGTGGCATGGGCGAATATGAGTGTCTATCCGATGGAAGCCACCCTAAATAATCAGGGTGCGGCACAGGTGCAGACATTATCGCAAAGCGGTGAAGCGCAGTTTATTCGCGTCAGCATCAAGCGAATTGAGCGCCCTGCAACACCGTTTGAAAAAGAAATATTGGTTGAAGATGCCGTTTCGCCATCGCTTATCGCCACTCCGGATAAATTCGCGCTGGCTTCCGGTTCACAACGCATTATTCGGCTGATTTCATTACAACCGCCAGAAAAAGAGACTGCCTGGCGCGTTTACTTCGAGGCCGTGGCTGCCCCGGATGAATTGAAAGATAAATCGCCGCAGAATAATAACATCAGCAACCAGGTCGGCATCAATTTAGTCTGGGGCGTGCTGGTACATATTCCGCCGCGTAATGCCAGATTATCGCTCACGCAATCAGCATCAGGCGAAGTCAAAAACGCTGGCACGGTTCGCGTAGTGATTCGTGAGGTCGCGGTTTGCTCAAAACAACATAGCAGCAGCAGCTGTCAGTGGAAAAAAGAACACGCCACGGTTTATC
Organism: Pantoea sp. SO10; assembly: GCF_005281435.1. Taxonomy (NCBI): domain Bacteria; kingdom Pseudomonadati; phylum Pseudomonadota; class Gammaproteobacteria; order Enterobacterales; family Erwiniaceae; genus Pantoea; species Pantoea sp. SO10. The sequence goes on from NZ_CP040096.1 coordinate 329,197, forward strand.
CGGATGAGACATTGCGTTTTAAAGCCTGGAGTTCGGCAGAATTAGCCGCTGCTCAGGAAGTCAGAATAAAACATGTTGATCTCAATACGCGGAATATCGCCGAGTACGTTATAGGACACTGATCAACACGTATTAAAGGAATAACAACCTGTTTGTTATAAAGCAGTTCATTACCCATGAGACGGTCATTTACGGCCAGTACAAGGATTTTCACGGAGCTACAAATGCAAAAATTAATCAAACCACTAGTCATCGCTGCTGCGTTAACGGCTGTATTTAATGCACAGGCGGTGCAGAAAGATATTACGGTGAATGCGAATGTTGATTCGACGGTGGATATGACGCAGGCGGACGGAACCGCATTACCCGGCACCATTAATATGCAATATATTCCGGGCCGTGGTTTATCTACCTATTCTCTGGACACCAAAATCTGGTCGAACTCGCAAACTGCCAATATCAACGTTGCGCTGGTGAGTGCCGCTCAGCTTAACAATACCGTTACCGGTACAGCGGTACCTTTGACCGTCACGCTGGGTGCGGATTTAAAACCGATCACCACCACGAACACGGCCCTGACTTACGCCTCGCTGTTCCCGGCGGGCACCGCAAACGGTTCGTCAGTATTGCCACTGAAAATTTCGCAGACCACGCCGGGCGTGCTGGCAACCGGCACCTATTCCGGCGTTGTGAGCCTGTTAATTACGCAGGCCACCACGCAGAGCTAATTTGTCGGCATTGACTGATCAATTATTTCGGGGGCCGCTCGGCCCCCTTATTATTCTTTTTCAGCAGGATGCTGTAATGAAGGTCAATATTCACGTCGCTTTAATAGCCTCTTTCATTACCCTGATCCCTTCTCTTGCTCCTCGTGCTGCCACGCAGGTTCCGCCTGGTTTTGAATCGCTGGTTACCGGCCAGACGCTGTGGGTCAACCTTTTTGTTTACGGGCAATCGCTTGGCTTGTTTGAAGCTTCTGTTTCGCTGGATAGCGTCAGGTTCTTGAAACCGCATCAGGTTGCACGGGCGGTGATGCAGCATTATCAAAAGGATCCGCAGCAGGAAAAGCGCTTAAACCATCTCATCAGTGAACCTTTGGCACGCAACGGTAATAAGGCATGCAGCAGCAACGGCGGCGCAGCGGGCTGTGACTATCTGGAGACCGATTCCCTCGCGCTGATCTATGACGAAAATAATGCCAAAGTGGCGCTGTTTCTCGGCTCGGAATTTGTGCCGCTTGCGGCTGACAACTCATCGCCCTATTACCAGCAGACCGCCGAAACGGAAGCGGCGTTTATTCATCAGCAGAATATTAACTTCGTCACCAACCGCGATGACCAGACGTTATCGCTGCAGGGGGCGGGCGCGCTAGGATTCACTGAAAACAGCTATGCCGGAATTGACTGGGACTATCTGGCGCAAAAATACCGGCAGCAAAGTCATCAGGAAGTGCGTTTTAACAACGTGTTTCTGCGCCGCGATCTCGGCAAACGCTATTATGTGCAGGCCGGACGCATGGATTCGCGCGATATCTTCAGCAACGCCGGCGGCAACATTACCTTAAGCCAGCTGCCGCTCAGCACCATCGAAGGGGCGCGCGTGGGATCGACGCTCGCCTGGATGAACCGCGCACAGGCGGCGCAAGGCACGCCGGTCACTGTCTTTATTACGCGCCCGTCGCGTATTGATGCTTATCGCGGGCAGCAACTGCTTGGCACCTTTTACCTCAATGCCGGCACGCAAAATCTTGATACCAGCGCCTTTCCCAATGGTAGCTATAGCGTGACGCTACGTATCTATGAAGATAATCAGTTGTCGCGTACCCAACAGGTTCCTTTCAGCCGCACCGGTAATGCCACCAGCCAGAACATTGAATGGTTTGTGCAAGGCGGCTCCATTCCCGATCGCGAGATGCAGGGCAACGGCGCTGCATCGCAATCGGGTGCCGATCGCCGTGTGATGCAGGCGGGCATCAAAGTGCCTGTGATGCAAGACGCTGCGCTGACCGGCGGTGTCGCCGTGACCAACCGCAACCGCTTTATTGAAAGCGCACTCGACTGGAGCCACGGATTTGATAATCCCCTGCTCGACGGCATCCTCACCACCCGCTTTAGCTACCTGAAAGGCAGCGAAGGTTCGCGCGGCAATATCCAGCAGGTCGCTTATAACGACGGATTCTCCCTCAGTTTCTACCGCAGCGCCCTGTATGCGCAGGATTGCTACAGCAACAACGGTGGGCAATACGGTTTTAGCGGGTGTTACCAGAGCAGCAGCCTGATGTTCAGCGTGCCGGTGAAAAGCTGGTATCTGAATGCCGGTTACAGCGCCAGCAAGAACGAGGGCCGCAATGTACTTCCGGTGCAGTGGGATGATAACGGCATCGTGCCGCAGTGGGCGCGCCGCAACATCTACAGTAAAACGCAGACCACCACCTGGCAGGCTGGCCTGGGGCGCGGCTTCAGTGTCAACGGACTCAATATTAATACCAGCGCCAATCTCTTTACCCGCACCAGCAGCAGCGGAACTCAGCGCGACAACGGTGGCTTCCTCTCCGTCTCACTCTCGCGCGTCAGCACGCCAACCATCAATTCACGTTCGAGCTACAGTTCGCTCGGCATGACCTACCAAACCGATCGCAACAACAAGGATCAGATTGGCTATAACGTGGCGCAAAACTGGTATTTCGATGCGCAGAATCAGCAGGAGATCGGCGTGAACCTTAACGGTAATCAGGAAAATACTTTGAATGCTTCCGTTTACGGCAAAACTGCGGGCGAATACGGCAGCGGCAGCCTGGCATTCAGCTCTGCGTCGTCCGGTTCATCCGCTCAGCGCTTCAGCAGCAGCGGCAGCTACAACTCCTCATTGGCGGTAGCGCGTTCCGGCCTCTATTGGGGCAAATGGGGCAACGGCCTGCCCGGGGCGGCGGTGGGCGTACATGTGGCAAGCAGCGATGAAAGCCGCGACACGAGGGTGGATGTCTCCGTTGATGGTGCGGGCAGCGCCAGCCTGCACGGCACCGGCCGCACGTTATTCAGCGTACCGGCTCACACCCAGAGCGCGATCAGCATCAACGATTCCATCGAATCCACCGACGGCATGCGCAGTGAAATCACCCAGGGTGCCGGACGACGCACGCTGTTTATCGCGCCGGGCCGCATGCTGGTGAGCAAAGTGAATATTGTTTCGCGCTACACCTGGCTTGGCAGGCTGATGATCAATCAACAGCGTCCACTGGAAGGCGCCACGCCGCTGAATGTCGCCAGCTGGTCCGGTTTAGGCCAGGGCGGATTCAGCGCTGAGACCGATCACCGCATAAAAAATCTGTACATGGTGCGCGGCATGCAGATGTACCGCTGTGAAATGAAGGTGAAAAGCACCCATGACGTAGTGCGTTATGTCGGCGACAGCGACTGCAAACCCATCGAGCTGGCTTCAGTGCCGCAGGATGTGCAGCAACGAGCAAAAATGCTGATTGTCACCCGCCAGGCGGATGAGGTTCCGCTGGCACGTACCACGTCGTCTTCGCCGGAACAATAATAGGGATTTTAAATGAAAAGTAGAGTTATTCGCGCGCTGACGCTGTTGGCCCTCATCGCGGGCATGCAGGTGCAGGCCGCCATGCTCACGCCTTCAGGGCGCAATACCAGCGTTGCCGTAACCTTTGACCGCATGTCAGTACCGGCGCAATTGCCGATCTGGACCAATGAAAATGGCGGTTACGATACCAATGACGCACCAAAATGGGGCCGCAATACGCTGGTTTGCCAGTCGCGCACCAGCAATCAATATGGTGCCTGCCTGACATTACCTGTCTGGCTGGAAGCGTCGCCGTCACCCTATCCCGTGCCGCTGTTGTTTACCGAAAGCAGCACCAAACAGACGTTGGTACTGAATGTCTATCTCACCAAAAGACGCTCGCTGAATAATGTGGTGGTGGCGACCAATCTGGTTCCGATGAATGCCTTTGGCGGGGCCGTCACGCCACGTGGCGATGGCACCGATTATTCGGCTTATCTTCCCTCTTCCGAGCTGAGTAAATTCCCATCGGCGGGCACCTGGAGCGCGACGCTGAAAATGTCGCTGATGCAGTGGCCAGTGACGTCCTGCACCGGAAATTCGCAAAACGTAAACGTGGGTTGTACCAATGTGACGAAAATGGGTGACTGGATCGCCAACATGACCTTTAAGGTGACAGATTACGGCAACCAGCAGATCTATCTGCCGGAGTTTGGCAATGCAGCCGCCACTGTGGATCTCGGTTTAAAAACCTTCCCCGGAGCGCGCGCCACTACCACCGTTAGCGGCAGCCGTTCGCTGGATATGTGCCTGTACGACGGCAATAATTCTGACAGCAACCGGGTTAGCCTGTTGTTTCAGGACGAAGGTGCAGCCGCGCCCGGCCGGGGAACGGGGTTGTTTTCGCTATATCGCACAGGCGCGGATAAAACTCTGGCGCAAAATCGCCTCGATTATGCGATTGAAGTAATCAACCCGCTGACCAAAGCGCGTCAGGTGGTTGAGAACGGCAGTGAGATTATCTGGAGTGGCACCAACAGAGGTGTGTTGCGACGGGTTGTGTTACCGGGACAGAGCAATTCAGTGCTGTGCGTTCCTGCGCCGATGCAGCTTGTTACACCCGCCTTCACGTTATCGTCAAAAACAGCGGGGCGTTATCAGGGGACGTTGAGAATTATTTATACCCCGACGACGCAATAATGGCGCGGGCGGTAATGTCATAAAAACTGTAATTACCGAGCGCACACACTGTAGCGGCGCAATTTATTGCGCGATAAATCGCGCCGCTACGGAATGTGCGATGATTAGACGCAGCTATCAAATTATCGGTATTATGCATTAGATTTGTGATTTAAAAATTATTGGTGAAACGCTGATAGAGATGCAGGCTGTTTTTCAGATTGAGTTTTTTTACGATTTTATTCTGATGGCTATAGAGCGTTTTTTTATTTATCCCGGTTATTTTCGCCACATCTTCAATCGATTCGTAAGTGAATAAGCATCGCAGAAAGTTAAACTCCTTCCTGGTTAAATGATTATTTAATCCGGGAGCCGTCATTAGCTGGTCGCTCTTATGCTGGCACAGCATCATTGCCAACTTAGTACTAATGGTACCGGTTGAAGATTTTTTATCGATAAAACAATCGGCTGCGATGGCATGGCTGCTATAGTTAATCTTGTTTTTCACTGAATCTGAAAAGAAAATCAGCGTCGCGTTCAAGGTGATTTTTAGTCTGGTCAGATAATCTATCTGAGCCAGCGCCGCGCGGAAGTTTTCTGGCAGATCAAAAATAATGATTGGCGAAAGAGTGGCGGTTTTTTCCCTGTCACACATCAGCGCCTTCATTTCTCGAAGCGTATTACAGCACGTGATATTTGAATGTTCCAGCAGTGCAATTAAGCCCTGCTGGTGGTAGCAAGACTGATCCAGATAAATGACATCCATGATTAATTTCCGATAAATATCCCTAATTCTGCGAATACTATCGGCTTCCTGGCGGAAATTAACTGTCCATTTTTGGTGCTAAATGACTCACGCGGTCGACAGGTCGATTTAAAAGTAGGCCGGGTACAAAGTGTTACCTCTGTGCCCGGTCTGATTTCATACTAAAGCTTAGGCGCGCGCGGCAATGATGCTCTCAGCCACGTTGCGGGGTGCTTCCGCATAGTGCGCAAACTCCATGCTGTAAGTGGCGCGGCCTTGCGACATCGATCGTAGCGTGGTGGCGTAGCCAAACATCTCGGACAGCGGCACTTCGGCGCGAATAATGCGTGCACCAAAGCTTTCATCCATGCCTTGCAGCGTACCGCGCCGCGCCGACAAATCGCCCATCACGCCACCGGCATACTCTTCCGGCGTTTCCACTTCCACCTGCATCAGCGGTTCGAGGATCACCGGATCGGCCAGTTTCGCGGCGGCTTTAAAGCCAAAGATCGCCGCCATACGGAATGCCATCTCCGATGAATCGACATCGTGGTACGAACCAAACGTCAGCGTGGCTTTGATGTCCACCACCGGATAACCAGCCAGCACGCCGCTGTTCAGCGCTTCACGAATCCCCTTCTCCACCGAAGGAATGAACTCGCGCGGTACTACGCCGCCTTTGGTGGCGTCTTCAAAGGCAAATCCGGCCCCCGCCTGCTGCGGTTCCAGCGTCAGCACCACATGGCCGTACTGACCTTTACCGCCCGACTGGCGCACAAACTTACCTTCCACTTCACGCACCGTTTTGCGAATGGTTTCGCGATAGGTAACCTGCGGCCGACCGATGTTGGCTTCCACGCCAAACTCGCGCTTCATGCGATCCACGATAATCTCCAGATGCAGCTCGCCCATGCCGGAAATAATCGTCTGGCCCGATTCCTCATCGGTGTGCAGACGGAACGACGGATCTTCGGCCGCCAGCCGCTGCAGCGCCAGGCCCATTTTCTCCTGATCGCTCTTGGTTTTCGGCTCAATTGACAGCGAAATCACCGGATCGGGAAACTCCATGCGCTCCAGCGTGATCACCGCATGGGGATCGCACAGCGTTTCGCCGGTGGTGACCTCTTTCAAACCCACGCAGGCGGCGATATCGCCGGCACGAATCTCTTCGATCTCAATGCGGTCATTGGCCTGCATCTGGACGATGCGACCGATACGCTCTTTGCGTCCTTTCACCGCGTTCCACACGCTGTCGCCTTTACGCAGCACGCCGGAATAGACGCGCACAAAAGTCAGCTGGCCCACGTAAGGATCGCTCATCAGCTTGAACGCCAGCGCCGAGAACGGTTCGCTGTCATCCGCATGACGTTCATCGTGTTCGCCCTGCTCGTTGACGCCGTTCACCGCCGGTACGTCGAGCGGCGAAGGCATCAGCTCAATCACCGCGTCGAGCATGCGCTGCACGCCTTTGTTTTTGAACGCGCTGCCGCACAGCATCGGCTGGATTTCACCGAGCAAGGTGCGCTGACGCAATCCGGCAACCACCTCCTCTTCACTGAGATCGCCCTGCTCCAGATAGCGATCCATCAGTGCTTCGCTGGCTTCTGCCGCCGCTGCCACCATGTTCTCGCGCCACTCAGCAGCAAGTGCCTGCAACTCAGCAGGAATCGGCGCATAGCTGAAACTCATGCCCTGGCTGGCGTCGTCCCAGTAAATAGCGCGCATTTTGTTGAGATCGACCACGCCGCTAAAGTGCTCTTCCGCGCCGATGGGAATGACAATCGGCACCGGATTGGCGTGCAGGCGATCTTTCATCATCTGCACCACGCGGAAGAAGTCCGCGCCTTGACGGTCCATTTTATTGACGAAGGCGATGCGCGGCACATGATATTTGTTGGCCTGGCGCCACACGGTTTCAGACTGCGGCTGCACGCCGCCAACCGCGTCATACACCATCACCGCGCCATCGAGTACGCGCATTGAGCGCTCAACTTCAATGGTGAAATCGACGTGTCCGGGCGTATCGATGATGTTGATACGGTGCGGCGTAAAGCTGCCGTCCATGCCCGGCCAGAAGCAGCTCACCGCCGCCGAAGTAATGGTGATTCCACGCTCCTGCTCCTGCGCCATCCAGTCAGTGGTTGCCGCGCCATCGTGCACTTCACCTAACTTATGGCTCATTCCGGTGTAAAACAGGATGCGCTCGGTGGTGGTGGTTTTACCGGCATCGATGTGCGCGGAGATGCCGATGTTGCGATAACGTTCGATGGGGAGGGTTCGGGGCATGATGCGTCCTTAGTCATTCGACTCGTTCTGCGGCGCGCACCATTGCCCGCCGCTGCGCAACAGCCTAAACCTATTGTACGAGTAAATACGAACAGTTTGAGCCTTTTTTAAACATCGTTAAAATCTTGTAGGTGATTCAGCATTTACGGGCTGGAAAGCCGTCGCCGGTCACTTTAAGGTAAGACTTTCACTCTCAACGGGAAAATTGACCATGCGTATTCTGGTAGTCGGCGCCGGCGCCACCGGCGGCTATTTTGGTGCGCGTCTGGCGCAAGCAGGACGTGATGTGACTTTTCTGGTGCGCGAGCGCCGTTTTCAACAGTTGCAGCAAACCGGTCTGGTGCTGAAAACGCCCGGCGGCAGCGAAGTGATTCAGCCGCAGCTGGCGCAGGCCGGTTCGCTTGATGGCCATTACGATCTGATTATTTTGACGGTGAAAAGCTTCGCGCTGGATCAGGCGATGAATGACATCGCGCCCGCCGTCGGTCCGGACACGCTGATCATGCCGATCCTCAACGGCATGCGGCATTTCGATACGCTGCGCGCGCGTTTTGGCGACAAGGTGATTGGCGGCTTGTGCAAAATCAACGCCACGCTGGGAGAAAATGGCGAAGTGATGCAGATGACACCGCTGCATATTCTCTATTACGGCGCGCTGGACGGTCACAACGATGCGCGTTTGCAGCGCGTGGATGAAGCGCTGCGCGTGGCGCAGTTTGATACGGTGTTTGCCGACAACATCATCAGCGAGCTGTGGGAAAAATGGTTGCTGCTCAGCACGCTGGGTGCGGTGTGTTGTATCGCGCGTGGCAATACGCAACAGGTGCTGACGTCACAAGGTGGCGAAGCGCTGCTGCAAGGCGTTTTTGGCGAAGTGTTGGCGGTGCTGAGTGCGGAAGGTTATCAGCAGCGTCCGGCGGTGACGGCGAAGATTTATGAGACGCTGAACAATCCTCAAGCGGCGATGACCTCGTCAATGTACCGCGATTTAACCCAGGGCTTTGAGATTGAGGCCGATCAGGTGATTGGCGATCTGCTGGTGCGCGGCGCACGCAGCGGCGTAGTGACGCCGTTGCTGAACGCGGTGTATGTCAATTTGCAGGTGTATGTGCAGAACCGATAACGTTGGTCGCCATTCATGGCGACCGAAACATCACAACCGTGACTGCACGCCGGGCAACTGCTTCAGGCGTTGCCAACCGGCTTCCACCGCTTCTGGCACCTCGACGTGGCCAAGAAAACCTTTTCCGCGCGGCCCGTAGCCGTTTTCATCATCGCGCAGGCGCTGGATTTCACCCATCAGCAGCGACAGAAAACGCTCCATCGACCACAATCCTTGCGGCGGCGCGCCGATGATGCGCAGCATGCCCGCGTCCATCATCACCTGCGGCACAAATACCGGCCAGCTGATAAATTCCGGTGCATCCGCACGATCGCGCCATTGATAGCGGAAGGTTTCCCAGGTGCGACGCTGCATCAGCGGATCCTGCACCAGCAGCACGCGCTGCGGCTGCCAGCTGTGCTCATCCAGCAGCTTTTGGCTGAAGGCGGCGTTTTCCCCGCAGTTGCGTGAGGCGGTTTCCAGCAGTAGCAAATCGTCCGGCAGCGCGGCAAATACGCGGGCGACATCGCCCAGCAACTCGGCTTCGCTTTTGCCTTTGCTGTCGATTTGGCGATACAGCGGATGTGCGGCAAGCATCTCCACCAGCAGCGAGGTTGAGTGACCGGTGCCGCCGCTGATCAATAACGGCAGCTGATACTTTTTCGCCACGGCAATCACCGCTTCCACGTTCGGCAGGACCGCGTGACCAGCGAGAATGGCTAAATCGATGTCGAGCGTGCCATCTTGTGGCATCTGATCCAGCGCCAGCCAGGCCGCCAGGGTGTTGATATCCTGAATCTGATGGTTATTGAGCTGCATCCGGTTCTCCTCTTTTTACCTTTGGCAGTGTAGCGGCTTAAGTGCGTGTCGGCAGGGAAAAATTTGCTACACTCGCAGCTTAATCTTCAGGAGAGATTCATGACTGCGCGCTCCGTAACCCTCGACGATGTTGCTCATCTGGCTGGGGTTTCTTATCAAACCGTTTCCCGCGTCCTCAACCATTCCGAGCAGGTTTCGCCGCGCACCCGCGCCAAAGTAGAAGCCGCGATGCAGCAGCTCAACTATGTGCCGAATCGCGTGGCGCAGCAGCTGGCGGGCAAAAACACCCGCACGCTGGGTCTCGCCACCAGCGATTTAGCCTTGATGGCGCCCGCGCAGATCGCTTCGGCGATTCAGCAACGGGCGGCGGCGCAGGGTTATCATCTGGTGATCGCCATGGCGAATCCCGATAATGCGCCGCAGGATACAGTGAATGAACTGCTGGCGCAGCGCGTGGATGCGCTACTAATCAACCTGCCGCTCGATGCGGCGCAGGCTGCGCAGATTCAGCAACAGTGCGACAACAAGCCGGTGCTGTTTCTTGATGTGGAGCGCAGCGCTGAAGTGGCGCAGTGCCAGTATCAGAGCGAATCCGGTGCGCAGCAGGCGGTCGATCATCTGGTGGCGCTCGGCCATCGCCAGATTGGCGTGTTAAACGGCCCGGCAAGTTCTGCCTCGGCGCGCGCGCGTTTCGCCGCGTGGCAACAGGCGCTGGCGGCGCACCAGCTCAGGCCATTCTGCGTGCTGAGCGGTGACTGGAGCGCGGCATCGGGTTATCAGGCGCTGCTGGCGCGGTTGCCCAACACTCTGCCGCAAGCGCTACTGGTGGCTAACGATCAAATGGCGCTCGGCGCGATGCGCGCGCTGCATCAGCACGGCGTGAAGATCCCGGCGGAGATTTCGCTGATTGGCTACGACGATACCGCGGAAAGCGCGTGGTATCAGCCGCCATTAACCACCGTGCGTCAGGATTTGCAGCAGTTGGGCGCGGTAAGCGTTGATCGCTTGCTGGCGCAGCTGGAAGGTGGCGATATGGCAGAGGAGACGCTGGAAACCGAGTTAGTGTTGCGGGAAACCACCGCGACGCCGCAGCAAGATGAGGTGGATGTGGCGGAGATTGCGCAGCAGTTGCAGGTGTTGGCGCGCAAGTTAAAGCGCACCTCATAAATAAGTTTAGGTGCGCGAATTTGCGCACCTGGTCGTAATTACCCGAGTGCGAGTTTTACGGCGTCTTCTGCGTGAATCAAGGTGGTATCGAACAGCGGCACGCTGGCATCTTCCGCTTTTACCAGCAAGGTGATTTCGGTGCAGCCGAGAATGATCGCCTCTGCGCCCTGCTCCACCAGCTCAGCAATAATCTTGCGGTATTGCGCGCGAGATTCATCGCGGATCACGCCAAGACAGAGTTCCTGATAAATGATGTCGTGCACCACTTTACGACCGGCTGCATCGGGAACCAAAACGTCGATCTCCGACTGATTAAGTCGGCCTTTGTAGAATTCCTGTTCCATGGTGAACGCCGTTGCTAGCAAGCCGACTTTTTTTACGCCCGCCTGACGAATGCGCTGCGCGGTGGCATCGGCGATATGCAGCAGCGGAATGCGGACCGCATCAGTGATCTGCTGCGCGACTTTGTGCATGGTGTTGGTACAGAGCACAATAAAATCCGCGCCGCCCTTTTCCAGACTGAGCGCCGCTTCTGCCAGGATCTCGCCGGCTTTTTGCCACTCGCCAGCGGCCTGTAGCTTTTCAATTTCGTGGAAATCGACGCTGTACATCAGGCTGCGCGCGGAGTGCAAACCGCCCAGCTGCTGCTTCACCTGCTCATTGATAATACGGTAATAGAGCGCGGTGGATTCCCAGCTCATTCCGCCAATCAAACCGATCATTTTCATCTGCTTAACTCCGTTTTAAACATGCTGCTCAGCACTGTAATGGTTTTCCGGCCAGCGCGCTGCAGGAAACAACGATAAGCGAATATTGAACAGGTGGAACATTGGCGCAAACAGCGTGTTCTCCTGCAACGCTGCCGCTTCCAGCCGCAACAACAACGTATTCAATTCCGCTAACAATTCCGGCTGCGGCGCGGTTTGCAGCGATTTTAACCGACGCTTAAGAAACTGGCTCAGCTCATGGAACATCGCCGCGCTTTCGATGTGATGCGCCAGCAGCAGCTCACGATGACGCGTGTAATAGTCGTAGCAGTTTGCGCCCAGCCAGGCTTCGGCAATCAGATTGCCGCCGGAGACCAACTCCGGCACCGGATCAACACGCTTACGCGGCAGAATAATGTTGACCTTATCCAGCGTGCGCGAAACAAACTGCTGACGCGCGGTCAGCGTGACGCTGTTGAGCCGCACCGTGGCGGTAAACTGTAGCAGCTCGCGGATACCTTTGCGCACCGCGCGTTTGGCGGTCCACGACGGGCGCTTGTTGCGGATCAGCGCCGTGATCACCACCGCGAAGGTAATGCCCACCAGCGTCGAAAGAATAGCGTTCACTATAAGCTGTAGATCAGGCTTGAAGTTGTGGCTCATGCCAATCAGCCCGGGAATCTGCGTGGCGACAATCAGGCCAATCAGGTTGGTTGACGGATTGGCGATAACCAATCCCAGCGCCAGCAAGCCCGGCGCAAGGCAAATCACCAGCGCTTCGAAGGTCACCGCCTGCGGAATCAGCAAGGTGATATACAGCAGGCTGATCACCACAGAGATCAGCACCCCTTTCAGGAACAGTTTCATCGGCGCAATCGGGCTGTCCATGCCGGCAAAGAAGGAGCACAGCACCGCCGCCATCATCGGTGCGGTGGTACCATCCACCCAGCCGCTGCCGATCCAAAATACGCAGGTAACGAAGGTGGCAATAAACGCGGTAAACGACGACAACAGCAACAAACCCTTATCGACGTGTTTGTGCGCGCGCGCCATTTTTCCGGCTTTGACCGCGGGCGTCCATTCACTGACGCGCTCGCTCACGCTTTGATAGGCATCAACGATGCGCACAAAATTGAGTAAGCGCTCCAGCAATCCGCTCAGCAAAATGCTCTCTTCGCTGTTGAGCCTGCCCTGTTGCCACGCCCGTTTCAGCTGATCTTGCGCGTGGCTGAGCTGGTCGCGCACCGGCAGCTGATCTTCACCATTTAGCCACAGCAAAAATTGCTGAAACACCTCGGCGATAAAGTCGGGGAAACGGATTTGCTGCTGCGCCAGCAGATTGAGGCGCGATTCGATTGCCGTCAGCGTGGGGATGAAATAGGAGAGATGCTGATACTGCACGCTGACTAAGCGCACCAGACGCCGCGCGGCATCGCCTTCATACACGCAGTGCGTGATGAGCGTTTCGACGTTAAGCGGATAGTTGGCCATCTGAATCAGGATATCTTCGCGCTCCACCGACTTCTCAGCGGGCATCGCCGTGACCAGTTCGCTGCACAGCTTGCGCGCGTTCTGATACCACAGGTTCACGCTCTGCTCTAACAGATTGCGCATCGAGACCGGCCACAGCAGGCGATGCACCAGGCTGCTGCAGACGATAGCGACAGTGATCTCCTCAACACGCGAGATCACCGTGTAGGTGATGGCCGAGGGCGACACCACATCGGGAAAACCCATGATCGCCGCGCTGTAGCCCGCCAGCATAAACACATAGCTTTTCGGCGTGCGGTCGTGCAGCGAAAGATAGAGACAAACCGCGACCCAAAGGGAGATGCACAGGCTGAACAGCAGCGGATCCTGCACCGTGGCGGGGTAGATCAGTAGCGTAAACAAGCCGCCCAGCAGGGTGCCGAAGAAACGGAAAACCGATTTCGATACCGTCGATCCCGAATAGAGCTGCGAGGCAACGTACACTGTAGTCAGTGACCAGGCCGGTTTATCGAGATTGAGTTCCAGAGCAATGTAAAAAGCCAGAAAGGCAGCAAGACAGGTTTTGGCAGAAAACAGCATTGCGCTTCGTGAAAACCACTTCATAGAACGGGTAAAACCTTATGCAGGCAGCGGAATGGCTTATCCTGACAGAAGCTTTTGGCAATGGCATTTTGATTTGTTATACAAATTATTACCGTGCTAATTATATGGGCATCTATGGAAATGGCGGACGCGTTTGCTGATTACAGTGAATGATCCAGATCACATAGATAATAGTTATAAGCGATCAAAATTAGTTATTTATTGGTTATATAAGGGCTTTGCTAAGGTGGCAAAAAAACCACGCGAGAATCATCATGAAAGCAAAACTTCCTGTCCTGAGCGCTTTAGCTCTCAGCTTTGGCCTGCTCTCCATGCACGCTTTTGCCGCTAACCCAGAAACCGTCACCATCGGCTATCAAAAAGCCAACATCTTTGCCCTGCTGAAATATCGCGGCACGCTGGATGAAACCTTTAAGAAGGAAGGCATCGCTATCCGCTGGGTGGAGTTCCCGGCGGGCCCGCAAATGCTGGAAGGCTTAAACGTCGGCAGCATTGATTTGGCAGCAACTGGTGATGCGCCGCCTGCCTTCGCGCAGGCAGCGAAAGCCGATTTGATCTATCTCGGTCATTCACCGGCTAACCCAAAAACCGAAGCCATCGTGGTGCCGAAAGATTCCGCCATTAAAAGCGTAGCGGATTTGAAAGGTAAACGCGTCGGTCTGAACAAGGGTTCTGACGTCAATTATCTGCTGGTGAAAGCGTTGGAAGATGCGGGGCTTAACTACAAAGACGTGACGCCGGTGTATCTGCCGCCCGCCGATGCACGCGCGGCTTTCCAGAAAGGCGCGATTGATGCATGGGTGATTTGGGATCCGTACCTTGCCGAAGTGGAAGCCAATGCCGGTGCGCGTGAAATCCGCAATGCGGAAGGATTAGTGCCACATTACACCTTCTATCTCGCCAGCCGTCCGTTCGCGGAAGGTCATCCTGATACTGCGAAACAGGTTGTCGATGAGTTGAGCAAACTCAGCGATTGGGCCAACAAGAACCCGGATGACGCGGCAGCGATTCTGTCGAAATCAACCGGCCTGGATAAATCCATCTGGCAAACCACCATTAAACGCCTGCCTTACGGCGCGTCACGCATGTCGCCGCAGGTGTTTGATGAGCAGCAGGCGTTAGCGGATACCTTTACGCGCGTGGGAATGTTGCCGGTGAAAGTGGATGTGCGCAGCGCGACCTGGTCGCTGGATAAGAAGTAAAAATAAATAAATCCGGGCCTGACTATTGGCCCGGATTTATCTTTTATTCGTAATGGTAGTCATTATTCAAACGCTTTTTTGCCTCGTGCAATAGGTTCAAACTTTGACGGTACGATGAGTAACAACCGCGTGTGTTAAAGCTGTGCGAGCGTTTTCAGGGTTTCAGGATTCTGCTGAACCATGCGTATAAGCAAAACAGCCTGGGCGTTAGGCCTGGACCTGCCTTGCTCCCAGTTTTGATAGGTGGTTTCACCTGTGTGAAGGTAGTGCGCAAAAACGGCCTGAGAAAGGTTAAGTTTTTCGCGTACATCACGCAGCTCCTGTGGCGCGATGGTGACGGGCGCGCGCTTGCTGACCTGGTAGGTCTTGAGCGTGATTTTTCCGTCCTTATGATCTTTCAGCTCCTGCATTCCCGTCATCAGCTCACTGAAAATATCGCGTTCAGTCATGTCTCAGCCCCTTTTTAATCACGTTCAGCGCCGAACCCAAGGCGTCGCGCTGCTGTTTGGTCAGATCGTCGCGTTGATCCTTATCGTAAATGGTAAACAGGATGAACTGGCCTTTTTCGTTCGTCCAGTAATAGATAACCCTAATGCCGCCTCTTGTGCCCTTGTTTCGACGCTCATCCCTGAACCGGACTTTACGCAGGCCGCCCGTATCTGGGATCACGTCGCCCTTTTCAGGGTCGGCCATCAACATATTCTGGAAAAGCCTAAACTGATCATCGCTCAGGTATTCCACCCGGTACTTCTGAAAGCTGGACAGCTCAATAAATGTCGCGTGCATGTTTGTGCCTATCCCCAACCAAGAGATACAATATCCCCAAATTGGGGATAGCTCAACGAATATCCGCGTTGAATCTCGGATAATTTAAACAGTTAGTTTTTTCAGAATGTGTAGAGAATCATCTCTCTGATGAGGGTTTGTATGCCGTGGGGACAGATGCTATGTGAACCAAAAATACCTGTTTGAAAGCTAGCTGATTGCATACTGTTGCTCCCTGTTACTGATATCCATTTAAAAAAACAGAGCCAATCATAATTAATAAATCAGCGATCACGAATGTAAATTTTGGCTTAATATTGAACAGTTTTGAATTTTGGATTGTGGTTCACATAGTGATGTAACGTGATGATTTAATGGGTTTGTAAGTTATGGTCGCCATTCATGAACTGCACCCCAAATGTTGGACCATAATCTGATATTGATGGAGTGACCCTACGATTCGAGCATTTGTAGGGTGCGCATTTACGCGCACCGGGTTTTATCAGCCCTCGCCTCTGCCAATCTGCCAAATCCCCGTCGGTGCGGTGCCATTCACTTTCCAGTCGCCGATATCACGCGCTTTGTACACCACCGGATTATGTGACGACAGGGTGCGCGCATTGCGCCAGTGACGATCCAGCGCTTTGCTGACGCGCGTATCCGATGCGCCCAGTGCGTTAAACAGCTCGGTGGCGGCGCGCGTCACCCATTCGCTGGCAATCACCTGCGCCTGCCCCGCTTCGGCTTCGGCCAGCACATTCGCGGCGGCAATTTGCGCTTCATCGTTGCTAACGTGGGCAACATATGCTGATTGCAGTGAATGTGTCGCGCGGATCACCGTGGCTTCCACCGCAAACGCCAGGCTGGTGATTTGCCCGATCACCTGCAGAATCTGCACATCCTGACGCGCAACACCGCCGTTGCCGTGACTGTAAACCCGATTTCGCGCCGCCACCGCCTGCGCACCATCGCGCGCCACCGCACGACCGATTCCCGCCAGCGTGGCCAGCAAGACATGCTGATAGAAAGCGGTTTGATAACGGAAGCGGGTGGCGAAATCGTAGACGTGTTCCTGCTCGACATGGGCGTTAGCGAAACGCGTGGTGCCGCTGCCGGTTAAGCGCTGGCCAAAGCCGTCCCAGTCGTCCTCACGCGTCACCCCGGGTTGGTGAGTGTTCACCAGAGCGATAACGTCGCCCTGATTGTCATTGCGGCGCGCATAGACATCAATCCAGTCGGCGAACAGCGTGCCGGTGCTGTAAAACTTCTCGCCGCTCAGCGTCCAGCCGCTTTCGCCTGGCGTGACGCGCGTGATGACATCGCCGAGTTTTACCGTGCCAATTTCCGTCCAGCCGCTGCCCACCAGCTCGCCATCAATAAAACGGCCAAACCAGCGATCGCGTTCCGCGCTATCCGGCTGATTCAATCGATCTTCGACAAAAGCGAAATGCGTGCGCAGCGCCTGCGGCAGATTCGAGTCGGTTTCTGCCAGCTCGGTTAACAGCTGGAACAGCTGCGGTAGCGATGCGCCCCAACCGCCCTTCTCTTGCGGAATTCGCACCGTGCCGAATCCCGCCTCTTTCAGCCAGCTAATCGGTTGATGCGGCAAAGTACGTTCCCGCTCGCGCGCCACCGTTCCTTCAGCGATGCGCGCGAAAATCGGCCGGAAGTGCGCCGCCAGCGCCTCATAATCGGTGCCTGTTGCCAGTAAACTCATGGTGACTCCTGAGGTGAAAGATCGTCGATGTCATGCAGCGTGGGCTCGTGGCGCACCGCCAGCAGGAAGAAGATTGGGATGATCGCTGCCAGCGAAACCACCCAAAACATGTTGGTGCCGAGCGCGGCCTGCAGAATCGGCAGGATGAACAGCGCTAACGCGCTGCCGATGCCAGAAAGTGCGCGGCTAAAGCCCACGCCGGTAGCGCGAATCGAGGTTGGATAGGAAAGCGCCGGATAGACCATCAGCTGCGCGCCCGGCCCGAAGCCTTCGGCAAACAGCCACAAGCCGAGCATCAATACTGCAAAGACGATTCCGGCGATGGCTTGCGGATGACCAATTAACGCCAGCGCGATCAGCGCAAAGAATTGCAGGGCAAAGCCAGCAATCGCGACGTGGCGCGACGGATATTTCCACGCCAGACGCATGCCAAGCAGGCCGCCGGTAAAGGCGAACAGCGCGTTGAGTCCCAGCGATGCCGAGATGGTTTCAAACACGCCCGCGCCGAGGAACTGTGCCAGAATCGACGGCAGGAAGAAAGCAATGGCGGTGTATTCAAACGAGATACAGATGTTCATCACACCCGCGACGATGGTGCGTTCGCGCCACGGTTTCTCAAACAGCACGCGGAAACTCACTTTCGGTGCCGCAGCAGCCGGTGGCGTTTCGTGTTCCGCTTCGTGGGCGTGAATGCCGTAGGAATCACGCAGAATGCGCACCGCGGATTTCAGATCGCCCTGATTCGCCGCCCACAGTGGCGATTCGTTCATGAATTTGCTGCGCACCGCGATGATCAGCAGCGCCGGTACCGCACCGAACAGCAGCGACGCGCGCCACAGCCAGTCAAGATGCTCTTTCGGCAGCAGGAAGTAGAGCGCGAAGATCAGCAGGAAGCACAGCGTTGAGGCGGCGTACCACATCGGGCACCAGGCTGCGAGTCGGGATGCCTTGTTGCCTTTACCAGCGAATTTGGAGAACTCCGCCAGATATGACATCGCCACCGGCAAATCGATGCCGACGCCCACGCCCATCAGGAAGCGCGCGCCAATCAGCACCCAGACGTTCGGCGCTAACCCCGCCGCAATCGCTGAAACCACAAAGAACAGCATGTCGGCCATGAACACCGAATAGCGGCCATATTTATCCGTCAGCCAGCCGCCCACCAGATTGCCAACGATGGTGCCAACCATAATTGAGGAAGTGACTAAGCCGGTGAGCAGCGGCGAGAGCTGAAACTCACGCACCACATCATCGATGCCGTACGACAGCGTGGTGAGATCGTAGGCATCGAGGAACACGCCGCCGAGCGCGAGGAACACAATCATGCGCGCGTAGTTGTCATTTTTGGTGCGAGTGTTGATCAGCCTTGCCACATCACTGACCGAACGTACCGGTTCGGAAACCGGAATGGTGTTTTCTAAAGGAAGAGAACTCATAACGCCTCACGTTGTTGTTTTGTAGTGCGGGTGAGGTTGTTATAAGCGTTTTTCTGGCTGCGCCAAAACAACAATTCTTTATATAAATTTACATTAAAATCAATTAGATAAATGGTTTTTAGCCAACACAAAAACCCGGACACGCCTGACGCGTCCGGGTGTTCAAACAGCAACACTTTATTCGGCTGAGACCGGCACCAACACGCCTTTTACCAGCGGATCGTCGGTGGTCTTCAACCACTGCTGGACGCGCGGATCGGAGAAGGCTTTTTTCAGCTTCTCGATGTTTTCCTGGTCCAGATAAGGCGTGCCAATCACCAGCTGTGAGGCGAAAGTGCGCGGCGCAGGCGGGAAGAGAATGCCTTTTTCGCGCGGCACTTTACCGGCATCAAATTGCGAGACGTAACCAATCGCCGCATCCACCGAGTTGAGCGCACGCGGCATGGTCAGCAAATCGAGCTCTTTAAACACGAAACCGTGCGGATTGCCGACAATGTTCTTCAGTTTGGCCGTGCGCGGCTCGACGTTGGGATCGAGCGTGATTAAACCCTGACGCGCCAGCAACCATAATGCCTGGCCCTGATTGGCGCCGTCATCCGGCACCACGATGGTCGCGCCCTGCGGCAGATCCGCTACCGATGTGTAGCGATCGGAGTAGATGCCAAACGCCCACTGGAACAGCGGCAGCGTTGAGGTGAGCGCAAAACCGTTGGCATCCACCACTTGCTTTAGCCACCACTGATGCTGATACACGGTGGCGGCATACTGCCCTTCCGCTACCGCGCGGTCGGCTTGCACCGGATCCTGCACGCCAACCGCCTCCAGCTTCAGGCCATAATCGGGCGCGATGTGCTCGCCAACGTATTCAATCAGCTTCTGCTCGCCCGCCATCGCCGGTTCAAAATGCACCTTCAGCGTGGTGCCAAAGACCACCGCCTGCGCCTGTTGGCTGCGCCAGAACCAGCCGCCTGCTGCAAGTACAACGACCACTATAATCAGTAGCAGCCACGGCCAGCGGCGGGTTTTACGCAGCTCGAAATCTTGTGTTGTCATAACGATGTCCCCTGAGGATGGCGTAATACCGTGACCAAACGGTCGCCGAGAAATTGAATGGTTTGAATTAAGGCGATCAGCACCACGATGGTGGCGATCATGATGTGGTTGTCGAAGCGCTGATAACCGTACACCACCGCCAGATAGCCGATACCGCCCGCGCCGATGGTGCCGGCAATGGCGGAGTACTCAATCATTGAGATCAGGTTGAGCGTCACTGCCGCCACAATCGCCGGCAGCGCTTCGCTAAGTTGTGCCGAGCGGATGATCTGCCAGCGCGAACCGCCGCACACCAAGCCCACCGCCGTGACTTCACCGGGCAGCTCACGCAGCGCGTTGTCCACCAAACGGCCAAAGAACGGAATACCCGCGGCGATCATCGGCACAACGGCGGCAGGAATGCCGATGGTGGTGCCGGTAAGCCAGAAGGTGAACGGAATGATGGCCGCCATCAGCACCAGAAACGGCAGCGAACGGCCCATGTTGACGATCCAGCTCAACACTCTATTAATTCCGCGATGCGGAAACAGACCGCGCACCGAGGTGTTGAACAGCACCACGCCGACGATGCCGCCAAACGTGATCACGAACAGCATCACGATCGCCACCATCAATGCGGTTTCGCCCAGAGCGGGCAGCATCAGCGCCGGGATATCTGGCCACGGCGTATCCTGACTCATCACTGATACGCTCATACCGCCTCCCGCAATAGCAGCACGCTGCCGGAAACGCTGGCAACTAAGCCCAGCTGTTCCAGCTGCGACAGTAAACGCGCCAGCGGCACGCGTTCCTGTTGATAGTGAATGCCCACCTTGAGGCGGCCAGCTTGCAGACCATTCACCTGCTCAACGTGCGCGCCGAGCAGATCAATACGCAGACCAAACTGCTGGCTGAGGCGCGAAATCCAGTCGCTGGCGACTGGCACATCGGTGCGATAACTCAGCTGCAACACCAGTTCGGCATCGCCCGCCTGCGCCGCCAGCGGGAACAGGCGCTGTGCCAATAGCGAATCGGGTTGCGCCAGCAGCTCTTTCACCACACCGTACTGCACGATTTGGCCGTCGCGAATTTCCGCTACCGCATCTGCCGCCTGACGCACCGCGTCCATTTCATGGGTGATCAGCACAATCGCCAGCTTGTAGTCATCACGCAGTTTTTTCAGCAGGTCGAGCACGGTGACGGTGGCTTCGGGATCGAGCCCTGAAGTGGCTTCATCTGCCAGCAACACCGACGGGCGCAATGCCAGCGCACGCGCGATACCAATACGCTGCCGCTGACCACCGGAAAGCTGGCCAGGATAGGCTTTGGCTTTGTGGCTGAGGCCGACGCTATCGAGCAATTCGCCCACGCGCGCGGCGATATCGCGATCCACCACGCCAAGATAGTGCAGCGGCAAGGCGATATTCTCCCACGCGGTTTTGCGTTGCAGCAGCGCGGAAGACTGGAACACGGTACCAATTGAGCGACGCGCCTGACGTAGCGCTTCGCCATTCAGACGTGAGAGATCGCTGCCGTTTACACGGATGCTGCCGGCGCTCGGTTGTTCCAGCAGGCTGATGCACTTTGCCAGCGTCGATTTACCCGCGCCGCTCGGCCCAACTACCGCGGTGATGTTGGCTTGCGGTACTTGCAGGCTGATGGATTTCAGCACCTCGGTGATGCGGCCGTCGGGCGCGCGATAGTGTTTGCTAAGATGATCTATCTCGATCATGAGACCTCCTGCGGCGTGGAGGATTTAACGCGATAGCCCGCGCCCGGATGCGGTGCTTGCAGCTGCGGGCCGGAGGAGAATAACTTCTCGCGCAACGTGCCCTGCGCGTACTCTTTTTTGTAGACGCCGCGCTTTTGCAGCTCCGGGATCAGCAGCTCCACCACATCTTCAAAGGTTTCATGCGTCAATGCGTAGGCGAAGTTGAAGCCATCTACGTCGGTCTCTTCAACCCAGCTTTGCAACTCATCCGCGACGGTTTCCGCGCTGCCGACAATCAGCGGACCAAAACCGCCGATGCCGACCCAATCCGCCAGCGCTTTTACCGTCCACTGACGGTCGGGATCGGCGGTGGAGAAGGTTTCGACCGCCGATTGAATGGCATTGGTGTGGATATATTTCAGCACCTGATCCGGCTGATACTGACCGAAGTCGATACCGGTCCAGCCTGATACCAGCGCCAGCGCGCCTTCGTAGCTGACCCAACTGGTGTACTCTTTCCATTTCGCCTGCGCCGCCAGATCGGTTTCGCCAACAATCACGGTTTGCAGATTGAAGATTTTGATGCTGTAAGGATCGCGCCCCGCTTCCGCCGCGCGGCGGCGAATATCGGCGACGGTTTTCTTCAGCAGCACTTTCGACGGCGCGGCAACAAATACGCATTCGGCATGTTCTGCGGCAAACTGTTTGCCACGACTCGATGCGCCCGCCTGATACAGTACCGGCGTGCGCTGCGGTGACGGTTCGCACAGGTGAATGCCCGGCACGTTGAAGAAGGTGCCCTGATGATTGATGGGATGGATTTTACGCGGGTCGCTGAAGATACGGCGTTCGCGGTCACGCAATACTGCATCCTGCTCCCAGCTGCCTTCCAGCAGCTTGTACACCACTTGCAAATACTCGTCGGCGTAATCGTAGCGGCTGTCGTGATCGGTCTGGGTTTTGTGCCCAATGTTGCGCGCCCCGCTCTCCAGATACGAGGTGACGATGTTCCAGCCGATGCGGCCTTTGGTCAGGTGATCGAGCGTGGATAAGCGGCGCGCAAACGGATAGGGATGTTCAAACGACAGCGACGCCGTGAGACCAAAGCCGAGATGTTCGGTGACCAGCGCCATTGGCGTGATCAGCGCTAACGGATCGTTGACCGGCACCTGCGTCGCCTGGCGGATCGCCGCATCGCCGTTGCCGTTGAGTACGTCGTAAACGCCGAGCACGTCGGCGATAAACAGGCCGTCAAATTTGCCGCGCTCCAGCAGGCGCGCCAAATCGACCCAATACTCCAGATCTTTATATTGCCAGGAACGGTCACGCGGATGCGCCCACAGGCCCGGCGACTGGTGTCCGACACAGTTCATATCAAATGCATTCAAGCGAATTTCACGTTGCGATGGCATAGCAATCTCCATAGCGAGGCCGTGATCGTGTTACGACCCGGCGTTCGTCAGTTAATTTTTAGGATGTTGAGAGATTAAAGCGCTGAAGGGGGACATCGCTCGGCGGGAGCGATTTGCAGTTCTTGTAAAATATGTTTCGCCACAGCGGCGGCGTGATCGGCAACCTGCGGCAAACCCATCAGTTCACCGAAGCGCGCACGCGCAGCAGGACCGACGACAAACAGGCGCGCATTGGGCTGGCCGGTAACATTAAGCGTGTGCGACTGGCTGTCGACATCTATACCAAAACCGAGCAGGTCAGCGCGGATTAGCCCTTGCTGGCTGAGCGACTGCAGCAGCGGCTGGCTGGCGGTTAAGGCTTCATGGCCGGGACCGGTGGTGACAATCAGATGATCGAGGCGATGGGTTTCGCTGGCGCCCTCGCGCGTGCGTAACGTGATGTCCAGCTGCCTGCCGACATCGGAGATTTCGCTAAGCCGCGCGGCCAGCACCTTCAAACTGCCCTGCTGCCGACGTGCGCTGATCACCGCTGACACCTGCGGCGCAATGCGATAGCGATGCACATCCCACCACGAGCGCAAGTGACGAACAAAGCGCTGCTTCTCGCGCAGCGGCAGCGATTGCCAGATATCCTGACCTTGCACGCGTACCTGATCGAGCACGCGCTGCCACGGCAAATCCTGTTCCGCGGCTCGCGCAACCTCGGCGCGGATATGTCGTAGCCACAGACGCGCGCTGGACGCATCCTGCGGGGCTAATGTCCATTCAGGCCATTCACCGCTCAGGTTATCGCGCGAGAGCTGCCCACGGCGCGAGAAGGAGATTAACGGGCCACGATGCTGTCGGGTGCCCAATGAAGCCACCACGTCCGCCATGCTCAGGCCGGTACCGATAATCGCCACCGAGGATTGAGGATCGATGGCGTCTAATACGCCGTGCTGCCACGGATTGGCAATCAACGCCGGATGCGCCGAGAACGGTTGCAGCGCACGCGGCAATGATGGCGGCGGATGACTGATCGCTAACGCCAGCACATCACCCTGCAGCGTTTCTCCGTTGCTGAGCAACAGCTGCTCGCCTTCCCAGGCCACGGCGCTGGCCTGAACATGGCGCAGCGTGATGTGCGGATACGCCTTCGCCGCGGTGGCAAACTGTTCTGCCAGATAGCGACCAAACAGGCTGCGCTGCGGATAGACCGCGCCGTCTTCACAGTGCGCTACTGAATCCAGTGAACATTCCGGCTGTTGGCGATACCAGCGATCAAACGCGCCCTGTTCTTCCCCGCTTAACTGCATGCGTGAAGCGGGCACGTTGATGCGGTGCGCCGGCTCCTGCGTGGAATAGGCAACGCCGCCGCCGAGACTGGCGCGCGGTTCGACCACTGTAATCAGTAATCTGCTCGATGAGGTTCGTGCGAGATGAATCGCCAGCGCTGTGCCGCTAAAGCCACCGCCAACAATGATTACCCGTGCCATTGCCTTCTCCTGCATTAGCTGGCGCTCGTCTGTTTTGACGGACGCTTATCGCCGCCAATGGTTTCACCAAACGGGCCAGTGTTAATGGTGCGTTCACGCTGCTGCTGTGCGTTAGCCAGCGGTAGCAGCGGCAACAGTAATTCGGCCACACGATGCGCTTCTTCCAGATGCGGATAACCGGACAGAATGAAGTTGGTGACACCCAGCGCCTGATATTCGCGGATACGCTCAGCCACCTGCTCCGGGCTGCCGACCAGCGCAGTGCCCGCGCCTCCGCGCACCAGACCCACACCCGCCCACAGATTTGGCGAGATATAGAGGTTGTCGCGCGAGCCGTTGTGCAACGCGCTCATTCGTGCCTGACCGGCTGAATCCATACGCGCAAAGATTTTCTGCGCCTGCGCGATGGTTTCTTCATCAAGATGACCAATCAACTTATCTGCCGCCGCTTTGGCTTCTTCTTCGGTCTCGCGCACAATCACATGCAAACGAATGCCGTATTCCAGCTTACGTCCGCGCTGTTCTGCACGTGCGCGCACCACTTCCAGCTTCTCGGCAACCTGCGCTGGCGGCTCGCCCCAGGTGAGATAGGTATCGATCTGTTCCGCTGCTACATCAATCGCCGCCTCAGATGAACCACCAAAATAGAGCGGCGGCCCCTTTTCCTGCACCGGCGGGAACAGCACTTCCGCGCCTTCGACGTGAATGTGTTTGCCTTCGTAATCCACTTTCTCGCCGCGCATCAGGCGGCTGTAGACGTCGAGGAACTCTTTGGTGACTTCATAACGTTCACTGTGGTTGAGGAAAATGCCGTCGCCTTTGTTCTCAATCGGATCGCCGCCGGTCACCACGTTAATCAATAAACGCCCTTCAGACAGACGATCAAGCGTTGTCGCCATGCGGGCTGCCAGCGTTGGCGGCTGCAGGCCAGGACGCACTGCCACTAAATAGCGCAGACGCTTGGTGATCGGCGCTAACGCAGAAGCCACCAGCCAGGAATCTTCACAGCTTTTGCCGGTAGGAATTAATACGCCATAGAAGCCAAGATTGTCGGCGGCGAGCGCCACTTGCTGTAAGTAGGGTAAATCGACCGGGCGTCCGCCTTGCGTGGTTCCAAGATAGCGTCCATCACCGTGCGTCGGTAAAAACCAGAAGACATTAATTTTATCGTTCGCGGAATCGGCCATTATGCTTTTCCTATATAACTTTATTAAAAAATGATCATTTTGAACTGCTTATTTGGTTATATAGCTATTAGCAGAAAGCGTGCCAGGTTGTTAACTGGCGCGAATCGCCGTATTTCAGGCGGTTAGCCTTGTCACCGTCAACCAAAACAGTTGCATTTGCAACTCTGGCGCAACAGCTATTGCTGCATATGCAACTGCTTATGCTTTTTATATGGTGTTAATAGTCAGCGTGAGCATTTAGGTTAACGATATGCTCGTTACAGGACTCAATACCATGTTAACCACCTATAACCACACCGACTCACCGCGCTTAGTCGATCCCGCTTCTCTGGCGTTTCAATCGCTGCTGGATAAGTTCGCGCCCACAGATGCCACCGTGCTGATTGTCGGCGAAACCGGCACAGGTAAAGAAGTGGTGGCGCGCTATCTGCATCATCACAGCCAACGCCGTCACGGCCCTTTCCTCGCGGTCAACTGCGGCGCACTGACGGAAAGCCTGGCTGAAGCCGAATTGTTCGGCCATGAGAAAGGCGCTTTTACCGGTGCGACGCAGTCACATCCCGGCTGGTTTGAATCAGCGCAAGGCGGCACCTTGCTGCTGGATGAGATTGGCGAGCTCAGTCCTTCACTGCAAGTTAAATTGCTGCGTGTGCTGCAGGAGCGTGAGATTACGCGCGTGGGCTCGCGTAAAGCGATCAAAGTGGATGTGCGAGTTATCGCGGCTACGCATGTGGATTTGGCGCAGGCGATTCGTGAACGACGCTTCCGCGAAGATCTGTTCTATCGCCTGAATATTGCGGTGGTACCATTACCGCCGCTGCGTCAGCGCCGTGAAGACATTCCGCTGCTGGCGCAACACTTCCTCGCCCTCTACGCACGACGTTTAGGGCGCCCGGCACGGCGTCTTTCTCCTGATGCGCTTGAAGCGCTGCGCGAATACAGCTGGCCGGGCAATATCCGTGAACTGGAGAACACGCTGCATAACGCCGTATTGCTGAGCCGCGAAGAGACGCTGACGCCCGCACAGTTGCGACTTGCTGGTTACAGTGAACATGGCTTTAACGAGTCAAATGATTCAACGCTCGACAGTTTTCTTCAGCAGCAGCTAACCAGTCAGCCGCAACAACTGTTTGATCGCGTTATCAGCAGCCTGATTAGCAACGCGCTGTCGATGACAGATCACAATCAAACCCAGGCCGCGGCGCTATTAGGTATTAGCCGCCACACTTTACGCACGCATCTGGCTAATCAGGGAATGATTAAAGGACGGCGCAAATCGCCGGTAACTGCATCGACATCCAATGTGCATGGGACGCAGGAGCGTGAGCTGCGCATTGGCTATCAGAAGTTTGGCAATCTTGGCGTATTGAAAGCCCGTCAGAGCCTCGAACACTGTTTCGCTCAGCAAGGCATAAGCGTGTTGTGGAGTGAGTTTCCCGCCGGGCCACAGCTGCTGTATGCACTGCAAAACAACGAAATCGATTTTGGTACCACCGGCGAAGTACCGCCAATCTTCGCTCAGGCGAGCGGCAATGCGGTGACTTATATTGCGTGGGAGCCACCGGCGCCGAGCAGCGTTGGCATTGTGGTACCGAATGATAGCGATATTCGTACCATCAGCGATCTGCGCGGTAAGCGCATATCGGTTAATAAAGGTTCGAACGTTCACTGGCTACTGCTGCATTTACTGGAGGAAGCGGGCATTGGTCTGGATGAACTCAAAGTGGTGTATACGCCGCCGAAATATCCGCTCACCGCCAGTGATTACCTTTCGGTTGATGCCTGGATGATGTGGGATCCGTTGCTCAGCGCTGCGGAGAGCAATCCCGAACTGCGGGTTTTGGTTAATGGTGAAGGGCGCGTACATAATCATCAGTTCTATCTGGCGCGGCGTGATTACGTTGAACAGCACGATGACATCTTCAGACAGCTGGTGGAGAGTTTGCAACAAACGGGTTTGTTCATCGATAGCCATCGCCACGAAGCATCAATGTTATTGGCTCAGGAGCTTGGATTGGAAATCGCATCAGTAGAACGTGCCTTGACTCGCCGCAGCCACAAAACACGTGCGATGGCCTTCGAAGTAATCAAAGAGCAGCAGACCATCGCCGATCGCTTTTATGCGTTGGGGCTGATTAACAAACCGGTGCGCGTGCGCGATGCGGTTTGGCAATTTTCATCAGCTTTAACGTTAATTGAGTAATGTGGGTCTTGAAAGTTATCCACGTTTTCTGTGGATAAATCATTGAATATCATCTGGCTAATCTCGCTTAGGGATTTTTGATGATCGCTGAAACTAAAAGTTAATTGGCGATTTCAGCCTGAAATTTTATTAGAAACCCCTTATATTTCATATCAATAGAGGTGAAATCGATTGGGCGAGCAGATGAATTTTCACTCGCTGGCTTGACGGCAATTCTGCTGTGGCTGGCTGTTGTCGCTTTCGCGCACAGCTGGTTAAATTGGCTGCAGTTAGTTAATCGTTATTGGTGATTTATTAACGGATACCTTTGAGCGGCTGGCTAAAACAGTGGCGATTTCAGACTGAAATTTCCGCGGCGATAATCTATATTTCATACAGTTAGCGATGAAATTGCGCTGGCGAGGCATTGAGAAGGGCATTAAAAAACCGCCCGTAGGCGGCAGTTCACTTACTAATTAAGATACTTATTGAGCGTCTCATTAATCACCTTATCCAGCTCTTCCTGCAACTCTTTTGACTGGCGATTAAACTCGTAGCTGAACATGCGTCCGCGCGTTTTCTTACGCGCAAAGCGGTCTTTATCGGCGAAACTCCATAATGGCGTCGCCACGGTTTTATCTTTTGCCGGTGACTGAATCAGCGTCTGGCTACCGTTACGCACTAAACGCAGAATGCCATTCTTAACTTCGTCTTCGGCCAATCCATCGCGCGCGCATACGGTATCAACATCCATACCGATAGTATCGATCAAGGCATCAACCGTTTGTCCGGTTTCCTGCAGTTTCTCATACGCCTGCAACAGCGATTTATAATCTGGATAGGTCAGCTCAGAATGATTCGGGAACAGCGTCACCAGCTCGAGCGGCACGCTCGCAGCCTGCAATGCACGCGTTACTTTGGCCTGCGATAAGCCTTCGCTTTGCGCAATCTCTTTCTGCGACAATCCACTTTCTTTAAGCGATAGCAGACGCATGCCCACTTCACGCAGATTGTGCTCGCGCGCGGTCTGAATATCCTGGGCTAAACGACGCGCTTCTTCCGCCGAGATAGCCACGTCTGTGACCAACACATCAAGCCCAGTTTTGCAGTGCAGAGCCGCTGCACGACGACGTGAACCATCGAGAATCTCAATGCGATCGTCACGCTTTACGCCAATCGCCGGGAAAAACTGCTGTAATTTGATGGTGCGAATGATGTCGCGCAGCGATTCTGGCGTCAGGCCAGACTGATCGCGGCCGTTGGTTTCCATCTTAACGAAGGTTTTCTCTTCGATTTCCTTCGCCGGGATATGCTCCAGCGTGAACAGGGCGCGTTTACCCGTCGCCAGAATAAATGTCTGAGAATGGCCATCGGCGCTTTCTTCAGTCTGCAATGGTGTCTGGCTGAAGGTTCGGCCAATGGTGATTCTTTTTGCGCTCATAGTAACCTCAGTTCAGGCGAATGAATTCAATGCGGTCAAATACGGCTTTCGCGAAATCTTCCGCCGCTGAACGCGCATTCTTTAAGGCTTCGGTGCTGCCCACGTAGGTTGATGGATTGGCTGAGATAACCGTATCAAACGACTCTCCGCAGCGCTCAAAGCCATCCAGACGCGGCAACGCAGCATCAAGCATATCGCCGCCAAAAATCTCTTTCGCCAGGCTGTGACACAGCTTGTGATCCGCTTTATTCGACAGTTTAGACATAAAGCCAATGTTGCCCTGCAAACGGCAGGCTGCTCCCGATTCTTCAATGATGCCAATCAACTCCGGCAAACGCGTTAAGTACTTCAGCGTGGAGTGGAAATCCACCTGCGCGGGCGGCACTGGCGTCATCAGCAGGTCTGAAGCAGCAATGGCGTTCTTCAGGAAGGCATCAAGATGCGGACCGCTGTCGATAAAGATAAAGTCGTAATCTTTCTTCAGCTTGGCCACTACATTGTCATACAGCACCGCATGGATGTTTTGATCGGGCAGGTGAGCAGCACACAGCTCTTCCCAACGCGAGGCAATAAAGGCGTCATCAATTGACGCCGGCAGCACATCGACGCCCGGAATAATCGACGAAACGATAAACTCGTTGAGCAACTCTTCGCGGCTGACGTTCTGTAGCATCGCCTGTGCGGCGGTCGCTTCTACTAATCCCACTGAACGTTGATGGTTCAGGAACATGGTGGCGGAAGATTGCGGGTCCAGATCGATGACCAGAATACGCAGATCTTCAAATAGCAGATGCGGATGCGCACGTAATGCGTGTGCCAGCGAAACGGTAGAGACCGTTTTCGAAACGCCGCCTTTGAGGTTGCCAACAAAGATGCTAAAGGCTTCATGGTGGCGATCGCGGTACTTGGGCACACCGCGATGGTGATAGATATCGATGATGTTCTGAATCGACATCGCATACTTGGTTGAGCTGCCCGCTGCACGCTTATCGAACGGATAACCATTTTCTTCCATTTCGTTGACAGCGTAATCCACGCTCGCACGCGTCAATTTGGGCAGTTTGGCTAACGCCGCTTTAGCGTAAACCTGATAGAACGTGTTTTCCCGCAATTCTTCTTTCTGCGCCTGAATCTGTTCAGTCAGGCTCATCAGCATTCTTTCTGAACGCTGTGCGACCTTCAGAACTTGCTTCTCATCGTTAGCCATACTTGCTCCACACATGTAGGATTTATGACTTTATACATAAATCCAGCACACGAGGCAAATATATCTCTTCTGCTCAGGAACAATAAGTTATGTGAAAACACCTTGATTAAGAGCGGTTTAACGCAAACATTCACTGTAATCAGCGTTCGTAATTTAGTCATCCCGGTTTTTTGTTCAATATTGAACCGCTGAAATCTTGTTCAAAGGCCCAAAGATTCACTGTAATCAGTAGCCGGTTTCTACTCTGTATACTTTTAAACAGAGAAAAGAGAAGGGGGCTTGCGACCAAAATTGCTGGAACATTCACTGTAGTTAGTAAGCTGATAAGCGTCGTAGATAAACGTTCACTGCAATCAGTAAAAGGTTCACTGTAATCAGCGAGCGGTGGCTGAAGATTCACTGTAATCAGTAGATGATGCCTGGAAGTAAAAAGCAGGCGAGAGAGCAACGATAAGTACCAAGCTGCTTAGATATTCACTGTAATCAGTAAATCCTGAAGACGTTTTCACATAACGCCAACGTTCACTGTAATCAGTAAAAGCCTTGTACTCTTCATCTGCAAAGATTCACTGTAATCAGTAGACGTTATCGCACTGCGATAAACTGTTCACTGTAATCAGTAAGTCAATTCGGCCTGACTGAGAACATTCACTGTAATCAGTAAAAGTTATGACGCTGTAAAGAACGTTCACTGTAATCAGTACAGCCAGACAAGCATGATAAGACGAACGTTCACTGTAATCAGTAGAGTGTTATTTGCCGACAAGCTGATATGCCAGGAATCTCCATATGCGATACAGCGAAATATCCATAATGTCGTCAACAACATTCACTGTAATCAGTAAAAGTGCGCTGTTGATTTAAACACCCAACGTTCACTGTATTCAGTAAAAAAACGACGCGCTGAGCGAGTTTGTTTCATGATGCAAACCTGACAGGGCAGGGGACGAGTTGGTAACGTTCACTGTAATCAGTGACAGCGTGACATGTTGTTCAAGCGGCATATGAGCGTCAGTACGAACGTCTCTCGTTTCAGTGCACTGTAGTGAGAAGACAGACCAAACGTTCACTGTAATCAGCATAGTGACCAACCCTGTCACTTTTACTGGCTGTATTCACAGTCAAACTGCTGATTACAGTGAATCCGTTTGAGAAAGGCTTTTTTAATACTTATAAATCATTAATTTGCATTTGAACGTTCACTGTATTCAGCATGCAGCGCTGTGATTAGCATTCACTGTAATCAGTGAAAGCGAGCGATCGAACAAACGTTCACTACGATCAGTAAAAAGGCAGTGAAAAGGGAATCAGAGTGAAGGGTTACCGCCCTTGTAAGTACTCACTATCTTTAAAAGTAGCTTAGAAAGGGCACAACGCCATTGAAGACATCGCAGAAGACATGGCAAAAGCAGAAGGCTTCTGATTACAGTGAACGTTGCTGATTACAGTGAATGACGCGAGGACAGCTGATTGCAGTGAATGTTAGCGGAAGAGCATGTGTCACTTTTGCTCAAAAAGTGACACAGCTTGAAGGGGATTACTTATTACAGTGAACGGGCAAGATCACTCTTCAAACTCGATATCTTCCAGCGAATCGATACTTTCAAGATTGCTGATGCCGTCGAGTTTTGGCGTCCTGCTGTGGATGATGAAGAACACTGAGCGGCCGCGTTTCACTTCCGAATAGTCGAGATAGCCGATCTCTTTGAGCTGCTCCATCGCACGTCGCACCACGTGGTTTTGCGTGGTGGTTTTCGAGCCCAGGTTTAAACGCATACGCAAACGCGCCAGAGAGATGGGCGCCGGATTCGTTGGCAAACTTTCGAGATAGGTATATAGCGCCTGAGCCGATTCTTTACGCTTCAAACGCGAAATGGCTCGCAGCTGCAGTAACACTTTATGGTCGAAATTATAGAGCTCGAACAACTTTGGATCGGCCTGGATACGCACCAGATCCTTTTCACGATCGTAATACGCCGATTGCACAAGGTGAGTGTGATAGGCTTTGCCATTACCTTCAAAGGACAATGTATTGGTCGCAATGCGTCGCAGAGAGGCATCTAAGCGCTTACGTAGCGCAGCCGAAGAGTTTGCCGAAGGGATCCCGCACATTTTAACGAAATCGATAAACGGCAGCGTCACGGTGTCGCCCTTTGAGGGATAACGCGAGAAAGACTGAATAATACCGGCCCAGGTTTTGAAATCATTATCCATGTCCAGCCTTGCGCCGGTAATGGTAATTTTTTCATAGCCTTCCGATTTCACTAAAGAAAGGTTCTTTAGCTCTTTCGTTGCATCGGTCGATGCCATCGCGCCTGATTTACCGCGCGCGGTGGACTTCAATGTAGGAACAAACAGACCCAGGCGCATTAAAGCGACCGGTTGTACGGTGTTATTTTTATTGGGGTGGAGTTGAATAACTTCACCGCTGTTTTTTGTCACCGACAGAAAAGGCTCGAGTAACGCCTTGTTTTCACTCTCTTTATCTGCCATAGCCTGAGATCTTCATTCTGTGGATGAAAAGGGTCGTTTTCTGATTACAGTGAACATTAACACTGTTTATAGTGAACATTCTACTCTCTATAGTGAATAAACTACTGACTCCAGTGAACACTTTACTCATTATAGTGAACGCGATCACCTTCTGAGCCCTTGTGGGGTGCGGCCTGCGACGATCGGGGATCTCTTAGGATCTCTTTAAGATCTCTATATGATCTTTCTTTAAGATCTATTCACTGTATAACTTAATAACGCCAGGACTCACGCGGCTTTAGACCGATAAAACGTTTAAAACAGCCCCATTGCAATAACATCCCCTTTGATCCCACCAAATCATCAGTTATATGCGATCTGGATCCTTCTATTTCTCCATAAATGAACAACTTCCTCATTATTATTCATTTTTAAGAAACTACATCCCGGCGTAAAGTGAACTTCATCGAACATCACATCACTTATGACGAGGACATCTTTCATGACTGACAACGTTATCTCCCGTAACCCGACTACCGGCGAAATCCTCGCAACCTATCCGCTGCAGAGCGCAGCCGAGTTGGAAACCGCATTGCAGCAAAGTGCTGATGCCTATGCAGAATGGCGCTATATCGCGATGCCGCAGCGAGTGAAAGTGCTGCGTCAACTGGCTGAACAGATCCGCCAGCGTCAGGATGAGCTCGCAACCATGGCCACACTGGAAATGGGCAAACCGATCGCTCAGGCACGTGCTGAAGTACTGAAATGCGCCAATCTGTGTGACTGGTATGCAGAGCATGGTCCGGCGATCCTGGCCGACAAACCAACGCTGGTAGAAAACCAGCAAGCGTGGCAGTCATTTCGTCCGCTCGGTGTGATCCTTGCCGTGATGCCATGGAACTTCCCTTACTGGCAGGTTCTGCGCGGCGCAGTCAGCATGTTGCTGGCGGGCAATACCTACGTGCTCAAGCACGCACCGAGCGTAATGGGATCCGCTAACCTCATGAAGTCGCTGTTTGACGCCACCGAACTGCCTAAAGGCGGCTTTACCGTGATCAACGTCGATAACGATGGCGTTTCGGCCGCGATCAAAGATCCACGTATTGCCGCTGTAGCGGTAACCGGCAGCGTGCGTGCAGGCGGTGCAATTGCAGCGCAAGCCGGTGCGGTACTGAAGAAAACCGTGCTGGAACTGGGCGGCGCAGATCCTTTCATCGTGCTGGCGGATGCAGACCTGGATGCTGCAGTAGCCTCAGCGGTCACAGGACGCTATCAGAACACAGGACAGGTCTGCATGGCAGCCAAGCGTTTTATCATTGAAGAAAGCGTCGCAGAAGCGTTTGAGGCGCGTTTCAGCGCAGCGGTGCAGGCATTGAAGATCGGCGATCCTTTGGCAGAAGATACCTACATCGGACCAATGGCGCGTTACGATCTGCGTGACGAGCTGGATAATCAGGTGCAGCAGACCATCAAGGAAGGCGCACGTCTGGTATTAGGCGGCCATAAAATTGACGGCCCAGGCAACTATTACGCCCCGACGATCCTCGCCGATGTCACGCCAGCCATGACAGCTTTCCAGCAGGAAATCTTTGGCCCGGTCGCAGCAATTAGTGTCGCTCGTGATGCACAACATGCCCTTGAGCTGGCGAACGACAGCGAATTCGGGCTGAGTGCAACAGTGTGGAGCGGCAACGAAGCGCTGGCCAACGAACTGGCGGAAAAACTCGAGACCGGCGCGGTATTTATCAATGGCAATGGTGCGTCAGATCCGCGAGTTGCGATTGGAGGCGTGAAGAAGAGCGGCTATGGTCGTGAACTGTCGAGCTTTGGCGTCCACGAATTCTGCAATATTCAGACGGTATGGAAAAACCGCCGCTAAACATCACAGGGCGCGTTAGTCGCGCCCTTATTCCTATCCTCCGCCTCCAGATACCTCGCATCTCATACCGTTGCCCATCATTTAAAATGTTGTGGACCAGTTCAAAAAATCCACCAGTGGTATTACAAAGGTATTATATCCGGTGTTAGATTTGCCTCCACCTACACCGGGGAGTCCTTTTAAATGAAAACAACAATCCCAAAACTGTCTTTTATGATGTTTCTTGAGTGGTTTATCTGGGGCGCATGGTTTGTACCGCTCTGGGCATTTCTCAGCAAAAACGGCTTCTCGCCGGTTGAGATCGCCTGGTGTTACGCCTGTACTTCGATAGCCGCCATCCTGTCGCCGATCCTTGTCGGATCGCTGGCCGATCGCTTCTTCCAGGCGCAAAAAGTGTTGTCACTGCTGACGATCGTCGGATCGATTCTGATGTTCTTCGCAGCCCAGCAAACCCACTTCGGCGGTTTCTTCCCGCTGCTGTTGCTGTATGCACTCACTTACATGCCAACCATCGCCTTAACCAATAGCATCGCTTTTTCGCACGTCGCGGATGTGGAGCGTGATTACCCGCGCATTCGCGTCATGGGCACCCTTGGCTGGATCGCGTCCGGCATCGTTTGTGGTTTCCTGCCGCCGCTGCTGGGCTATGGCGATATCTCAGCCAGCAACGTGCCGTTATTGATCACCGCCGCAAGCTCGCTATTACTGGGCATTTTTGCCCTGACGTTGCCCGCCACCGAGCCGAAAAGCACCGGCAAATTCAGCCTGCGCGTCGCGCTTGGTCTGGATGCGCTGCATCTGCTGAAGGATCGTAGCTTCCTCGTGTTCTTCGTCTGCTCCTTCCTGTTCAGCATGCCGCTGGCGTTTTACTACATTTTTGCCGAAGGCTATCTGACGGAAGTCGGCTTACCGCACGCCACCGGTTGGATGACGCTCGGCCAGGTTTCGGAAATCTTCTTCCTGCTGGCGCTGCCGTTCTTCATCAAACGCTTTGGCATCGGCAAAGTGCTGCTGCTGGGATTAACCACCGCCGCACTGCGCTACGTGTTCTTCGTGTTCGGTGGCGATCAAAACATGCTGACTTACGGCTTGCTGTTCATGGGCATTCTGCTGCACGGCGTCAGCTACGATTTCTACTTCATCACCGCTTACATCTATGTTGATAAGAAAGCGCCAGTGGCGATGCGTAATGCTGCGCAAGGGCTGATCACGCTGGCTTGTCAAGGCATCGGCAGCCTGCTCGGTTATCGCCTTGGCGGCTATCTGATGCAGGAAATGTTCGCCTACGAACAACCCCGCAACGGGCAGACTTTCAACTGGGCCGGCATGTGGATGTTTGGCAGCGTGATGATCGTAATGATCACCATCGCCTTTATCGTCCTGTTCCGCGACGGAAAAAAACGCAGCGATGAACTTACCGCTTTCGAAAATTCAGCAACCGCTGACAGCCATAAATAAGGGATTTCACCATGACGATGACAACGCAAGAAAAACGGATTTTAGGCGCGTTTTACGGCCAGGCGCTGGGCGATGCGATGGGCATGCCATCGGAATTGTGGCCGCGCTCACGCGTGAAGCAGCACTTTGGCTGGATCGATCGCTTCCTGCCCGGTCCGGCTGAGAACAACGCTGCCTGCTACTTTGGCCGGGCGGCCTTTACCGATGACACTTCTATGGCGCTGGCGTTGGCTGATGCGATCGTCACTCACGATGGCGAGATCAACGCCCAAACCATCGGCGCGAATATTTTGCAGTGGGCTGAGTCGTTTGATGCCTTCAACAAAAACGTGCTTGGACCGACCTCAAAAATCGCGCTCAACGCCATGAAAGCCGGCACGCCGGTGTCGCAGCTGGAAAATAACGGCATGACTAACGGCGCAGCGATGCGTGTGTCACCGCTCGGCTGTCTGCTGCCAGCACGCGATTTACCGGCATTCATCGATGCCGTCGCACTGGCGTCGAGCCCAACGCACAAATCGGATGTCGCGATTTCCGGCGCGACGGTGATTGCGTGGGCTGTTTCACGCGCCATTGACGGTGCCAGCTGGGCAACCATCCGCGATGAACTGCCCGCGATCGCACGCGCGGCACAGGAAAAGCGTGTCACCACCTTTAGCGCGTCGATGGCGGCACGCATCGAACTGGCGTTAAGCGTGGTCGTGCAGGGCAGGGGCGTGGAATCCACCATGCAGCAGATTTACGATTTAGTAGGCACCGGCACCAGCACCATTGAATCGGTACCGGCGGCGATTGCGATGGTTGAATTGGCCGAGACCGATCCTAATCGCTGCGCGATCCTTTGCGCTAACCTCGGCGGCGATACCGATACCATCGGCGCGATGGCGGTGGCCATTTGCGGCGCGCTGCACGGCATCGACAGCATCGACGTTGCCTTGAAAGCCGAGCTGGATGACGCTAACGGGCTGGATTTCACCCGTTATAGCGCTGCATTCACGCGTTTCCGCCAGCAGCGCGAGGCCGCTTATGTTGACGCCTGATGATCTGCAGAGACTTGAAAGCCGTCTGCCAGTGCTTGTGATTGGTGCGGCGGTAGTGGATGTGATTGCTGATGCTTACTCGTTGCCCCATCGTGGCAGCGATATTGAGCTCCACCAGCAGGGCGTCAACGTGGGCGGCTGTGCGCTGAATGTGGCGATTGCGCTGCACCAGCTTGGCATCCCGTCCATCAATGCGCTGCCGCTCGGCAACGGCACTTGGGCCAGCATTGTGCGGCAGAAGCTGACGGAATATGGCATTCACAGCGTGCTGGAAACGGCGAAAGGCGATAACGGCTGGTGTTTAGCGTTAGTGGAGCCCGACGGTGAGCGCAACTTTCTGTCAGTGAGCGGTGTGGAAAATCAATGGGATGCAGCGCTGCTGAACACGTTGCCGCAGCCGGCCAATCGCTGGATCTACCTTTCCGGCTATCAGCTCACCAGCAAAAGCGGTGATGTGCTGATCGCCTGGCTGGAGCAGCAAAGCCAGCCGTATCAGCTGCTGGTGGATTTCGGTCCGCGTCTGGCGGATATCGGTGATGCGCAGTTCGAACGCGTTATGGCGTGCCATCCACTGATTACAGTGAACATACAGGAAGCCGAACTGCTGTGGCATGAACGTTTGAATCAAACAGAACCCATTGATGCGCATCAGTTAATGACGTGCTGGCAGCAGCGATTCGGCGGCGCGATGGTGGTGCGACTTGATAGCGAAGGCGCCGGTTTCGTTAACGCGGAAACACAGGGCTGGATGCCGGCGCTGCCGACAAAAGTGGTCGATACCATCGGCGCAGGCGACAGCCACGCGGGAGGATTACTGGCGGGATTAACGTCGGGTTGGTCACTGGCAGAAAGCGTCGCGCTGGGCAACGCGGTGGCATCTTATGTGGTGTCACAACGCGGCGGCGATTGCGCGCCCGATCGCGCCACACTAACAGCTTACTGGCAACAGCGCCTTACTCCGCAATAAACACATACATATCGCTACGACAATAGCTAATGCTGTACTCCAGCGGATTGCCCTGCGCATCTAACGCCAGCTGCTTGATCACCAAAACAGGCACGTTGTCGGGCAGGGCGATCTGCTGCTGCAGCGCCTCATCAGGCATGCGAGCACTCACTCTACTTTGCGATTTTACCGGCAGAATTTGTTGCTGGTGGAAATAGTCGTACAGCGAAATGCCAATCTCATCCGCATTAGTGATATAGCGCGCCGGTACCCAGGATTCTTCCACCGACACCGGTTGCTGATCGACATAACGAATACGTTTCAGCAAATACACTTCGCTGCCTTTGTCCAGCCCCAATTTCTCAGAGATTGCTGTGTCGCATTGGATTTTGCTTTTATTAATCCACACGGTATCGGGCTTTTTACCACGCAGCACTGCTTGCTGGGACAAGCCTTTCGGCTCTTTAAGCGAGTACTCGAACTGGCTGCAGATCTGCGTACCGTAGCCACGCGAGCGCAATACCACGCCCTCTTTTTCCAGCGCGTCCATAGCTTTACGCACGGTAATACGCGAAATGCTCAGCGACTGGCTGAAGTCACGCTCACTCGGCAGGATCTCTTCATGCACTAACAAACCATCACGCACCGCATCTTTGATCGCAGTGGCAAAGCGTCTGTACAGGGGCGTGCGGCTGTCATCA
The DNA here is from genome assembly GCF_005281435.1 of Pantoea sp. SO10. Taxonomy (NCBI): domain Bacteria; kingdom Pseudomonadati; phylum Pseudomonadota; class Gammaproteobacteria; order Enterobacterales; family Erwiniaceae; genus Pantoea; species Pantoea sp. SO10. The sequence goes on from NZ_CP040096.1 coordinate 368,078, forward strand.
GCAAGGGTAGAAGTAAGCCGCGAAAATAGTGGAGTTTGGTCGGTCATAGTGGGCGGATTCACTTATCCTGGTAAGCGGCAGAACGTCTATGATACTGATATTTCGACGTTCGCGAAGCACTCGATGAGTATGAATATCACGAATAATCACTTTAAAAACAATAAAAGCCCCATTGGGGCTTTTAGGCATACACCCGACTCAACGCTCATCAAACGGCACGCCGCCTTTCGACTTATGATGTTTTGGCGTTTCGATGATGGAAACCGTTACTGAATTAGCATCGATCTCAAACGAATCAGCCACCGCCGCGGTGACGGCTCTCAACAACTTCTTTTTCTGCTCAATCGTGCGACCTTCTGCCGCATACACAACGATTTCTGGCATCTCTGCTGCTCCATAAAGTAAACGTTCGTTTTCAGCATAGCGCAGCAAAAGCACTGCACGCAGCGTCAATCACCTGTCTTTGCCAGCAATCTGTGTTGAAATGTGTATTGTTATGTTATAACGTAATTAACTCACATAATATGTAGCGGCTTCAGTCGGAAATCTTAATGAAATCAATGAAAAAATTGCTTATCGCTTCGGCGTTAGGCCTGGCTTCTTACGCCTCAATGGCGGCTGAACATCAGGATAAAACGGTGCGCATTGCGGCACCGTTTGAAATCAAAGGCGCCGATCCCGCGCTCTCCGGCGACATTTTGTTGCGAATGGATGTGGTGGAAACGCTGGTGGAAGTAAACGAACGCGCCGAGCCCATTCCGGCGCTGGCGCAAAGCTGGCAGGTATCGGCAGATGGACTGCAATGGCAATTGAATTTGCGTCCCAACGTGCGCTTCCATGATGGATCGCCATTGGATGCGGCCGCGGTGGTGAAATCACTCAACACCGCGCGCAGCAAAGCGGGTCTGCTGGATAAAACGCCGATCACCGCTATCAGCGGGGAAGGGCAACGCGTCACCATCACCTTGAGCGAACCATTTACGCCGCTGCTTTCGGTTTTAGCAGAGAGCCGTTCCCAGATTCTGGCGTTGGCTAGCTGGGGTGCGCAGGATAACATCACCCGCATCATCGGCAGCGGCCCGTTTATGCTGACGTCATTCCAGCCACCGCAATCGCTGGCAGTAAAACGTTTTGACGATTACTGGGGCGAAAAGCCGGCGATTGCGGCCGCCAGCTATCTCTCTTCCGGACGCGCCGAAACCCGCGCCTTGCTGGCGGAGAGCGGCGACGCGGATTACGTATTCAACCTGGATGCTGCCAGCCGTCAGCGTTTAGCACGCAAGCCAGCGCTACAGCTGCCCGCCATTCCGGTGCCGCGCACGCTGATGCTAAAACTGAATGCGGGCGATCCGCTGTTAGCCGAACAGCTGGTGCGTGCAGCGATCAGCATGGCGATTGACCGTAACGCGCTGGCGATGGCGGTATTGCGTTATCCAGGCGCGGCCACTCAGTTATTCCCGCCGAATATGGGTGAATGGCACAACAATGCATTGCAACCGTTGCAATTCAATCCGCAGCAGGCGGCACAGCAACTGCAGGCGGCGGGTTGGAAAATGGGTGCAGATGGCGTGTTAGCACGTAACGGCCAGCGCTTTAGTGTGACGCTGCTGACCTTCCCCGATCGTCCCGAACTGCCGCTGATGGCGATGGTTATCCAGCAGCAGCTGCGCAAAGTCGGCATTGAAGTGAAGATCAATTCCACCAACGCCAGTGAAATTCCGGCGCAGCATCACAGCAATCGTCTACAACTGGCGCTGTTTTCCCGCAACTTTGCACTCACGCCTGATCCCACCGGCACGTTACTGCAGGATTATGCGGAAAAGGGCGGCGACTGGGGCGCGATGAACTGGCATCCGGCCGGTTTTAGCGCGGCGTTGCACAGCTTAACGCAATCCACTGACTCGGCAGAACGTGCGCAGGCGCGTAACCTGATCACTGCCTCGTTACAGCAGGATCTGCCAGTGATCCCGATTGCCTGGTATCAGCAATCGGCCGCGATTAACAGCAAGCTGAAAAACGTCACGCTCGATCCGTTTGAACGCCACTTTGGTCTGCGTCAGATGCAGTGGGAGCAATGATGTTTAAACTACTTGGCTGGCGCGTAGCGCAGGCGGCTTTTGTGGTGTTGGCGGTGGGACTACTCACCTGGTTTTTGGTGCAGTCCTTGCCCGGCGATATGGCATGGCGTATTGCCAGCGGTCGTTATGGCTACGATCGGGTGGATGCCAGTGCGGTGGCGCGGGTGCAGCAGGAGCTAAGTGACTCGCTGCAGCAGGGCAGCGCGTTGCTGCACTGGCTATTCGATCTGCTGCAGTTCAACTTTGGTCGTTCGCTGGTCTCCGGCGAACCGGTGATGGATGAACTGCGCTGGCAGCTGAGTCAAACGCTGGCGCTGGCAGGTTCATCGCTTTTCCTGACGATACTGTTCACCTTGCCGCTGGGCATTTGGGCGGGATGTCACGCCAATGGCAAGCTCGACCGCGCGTTATTCTGGCTGAGCGCGCTGCTGAAATCGGTGCCGCATTTTGCGCTGGGCATGCTGCTGATTGTCCTGCTGGCGCTGCAGCTCGATTGGCTGCCCAGCGCCGGGCATGGCGAGCTGCGTCATTTTATGTTGCCATCGTTGACGCTGGCATTGTCGTTAACCGCGGTGGGCGTGCGCGTGGTGCGTGAAGCCACGTATCAGGTTGTCAGCTCGGGCTATTACCGCTGGGGCGCGCAGAAAGGATTAGCGCCCGCAACGCTATTGCGTCGTCATGGATTGCGCAACCTCGCATCGCCGGTATTGACCTGGTTCGGCATGCAGTTTGTCTGGCTGGTGGAAGGCGTGGTGGTGGTAGAAACGCTGTTTGCCTGGCCTGGCATTGGTCACGCGCTGGTGCATGCCATCTTCGCCCGCGATGTGCCGGTGATTCAGGCCAGCGCCATGACGCTCGGACTGCTGTTCGTGCTGCTGAATATGCTGGTGGATGCGTGTTGTCATCTGCTTGATCCCAGAGGAGCACGCGCATGACAATTTCATTTTCGCGTCTTATCGGCCTGCTGCTGTTGTGCTTGCTGCTTGGTTTCGCCTTCCTGCTGCCCCTGATTCATCACGGCGACCCGCTGGAACAGGATCTGCTGCAGATGCTGCACGCGCCGAGCGGCGCCAATCTTCTCGGGTTTGATCATCTTGGTCGCGACATGCTGCCGCGCCTCAGTGCCGCGTTGCGCCTTTCGCTGGGTCTCGCGGCGTTGTGTGTGATGAGCGCGCTGCTGGCGGGCGTGCTGGCTGGCATATTCAGCGCACTGTATGGCGGCTGGCTGGATCGTCTGCTCAGCATGCTCGGTGATATGTGTCTGGCGCTGCCGGGATTGCTGCTGGTGCTGCTGTTAGCGGCGATTGCGCCGGATTCTCCCGGCATGTTGTGGCTGGGGATTTCGCTGGTGCTGTGGGTGGAGTTCTTCCGCGTCACGCGCGCAACCCTGCGCCCGATTGTGCAGGCACCCGGCATGCAGGCCTCAAAGTTGCTCGGTTTTTCGGCGTTCTACCGTTTCCGCCGACACCTGTGGCCAGCGTTAGCGCCGGTATTAACCACGTTGACTCTGTTCTCGTTCAGCAGCGCCATCATGGCGGTCTCTGCGCTTGGCTTTATCAGCGTCGGCGTACGTCCGCCGACGCCAGAACTGGGTTTGATGATGACCGAACTGCTGCCGTTTGCCTGGGAAGCACCGTGGCTGCTAATGCAGCCGGTAATCGCGCTGTTTCTGCTGTTGATCAGCCTGAATCTGTTAATGAAAGAGGAGCGTAAATGAAAGGATTACAGGCTATCTGCATCAGCGTCACAACCGCCAGCGCTACGCTGGTGGAACCGGTTGATTTCACCCTGCAGCCCGGACAACCGCTTACCTTGCTGGGTGAAACCGGTTCAGGTAAAAGCCTGCTGGCACAAGCGGTCATGGGCATTTTGCCTGACGATTTACAGGCCAGCGGTACGCTAATCATCAACGAACAGCGTTTTACCCTGCCGCAGGATGCCGAATTGTTGCGTGAATTATGGGGCCGCACATTAGCGTCGCTGCCGCAGGAGCCGTGGCTGTCGCTGGATCCCACCATGTCAGTGCTGCAGCAGGTTGCGGAAGGCTATCGTTATGTACGCGGACAGGCGAAATCCACCAGCGCACTGTCGGCCCAGCGCGATTTACAGCAGCTTGGTTTACAGGACGCGGCGCCGCGTTTTTCGTGGCAACTCTCCGGCGGGATGGCGCAGCGCGCCGCCTTTGCCGCCGCACGAGCAGGTGGCGCGGAGATACTGATTGCCGATGAACCAACCAAAGGGCTGGATGTGGCGCGTCGTGACGAGGTAGCGGCCTTACTGCGCCGGGAAGTGGCCGACGGCGGCACACTGCTCACCATCACCCACGACATCGCGCTGGCCCGCCAGTTGGGCGGTGAAGTGATCGTGATGCATAAAGGGAAGGTGATTGAGCAGGGCAGGGCGGAACAGGTGTTACATGCACCGCAGCAGCGCTATACGCGTGAATTACTCGCCGCCGATCCCACCGCCTGGCCTGCACGGCAACAAACCGTTATTGGCAGCAAACCGGTGGTGAGTGCTGAGGGCATCCGCTTGCAGCGCGGCGGTAAATCGCTCGGCGTGCCGCAAAACTTCAGGCTGCACGCCGGGGAAATCGTTGGATTACACGGTGCCAGCGGCAGCGGTAAAAGTAGCTTTGGCGATGTGCTGCTCGGGCTGCTAACGCCGCAGCAAGGCAAGGTGACGCGCCATGCGGCGGTCGATGCGCTGAAATACCAGAAGATTTATCAGGATCCGTCAGCGCTGTTTCCGCCGACCCGCACGCTGGCGCAAAGCCTGGACGATGTGTTGCGCCGTCATCGCATCGCCTCCACGCGGCGGGATGCGCTGATGGAGCAATTGGCGCTGTCACCAGAACTGCTGACGCGTCGTCCCGATTCACTGTCGGGCGGCGAGCTGCAGCGCTTCTCGCTGTTGCGCGTGATGCTGCTGGATCCGGTATTTCTGTTTGCCGATGAACCTACATCGCGTCTGGATCCGCTGGTGCAGCAGCAAACCATCCAGCTCATCACCTCACTGGCGCGCGAGCAACAGTGCGCGGTGTTGCTGGTGAGCCACGATCGCGATCTGCTGGAAAAGGGCACGCATCGTATGATCGCGATGGAGGCGGTCGCTTAACGTTCTGGCGGCAGTCTATCGCCGTGACCGAGTGAACGCTGCATCACTACGGTATCCAGCCAGCGGTCATGTTTGAATCCCACCGATTTCATTACACCGGTGTGCTCAAAACCGAGCGCCCGGTGTAATCCCAGCGATCCGGCATTCGCGCTATCGCCAACAATCGCGATAATTTGGCGAAATCCCGCCGCTTCTGCCAGCGCAATGGCTTTTTGCAACAGTGCGCGACCAATGCCTCTGCCGGTTTGCTGCTGATCGAGGTAAATCGAATCCTCCAGCGTGAAGCGATAGGCATAACGCGGGCGATACGGCGCCAGATAGCAGTAACCCAGCACCTGATCATCCTCCTGTGCCACCAGCCAAAAACCGCCGCGCTGCTGCACATCCTGCACGCGATTCTGCATTTCGCTCGCCGAAGGTGGTTCTGTTTCAAAGGTCGCGGTGCCGTGCAGCACATGCCAGGCGTAGATTTTCTGAATGGCAGCGGCGTGATGAGGTCGGGCGGGAATAATGTCCATATGTTCCTGATTCTTAGCGGCGAAAACCACAGCATGCCACCGCGCCGCACGTGAATCATCGGGTTTAATAATAGGAAATTCTGATGGCTGATCCGCTAATCGCTTTTGGGACGAAACGTATCATCACAAATCTTCGTGGGTAGTACCCTGTACGAAAATTTACTGGAAAACAGTACGGGGTACGACTAAAGTGAGCATTAGCTATCTGGAGTTTATCGAAACTCGCGTTTTCTCTAAGGCGCGCAAAGTATTACTTGAAGATGATGACGAATTTCACGAATTGCAGTGTTATTTACTTGATCATCACGACTTAGGTAACACGATTAAAGACACCGGCGGTTGTAAGAAAATCCGCTGGAGTCGCTCAGGCATGGGCAAGCAAGGTGGCACACGAATTATTTATTTCACCAGACTGCTGTCGGGAAGAATTTATTTACTGCTCATCTACCCTAAAAACGTTAAAGACGATTTAAACGAGGATGAAAAGGCGATGCTTAAAGTTTTCACAAGGCAAATCAATTTGTAACTCTGCCATTGTCAGGATGGGATAATTTATGGACAAACAACTGTTTAACGATTTACTTGAAAGCATGCAGGAGATGGTCGCGATTGAGAAAGGGCAAGAAATCCCTGAAACAATCCGCGTCCACCGTCATGCGCTACCCGATGTAAAACTCATCAGAAAAAATGCGGGTCTTAAGCAAGCTGAGTTTGCTGATGCGATGGGTGTCAGTGTGGATTTGATTCGCAGCTGGGAGCAGCAGCGCCGAAACCCAACGGGCCCAGCCTTAAAAATGCTTTATTTAATTGAACAGCAGCCACTTTTGATTAACGCCCTGCGAGCAATCTAAAGATGCCAATGGTCAGGTCGCCATTTATGGCGACCTGACCAACCTTTGCTCAATTCTGCTCCGACAGCTGCACCGCCATGGTATCCGCCTCTAAGGCTTCGAACACATGCGGTTCGTCAGCGGGATAGCAAATGTAGTCGCCGGGATGCAGTTCGACCGGCGCATCGCGCGGCCCAACCAGCGCCCGGCCACGCGCGATAATCACATGCTCCACCGAGCCCGGCGGATGCGGTTTTGAATCGCGCGGCGCGCCCGGTTGGCTGGTGACCAGATAGAGATCGCGGCGTCCGCCGGGCGGGCAGCTTGCCAGCAAAGCTGCTTGATAATCCGCCATTTCCGCCGAGACGATCATGCCTTCGCCACGGCGAATTACCTGCAATCGCTTCACTTCCGGCTCCATCAAACGCGCGAAAGGAATGTTCAGCGCCACACACAGCGCCCACAACGTTTCAAGGCTGGGATTGCCATTGCCCGCTTCGAGCTGCGACAGCGTAGATTTGGCGATGCCGGCACGACGCGCCACCTCTGTCAGTGAAAGCCCCGCGCGCTGACGTTCGCGCAGTAATCCGACAGCAATAATATCAATTGGCGTGGTCAAACCCTCTCCTGTTCTTTATATCGAACGATTTGTTCGTCTTGTAAAACGATTCTTGCGCGTTCATTATAACGGCTTTCCTGTTCGATATGAGATCAAATTGTGATGCGTCTGGGTGCAGTACCGCTTGATCGCGGAATAATAAAAGCCATTTTCCTGGTTTGTCTTGCCGACGGCATTGTCGGGCTCTCTTACGGTTCGCTGGCGGCAGCGGAAGGGTTTCCGCTGTGGGTGCCGATTGCACTATCAACGCTGGTGCTGGCGGGCGCGTCGGAATTCCTGTTTATCGGCATCGTGGCTGGCGGCGGCAGTCCGTTAACGGCGGCGGCGGCGGGTTTGCTGGTCAACGCGCGTCATCTGCCGTTTGGCATTGCGGTGAAAGATCTGGTTGGTAAAGGCAGCCGCAGTTTGTTGGGATGTCACATCATGAATGATGAAAGCGTGGTGTTTGGTATTTCCCAGCAAAAACTGGCGCAACGTCGTGCCGCGTACTGGATTTGCGGATTAGGTATTTTCACCATCTGGCCGCTGTCGGTCATTGGCGGTGCGGTGATCGGGCGCTTCATTCCCGACGTATCGGCCATTGGTCTGGATGCGGTGTTCCCAGCGATCCTGATTGCCCTGATATTCCCGGCGCTGCGTCAGCGTCGTACGCTGATCCCCGCTACGCTCGGCACCACGCTGTCTGTGCTGGCGACACCGTTTGTGCCAGCGGGCATGCCGGTGCTGTTTTCACTGCTGGGATTACTGAGCTGGCGGGAGCGTAAAAATGCAAAATAATCTGATCATTGGCGGCATCGCGCTGCTGGCGGTAGGCACTTATGCGATTCGTTTCGCCGGTTATCGCCTGGGCAGCCGCATGCAGATGTCGGATCGCGCACGCAATATGCTATCCGATGCTGCCACCGTTTTGCTGCTGGCGGTGGCCGTTACCACCGCGCTGTTTGAAGGCACGCATTTTGCCGGCGTGGCGCGCATCGCCGGCGTGCTGTTTGCGGTGTTTTTGGCCTGGCGGCGCGCACCGCTAATCCTGGTGATTATCGGTGCCGCACTAATGACCGCGTTGCTACGTTACTTCGGCGTGCCCTGATCGCGCCAGGTTTGCGCGCGTAATTCATATACCAAACTGGCGGGCGCGCCCGGGACATCGTGAACCTGGCCGTAACAGCGCAGTCCCGCCTTTTCCAGGACCTGCTGTGATGCAATATGATCCTGACGCACCGCCGCATCAATAATCGGAAGCTGGCATTCATCGAAGCCATAAGCGATAACCCTTCGTGCAAACTCCGTGGCGAAACCTTTTCCCCACGCCTCTTTCGCCAGACGATAGCCAAGATTGTTTACCGGCTTGCCAGCAAACTCGCGCACCGATAAACCACCAAATCCGATAACCTCATCCGGCTGTTCCCGCAGGCAAATTGCCCAGTTACCAAAGGGAAAGGATTGCCAGTGTGCCAGCCAGCGATTTAACACCTCCTCTGCAAAGGCTAAATCGGGAAACGGACCCGCCGGATTGAACATATTGGTAGCGGGATCGCCGTAGATGGCAAACAGGCGCTGAACATCGGTGGGTTCAACCGGACGAAGAAACAAACGTGATGAAGTGAGTTGCATTGTCGTAACCTTTTGTAGCCGAGATCGGCGTTATCTTCCTGATGAGTTTTGTTACTGTGATACTCCACGGATTACTAGCATAGAGGAAAACGTATGAAACCGCGTTTAGCCCGCTGTGATGAAACGGCCACGTTGTGGCGCATCCGCAACCTTGCCATTCGCCACGGTTGCCGGGCCGTTTATCCCGCTGATGTTATCAGCGCATGGACACCCGATGCGTTACCGTCCGGCTATTTCGAGGCGGTCAGAAGCCATCCGTTTTATGTGGTTGAGGATGCTGAATATGGCGTGGCCGCGACCGGATTTCTCGACTTGCACAACGGCAGCGTTGAAGCGATCTTCACGCTGCCCGCCTGCAACGGCAAAGGTTATGCCAGCGCCATCATGCAGGCAATCATCGATGAAGCGCGTCAGCGGGGTTTTGATAAACTGACACTCGCCGCCACGCCCAACGCGAGCGGCTTTTATCTGCGCCACGGTTTTCGTGTGGTGCGTGAGACGCTTTATCCCTCGGCGCTGGCACAAGCCGATCTTCCCTGCGTCGAAATGGTACGCAAGCTTTAAGGCTAAAATGAAAAAAAGTGAAAACAACAAGGACGGCGCGAATATGGTCATTAATTGCGTAGCGTATCGCCACGGTAAGCGTGAAGAGCATGTCGACATCGCTGATATTAGTGAAGTATTAAAAGAAGAGAAATCCTTTGTCTGGATGGGTTTGTACCAACCCGAACCGGCCTTTATGCAGACGCTGCAGCAGGAGTTCAGCCTGCACGAACTGGCGATTGAAGATGCGCTGGTGGCGCATCAGCGACCAAAGATTGAGCAGTACGGCGATTCGGTATTTATTGTGGTAAAAACCGCGCACATGGACGATTTGCAGCGCATCACCTTTGGCGAAACCCACTTCTTCCTTGGCAAAAACTTCCTGATCACCGTGCGTCACGGTTCATCGGAAGGTTATGCCGACATCCGCACCAAAGCCGAAAAGAACCACGCATTACTGTGTGAAGGTCCGGGTTATGCGCTCTATTGCATCCTCGATTTCATCGTCGATAACTACAGCAAAATCACCGAATCACTTAACGATCGCATTGGCGGGCTGGAACAGGGCATGTTCACCACGCGTTTTGACAGCGACGCGCTGCAAAACGTTTATCATCTGCGCCGTGAACTGCTGGCGCTACGCAATGCGGCGCTGCCGGTTACGGAAATCTGCCAGCAGCTGGTGCGCTTCCACGAAGATATCATCCCGAAAAATCTGCGCGCCTATCTGCGTGACGTACAGGACCACGCGCATCACGTGATGATTGATGCGGAAGACATGCGCGAAATGCTCACCAGCGCGATGCAGGTGAATCTGGCGCTGGTGTCGGTGCAGCAAAGCGAAGTAAACAAAAAGCTCGCCGGTTGGGGGGCGATCCTGATTGTGCCCACCATCATTTTCAGTATGTACGGCATGAACTTCCCCGATATGCCGGAGTTGCACACGCACTTTGGCTATCCCGCCGTGGTGGGCATTACTGTTGTTATCTGCTGCGTGATGTGGTGGCGGCTGAAAAAGGCCGGTTGGCTTTAACCGCTGAATGCCTGCATTTTTTACAACTTCCTGCGATCTGGAGCGAAAGATGTCCTTTAATATTGGTCTGCTGCTGTTCCCCAACCTCACGCAGCTCGATCTCACCGGTCCGTGGGAAGTGTTTGCCCGCATGCCCAACGCTAACAATTATCTGATTTGGAAAGATCGCCAGCCGGTGATGTCGGATCGCGGGCTGGCGATCGTATCCACCGTAACTTTTAACGATTGCCCACAACTCGATTTGATCTGCATTCCTGGCGGTCCCGGACAAATTGCGCTGATGGACGATGACGAAACGCTGGATTTTGTCCGTCGTATGGCGGAGAACGCAAAGTGGATAACTTCAGTGTGTACCGGTTCGCTGGTGTTAGGTGCTGCGGGATTGTTGCAGGGATATCGCGCGACGTCGCATTGGGGTTCGCTTGATCAACTGAGCTTGCTCGGTGCCACGCCGGTAGCCGAACGCGTTGTGCGCGATCGCAACCGCATCACTGGCGCGGGCGTCACCTCGGGCATTGATTTTGCGTTAACCGTAGCGGAAGAGCTGCTTGGACGTGAAATTGCGGAAAATATCCAGCTGCAGATGGAGTACGATCCGGCGCCGCCATTCCATTCAGGTTCACCGCGCAGCGCCTCGCCGCAGCGTTTGGCCGAGGCAAAAAGCCAGATGCAGGATTTTATTGCTCGCCGGCGTGCGGCGACAGAAAGTGCCGCTGCGCGGCTCAAGCGCGAGGAGTGAAAGCTGGCGATTTCAGCCTGAAATCGCCACGGTTGTTACTGCTTAATGTGCGCTGGCAGTAGGGCGCACGGTGATTTCACTGGTATCCACTTCGCCAGGTTGATCGATGGCCCAACTCACCGCTTTGGCAATCGCTGCTGGCTGAAGCGCGATCTGGCGATAGCTTTTCATCGCTTCACGCGCGGTGCTATCGGTGATGCTATCCGCCAGTTCAGATTCGACTACGCCGGGATTGATCACCGTAACCCGCAGATGTTGCGACTCCTGACGCAGGCCATCGGAAATCGCGCGTACGGCGAATTTAGTCGCGCAGTAAACGGCGGCGGTCGGCGAAACGGTTAGCGCGCCAACCGAGGCGATATTAATAATGTGACCAAACTGCTGTGCTTGCATGGTGGGCAGCACCGCCGCAATGCCATACAGCACGCCGCGAACATTGACGTCGAGCATCAAGTCCCATTCATCGACTTTCATTGAACTCATGGGTGATAGCGGCATGACGCCGGCATTGTTGATCATCACATCAATACGGCCATATTTTTCCCGTGCAAAATCGGCCAGCTGCTGGATATCAGCGCGTTGGGTGACGTCGGTGGCGAGATAATCCACGTTCGCGCCGCCAAAGCGCAGCGCTTCACTCAACGCTTGCAGACGATCGGTGCGGCGCGCGCCAAGCACCAGTTGATGACCTTGCTGCGCCAGATGACGTGTAATGCCTTCGCCTATGCCGCTGCTGGCACCTGTCAAAATAATCACTTTCTTCGCTGTGTTCATGATGCATTCCTCGTTGAATTGACGAGGCTATTGTTGATAAATCACGCAGTGCGCAACAGACCGGATTGTGGCGCATCTTTGCCTGATCCTCTCGCGTGCATTGTGCAAACAGCAGCTTGATGGCTATGCTTTGCCTGAATATCTCAGTGGAAATTATTTATGTCGCAATCCGTGCAACAGCGCACCTGCGCTTTACTCAGCCAGCTGGCGCGTCAGGAAGGCTATACCGAATCACTGCTTGATAGCGTGCGCTTTATGCGTGCCGATCGGCAGTGGGCGCGCACGCCGGTACTGTATGAGCCGAGCATCATTATTATTTGCCAGGGATCAAAACGAGCTTTCCTCGCCGACAAGATGTATCGCTATGATGCGCAGCACTATCTGGTGTTGTCAGTGCCGCTGCCGTTTTCTGCCGAGACGGAAGCCACATCAGAAGAGCCGCTGCTGGGCATCGCGATTCGTCTGGATGTTGCCATGGTGGCGCGGCTGGCCATCAGTGAATTGGCGGTAACCGCTGCGCCGGCGGGCATCATCTCTACACCAATCAATGAAACCCTGGCGGAGAGCACACTGCGTTTACTGGAAGCGTTGAGCGATCCGCTTGAAGCCAAAGTGTTGGGGCCTGCGCGGGTCGAGGAGATCTGTTTTCGCGTATTAATGGGCGAGCAGGGTGGCGCGGTGCGTGCAGCGTTAACTTATCAAGGCCATTTTGGTCGTATCGCGCGGGCTTTGCAGCGTATACATGCCGACTGGCGTCAGCCGCTGGATATACCGCATCTGGCGAATGAAGCCGGGATGAGCGTGACGCGCTTCCATCTGCATTTCAAAACGGTGACGCAAACCTCGCCGATTCAATATCTAAAATCGCTGCGATTGCATCAGGCGCGTCTGATGATGATCCGCGACAATCTTACCGCCGCAGGTGCCGCAGCGCGTGTCGGCTATGAAAGTGATTCGCAGTTTAATCGTGAGTTCAAAAGGCTGTTTGGTCGCAGTCCGGGAGAAGAGGCGCGGGAGATGAAGCGGGCGTTTGAGTTGTTACCGCCGGAACAGCTGTCCGGCCGATTACAGGCGCATTAGCTTAGCGAATGCTCATGATGGCGACGACCATCAAAATCCAGAATACCGCGCAGCCGGTAAACATCATTTGCCAAACTACACGGCGTTCAACTGTCAGAAAAGAAGAGAAACGTGAACGTAAAATCGATTGCATAGCGACCTCAAATCAGAATTTAAGAAGAAAGTTTGTTGGCTGAAGTAAGAAATCCCTGTCAGCGGATAAGACTATTCTGACTCTGTAGAGGTAAGAATTCGACGAGACCAGTCTTGTTTTTGGTCTGGAATGTAAACCATAAATAAAAGAAAAGCCGCACAGGGTGCTGATCCCTGAGCGGCTGAACACTACGCATTTACTCGCTAAACGTTGCGCGTCACGCCACCATCAACACGAATATTCTGAGCGGTAATATAGGCTGCGCCAGGTGAAGCCAAAAAGGCGATGGTCGCCGCCACTTCTTTAGACGTACCGTAACGCTGTAATGGCACGCTATCCCGACGTTCATCGGTTTTCGGCAAGCTGTCGATCCAGCCGGGCAGCACATTGTTGATGCGGATGTTATCGGCCGCGTAGGCATCAGCAAAGATTTTGGTGAAGGATGCCAGGCCGGCGCGGAACACCGCTGAGGTCGGGAACATATCGGTTGGCTCAAACGTCCAAGCGGAGGAGATGTTGATAATGCTGCCGCCGCCTTGTTTCTGCATAATTGGCGTGACCAGACGCGTGGCGCGTACCACATTTAAAAAATAGGTTTCCATGCCAAGCTGCCACTGCTCATCGGTTAACGCCAAAATCGGCGCGCGCGGACCATGACCGGCGCTGTTCACCAGCACATCTATTCGGCCCCAGCGCGCCAGCGTTTGATCCACCAGCTTCTGCAGATCCGCTACCGACTGATTAGAACCGGTCACGCCCAAACCGCCCAGACGCTCCGCCAGCGCTTCACCTTTGCCGGAGGAGGAGAGGATTGCCACTTTATAGCCATCGCTTGCCAGTTTCTCAGCTGCTGCTGCTCCCATGCCGCTGCCACCGGCGACGATTATTGCAACTTTTTCTACTGTCATCATTGATCTTCCTGTTAATTAAAAATCGATTAAAACCAGTATAAAAGGTAATTTTGGCAGCAGAGAGTCAGTCTATTTGCCAATTGACGATAGGAAAACTACAGGATGAGTCAGGGATTCAGTGAACTACCGCCGCTCAATGGGTTGAAAGTCTTTGAAGCGGTGACGCGCCATCTTAACTTTCGCCTGGCGGCGGAAGAGTTAGGCGTCACACAGGGCGCGGTGGCGCAGCAAATTCGTGCTCTGGAAGCCAGCCTTGGACTGAAATTGTTTGATCGATTGCCGCGCACGCTGGCGCTGACCGGCGCGGGTGCGGGCTATGCGGTCAGCATTCGTCAGGCATTTGAATTGATCGATGAAGCCACGCGCACGCTGCGACCAGAACCGAATCGCTTAACGCTGAGCGTTACACCTACCTTTGCCAGCCGCTGGATGCTGCCGCGTTTACCGGGCTTTACCACCGCATGGCCGGATATCGATCTGCGCGTGTTGGCTTCTGAGCGACTGGTGCAGTTTCATCATGAAGGCGTCGATTTAGCGGTGCGTTATGGCAGGCCACCGTTTGGCGCGGGTCTTGATGCCACTTTGCTGTTTAGCCAAACGGTATTAGCGGTGGTGAGTCCTGCGCTGTTAGCCGAGCTTGGCGATCCGGCAGCAAGCGACAACTGTCAGCGCTACGTCTTATTGCACGATGGTCACCATCTTTGGCCAGCATTTCTCGCGTTTACCCTCCCGAATTTATCGCTGCATCATCAGCATCACCTGCGTTTCAATCAAACCGCGCTGGCGCTGGAAGCGGCGATCAGCGGGCAGGGTATTGCGCTCACCAGCCCGCATTTCGTGCAGAACGATCTCGCCAGCGGACGGTTGGTGCCCGCGTTTACGCAGCAAATGACCCTGGATGCCGGTTGGTATCTGGTGTGGCCGCGCCGTCCGCGCCAGCAGGCGCCGGTGATGGCGGTGCGCGATTGGCTTTTAGCGCAGGTTAGCGGCTGATATTTGTTCAATAACGAAATCAGTAAAACTGATGATTCACGCAGGATCATGAATGTTATAACTGCTTAATGATGCAGACATGGGGTTTTATCCTGTCAAGGCAGTGAATTAGCAAAATATCGCGAAAATTCAGCAAGTAAAGCAACGGATTGCGCGTTGCATTCTGTCGGGGGGTGTGAATAAATACGAAGTCAATTTTAATAAAAATGCCATAAAGGCCAGGTTTACGCCTGAAAAAGATCTTTGCATATGACCGATCATAAAGATGTTTTAGCCAGGGACATCAGCGCCAAAAGTGAAAGCATGCAGGCGCATCTCATCGCCATCCGCCGTGATATACACGCGCATCCGGAGCTGGGTTTCGACACCGTCCGCACCGCCCACATCGTTGAGCAGGAACTGCTGCGCCTGGATCTGACGCCGCAAACCGGCGTTGGCAGAAGTGGCGTGATGGTTGATATTGTCGGCGCGCATCCCGGTAAAACCGTGCTGTTACGCGCGGATATGGATGCGTTGCCAATCCACGAACAAACCGGCTTACCTTTCAGCAGCCAATATCCCGGCAAAATGCACGCCTGCGGCCACGATATTCACACCGCGACGATGCTCGGCGTGGCGGCGATAGTGCCGCACTATCGCGCGCAGCTGCATGGCACGTTACGTTTGATTTTCCAGCCAGCAGAAGAGACGCCCGATAGCGGGGCCGAAGCGATGATCGCTGATGGCGCGGCAGATGGCGTCGAACTGGCCATCACGCTGCACAACAAACCGGAACTGGCCGCCGGTGAAATCGGCCTAACGCGCGGCGCCAGCACCGCTTCCAGCGATGAGTTTGATGTGGTAGTGCACGGTAAATCAACGCACGCGGCCCGTCCGCACATGGGAACCGATCCGATCATTGCTGCCGTCAATCTGGTAAGCCAGCTGCAAACCATTATTTCGCGCGAACTCGATCCCGCCAATTCAGCGGTGCTGACCATCGGCCATATTCATGGCGGCACCACTCACAATATTATTTCCGATAGCTGCCTGATTCAGGGCACAGTGCGCGCCAAATCACCGGCGGTGCGTGCGCACATTGAAGAGGCGTTCAAACGTATCTGCGCGGGCGTCGCGCTGTCGCTGAATGTGCGCGTTGAGGTCAATTATCAGCGCGGTGTACCGCCGTTGATGAACGACGATGCGTTGATTGATGTGCTGGAACCGATTTTGTCGCATCAGTTTGGTAAAGCGATCATCGCCAAACCAAGCGCCAGCTTTGGTGCCGAAGATTTCTCGCTGTTTACCGAGCGCGCGCCAGGTTGCCAGATCCACATTGGATCCGGCGCACCGGGACGCGACGACCATCTGCATAATTCGGATTACCAACCCGACGAGCGCAGTATCCATGCCGGCACGCAGGCATTAGCCCGTTTAGCCATTGATTTACTCTCAAAATAACGAACTTCGAGGTTTTATGATGATGCGTAAAGGATTGTTTACCGCTTCTGTAGGCATGCTGCTGCTTGCCTCTTCCGCTCTGGTGCAGGCAAAAGATTTTGGCACGCTGAAATTCGCCACCGAAGCCGCTTATCCGCCATTTAACCAATCTACACCGAACGGCAAAATCGTCGGTTATGAGCCGGATATGGTGGCTGAAATCGCTAAACGAGCCGGTTTCAAATACGAAATCGTGGCACAGAAATGGTCCGGTATGATTCCGGGTTTAATCGATGGCAAATATGACGCGGTAATCGATGCCGTGACCGTCACGCCGAAGCGTGAAGAAGTGGTAGATTTCTCCCGCCAGTACACCGTCAGTGTTTCAGGTTTCGTCACCCTGAAGGGCAGCGCGGTTGATACCTTGCCAGGCAATGGCGAAGTGGTGCTGGCGGATGACGAAGCCGCGATGACCAAATCTATCGATGCGCTGAAAGCCAAATTCAAAGGCAAAACCATTGCGGTGCAGGTTGCTACCATTCAGGCGGACTTCCTCAACAAATATCTGGCGGATGTGGCGACGATTCGCACGTATCAGGCCGGCCCGGAAACCTTCGCCGATCTGCTGAATGGCCGCGTTGATGCGGTAATGGCATCACGCACTAACCTGAATGCCTATGTGAAAAAGCATGCGGATACGGTGAACAGCACTGGTTACGGTTTCTCGGGCGGCGTGTTGGGCCAGGGTTCCGCTATCGCGATTCAGAAAAACAATCCGGAGCTGAAAGCGGCGCTGGACTCGGCGTTAAATTCCATGATCAAAGATGGCACGCTGAAGCAGCTGTCTGAAAAATGGTTCGGCGAAAACGTCGCACCTAAAGAGTAATTCCAGGCGCTTATGGCTATTGATTGGCAAATCTTAGGTTTTGGTGACGAAGGTTGGGGCGGCGTGTTGCTTAACGCCGCCACAGTGACCGTCACCGTTTCATTGTGTGCATGGCTGCTGGGCGCAATCCTTGGCAGCCTGCTGTGTTGGATGCAGATTGCTGGCGGGCGCTGGCAGCAGCGGCTCGCCAACGGCTACATCACGCTGTTTCGTGGTGTGCCGGAGCTGCTGGTGATCTACCTGTTCTATTTTGGTGGGCGTCAGGTGGTGTCGTTTGTCGGGGAAAGTCTCGGCTTGCAAGGTCCGTTCGACGTGAATGGCTTTGTCGCCGGCGCGATTGCCATCGGCCTCATCTCCGGCGCATATCAAAGTAGCGTGTTCCGCGGTGCGTTCTACGCAATCCCGAAAGGGACGCTGGAAGCCGCAACGGTTACGGGCATGGGCCGATTGATGCTTTTCCGCCGCATGATTGTGCCGCAGGCGCTGAAAACCGCGCTGCCGGGCATGGGAAATCAGTGGCAATCGGTGATCAAGGAGTCGGCGCTGGTTTCGGTCACTGGTTTGGTGGAAACCATGAACCAGATCTCCACCGCCTCCAACTCGACGCAAATGCCGTTCTTCTTCTACAGCGTTGGTGCGGTGATCTACCTGATCATCACCACCTGTTCCGATTTTGTTTTCCGCTATGTGGAAAAAGTGGCCATGCGCGGGCAACAACGCGCGCGGTTGTAAGGAGCCACGATGGATGTCACTTTCCTGCAGCACACCTTAGCTGCACTGCTGCGCGGCCTGCCGCTGACGCTGAATCTGGCGCTGCTGTCACTGTTGGGCGGCGGCGTATTGGCGCTGCTGCTCAATCTGCTGCGGCAGAATCGCTTCGGAAGCTACGTTACGCGCTTTTATGTCTGGGTGTTTCGCGGCACGCCGCTGCTGATTCAGATCTTCATGATCTATTACGGCCTCGGCAGCTTGCCAGCGGTGCGCGAAAGCGTGCTGTGGCCGCTGTTGCGCGATCCTTACTGGTGCGGTTTGATTGCATTAATTCTTAACGATGCGGCTTACACCTCGGAGATTCTGCGCGGCGGGTTAAACGCAGTGAGCGTGCAGTCGCTGGAAGCTGCCAAAGTGAGCGGTATGTCGCGTTTCACCACGCTGCGCCGCATTACGCTGCCGCTGGCGGTGCGTCAGGCATTACCGGCTTACAGCAATGAAATTATCTCGATGATCAAATCGACCTCGCTGGTGAGCACCATCAGTTTGATGGAGATGACCGGCATCGCTGATTCAATCGTCTCCGAGACCTTCCGCGCGCTGGAGGTGTTTATCAGCGCAGCGATTATTTATCTGCTACTGACCGTGCTGGTGAGTAAAGCGGTGGCGCTGCTGGAGCGCCGTTTGTCCCCTTATCACGTTGGAGCACGTCCATGAGTAAACCCACTATCGCCCTGAGTCATCTCAGAAAAAGTTATAGCGGGCACGAAGTGCTGCATGATATTAGCCTGACGGCCCAGGATGGCGACGTGATTTCGCTGATTGGTGCCAGCGGCTCTGGCAAAAGTACATTATTGCGCTGCATTCCATTTTTAGAAGTGCCGCAGGGTGGGGAAATCGCGGTGGGTGACGAAGTGGTCACTATCGATAATCCCGATGAGAAGCTGAGCCGCGAGCAGCAGCGCCGTATCAAGCTGATGCGTATGCAGCTCGGTTTTGTCTTCCAGGGTTTCAACCTGTGGCCACACAAAACCGTGCTGCAGAACATCATCGAAGCGCCAATTCATGTGCAGAAGCGCAGCAGTAAAGAGGCGATTGAAGAGGCCGAAGCGCTGCTGCAAAAAGTGGGATTGTACGAGAAACGTAACGCGTGGCCATCGCAGCTTTCGGGTGGTCAGCAACAGCGCGTGGCGATTGCCCGTGCGCTGGCGCAGCAGCCGAAAGCCATTCTGTTTGATGAGCCAACCTCCGCGCTTGATCCTGAGCTGGTAGGCGAAGTGTTGCGCGTGATTCGTAGCCTGGCGGAAGAGGGGCGCACCATGATCATCGTCACACACGAAATGGGCTTTGCACGCGATGTCTCGAACAAAGCGGTGTTCCTGCATCAGGGCAAGATTGAGGAAGCCGGTTCGCCGCAGCAGGTGTTCAGCGATCCCCTCTCCGCGCGCTGTCGCGCATTTGTGAGTAGCCACTTACAGCGCAATAGTTAACAACAGTTTCATTTCCCTTCGCACCAGCAACGAGAGTGAGCTGGTGCATTTCTTCTGCGCCTCATGTTTTACCTAAATTTCTTCCTAATTGAAGCTATTGCTCTAGCAACGGGTGGTCCGGATAGCAGCAACCACGCGCCAGGCACACTTCTGAAAACACGCGACGACCGGGAAAAGTCGTTGAATCCCTCTACGGCGCGGGTTAAAACGTTTGACTTTAGTCAGGCCTCCTTTGCTGGAGTACTTCTTTACTGCATAACCACGGAACTCTATGCCGCACACTTACCGACCATGGATGAAAAGGTATTGGCTGGTCTGGCTGCTGTTAACGCTGATTACCTTGATAGCGTTATTTACCGATCAAATTTTGCAGCAGCAGCGTGTCGGCGAGGCGCAATTTAATCAGCAGTTTAATCGTCTCGCCGCCTATCAAACGCAGAATGAAACGCTGTTGCCGCTGCTGAATGGCGATGAGGAACTCGCCTCTTTGCAGAGCAAATTCCCGCAGCTTGTCCTGTTGGAACACACCGTAAATCGTCCGTTAACCGCGCCGCGTTTTGAAGAAGTGAGCGGTGGTCGCTATTGGCTCTACAATCCTTACCGCCAGATTCGCATGCTGATCGATTTGCATTTTGCCCTGAAAACCTCGGATGTGGCGCTGGCGCTGGCTTTTCATATCCACGCACCGCCCGCCATGCAAACGGTGAACTATTCGGACACCGCGCGCTGGCAATGGCAGCGGCCGTTCATCAATCACTATCAGCCATTCTTGCTGAAAGGCAGCGCCAATCCCGACTGGCGTGCGCTGCATGCGCTGCCATTTATGCTGGCGCTGCTGGCATGGCTGGTAATTGGCGGTTTAGGCTGGTGGCTGCTGCGTCACTGGCGTCAGCACGTGGAGATGCGCCTGCGCGCGGACTATTTCCAGCGGACGCGACGTGAAGCATTGGGCGAGTTTACCGCTGGCATCATTCATGAAATTAATCAGCCGCTGACAGCCATCAACACTTGGCTGCACAGCAGTGAGCTGCTGCTGAAACAGGGCAAGTACGAGAATCTGCCGCAGGCGCTCAACGCGATGAACCTGCAAACCGAGCGCCTCGCGGCGTTGCTGCAACGCTTTCGCGACATCGTGAGCGAACGTCCGGTGGCGATGACCGCCGTGAATCCGGAAGCCATCTGGCGGCGCGTGACGGTGCTGCTGCAACAGGAACTGGATGACGGCGATGTCACGCTGCGTCAGCAGTGGCAGCACGGTCAGGCAAAAGTATTGAGCGATCCCCAATGGCTGGAACAGGTGTTCCATAACCTGTTGCAGAACGCCATTCACATGCAGCAAGGACGTCCCGATGCATGGGTGAACATGGCATCTGAACCTATTCCTCACGGCATCAAAATCATCATTAGCGATAATGGTCCCGGCTTCTCGGCGGAAGGATTAGCGCAGGCTTGCATGCCGTTTTACAGCTCGCGCGCCAATAGCATGGGATTAGGCATGACGCTGGTCGAGAGCTTGATGTTACGCATGAACGGCCAGCTGCGGCTGGCAAATCGCGCTGCAGGCGGCGCGGAGATTACCTTAATTTTCCAACTGGCGGAGTAACGGAATGGTCGCAAAGGTTTGGTTAGTGGATGATGATTTATCCGTGCGAGAATCGCTCGGTTTTCTGCTTAAGACGCTGGATTACGACGTGGCCGATTACGCCGATTTGGCCACATTTGAAGCGGCTACGCAGGCGCAGCAACCGCTGCGCGGCTGTTTGCTGTTGGATGTGCGCATGCCGGGCATTAGCGGTCTGAGTTGGCTGGCGGAGCAGGGCGATCGCCATCCGCTGCTGCCGGTGATCATCATGACCGGTCACGGCACCATTGATGCCTGTCGTCGCGCATTTCGTCAGGGCGCATTTGAGTTTTACACCAAGCCGCTGGAGATAGAACCGCTGTTGGAGACCATTCATCTGGCATTCAGCGAAAGTGAGCAGCGTGCCGATCGCTGGCAGTCGCAGCAGGGTTTGCAGGCGCGGTTTGCGCTGTTATCGGCGCGTGAAAGTGAAGTAATGCAGTTGATGATTGCCGGGCAAACCAGCAAAGAGATCGCGCGTGATTTATCGCTATCACCGCGCACCGTGGAAGCGCATCGCGCGGCGGTGTTTGCCAAGCTGGAACTCAATAATCTCGCGCAGTTGATTCACGCCTGGCAGCAGTTGAACCAGGTATAACTACCTGGCCGAACGGGTAATCGCCCGAATATTTCTTTTGCCCGCCGCGCTTTACAGTGTCACTCACTATTAAACAGGAGTGACACATGAACATCCGCCTTTCTCTGATTGCCGCTGCGGCGGCCCTGTTATCCTTCGGCAGCCACGCTGCATTAACCGAATCCAATCTGTCTCTGGCTGACGCACAGAAGCTGGCGAGCGCCGCGGTTCAATCGTGTGCGGCGAAAAACTACAACGTCACGGTGACCGTGGTGGATCGTGCTGGTTTGGTGAAAGCGATGCAGCGCATGGATAACGCCGGTCCGCACACTGTTGAAGCCAGCCAGATGAAAGCCTACACCGCGCTGAGCACCAAAAACCCAAGCGGTAAAGTGATGGAAGCCGCACAGAATAATACTGGTGCGCAGAACATGCGTGATATTCCAGGCTTCCTGCTGCTGGCGGGCGGTGTGCCGGTGAAAAGCGGCGACCAGGTGATTGGCGCAATCGGCATCGGCGGCGCACCGGGCGGCCATCTGGATGAAGCCTGCGCGATGGATGCGATGAAAGCAATTCAGTAATGCGCACCAGGTCGCCATTGATGGCGACCTGGTTACTTATGGCGCGACAGTGCAAAACAGATTAGCGGCATCGGCAAGGTAAACAGCAGCAGTTCGACAAGCAACCGTGCCCGACCGCGTGCCTGTGACAGCATAATTAGACAGATAGCGATTGTCGGAGTTGAGGCAAGCAGTGCTAGAGAAAATCTATTGCGAAATTATACTACAGGCCCGCCGCAACGGGCCAAAGGCGTTAAGCGAGGATGCGTTCAGCCCAGGATTCAATCTCGTCGCCGCTGCCGATATCCAGCTGCACCAAACCGTTGATGATGAAGGTTGGTGAAACGTGGATACCGTTTTGCCGCGAGTATTTGCTGTGCCATTTGATCTCATTCTGCAGCTCGGCACGCAGAAACGGTTCGCGCGCGTTAACGCCGCTGTATTGCTCCAGACGATCGAGAATCTGATTCGGCGTGGCATCCATATTCGGGCCGTGGCTGTGATCGGTAAACTCGAACTCTTCACGATGATCCGCCACCGCCTGCAGCACCTTTTTGGCGGCTGCTTTGCCCTCCGGTAAGGTTGAGGCGGCAAGGATGTAGCGCACAATCACGCCGGAAAACATGTGCCACGGCTGTGATTGCAAACGAATTTTTAATGTCATCTTCTCTTCGCCTACCCGTTGCAGCAACGCGTCCAGCTTGTTGAATGCGCGCACGGAGAACGGGCAGGTGGGTTCCAGAAATACTTCGAACACTTTCGGGCCGTGGCCCCAAACCAGCGGATCGGCGTGTAATGCGGTGGATTGGCTCATGGTCATTCCCTGTTGCAGCGATAAAAGTTGTCTTACTTTGGCAAAGCGCGGCGCGAACAGCCAGCGTGGGCTTGTGCTTTTTTGTTACAAAGCCATTCGATTGCTGCAAATGTGGCGCAAGAAAAATCGTTTTATAGATCCGCGAGCTACAAGAAACTCAGCCTGCAACCGCCTTGCACAGAAAATAAGCGGCTATAGTTAATCCTGTTTCAATCTTCTTACATGTAGCATTTTTGATTCATTTGCCTGGAGCCAAACGTTAAGAGCATCGAGGTTCAATGTGTTTGCCAATCTCTCCTGGAAAATCATTCATCAGGTTCTTAATGAAACCATTGCCGAGTTAATGGATGAACACCAAACGCTGGACGTTCCCACTTTGCGCGAGCGGTTGCTGGAGATGGCGGAAAGCGAATCCGATGAACTTATGGTGTTGTGTTACTGGCAAGCGAGCAAAGTGCTGACGCGCTTGCCGCCCACGGTGACCGCCAGCCAACTGATTGAAGAGGCGCGCGTCGCGTACCGCACGCCGCTTAATCACGATCCGCTTTAACCCTTGATGCTTTTCAGCGCTTTAATCGCGTTAAAGCGGCTAAGTGACGGATTAATGGTCAAGAGCGGGAAACACGCTCTGCTAGACTTGCCCTGTCAAAAACGTGGATACAGAGGACAGTAATGAAAATCAAAAGTTATGCCGCCTTGAACGCGGGTGAAGCGCTGGTGCCTCATGAGTACGAAGCCGGTGAACTGGCTGCTGAAGAGGTGCAGGTTGAGGTCGATTACTGCGGTGTTTGTCACTCAGATTTGTCGATGATTGATAACGAGTGGGGCATCTCCTCGTTCCCGGTGATTGCCGGCCACGAAGTGATTGGTCGTATCAGCGCGTTAGGCGATGCGGCGCAGAATAAAGGCTTGAAAGTGGGCCAGCGCGTTGGCATCGGCTGGACGGCGAAAAGCTGCCAGCACTGTAATGCCTGTATCAATGGCGAGCACGTTAACTGTGAGAACGGTTCGGTGCCAACCATCATGAACAAAGGCGGTTTTGCCAGCCATCTGCGCGCCGACTGGCAATGGGTGATCCCGCTGCCAGAAGCGATGGATTACACCTCGGCGGGTCCGCTGCTATGTGGCGGCATCACCGTGTTTAAACCGCTGTTGATGCATCATGTCACCGCCACCAGCCGCGTCGGCGTGATCGGCATCGGCGGCCTGGGCCACATGGCGATTAAATTGCTGCGTGCAATGGGTGCGGAAGTGACGGCATTCAGCTCCAACGCCAGCAAAACCGAGTCAATTAAAGCGATGGGTGCGGACCGCGTGGTAAATAGCCGCGACCCGCAGGCGCTGAATGCGCTGGCCGGTCAGTTTGATTTGATCATCAGCACGGTGGCGGTGGATCTTGACTGGGCGCCGTACTTCCAGGCGCTGGCTCCGCACGGTAAATTCCACACCGTCGGCGCAGTGATGAAGCCTTTTGAAGTGCCGGCGTTCAGCCTGATTATGGGCGATCGCGCGGTGACCGGTTCCTCTACCGGTTCGCCAGCCCAGCTACGTTCACTGATGAAACTGGCGTCGCGTGCGGATATCGCACCGCAGGTGGAAGAGTTCCCGATGTCTAAAATCAATGAAGCGCTGGATCACGTACGCGCGGGCAAAGCCAATTACCGCGTAGTGTTGAAAGCCGATTTTTAAATCTCATTGACCAAATCGCCATAAATGGCGATCTCAGGCCGTACGGTGCGCATTCCTGCGCACCGTTTAACTCCACGCTCTTATCCCCGATCATCCTTTTCGCCGAGGAAGAAATACCACAGCGGAATCGACGTCAGCGCGGTAAATACCGTGGTGTACAACGCAATCATAAAGCCCTGCGTGATGTACATGGTCAGCGACCAATGGCTGAACGGAATGCCATATTGATCGATAACGCCGCCGATAATCGCATTGCTCATCACCGTGCCGACAATCAGCGCCAGGATAAACAAACCGCGCAGGAAGTAGCGCATCTCTTTACGCTTCACGGCAAATCGCGCGCGAATAATGCCCAGCGGAGATTGCTGTGAAGCCAACAGCGCGGCTTCATCGAGCGGTGCGCGTTGCTGTTTGCGCCAGCGCAGAATGTCCAGCAGCAGGAACGCCAGCAAACTCGCGCCCATCACCGGCAGCGCATAACCCAGCGCCAGCGCCACCATTAACCAGGCGACTTTGGCGTAATGCGGTAACGCCATCCAGGTTTCGGTTAGGGTCTGTGCCGGATTCGCTTCGACATCTTTTGGCCGACGAATCCACCACATGCGATAACCGAACACGATCATGCTGCATAAACCGAGGCCAAAGAACGCCAGCAGCAGCTGATTGGGTAAACCAAACAGCACGCCCATATGCGCATCCACGCCCCAGCGCGTCAGCTTCGCCACCAGCGGGAAACGGGCAAAGTAGACGTGATCTATCACGCTAAAATCCTGCGGATTCACCGACACCGCATCAACTCGCGTAGGCCAGCTGCGATCGATCTCCGTCACCGCCCACGCGTTATCTGCGCGTTTCGGCTGACGCAGTTCGAGCTTCGCCGCGCTCAGTCCATCCTGACGCGCCGCATTCAGCACGCGATCCCAGTCGGCATCAGCGGCGTTATTGCGCGCCGGTTTGGCGGGCGCTGCCGTTGGTTTGGACATCGACGACATCGGCATACTCATGCCCGACATATCCCTATCCGGCATGTGATCGGCGTGCGCATCGGCCGGTGCAGCAGGTGCATCGCTGTTGAGCGAGGTATTCACCTGTGGCGTCAGCCAGTTCAGTTCGGTACGCATGCGATCGATATTGCCGCCCGCCCACTGCGACCACGTCAGGCCGGTCACTGAGAAGAACACCAAACCGATTGCCAGCGTCAGACCGAGCGTAATGTGCCAGTGGCGGCTGAAGGCGAAACCGCTGTGCGGTTGCTTCAGCTTACGTTTCGGACGCGTTCCCAGCCACAGCACCACGCCGCCGAGAGCGGCCACCCACAGCCAGGACGCCGCCAGTTCGCTGTAGTTACGACCGAAATCGCCTAGCAGCAGGCTGCTGTGCAGTAAGTCGATGGTGGTGCGCAGCGGCAACACACCGCTGGTGCCGTAAACCGGCATATCGCCTTTCACTTTCAGGCTGTAGGGATCGATAAACACTGCGCGTGACAGTGATGCACCGAGCGTGGCGTCGCTGAACTGCACGCGCGTGGTATCCGTTGTGCCCGGCGCAGGACGCACGGCGTAGATGTGCTGATTTTCGCCCGCATAGGCACGGGCCGCGCTGATTTGTGCCGACAGCGGCTGCGCGTTGCCTTGAGGTTCAGCGGTTAGCGCATCGGCATAAATCAGGTTTTCCAGCTGGGGCGTCAATACATAAAGCGTGCCGCTGAGCGCCGCAACAAAGATGAACGGGGCGACAAACAGACCAATATAAAAATGTAAGCGACGTAGCAAATTAAGCACCGCGCCGCGCGGTGCTGCAGAGTGAGCAGCAGACAAAGCCGTCTTCCTTCCAAAAAGAAATTG
This sequence comes from Pantoea sp. SO10, assembly GCF_005281435.1. NCBI lineage: Bacteria > Pseudomonadati > Pseudomonadota > Gammaproteobacteria > Enterobacterales > Erwiniaceae > Pantoea > Pantoea sp. SO10. The sequence continues at coordinate 394,668 of NZ_CP040096.1, forward strand.
TCTTAGCACATCGCTCAGGCTGAGCGTGCGCTGCAATAAAAGAGGTCAGCAGGAAAGCGGTGCAGGCGGGGCGCGCGGACGATGAATGCTGCTAACGCGACGCACAATCGGCGCAACCACGTGGGGCAGCGGCGGGGCGCGCGAGATCACCATGATCAGCCAGATAAACGGAATAAACACCCACATCAGGAGCGGGACATGCACCAACAGATCACAATAGCCGCAGGCAAACTCGCCGTCGTCCATCATGTGATGGCTCATGCCGGGCATCGGCATATCCGCCATCATCATTTCATGATGGCTCATTGAGCTATCCATCATGCTGTGCTGCGGCATCGCCAGCAGCTGGCTTTGACGCTCCATCAACGTTTTCGACACAATCGGCGCGACGAACAGCAGCAGCACCGCCACAATGGCGACACAGGCAGTCAAACGCTGGCGGAAGTGGTGTGTAAACGTCATGGTTGCTAGTGGATGATTCCGTAAATGAGGCGGAAGTGTAACGCGATTGACGTTGATGGGTTAAAAAAATAGAGGCTATTTAAGAAAAAATTCGCACCTTTTGAAAATAGTCACTTAAAGAGATACGGCTGTTAACGTTAATGCAACCTGATAAAAACAGAGCGGAAACATAACATCGCGTCAGGAAAATACCATTGATGACAAAGGTCAAGAGAAGTACCTTTCACCTGTACATGTTGGAGGTATTATGAACAAGTTTACTTATACCAGCGCCAGAGAGAATTTATCTCAGGTTTTGGACCAGGCGATTGCAGGCGAGGCCGTTGAAATTACTCGACGCAGCGGTGACTCAGCGGTTGTCATCAGCAAAGCCAGTTTCGAGGCGTATCGAAAAGCCGTACTGGATGCTGAATTCGCAGAGTTAATGGGTGAGTTTGATGCATCTAATAAAGCGTTAACAGATAGATGATTCACGTTTCTGCCGAGGAGGTTATCGCACTTCACGATTACCTTTTAAAGCGTTATGCCGGTGTTGCAGGAATGCCCGATCCCGGAAGAGCAGAAGCTATTGTTACCCGCGTTATTAATCGTGAATATTACGAAGGGATTCAGGATATTTTTGAGCTTACAGCAACCTAGTGGGTGGCAATCTCACGCGGGTATATTTCTGCCGATGCGAATAAGAGAACCTCGCTTAACGTAACCATGTTGTTTTTAAAGCGTAATGGAATACGCGTACATGACCGGCCTGAATTAGTCGAATTGACGGTCATGGCAGCAACTGGCGAAGCCGGAGTGCCTTATCTGGCAAACCAATTGCGTGCATTCTTCGGATCACACTAACCACATTGTCTAAAAAATCGATCTTCCCAATCGCTCGGTAAGTTTCTCCAGCAGTGCGGTGCCCGCTAAAGAGTTGCCCGAATGATCCAGCGCTGGCGACCAGACGGCGATACTCATGTCACCGGGGATCACCGCGACAATGCCGCCGCCGACGCCCGACTTCGCCGGCATGCCCACGCGCCAGGCGAATTCCCCGGCACCATCGTACATGCCGCTGGTCATCATCAGCGCGTTCACCTGACGTGCCTGGCGCGGTGAGATCACCGCCGATTCATCATCCTGCGTGCGGCCATGATTGGCGAGATAGAGAAAGGTGCGCGCCAGTTCTTCGCAACTCATTGCCAGCGAGCAGTAGTGAAAATAGGTTTCCATCACTTTGCTGACATCGTTATGGAAGTTGCCGAAGGATTTCATCAACCAGGCGATAGCAGCGTTGCGTGCCGAATGTTCGTATTCGGAGCGCGCAACGACGCGGTCGTAATGGATGTCATTTTGCTGCGCCAGACGGCGCACAATTTCCAGCATGCGCTGACGTGGTGCTGTCAGGCGGCTTTCCAGCAGATCGCACATCACCAGCGCACCGGCATTGATAAACGGATTACGCGGTTTGCCCTGTTCCAGCTCCAGCTGCACCAGCGAGTTAAATGCCTGGCCGGACGGCTCTTTACCGACGCGCTGCCAGATTTCGCCCTCTTCATACAAGGTAAGCGCCACGCTGAGCGACAGCACTTTGGAGATAGACTGAATGGAGAAGCGCGTCGCGGCATCGCCCGCCTGAAAACAGCGTCCGTCGGGCGTGCAAATGGCGATGCCGAGCTGATTGGCATCCACGTCGGCCAGCGCCGGAATGTAATCCGCCACCTTTCCCTGCTGAGTGAGCGGACGAACTTCGCTGACAATCTCTTCTAGCAATGCATTACTGAGTTCCGACACCTTCACACTCCGTGTAACCAATATTGGCCAGGATGATGGTGATTTGCGCGCAGCGCGTCAATCGGCGGCGCAAAATTCTGTGAGCCTTCTGGGTGAAGCCTGCGTTACAGTGCGGGCTGATTTCATTAAATGTCGAGCCCGCGCGATGATAACTAACCTGTTTCGCGATTTCCCCGCCGCCGCACAGAACGGCAACGCAGAGACGTTTGAAGCGCTGCTGACGCAGCCCAATCTGCATATTGAACGCATCGTTTCTACCGGACAAGCCAGTCCGCCCGATTTCTGGTACTGCCAGACGCAAGGGGAATGGGTGCTGGTGTTACAAGGATCGGCAGGATTGCAGCTGGAAGGGGAAACGCAGGAGCGTCACTTGCAGGTCGGTGATTTTGTCGAGATCCCAGCTGGCTGCCGCCATCGCGTCAACTGGACCGATAGCCGCGGCCCAACGGTGTGGCTCGCGGTGCATTACGGTGCGATTCCGGTTAGCACAATCTGAAGTGAGAACCTCATCACATGCGAAAAATTCATTCCATGATATAAAATATGGAAAATTTATTTCAAATTGAGAGGATTCTATCATGTCATCGCTGCCGTCCTTAGAAACCTTGCAGCAGCAGGAAGCCGAGCATCGTTTACCGCAGTTTGATTTCGATTTAGCGTGGCAAATCGGCCAAAGCATCCAGCAGCGCGCGCGTGAAGACAATGCGCCTGTGGCTATCGAAGTCTATGCGTTTGGTCAGGTGCTGTTTCTGGCGGCGTTACCAGGATCCGCCCCAGAAAACCTGGAATGGATGCGTCGTAAGCGTAATACCGTGTTGCTGACCGGCCACTCTTCGATGTATGTGGGGCTTTTGAATGAACAGAAAGGCGAGCGTATGGCGCAGCAGCGTAATATCCGCCAGGAAGATTACACCGATCACGGTGGTTCTTTCCCGCTGCTCACTGCTCAGGGCGCGATTATTGGTGCAGTCACCATCAGCGGTTTGCCGTCTGCAGACGATCATGCGTTAGCGCTGTGGGGGATTACTCAGCTGCTGCGTTGATGCATCGATAAAAAGGTCGCCATAAATGAACTGAACCCCATAACCTGGACCGTTTAGTTAAAGCGCTGCGTAATGCTGAGTCCTGTACGCTACCGGACTCAGCCCACCCAACCCCATTTTTATCCGCTTAGTATTCCAGAAGTGGATATAGTCTCCGATATCCTTCTCCAGCTCCTCTACATCACGGTATTTCTTCAGGTAAAACATTTCCGACTTCAGATGACCGAAGAAGTTTTCCATCACCGCGTTGTCCAGGCAGTTTCCTCTGCGCGACATGCTCTGTGTTATCCCGTTTTCCGCCAGGCGCTGCCTATACTCCGGCATCTGATACTGCCAGCCCTGATCGCTGTGAAGAAGCGGACGCTGCTCGCCCGTCAGATGCCGTAAGGCACTGCTCAGCATATTGTTTATCATCGGCATCAGCGGCTTACGCGCCGTTTCCCAGCCCACGATTTCGCCGTTATACAGGTCCAGAACCGGGGACAGGTAGCATTTTTCACCCGCAACGCTGAACTCCGTTACGTCCGTTACCCACTTCTCGTTCGGTGCCTGTGCCCGGAAGTTGCGCTGCAGCACGTTGCCGGCTGTTCGCCCTTCGGGCCCGCGACAGGACCGGTATCTCTTCTTTCTTACCGGCGACTGCAGGCCCAGCGCCGACATCAGCTTCAGCACGGTTTTCCCGCTCAGCCCCCAGCCGTGCTGCCTGAGCAGGCAGCCCATGCGCCGGTAGCCGTAAAGACTGCGATGCTCCTCCGACAGCCTGACGATGAGCGCCTTCACCTCTGCGTACTTATCCGCCGCCTGCTGGCGGGCAAGCTGATAAAAAAATGTGCTTTTCGGCAGCCGCGATACGCTCAGCAGCACCGGCAGGCGATGCCGCGTGCGCAACCGCGTCACTGCAGCGGCTTTTTCTCCCGCTCCCGGCGCTTTTTTTCCAGGATAATCTCCTGCATAACCTTCAGATAGTCGTTTTCGGCGCGAAGGTATTCGAGCTCCTTAAGCAGCTCTTTCTCCGTCATTGATCCGGCAGGTTTTGGTGATTTTGCTTTGTCTGACATTCGTATACTCCGCGTGCTGTTTTCGGGCGGGAAAGCGTAGTGGCCTTTAAGGCTGTACTGACGGGCCCAGGATTCAACCGTTTTGTATGAGGTGAGATTAAAACGCGCCGCAACCGCGGCGTATGACTCACCGGGATGAGCCAGAACGTAATGCGCCACCTGAACTCTGAAGTCGGAAGAATAACGCCGGTGCCCGCGGGGAAGCAAAGCCTGCTCACCGTGATGCTGATAGCGTGCAACCCAGCGGCGCAGGTTAGTAGGGGCAATGCTGAAGTGCTTAGCCGTTCCATCAATACCGGCATGGCCGCTAAGAAAATAGTGAATGGCCGAGAGTTTGAATTCGACGGGATATTTTGTCGCCATAGACCTGCACCTTCAATGTCAGATTATGGTCCAACATTTGGGGTGCAGTTCATAAATGGCAACCCTTGTATCCTGAAAGTGTTGCTGGTTAGCGACCAGCAACGACGCTGAAAGGTAACCAGAAGCTCGGTGAAGAAACGCTATTTCATCACCAGTACTTTCAGCTTAGCGCCTGCGCCGGTGGCTTTGCGCAGATCGGCGACCTGGCTGGCTTTCACCTCGGTAGCCTGATTACCCCACGAATTCCTCACGTAGTTCAGTACATCTGCCATCTCCTGATCGTTAAGCTTCCAGGAAAATGCCGGCATGCCTGCGGACGTTGGGCGGCCTGCGGTGTGCGGCGCGCGGGCACCGTCCAGCAATGCGTGGATCATGTTGGTGGGATCGTTCTGCATCGCGCCATTACCCGCAAAGGCGGGCACCATGCCGGTGATGCCTTCACCCGACAACCCGTGACACGCCGAGCAATCCACTTCATAGCGCAGTGCGGCCCGATCGTGACGCGTTTTATCCATCACGAATCCGGCGGCTTGCGGCGTGGAAGAAGCCGGTAAGCTGCGCAGATAAGTGGCGATAGCGTGCAAATCACGATCGTTAAAATACTGCGTCGAGTGCTCGACCGCTTCGGCCATTGGACCCGCCGCCACGCTTGCACCGTTCGAACCGGTTTTCAGGTAGTCAGCGATCTGCGCGTCGCTCCATTTGCCAATGCCAGCATGAGGATTCGGCGAGATATCCGGCGCGTACCAGCTTCCCAGATTGCCACCTTGCAGATAGTGGCTACTGATTTCGCCGCCCAGCGCGTTGCGCGCGGTGTGACAAACGCTACAGTGCGCCGGACCATCAACAATATACTTACCGCGATTCCACTCATCATTCTGCGCGGTTTGCGGCTTGAACGCGCTGTTATCGAAGAACAACAGGTTCCAGCCAGCCATCGCCAGGCGAATGTTGTAGGGGAAATTCATGCCCGCATTTTCATCGATGGCGTTGTGCACCGGTTTTTGCGCCGAAAAGTAGGCCCAAAGATCGTGCATATCATCATCGCTCATCTGTGTATAAGCGGTGTACGGCATCGCCGGATAGAGGAAGCCGTGTTCGCCGCGTCCCTGACGCACCGCGTTAAAGAAATCGCGCTCGGTCATGTTGCCGATGCCGGTTTCACGATCCGGCGAAATGTTCGAGGTTTGCAGCGCGCCAAAAGGCGTATCGATTGTGTAGCCGCCGGAGAAGTCCGCATTGTGACAGGCGGCACAGTCGGCGAGGCGCATCACGTACTCACCGCGTTTAATAGCGGCATCGTCGTTGCTGTGGAAATCGGCCAGCTGCACGTTGTCATCGGCAACGTTGGAGCGCGCGCTGTCTAACACCACCCACAAACGACCCGACGCCGCGATGCCCGCAATCACCGCCAGTGCGGCGAGCGTATAAGTCATCTTCTTTGCTTTCGCCATGATTACGCCCCCACCAGCGGTGCCGGATTATGGATGTACTTCTGGTGGATTGCCTGCGCAGCACGCACCGCCAGCGCACCAATGGTGATGGTCGGGTTATAACCGCCGTTGTTCGGGAAGGCGGAGGCGCCGACCACAAACAGGTTGTGCGCATCCCAGCTTTGCAGATAGGGATTGAGTGCGGAGGTGCTGGGATCGCTGCCCATCACCGCGCCACCAATGGTGTGCGAGCTGTGCTGCTGGTACGGATTCCAGCTCTTCTCCGCCTGGTTATCCACCACGATATGCTGGCCGCCGGTCTCTTTCATGATGTCGATGGCGCGATCGGTAACGAATTTCGCCATGCGCACATCGTTCTGGTTCCAGTCGAATGTGGTGCGGATCAGCGGCTGGCCGTGACGATCTTTGTAGTTGGGATCGAGATCGAGATAGGCTTCGCGCATCGGCATCGAGGTGCCCTGACAGAAGATGGTACCGGCGGTTTGGTAATCGCGCTTATAGCCCGCTTTCCACTCGCTGCCCCAGCGTTTGGTGCCGGGACGCAGGCCGTTCATGTTCTGAATTGGACGACCGTTGGTTGAGAAGCCCATGATGCCCGCGCCGCCGATGAAATTGAGATCGCTGTGGTCGAAGTTATCGCCGTTGAAGTCATCAATCTGCACCGCCAATGCGCCGCCGCCGATGAACGGGTTCATGTATTCGTTATCGAAGAAGCCGGTGACGCTGGAGCAGGTTTGATAGTTGTAGTTACGGCCAATGGTGCCGCGACCGGTCAGCGGATCGTATTGTTCGCCCACGCCGGAGAGCAGCATCAGGCGCACGTTATCCATCTGATAAGCGGTAATGCAGACGATATCCGCCGGCTGGAAGCCCTCCACGCCATCCTGGGTGATAAATTTCACACCTTTCACCGTTTTACCGTCGTCATGCTTTACGGCGTGCAACACTTCCGTTTCGGTCAGCAGCGTGAAGTTTGGACGGCGCATCAACACCGGCAGAATGCACGCTTGCGGCGATGACTTGGAGAAGTTGCCGCAGCCGTGGAAGTCGCAGAAGCCGCAATAGGTGCACGGACCCATGCTGACGCCGAGCGGATTGACATAAGCTTGCGACAGATTACCGGCCGGCACCGTGAACGGGTGATACCCCATGCTTTCGGTGGTTTTGCGATACTTGCTCATCCAGTGCGTATCTTTCAGCGGCGGGGTTGGATAGTCGCGTGAACGCGGGCCTTCGAAGATATTGCCGCCTTTTTGCGGCTGGCCATTAAGATTGCCCGCGATACCGGAAGTGCCCGCAATACGCTCGAAGCGATCGTAGAACGGCGCCATTTCGTCGTAGGTCACGCCCCAATCCTGCAGCTGCAAACCCTGCATCTTCTTCGCGCCGTAACGTTCGCGGGTTTGCTTCGCCACTTCAAAATCCCACGGCGTAAAGCGCCATGACATGCCGGCCCAGTGCGTGCCTGCACCGCCAACGTTCCAGCCAAACTGAAACGCTGACCAGTTACGTACCGGCGCTGCCAGCTGATCGCTGCGGTTGCGGAAGGTGGTGGTTTCCACGCTCATCGGCTGCAGGATTTTGCGACGCGTGTGGAAACGCAGTTCATCGGCATCAATGGCGACCGGGAAATCGGTCGAGGTATCGCGCCAGGCACCGCGTTCAATGGCGACCACGTTAAGTCCCGCGCGGGTGAGCTCTTCCGCCATCACCGAACCGGCCCAACCTAAGCCGACGATGACCACGTCAGCTTTATTTCTTACTAATGACATTGACTCAGCTCCGGCTATTTAATCGTTAGGAATGAGGCTGACGGGAATAAGCGCCAGATTTTCGTTGCGGCGTTCGATATAAGGGCGATAGTCATAGCGTGCGCCGGGAAAACCGATCATCTTCCAACCCACCATATTTTTATTTCCGCCATAAATCGGATCCGCTAAATAGCTTTCGCGCGCGTTTTGCAGCATTAATTCAAACAGCGCCTGGCTATTCACGTCTTTTCCTAAATCGATCTTGCCGTCTTCCATTGCTGTCAGGAATGTATCGATCTGTTCAGCTGATAAGGTATGTAATGAAGCCTGATGCTGTTGCTGCGCCCACTTTTCCAGCGCGGCTAAACCGGTTAAGTAGCGCGCTTTTGGCGGGGTAAGAAATTGCGGGCTGCCCATCAATGCCGCTTCATTTTCCGGATGCAGCGGCGCCTGCAAATAGAGCGCCGCGCCAGAGCCATAATCACCGGCTAACTGGTTATCGAGGAATTCAATCGCGCCCGCTTCACTGGCGGACGGGCCAAGGTCATCGGCGGGGATTAGGCGGTCAAAGATGGCTGCCAGATTCTGGCGATCCAGCGGATTGGTGAGCACCTGATAACCATCTTGCCATGCCGGTTGCGGCAGGTGATCGGTGCTGAGTTGGGTTTCCAGCGGCACATTGTGCAGCTCTTTCGCCCGTAGCTGCGGCGCGACGGCGAGGGATGCCACAATTCCACTGAGCGAAAAGAGCGCTTCTCTTCGGTTCATACTTTTTATCCCTTAAACTTCAACAGATGAATATTGACAGAGCACGACGTTCAGATATTTCAGACGCAATGACCGTGCGCAATTAGCGCGCAGGCGCTAGCGACGAATCTGCGTTCGTTATTGTTTTTTTCAGAGATAGGGTAAATATACGGTCGCCATTTATGGTGAACGTATTTACGGGAAACCCGTTTATCGGGCTCCCTTTATGTTAATGAATATATTTATTCATATCTTCATAGCAGTGACGGGAAATATCCCACAAATCGTCTTCCCAGTTTTGCGGGCTTAATAGTTCCGGTGACCAAACGCCGTCGTAGCCGGTAGCTTTTACCGCCGCCACCCAGGCGGCAATATCCACATCGCCCTGGCCTGGTGCGTAGTCGCGCTGTACCCACTCATCCCAGGCTTCACCCGGCTTGGCCGCGCGGCCATCGCAGAAATGCACGCCGTAAATCAGGTCTTTATCCATGCGCGCCACTTCAGCAGGCGTGGTGCCGCCGCCGGCATGCAGGTGCCAGAAATCCACCACCACGCCAAGATTGTCTTTGCCGCTCTGTTTAATCAGATCCAGCGCGTGTTGCAGCGAATTGAACGCGGTGAAGGCGACGACTTCAATCTGGAATTTAATGCCGTGTGGTGCGCCGATATCTGCGATGGCGGAGATATTCTCCAGCAGGATGGCATCACGCTCGGCGGCGGAAAGATGATCGAGTTCGGTCAGCGCCATGATTTGCACCACCGGACAACGCAGTTCCACCGCGGCCTGGCAGATTTTTTCCGCTTCGCGCAGCAGCTCAGCTCGCGCTTCCGGCTCATGGCGGCCAATACGTTTCAGCGCATTGATGCAGGTAATATCGACGCTGTATTTCGCCATCAGATCGCGGTAGGCAGCATAGCTGCCACCGTTATCCAGATAGCGATACAGATGTTCTGGCAGGATCTCCAGCCCGCTAAAGCCAGTCTCATGGGCGATGCGTAACTGAGTGACGGCATTGCTGTACCAAACAGACACGCCATGCAACGACAACTTCATCTCTCCTCCTTGTTACCTCATGGCTTCAGGTGAGAGCGTCGAATACGCAATTCTCCCTGAGACCAAACGCCACCCGGAGTGGCACGTTCATCAATCAGCCGGTTCAGAGCTTCAGTGATGATCAAATCAATACGCTGGCTGAAGGTGGTGAGCTGCCAGCTGGGCAAGCTGGCTTCATCGATGTCATCGAAACCCACCACCGCCATGAATTCGTTGCCTGCACCTTCGCGCAAGGCCGCCAGCGCGCCGAGCGCCAGCACATCGTTTTCGCAAAACAGCGCTTCAACCCGCTGATCGGGCGCGTGCGCGTTGAGATACTCAGTCAACGCCGCGTAACTGCGTTCGCGGGCGTATTCACCGGCGGTGAGCAGCACTTCCAGCGCCAGGCCAGCTTGGTTCAGCGCAAGTTGCAGACCTTCCAAACGCAGCGTGTGATGGCTGCTGGTGGCCGGGCCCATCATGTACCCGATGCGCGTATAACCTTGCGCCAGCAGCAGTTCGCCCAGCTGTTTGCCCGCCTGCAAGCCATCGATATTGACCACTTCAATATCCGGCTCGTCATTGTTACGGCACACCTGCACCAGCGGAATGTGGTGCATTTCACGCGCCACGGCGACCAGCTCATCACTCAGCACCGTGCCGAGAAACAGCATGCCATCGACCTGCAGCTGATCGGCCAGCGACAGCACCGCGCGGTAGTTTTCACCGCTACCAATATTCAGCAGCAGCGCCATATAGCCGCGCTGCTGTAGCTGGCGGGTGACGGTGTCGAGCATCAGCATCGAGTGCGGATTTTTAAGCTCGTCGATCACCACGCCAATAATCTGTGTCTTCTTCTGCGACAGGCTGCGGGCCAGCAGGTTAGGGCGATAACCCAGCTCGGTGGCAATCGCGATTACGCGTTCGCGCGCTTTCTCGGAAATTGACGCGCCAGGCGTAAAGGCACGCGATACCGTCCATTTCGAGACGCCAGCCAGTCTTGCCACATCGCTGGCGGTGGCTTTGTGGGATTTTGCGGTTGGTTTACTCATAGCACCTGCATAGGGGAAAAAGCGGAGACCCACAGCATTGAACGTGAAACCCAACGGAAAATAAACACCTAAGCGCACGCAATTGGCGTAAAGCGCGACAAATAACCCTGTTTTTAGGATGTTGCGATTATGTTTGATCTTTGCACCCGATTGCAACGTTTTTTGCAATCGGGTGCATTTCATTAACTTTTTGTGATCGATTTCGCTGATTTGCACTTTGCCAGATTGACTAAAAAGTCGTCTTAGCTGACATTTTGCTCACCAGTACAAAGCAAATCTCGTTTTTACCTATCGTGTGCAGCTTATTTTGCACCCGGTAGCAAAAAAGTAAAACGCTAAAAATTAATCTCTGATCTCTTACCTCAAACCATTTTGCACCCGAGTGCAAAGTAAACAGGAGTTGTTATGCTCATCGGTGAAAAGAGTATTCCACGCCCACTGCGCTGGGCCATGATCGGTGGCGGCCGTCTCAGCCAGGTGGGTTATAAACACCGTTGCGGTGCGCTGCGTGATAACACGGCGTATCAGATGGTGGCCAGCGCCTTTGATATCAATGCCGAGCGTGGCCGCGATTTCGGTGTCAACTTAGGGCTCGATGCGGATCGCTGCTACGCCACTTATCAGCAGCTGCTGGCCGAAGAGGCGAAGCGTGAAGATGGCGTTGAAGTGGTGTCCATCGCCACGCCAAACGGCACCCATTTTGAGATCACCAAAGCGGCATTGAATGCCGGTATTCACGTCATTTGTGAAAAGCCGCTGTTCTTCACTACCGCCGAAGCGCTGGAAATTAAAGCATTAGCGGCGGAAAAAGGGCTGATCGTTGGCGTGACCTACGGTTTCTCCGGCCATCCGCTGCTGATGCAGATGCGGGCGATGATCGCCAACGGCGAAATTGGTGATGTGCGCATGGTGGAGCTGCAATACACCCACGGCTTTAGCGCTAATGACAGCGCCGACAAATTTAGCGAAGCGCAAAAATGGCGCGTCGATCCGAAGATTGCCGGTCCGTCTTTTGTGCTCGGCGATATCTCGACGCACACCTTCTACATCTCCCAGCTGGTGTTGCCAGAACTGAAAGTGAAATCGCTGCTGTGCGATCGCCAAAGCTTCATTCCGTCGCGCGCGCCGTTGGAAGATAACGCCATGGTGCTGATGCATTACGACAACGGCGCGGTAGGGCGTATGTGGGCCTCATCGATTAATGCCGGTTCGATGGACAGCCAAAGTATTCGTGTGATTGGTTCGCGTGCAAGCCTGGAGTGGAGCGACTACAACCCAGGCGAGCTGAAATATGAAGTGCAGGGCCAGCCGAATCAGATTATGCATCACGGCATGCCGTACCTGCATGAAAGCGCCCTGGCCGATGAACGCCTGGGCGCGCTGCACACTGAAGGCCTGGCGGAATCCTGGGCCAATATCTATCTGAAATTTGCTATCGCCATCCACGCCACCCAACAGGGCGACCAAACCACGCTTGATAACCTGATCTATCCCGATATTAACGCCGGAATTGAAGGTGTGCGCTGGATTGAAAACTGCGTGCGTTCTGCGGACAACGGCGCGAGCTGGGTTAACTACGAATAAGGATTGCCATGAAACTTTCGTTTTGTACCGATAGCCTGGGTCATCTGCCGTTTGAACAGATGCTGGATAAGTTGCTGGAGCTAGGTGTTTACGGCGTTGAGATGACGACCGGCGGCTGGTCACCAGCGCCGCATCTGCGTACCGAAGCGTTGCTTGGCAGCGCCACGCAGCGTCAACAGTTGTTGCAGGCGCTGGAGAGCCGCGGCATGTCGATTGCGGCGCTGAATGTGTCGGGTAATCCGCTCGATCCAGGCGAATTAGGCAACAAACATAAGCGCGATACGGAAAACGCGCTGGCGCTGGCCGGAGAACTGGGGGTGAAGAAAATCGTCATGATGAGCGGCTTGCCGCCCGCCAGCCCGCACGACACCATTCCAAACTGGATCACTTACACCGTAAGCTGGCCGCCGACGCTGAAAAACTGCCTCGATTATCAGTGGAATGAAGTGGCAATCCCTTACTGGCTAGGGCTGGTGCAACGCGCTAAAGAGAGCGGTGTGGAGAAATTCGCGCTGGAGAATTTCAGTTCGATGCTGGTGTGGAATCCGGAAACCTTGTTCCGTCTGCGCGACGCGGTGGGTGAGATGGTGGGACTCAACCTCGATCCCAGCCATCTGCTGTGGATGGGCGCGGACCCGATTGCAGCAGCACGAGCGCTCGGCCCGGCAATTCATCACTGTCACGGCAAAGATGTGCGTCTGGAGCGCGGGCTGGTGGATATCAATGGTCTGTTGGAAACCAAACCGGTAGAAGATGTCGCCAATCGCGCCTGGAACTATGTTGCCGTTGGTTGCGGCCAGGATCTGCAGTGGTGGAAAGAGTTCTTCTCGGTGGTACGCATGATGGGCTACAACGACTGGGTATCGCTGGAAATGGAAGATCTCACCATGTCGGTGGAAGCGGGCGTAACCTCCTCAATTGCGGCACTCAAGCAAACCCTTAGCCAGTAATGTCAAATTCACGGCGGGCAACCGCTCGCCGTGTTCTGTACATCGAGCCTTGCCTGCCTGATAATCCGTGGTTCACCCACTATTAAGAGGCACGCCATGCTGGAAAACCATCCACCGCGCGACGAAATCAGGCTGGAGAATGTGCTGGCGGCGTTGGGCAACCCGATGCGCATGACGGTAATCAGCATTCTGGCGGACGGCGGCGAACATACTTGCGGATCGCTGCTGAAAGGCGTCTCCAAATCCACGTTGACCCATCACTGGCGCGTACTGCGCGAGGGCGGCATTATCTGGCAGAAACCCTCTGGACGTGAAAACCTGCTGTCGTTGCGACGCGACGATCTCGATGCCCGTTTTCCGGGTCTGCTCGATTCGCTGTTAAGCGCCACCCAGCAAGATCCCCTGACCCGCACCACGCTGGATGATTTCCAGATTAAATAACCCGCGCACGCCCAGCCAGCGTAGCCACAATCATCTGCAACCCCGCAATCACCAACAGCAGCATCAGCGGCCACTGCCAGTTGCCGCTGACATCATGCAGCAGGCCAAAACAGAGCGGGCCCAGCGCCGCTAATCCGTAACCGACGCACTGTGCCATGCCCGACAATTTCGAAGCCTGCAAATGATCATGGGTGCGCAGATTAAACAGCGACAGGCAAATCACCATTGATGCACCGGCGCCCAGTCCCGCCAGAATCAGCCACGGCAGCGCGTATTGCGGTGCCATTAACAGTCCCGCGACGGCGATAAAAATCGATAGCGATGCGAGAAAACCAATCATCCGCTGGTCGTGCATTTTTTTCAGTGCGCTCATGCAGGCCAGGTTCGAAACGATGGCCACAATCTGATAGACAAACAGCATGCCACCCGCTTCCAGCTGGCTAATGCCGCTGTCTTGCGCAAAAGGCGTAAACCAGCCGATCAAGGTGTAGAACACCAACGACTGGCAGGCCATAAACAGCGAAACCTGCCAGCCTAAGGCCGCGCGCCACGGTGAGCGCGTTGATGCGCCGTTGGCGCTGTTTTTGGTCTGAGGCGCAGGTTTTTTCAGGTACGGCAGCCAGGCCAACAGAGCGATAATCGCCGGAATCAGCCACACCGCTAATGAGAGTCGCCAACCCGCGCGACTCAACTCTGCCAGCGGCACCACCACGCCCGATGCAATGCTGGCGGTGATCGCCATGGTCATCGCGTACAAGCCAACATATCGCGCGGTGTGTTCGGTGAAATCACGCTTAATCAGCGGCGGCAGCAGCACGTTGGCCGCCGCAATCCCCGAGCTCAGGATGATCGTTCCCACCCACAACGCATTTTCACTGCCGCTGATACGCAGAATCGATCCCAGCGTGATGAGCAGCAATGCGCCCCATAAACTGCGCTCAAGACCAAAACGGTTGCCGAACCATGCTGCGGGTGGCGCTAAGGTAGCGAACATCAATAGCGGCAAGAAGTTGATCACGCCCGCCGCACTGGCGCTCAAGCCAAACGTCAGACGGATGTTTTCCAGCACCGGGCCAACCGCGGTAATAGGCGTGCGCAAGTTGGCCGCTGTCAGCAGCAGTAAGAACAGGAAAAAACCAGAACGACGCAGAGCAGGATTCGCAGATAAAACGGTATGGGTCATATTTTCGCACCATAGCAATGAGGCAGAGCGAGTCTGCTTATGGTGCGTTGGTTGACGTTAACGCTTACGCAGCGGCGATTAACTGCTGAAAGGAGGGCAATACTAACGAGGGGCTTTTAGGATGTAAAGTATCAAAACCCATCAAAGACAAAATCAACCGAGTCTTTAATCCGCTGGCGATACACACGTGCATCCATCACCTGATCGCCTAGAAGCGACACGCGCACACTGGCCATTTCGTGAGTCATGACCAGAAATTCCTCGCCTTCAACCTTGATTACCGGATTAAGTCGTTCAACTTGCTTTTTTTTAAACTGGTTTAGAGGGTAGAGCGGGATAACGATTCGTGACGCCAGTTCGCCGATAATCTCACTTTGAACGTCTACCAGATAAGGGTACTCGCTGTTCCTATTGGTATTGCGATAAATAAAATATTGCATGTCTAAAACGTCCTGTATTCATCCGACAATAAACCGTGTTCTTCGGTTATGCGATTGAGTTCCTGCAAACCTTCACTGTTTTCACGCTTCCATCTTTCCGCTTCGGTTGTGCGAATTTCATAATGTAAAGCTTTAGATAGGATGGCGGATAAATTGAGCCCTGCTTCTCTAGCCTGCTCGAGTAATGCAGGTTCAAGTGTCACGCTGACAGTTTTTTTTTGTCTTACGGCTGTAGAAGGCATAAATCCCCCGTGTAGTTAACACGTGTATAAATCAGTGTGGTGAGTATGGGTGAAATCTGCGCTTTCTGCAATGCAGCTTTCTAACGAGTTGTGGACTTTTAAAATTTCTAAACATGGTAAACCTTGCGCCATCGCTCATCCGCGTCCACCTTTAGTATTTCCCTTTTCCACAAATGGACGAACAATGATCTGGTTATGGAACGTGCTTATCTTGCTGGCAACCGTGGTGGTGATGGAAATCGTCGCGGCGCTGTCGCATAAATACATCATGCACGGTTGGGGTTGGGGCTGGCATTTGTCGCACCACGAACCGCACAGCGGCAAGTTTGAACTTAACGATCTGTATGCGGTGGTGTTTGCGGTGCTGGCGATCGTGCTGATCTATGTCGGCGTGCAAGGCATGTGGCCGCTGCAGTGGATTGGTGCCGGGATGACGACCTACGGCGCGCTCTACTTCATGGTGCACGATGGCCTGGTGCATCAACGCTGGCCGTTTCGCTATATCCCGCGCAAAGGCTATCTCAAGCGCTTATACATGGCGCACCGCATGCATCATGCAGTGCGCGGGCGTGAAGGCTGCGTGTCGTTTGGTTTCCTCTACGCGCCACCGCTCAATAAGCTGCAAGCCACGCTGCGTCAGCGCCACGGGAGAAAAATCAACGAGGACGCTGCCACAGACCAGCCGGACGTGGCGCCGGACGAGCCACACGCGAAGTGATCGCCAGGCCGGCCCCTTTCACCAGCAGCGCCAGTTTTTCGCCGCGGCTGGTGCGCTGTCGTGAATCCCAGGCGTGAACGCCAGCGTGCTGAACTTTTACCCCGATTTCGCGATAAACGCCGCGTGCCGTCGCGATGGCCCACGCCGAGCGCAGCGGCAAACCCGGCAAGCCGGACCGCGCCGAGTGATAATAGGGTTCCGCTTCTGTCACTAAACGCGCAGCCAGCGTGGCCAGCGCAGCACGATGTTGCGGTGCTGTCAGCGTATCGGCGCGTAATCCCGCCTGATCGAGCCAGGCTTGCGGCAGATAGCAGCGACCATTTTCGGCATCTTCGACGATATCGCGCGCAATGTTAGTAAGCTGGAACGCCAGCCCTAAATCGCAGGCGTGATCGAGCACCGCTTCGTCGCGCACGCCCATTACGCGCGCCATCATCAAACCGACTACGCCCGCGACGTGATAGCAGTAACGCAGCGTGTCGTCGAAACTCGTATAGTGTTCGTCGCGCGCATCCATGGCGAAGCCTTCCAGATGATCAAACGCCAGCTGTTGCGGCAGTTGATGAATAAGCGCCACTTCCTGAAACGCCTTAAACGCCGGTTCATCCATGTGCGCGCCGCTGTAGGCGCGGCGGGTTTCAATCTGCAGATGCTGCATGCGTGCCTGTGCATCTTCGACCGCATGCTGCGTGCCGCCTTCGCCCAGCGTTTGCCCATCAATCACATCGTCACAATGACGACACCATGCATACAGCATCAGCGTGCTGCGGCGTGTCGGTGCATCAAACAGCCTGGCGGCGGTGGCGAAACTCTTCGAGCCCACCGCCATGGTTTGTGTCACTTGCTCGAGTAAAGGCTGTCGATTCATTCAGCGCGATCCTCCAGCATCAGCTGAGCGGTGGCCTTGGCGGAACCAATTACGCCGGGCACGCCCGCGCCTGGATGCGTACCCGCACCCACCAGATAGAGATTGCTGATATCGGCATCGCGGTTATGCGGTCGGAACCAGGCGCTTTGCGTCAAAATTGGCTCCAGCGAAAACGCCGAGCCGTGATGGGCATGCAGCGTGTCGCGAAAATCAAACGGCGTAAACATTCTGTGTGTTACTAATTGCTGACGTAATCCCGGCATGTAGTGCTGCTCCAGATAAGCAAAAATTCGATCGCGCAAGCGCGGTCCTTCCTGTTGCCAGTCGATGTCAGCGGTGCCGAGATGCG
Source organism: Pantoea sp. SO10 (assembly GCF_005281435.1). Lineage (NCBI taxonomy): Bacteria > Pseudomonadati > Pseudomonadota > Gammaproteobacteria > Enterobacterales > Erwiniaceae > Pantoea > Pantoea sp. SO10. Next base: position 412,182 of record NZ_CP040096.1, read on the forward strand.
GCACCGGCGCTAACACATAAAAGCTGCCGCAGCCGGGTGGTGCCAGCGACGGATCGCTGCTGCAGGGCGCGTGCAGGTAGAGTGAAAAATCCTCTGCCAGTTGGCTGCTATTAAAAATCTCATCAATCAATTCGCGATAGCGCGGACCAAAACAGACGGTGTGATGCGCGAGCTGTTCATGCGGCTGATTGAGGCCAAAATAGAGCACAAACAGCGAGTTGCTCATGCGCTTACGCTTGAGCGATGTCGCACGTTTCTTAGCCTTCGGATGATGGCGTAGCAGCTTGTCGTAGGTATGCACCACGTCGGCATTGGAGGCTACGGCTGCGGCATCGAAGCGTCGTCCATCCTTTAACTGGACGCCGCTAATACGATTTTCATTGGTTTCCAGCTGGCTCACTTCGGCATTCAGTAACAGCTCGCCACCCAGATCCTCAAACAGTCGCGCCATGCCCTTCACCAGCGCGCCGGTGCCGCCGCGCGGAAACCACACGCCCCATTCACGTTCCAGCGCATGAATTAAGGTATAGATTGATGACGTTGCAAAAGGATTACCGCCCACCAGCAATGAGTGGAAGGAAAACGCCTGCCGCAGGTGATCGTCCTGAATAAATTTCGCCACCATGCTGTAGACGCTGCGCCACGCCTGCAAACGTCCCAGCTGCGGTGCAACACGTAGCATGTCACGCACCTGCAGAAACGGCACCGTGCCGAGTTTCAGATAACCCTCTTTGAATACTTCGCGCGAATAGGCGAGGAACTGACGATAACCGGCGACATCCTGCGGATTGAAGGTCGCGATCTGCTGCTCCAGCAGCGGCTGATTGTTGTCATAGTCGAGCTGTTTGCCATCTTCCCAACACAGGCGATAGAAGGGCGTGACCGGCATCAGCTCGACGTAATCGCTGAGCGATTTTCCCGCCAGCGTGAACAACTCTTCGATGGCGCTGGGATCGGTGATCACCGTGGGCCCGGCATCAAAGGTAAAACCGCTATCTTCAAACACATAGGCGCGTCCGCCCGGCTTGTCGCGCTGCTCGAGTAAGGTGGTTGGTATGCCCGCCGCTTGCAGGCGAATCGCCAGCGCCAGGCCGCCAAAGCCTGCGCCAATCACATAAGTGCGTTTCATTTTTTCTTCCCTGGTTCGACAGAATTCAACAGCGCGTGCAGCGCTTCACCGATGGGCACCGGCGGCTTGCCGCACAGAATCCGCGCTTTATCATGCAGACGAAGTTGTCCGGCGTAAAAGCGGCTAATTAACCCGGCATTGAGCCGGTAAAAACGTTGCATTACACGCCAGCGCTGCTGCGGCTTACCGGCCAAAAACAGCATGCGGTTCAGCAGGCGGAAAAATCGCTGCTCGCGCCACTGCTGACGGGCAAAGCGTTCGATGTGTTGACTGAGCGTGCGGGCATCGGTGGGCAACAGCGTGGCTATCAACTCCGCCAGCGCCACGGCGGACGGTAAAGAATAACCGGTTGTCGCGTGAAACAGTCCGGCGCGCAGGCCGCTGCATGGCTGGCCGCGCTGCTGTTGCCAGAATCGATCAATATCGCCGCTCAGGGTAATCGGTAATATGCCATGCTCTTCACGCAGCAGCGTGCCAGGCCGCCAACCTTGCTGTTTGGCATAGTCAGCGATGTGCTGACGAGCGGAGTTCTCCGCTAGCGTAGGTTGATTAACGTAATGCGTATCTTCAATCAGTAACCGATCGGCGCTGAGCGGTAGCGTGTAGACAAAACGGTAGCCCGCTTGCTGATCGACGGTGGCATCCATCAGGATCGGCTGCTGCAGGCCGTGCGGCTGCGCCAGCTGCCACTCTTGTCCAAGAAACACCTGATAACCCAGTTGCAGATGCGGCGTTGGCTGCAGGCCGCGGCCATCAATCACCACCTGCGCATCAAGTTCACGGCCATCCGCCAGCGTCACCTGTGTGGGTTTTACCTGTTTAACGGCAGCATTTGTCCACAGATCGTCACCCATCGCCGCGAGTAGATGCCGGGCAAAATCGCCTGACGCGATGGAACAATAATCCCCGTCCAGGTTGCGGCGCAACGCGGGAAAACGCACCTGATAGCCAGGCCAACGCGCCGTGATCAGCGGTTGCAGCCAGCGCAGCTGATCGGCGCTAAGATCGCTCTGATGAAATGACCAGGTATGATTGCCTGCCGGATGTGCGTCGCTCTCCAGCAACAGGCATTTGAGCTGCGGCTGCAGTTGGCGCAGACGCAGCGCAATCAAACCGTTTGCCAGTCCGGCACCGACCAGAATCACATCGTAGTGCGCACGCATCAGGTGGCCTCCGCCAGCACAACTTGTTGCTGGCACAGCGCTTGTTCGACGATGTCGGCCGCACGCTGGCAACCGCCTGCGCGCTGCAACTGTGCCTGTATCGCTGACATCCGTAACGCGTAGCGATCGTCGGTAAGTAATTGTCGCAGATGCTGCTCCAGTTGATGAACGCGGTTAAAGCGCGATGCGCGCCGTCCAACGCCATGCCACTCAATGCGCGCGGCCACGCCGGGTTGATCAAAGGCAATGGGCAGCGCCAGCATCGGCGTACCGCATTCCAGCGCTTCCAGCGCGCTGTTTAATCCGGCATGAGTAATAAAAAGCTGCGCGTGTTGCAGGGCGGCACGTTGATCGACAAAATCCGTCACCCACGCTGCACCAGCCAGTTGCAACTTGTGCACCTGATCGGCGTTCAATCCCCCACAATGAGCGATCACCAGCGAAAGTTGCTGGCGGCGGCACGCCTGTGCCAGATGCAAAAACAGGCGGAAGCGATGGCCTTGCAGCGTACCCAGCGAGGCGTAAACCACCGGCTGGCGCAGCGCCGGCCAGGGCGCATTGAGCGGCGCTGCCGCAAGCGGCGCGCGCAGTTGTCCGACGGCGTGATAGCAGGCCGGCAGTTGCTGACGCGGAAAATCAAAGGCGGGCACCATCTGGCTGATTTGTGCCAGCGGCGAAAGGCACTGATGCAATCCGCGCCGCTCCGTCAAATTGAACGCCCGCGCGTGTTTGAGGATGACGTCGCCGTGGCGACGCATGATGCGATCATAGATATCGCTGCTGGCCTGAAAACGTTTCAGCGCTTTTTCATCCTGAGCGTAACGGAAGGGCATCACCGCCAGCGGAATGCCGGCTTCACGGTTGACCGGCAAGGCGCAGGCCACCGAAACAAACGGCAGATGCAGCGCTTCAGCGACTAATCCGCCTGCTGCTTCCATTTCATCAGCGATCACACCATCAATGTTCAACGATTTCAGTACCGCTGGTAGTTCTCGGCACAGCATATCGGTGCAGGAGGCGAGATCGTTGATTACGCGGAACAGCGACAGGCCGCCCGGCGAAGCCAGCCGATGCAGCACGGGCGCCAGCGAACCGGCCGGATGCGTTTGCTGGCCTACTGCAACGAAATTAATGCGTTCGTCGCTGAGCAAAGTGCGGGCGTCGGCTTGCTGGATGAAGGTGATGCGATGGCCACGCGCCAGCAGCGTTTGTGCTAACGCCTGCAACGCGTGAAAGTGGCTGTAAAGCGGCGGCGCGATCACCGCAAAGTGGCCCAACGGCTTAGCCGCGCTCAGTTGAACATCGCTAGCTGTTGATTAAACAGCGCGTGCATGTATTGGCGAGTGGCGATGCCGCGATGGCAGGCGCAGGCAAGGTGTGCATCGGCACTGCGCAGATGATCGCGCAGACGACGTTCTGCGCCGTCAGCCCCGAGCATCTGTACCAGCGTGGATTTACCCTGATCCTGATGCACATCTTTGCCGGTGTGTTTGCAGCCGTCGGCGAGGTCGTCGAGCAGCTGAAACGCCTGGCCCAGATCCTGAGCAAAGAAGCTAAGACGTTGCCGCACCTGCGGTGAAGCGTCAGCGGCAATCGCCGCCATTTGCAGCGTGGCGCGAAACAGCACGCTGGTTTTCAGTTCATTGGTCAAGGCGATCGCTTCCGGACTGCGGCTCTGGGTGCCGTCGTGCAGATCCTGAAACTGCCCTTGCACTAATCCCTGCAGGCCCACGGCGGCGGAGAGTTCGGCAATCGCTTCAGATTTGTGCACCGCAGGCAAATCGGGTGCGATGGCAATCACTTCAAATGCGCGGCTCAGCAGCGCGACGGCGGCGAGAATCGCCACGTTTTCACCAAACTCACGATGCACGGTAGGGCGACCACGGCGCATCTGCGCATTATCCATTGATGGGATGTCATCCAGAATCAGCGATGCCGCGTGCACCATTTCCACGGCACAGGCGAGATCGAGAATGCCATTTTGCGTCAGCTCGCAACCCATATCGCGCGCTGCCAGCATCAGTAATAAAGGACGGATGCGCTTGCCCTGCGCCAGCGTACCGGCACGCATCGCGGCACGCACGCGATCGCTTTGCTGTCCTGCAGGCAGTAAATGTTCGAGATGCGCCTGTAAAATTTGCTGCAGCTGAAGCAGTTCGCTTGTCTGATGCGCTGTGCTATCGACATGGGTGGTCATAATGGCTATCCATGGTTGATGAAATTATTATGCTTTTTGATTAACCGTAGACTGCGTAAGGTAAGTTTGCCAGCGAGGGCAGCGTGGTTAAACCATTCCAAACCCGATAATGCATGAGAATTACGTAGAGAAGTAATGCTCAAGCGTCAGCTAAAGAGAGATTATTTCGTTTATTTCGAATATTGATGGTTTCGTTTATTGCGATTATCATTCGGTGACTGCAATTTGAAACCACAAACTATCAATTGGAAAACGCATGAAACACTCAATTCTGGATAGCTTGAGCCTTCCGGCTCCGAAGGAGATTGAGGCCGCTTCGCGCGGGCAGAGGGAGCTCGCAACTTATCTATCCACCAAGCAGGAAACGCAAAAAATATCGATTCAGGATGCGCACAACGAAACGCATCAGATTGAGCTGCCAACGTCTGCCCTGACACTACTCATGGCTGTTTTGGGCGAGTTGGCGGTGGGAAATGCGGTTCAGGTTGTGCCTGTACACGCTGAATTAACTACGCAGGAAGCGGCAAATATTTTAAACGTTTCACGCCCACATTTGGTGAAACTGTTAGAGCAAGGTCAGCTTCCGTACCATAAAACAGGTCGCCATCGTCGCGTGCTTTTTGCGGATCTTATGCAGTTTAAAGACAAGCGTGCGCAAGATAGCAATGATGCAATGCAGGAATTGGCAGACCAGGGACAGGATCTCAATTTCTACTGATGAACCATTCACCCTATGCCGTGGTACTGGATGCATGTGTGTTGTATCCATCCATACTGCGCGATGTACTGCTTCGCCTCGGTCTGACGGGGCTCTACCAGCCAAAATGGACTGCCACCATTCAGGATGAATGGAAGCGTAATTTACGCACTAACAGACCAGATATTGCTGAAGATCAGTTGGCGCGCACGCAGACATTGATGAATAAAGCGCTTCCAGATGCAATGGTATCGGGATTTGAACCGCTTATTTCTGGCATTGCATTACCTGATTCCAATGACTGCCATGTTGTCGCTGCCGCTATACGGTGTAAAGCTGAAGTGATTGTCACAATGAATCTGAAGGATTTCCCGAGAAACCTCATGGCTGAATTCGAAATTGAAGCTCTTCATCCTGACGAATTCATCATGGATCTGTTCGACTTAAATCAGGCGCTGGTTTTGAAGGCAGTGAATGCGCAACGCGCGAGTTTTAGACAACCAGCAATGGGCGTTACGGTTTATCTGGATTCGTTATTACGCCAGGGTTTACCGATGACAGTAAGCGCATTAGATAAGTTTCGTTTTCTCATTTAGCAACGATTAAATCATTACGCTGCTGCACGGCATGCCATCTATTTCCGCGTGATCTTATCAGCGAAAAAAGTAACAGCAACGCCGTAACATAAATAACTCCGTTAGGCTGGTGGTCAATAAATACCGCTAATGGAACATAAAATGACGAATACCAAACCTGCCGTGCTGATTATTCAGCCGCTAATGCCGCAGTTAGATGAAAAGCTCACGCAACATTTCCATTGCCATCGTTTATATGAGCAGCATGACGCAATGCTATTTATCCAGCAGCATGGCAAAGCGATCAATGCCATCGTTACGCGCGGCGATGTCGGGGTGGAAACGGCACTGCTGGAGCAACTGCCGGAGTGTAAAGTCATTACTGTATTCGGTGTCGGCACCGATCGTATTGACCTGAAATACACTGCCGAAAACGATATTCAGGTCAGCATTACCCGCGACATTCTGACTGACGATGTTGCCGATTTGGCAATGACAATGACGCTGGCGTTCTCGCGTAATTTGGTGGCTTACCATCAGTTTGCGAAATCCGGGGCATGGGAAAATAACGGCGTCGAACTCTCCAGCCGCGCCAGCGGAAAAAGAATTGGCATCGCCGGGTTGGGCGCGATTGGCTTAGCCATCGCGCGCCGTGCCGAAGCCTTTGGTATGGAAGTGGCATATACCGCGCGTTCGGCGAAAGACGTCAGCTATAAGCGCTGCGATACGATCGAACAACTCGCCACCTTTAGCGATTTTCTGGTGCTGGCACTGCCGGGCAGCAAAGAGAATGTGCAACTGGTCAACGCGAAGGTGCTGGCGGCGCTCGGCCAAGAGGGCGTAGTGATCAATATTGCGCGTGGCACAGTAATCAATGAACCCGACTTGATCGCTGCACTGCAGCAGGGAATCATTAAAGGGGCTGCGCTGGATGTGTATCCGGATGAGCCAAAAATTAATCCCGCGCTGCGTGAACTAAATAATGTGCTGTTAACGCCGCATATTGCCAGCGCAACTCACGAAACGCGTGCGCAAATGACCAATAATGTGCTGGAGAATTTACGGGCCTATTTTGCCGATGGGAAGATTCTGACATCGGTATAATTTAAGCATCCGGATTAAGACGAAATTCTTATATCCTGCGTAATAATCCCTATTTAGCGATAGCAATTTTCGTTCAGCCAGGCTGTTATGATATCGGCACTTAATTCAGGAGCCCATTATGACAGCACAGAAAATTGCAATTATTGGCGGCGGCGTTATCGGATTAGCGGTGGCGCGCGCCTTAGCGTTGCAGGGCGTTGAAGTCACCGTTTTCGAACAGCAGCACATTGGTGCGGGCACCAGCAGCACGACGTTTGCCTGGGTGAACTCCAATGGCAAACAGCCGCGCAGTTATCACCTGCTTAATGCGCTCTCGATGGAAGAGCACCTCAAACTGCAGCAAGCGCAGCCGAACGGATTGCGCTGGCTGGAAACTGGCGGTACATGGGAGTGGGCCGCCGAGGGCGATGCGCAGCAACGTTTGCTGCAGCGTGCCACGTCGCTGCAATCAGCAGGTTATGCGGCGCGTGAAGTGTCGCCAGCAGATGTGCTGCGCGATATTCCGGAGCTGCGGGCGCAGGCCATCAGCGGCAGCGTGTGGCATTTCCCGACAGAATCGGTGCTGCATCCGGCGCTCTATCTGGCGCGCTTATGGTCAGAAGCCAAAGCGCGCGGTGCGGTGCTATACCAGCATCAGCGCATCAATAGCATCAGTGAAAGTGCCGATCGGGTTACGCTGCAGCTGGAAAATGGCGAGCAGTGGCAGGGCGATCGTATTGTGTTAGCCACCGGACGCTGGGCCAATCAGCTGCTAAATTCACTGGGACTCAATCTGGCGTTGCTGGATACCAGCAAACCGAACGCGGTGGCTTGTAGTTTCCTGGTGCGCACCGCGCCGCAGCCGTTATCGCTCAATGCCAATCTCATCTCTCCGCAACTTAACGTACGCCCGGACGGCGGCGGACGTTTGCTGCTGCAAGCCTTAGAGTTGGATCATCTAGCCGATTCTGCTGCGCCACCCTTAATCACCAGCGATATCGCCGCGCAATTCCGCGCGCGTTATCACGCGCTGTTTGCGGATGCGGGCGAGTTGCAGATTGAACAAATTGTGGTGGGGCAACGTGCAAGACCTGCCGATGGTTTACCGGCGCTGGGCTATGTCACCGCGCATCAGCGCGTGTATGTGGCGGTGACACACAGCGGTATCACGCTTTCGCCATTGATTGGCAAGCTGGTGGCTGAAGAGCTGATCGGCGATGTGGCAAGTGAGCTGCTGAGCGATTTCCGTCCGCAGCGTCTGCTGGGGAAAAGCGTGGAAGCGTTTGCGCCCATCAAGCGTAATTTCCCGGCGGCGCAATAACGCTATGATTGCCGTTCGCAGGCGGCCTCATCCATTTGCATCAATAACGCAGTCGCCCACTGAAACCATTCGAAATTATCGCACCTGATTTCAGGGTTAAATCGCATTCCTGTTCTCGCGGCTGCAGCGCGTTGATGAAGCTATCGGCCCATTTGTGGCAATCATGCAGATGCAGGTTTTTTAGCAGGCTGGCGTGACGTTCGCGACGCACCGAAAGCGGCATGATAAGCGCGGTATGAATGGCATCGGCGATGGCATCGGGATCGTAGGGATTGACCAACAGTGCGCCCTGCATCTGTTCGGCGGCGCCGGCAAACTGCGACAGAATCAGCACGCCGGGATTAGCGTGATCCTGCACCGCCACATAGGTTTTCGCCATCAAACTCATCCCGGCTATCAGCGGTGTGACCAACGCCACACGCGCTGCACGGTAAAATCCGCACAGTTCTTCATGTGAATAATGGTTGCTCAAATAACGCACCGGATACCAGTTCAGCTCGCCATGCACGCCGTTCATTTCGCCACAGCGGGTTTCCAAATCGCGCGATAACTCTTTAATGCGATGGCTGTAACCTGACGCCGCTGAAGCCAGCTGCACCATGGAAAACTTGTGGTGATACTCCTCGTGTTGACGCAGTAAAACTTCTATGGCGCTGATGCGGTAGGGCGTGCCGGTGCTGTCGTCAAAATGGCCACCGCTGAGGATCAGATTCTCCGGTAAGGTTGCGCGACATTGCTGCTCCATATACTGGCAGCTGTTGCTTTCAGCTAGCGCGCTGGTTTCCACGGTATCAATGCCTACCGGGAATACGCCTACGCGAATATGACGGCCGTGGATACGCAGCGTGTAAGGCGTTAGACGCTCGCAACGGAAGCGGGATTCAATCCAGGCGGTGAAATTGTTCATGTCTTGGGTGGTCTGAAAGCCAATTAAGTCGGCGCACAATAATGCATCGGCCAGATAGCGCCAGTTCGGCACCGATTCAAAAGATTGTCCTGCTGGGAAAGGCTGATGGAAAAAGAAGCCGATACGATTTATCAGGCCGGCATCGCGCAGCATTTTAATGCTGGGAATCAGGTGATAATCCTGCAACCAAATATCATCATCGGGCATGGCATATTCACTAATGGCGCGCGTATAGGTTTCATTCAGTTTCATATAACCGATTTGGCTGCTGGTGGAAAAACGCGCCATGTCGGGGCGCTGATGAAATACCGGCCACAATCCCTGATGAATATATTGATGATAACCTTCTTCATATTCTGCTTTGGTTAAGCGAAATGTCAGCGTGTCGAATGCTTTGCCGCTAGTAAAATTCAGCTCACGATGAGGTTCAGTGGTAAATGATTCAAACTCGCCACTCCATTTCACCCACATGCCACCGCGACGCGTCAATATGCTTTCATAAATGTTAGAAAGCGTTGAGTGATTATTTTGATTGTGTGATACCAAAATCAAGCCTGACATAGTTTTGACCCGTTGCTTAATCTGCCCATGAATCGTTGGCAGAGAATTTATAAAATGTTGGCGCAGTATAAATTGCAGCATGCCGCTCATGATTTACGCTCACAGGCGTTAATGGACCGGTGCGTGTTGACCGCTGACGTTATGCGGATGAACCGCTATTAGTGAGTTCGATACTTTTCATCTCGCGCTACCTCTCCGAATCCTTCAGGGCTGTCGATGAAATTAATCTAACCGACCAACCCGTAAAAATGTCGTAAAAAAGACGCTGAGAGTTATAAAAATTTAATAGATTTTATTTAGAACCCAGATAAATGTTGGCATTAATTTTTTTTGATCACTTTAGATAGCGACTTTAATGGTTTGAGGGGGGTACTTATGCGCAAAGACACATTCGGCCTGTTAGAATGACCGCCGTTCATAGAGGAATCTAAGAGGTTTAATCGTGTCAAAGTTAGTATTTAGAGAAGCCAGGCTGGCAGATGTGGATCGCTGTTACGCGATTGAAATTGAGGCTTACGAAGGTGATGAAGCCGCCACGCGTGAAAAAATTGCTACCCGCATTGCGCAGTATCCACAAGGATTTTTATGTCTGGAAACCGATGGCAAGGTGATTGGTTTTATCAACGCCGGTTGTGCGTGGGAGGTGGTGATGTCGGATGAAGCGTTCAAAGAGTTAATCGGCCACGATCCGGCAGCACCCAACGCCGTGATTATGTCAGTGGTGCTTGATCCCGCGTATCAGGGCAAAGGTTATGCGTCGCTGCTGATGCGCCAGTTTATCGAGCTGATGAAGAAAATGGACAAGCGAACCATTCATCTGATGTGCAAAACCCAGCACGTTGAGTTGTATAAAAAATGGGGCTATCAGTACGTCAAACCGTCTGAGTCAGACCACGGTGGCATGGCGTGGCATGAGATGCTGATGAAACTGTAATTCAACAGGTAAATATAACGCTAAGCATTCAATGATCGCACATTCCCTGGCGGCGCGATTTATCGCGCAATAAATTACGCCGCTAGGACACCTGCGCACACTTTATGCAGCCACACCTTTCGGCTGAGCCGACAGATGTCCCGCCCATAAACTGGCCACCCATTTCACGCCTTTGGCGGTGAAACGCGCTTGGGAGAAAGCATGCTGATTCTCGCCACGTCCGGAGCGCAGGGTGAAATATCCCGCCTGTATATGGTGCTGCTGCGGTGCCAGCGTGCCTTTTTCGCGATACATGATGTTGCGTTCTAACAAAAACTCACGAAACTCAGTTTCCTTTACCTTCAACATCTTGCACAGCTGACGAAAGCCGAGCGAATCTTCGATCTCGACAAAGCGATCAAAAAATTCAGCCTTAGGGGCCGACAACGCAAGTTGCTGCTCAGCCGCACGGCGCTGCTCAAATTGCTCCGCCCAGGCGCGGGCCGCTTCCGCCGGATTGGTGAAATCAGGCAGATGGGTAAACTGTTCACGCTGCTGCCAGAGATCGAGTAATTCCGCAGTGAAGCCAGGCGAAAGCCGGGCAACGGCAAGTAATGAATCGCGCTTGTTAAGATGAAACTCCTGACGCACTTCACCCTGATGCTCATAGAGATTCACCGTCAAAGGCTGGGAAAGACGCTGTGCGGTTTCCAGGCTTTTCACCAGGCGCTTCACTTCGCCGTGCGTAATGCCCGTGACATGGGCAATTTCGCGGCTGCTCATCATCATTGATGCATTCAAAGCAGACAGACTTTCCGTTGAGATCATTATCATTATCACCTCTTGCAGACTTACTCAGCCTCGTGGCTGTTGAATAAGTATACGCAATACTGTTTATATATCCAGTATTATTTTTAACCGTTCACCTAAGATGTTCGGCTTTGCGTAACGTTTCACAAAGCCAGATCCCGCACACCCGGCGTTCTACGTATTCTCTTAAAGTGAGGTTTTAGCGGTTTATTAAATTGTCGCGCTGAGTGCTGTTTGATAATTTTGAGCCAATTTTCCGGGCTTTTGTCGGCTTTCTGCAGCATTAGGTGCAGGGCTGATGTGTGCCTTTTTTAACAGCAATAAGTAGTTAACTGGCGGCTGTGCTGCTGGAGAAACGATGAAAAAGAATAAATTTAAAACCCATTTGGTTTCACTAGGTTTACTGGCGGAAAAAAAGCTGACCAAACGCAGAACGCTGCCCGATTACAATCCTGCCGCAGAACAGGATATCAATTTAGTTGCACGCCAGACCGCGCCCGCTGCCATTCCGCGTCAGATTTGGATGTACTGGGAAAGTGAAACGCTACCGGAGGAAGTGCAGATTTTTGTCGATAAAATCGTGCGCGAAAACCCCGGCTATCAGGTAACCGTCATCAATAACCTGAATATTCAGCACTATCTGCCCGATCTGCACTTCGTGCATCAGGATATGCGTCCTTCACATAAAAGTGACGTAATCCGGCTGGAACTGCTGTATCGCTATGGCGGAATCTGGATGGATGCCACCATCATTCTCAACCGCACGATGGACGAATTGTTAGCGGTGAATGTTAACGATGGTTATGACTTGATCGCCTTTTATCGCGACAGTTCGACGCTGGATAAAGCCTATCCGGTGATTGAATCCTGGTTCCTGGCCGCGCCGAAAAATAACGCCTTTATTGCGCGCTGGTTGCACTTTTTCCGCCCGATTGTTGAAGTGGGCGCCGACGAGTTTTTCCGTCGTTTGCTCGCGCTGCCCAATTACGAAACTATTGTTCAGGGCATCACGCCACCAGATTATTTGGTGGTGTATATCGCGCAGCAGCAGGCGCTGCGTGAGAACAATCAGTACAACTTCTATCTGCGTAAATGCGAAGCCAGCGCGTTGCTATATCAAAGCCTGGTGGAGTGGCGTCCGGTGAAGCTGAGCCGCATGCTGATGGTCGATCGTCTGCCGGCCGTCTTGCCGCCGCTGACCAAACTGACGGGATTTGATCGTAAATATCTCGACACCAACCTGAAATATGGCGTGGTGAACAAAGACAGCTTATTGGGTCAGATTCTTTTAAACAGCCAGAAGGGCGCCCACCCGCAAACACCGCTTCCGGCACTGACGAGCAAGGCATAACGCATCACGGATTGATCAACTGCTGGAGTGCTGCGGCGCTGATTTCATCGTCCGGCACATATACCAGCAGGCGATCGCCGTTGCGTGACGCGGACCACCAGTTATTTTGCCGCAGCGTCATTTCACCCACTTCGTCGCGGTAAAAACGTTTAACGCGATTCTCCACCTGGCCCAATTCATAGCGCTGCCAGGTGTGCGCAAACTCATCTGAACTGTTTAGCAAGCGGGCAAGAAAGCTTTCCCAGTGTGGATCGCCAAGGTGCTCGCCCATCTGCCCGCGAAACATCGCCACCATCTGCGGCATCACTTCATCCCAGTCATTCAGCGCTTTGCGCCAGGTTGGGTGGTTGAAGGCCAGCCAGATGCAGTTGCGATCTTCAGGCGCGATCTCGGCTAGATCCACGCCCATCAAGGCACACCACGCAGCGTTGTAACCGAGAATATCAAAGCGCGGCGTCTCAATAATCGCCGGTAACTGGATCGCATCGAGCATCTGCTGATTGTGCGCGGCAATTTTGCAGCAGGCGGCTACCACGCGCACCGAGGGCAATGCGTGCCCGGCGAGCGAAAACAGGTGCTGCGTTTCCACATCGTTGCACTGCAACGCGCTAGCGATCGCCGTCAGGGTTTTCGGCGAGGCTTTGATATCGCGTCCCTGTTCCAGCCACGTATACCAGGTCACGCCAACATCCGCTAACTGCGCGACTTCTTCACGGCGTAAACCCGGCGTGCGACGATGGCGCATGCGGGGTAAACCGAGTCGATTGGGATCGAGATTTTCCCGGCGCGTGCGCAGAAAGGTGCCGAGTAATTTACGGTTGTTTTGTTCGGTGGTAACAGGCGCGGATGCCAGGCTCATAAGCAGATCCTTCGACAAGACGGGTAGTGTTTATACCATGATAATCAAGAACTGGTACCCGTTTAACGGTTAGGTGATGCTATGCCGTACTGACAGCAAAAACAAGGTAAAACCGATGCAGACATCGCAACTTCAACGCACAGGATTGATGGTCCTGCTTGCCGGGCAGCTGCTGCCCATGATTGATTTTTCTATCGTTAACGTAGCGTTAGACGCGATGGCCCACACGCTGCAGGCCACGGCGATTGAGCTGGCGCTGATCGTCGCGGTCTACGGCATTGCCTTTGCCATCTGCCTGGCGATGGGCGGACGGCTCGGCGATAACTACGGCCGCCGTCGCGTGTTCCTTGCCGGAGTAGGGATCTTCGGTATTGCATCGTTATTATGCGGCATCGCCAATAGCGTTGGCCTGTTGATGTTTGCCCGCGCGCTTCAAGGCGTGGGCGCGGCCTTTATCGTGCCGCAAATCCTCGCCACGCTGCACATCACGCTGAAGGGCAGAGCGCATGCGCGCGCCATCGGTTTGTACGGCGGCATTGGCGGGCTGGCCTTTATCATCGGTCAGGTGTTGGGCGGATTTCTCATCAAAGCGGATATCGGCGGCTACGGCTGGCGCAGCGTTTTCCTGATTAACCTGCCAATTTGCCTGTTTGTGTTGATCACCGCGCGCCGCTTTGTGCCGGAGACGCAGAACACGCAGCGCGTACCGGTGGATATTAGCGGAACCTTGCTGCTGGCGGGCGCGATTGGTTGCCTGATGCTGGCACTGGCGCTCGGTCCGCTGCTGCATTGGTCGTGGCCGTGCATCCTGCTGCTGGTGCTGTTCCCGCTGTTTCTGCATCGTCTGCGCCAGAGTTCGCTGCGTTTGGAAGCGGCCAACGGCGCGCCGCTGTTGCCGCCTTCACTACTGCGTCTGCCGAGCGTGCGTTTTGGCCTGACGCTGGCGGTGCTGTTCTTCTCCTGCTGGAGCGGCTTTATGTTCTCTGTGGCACTGACGCTGCAGGCCGGTTTAGGGCTGACGGCGTTTCAATCCGGGAATGCGTTTATCGCGCTGGGCGTGGCCTATTTTATCGGGGCGATGCAATCCACGCGCATCGTCGAGCGTTTAGGTAAGCGCGGCGCCTTATTAATGGGCTGCGGTATTCAGATGGTTGGATTAGTGGCCCTTATCGCCACGCTGCAACTCGCCTGGCCGCAGGTCGGTATTTTCACCCTAATTCCCGCCACGGTGCTGATTGGCTTTGGTCAGTCGTTTATCGTCAGCACCTTCTACCGCATTGGCATGAGCGGCGTGCCGCATCATCAGGCGGGCGCGGGCAGCGCGGTGCTGTCGACGGTGCAGCAATCGGCGTTAGGTCTAGGCCCGATGCTGCTGGGCGGTGTATTCACGCAGATCTATACGCATGGCAATCATCTGGCGGCGATCACCGGAACGCTCGGCGTTGAGCTGGTGATGATGGCATTGCTGGTGATCTTCACCAGCCTCAATCGCCGTACGTTTCAGCCGGTAACGGTAGAAGGGTAATTCTTATGCGGAGATTTTGGCAGGAGCGATGCAGCTTATTGTAAAACAACCGAAAATCCGCGAGTCGCGCTGAATTTACCTTTGGCTCAGCGGTCTTTTTTCCGGAACATATCGCCGCAGTTAACGGGCTGAACCGCGTGTTCAGCCCGTTTTTATGTGGTGCGGAAGCAAGACGCTTGAATCAGGCACAGTAAAAACGGCAGGCTCACAACAGATGAAGAAGATGTTAACCGGGTTGCTTTTAATGGTAACCACCACTGCCTTTGGTGCAGATGATTTCACCCTAAAGGATATTCACTTTGCTGGGCTTCAGCGCGTCGCACCCGGCGCGGCGTTGCTGCATATGCCGCTGCGTGTTGGCGATCGCGTCAATGATGATGATATTCGCAACAGCATCCGCGCGCTGTTCGCCACCGGCAATTTTGACGATGTGCAGGTGCTGCGTGACGGGGATGCGCTGCTGATCAAAGTCAAAGAGCGCCCGGCGATTGCCAGCATCTCATTCTCTGGTAACAAAGCGATTAAAGAGGATCAGCTCAAGCAGAACCTTGATGCCTCGGGCGTGCGCGTGGGTGAAGCGCTGGACCGCACCACGCTATCGGATATGGAAAAAGGGCTGGAAGATTTCTACTACAGCGCCGGGAAATATACTGCCAGCGTCAAAGCGGTCGTCACGCCGTTGCCGCGCAACCGCGTCGATCTGAAGTTTATTTTCACCGAAGGCGTGTCGGCGAAAATTCAACAGATCAATATTGTTGGCAACCACGCTTTTTCCGCTGATGAACTGATTTCGCATTTCCAGCTGCGCGACGATGTGCCGTGGTGGAATTTGATCGCCGATCAGAAATACCAGAAACAGAAACTCTCGGGCGATTTAGAGACGCTGCGCAGTTATTATCTCGATCGCGGTTACGCACGCTTTAACCTCGATTCCACACAAGTCAGTTTAACGCCGGATAAAAAGCATATTTACGTCACGATAAATATTCATGAAGGCGATGTTTATCATGTTAGCGGCCTAACGCTGAGCGGAAATATGGCCGGCTATTCCGCCGAAATTGAAAAACTGGCGCACATGCCGGCGGGCAGCTTATACAGCGGGGCAAAAATCAGCCAAAACGAAGAGGCGATTAAAAGCCTGCTCGGTCGTTACGGCTATGCGTTCCCGCAGGTGAATACGCAATCGGAAATAGACGACAGCGCTAAAACCGTGCAGCTACACGTGAATGTCGATGCCGGGCGGCGCTTCTCGGTGCGACAGGTGCGTTTCTCGGGCAATGACACCTCTAAAGATGCGGTGCTGCGTCGTGAAATGCGCCAGATGGAAGGCGCATGGCTGGCGAGCAATCAGGTGGAGCAGGGCAAGGCGCGCCTTAATCGTACCGGTTATTTCGAAAGCGTAGATGTTGATACGCAGCGCGTGCCGGGCAGCCCGGATCAGGTGGACGTGGTGTACAAAGTGAAGGAGCGCAATACCGGCACCTTCAACGTTGGGGTGGGTTATGGCACCGACAGCGGCATCAGTTATCAGCTTGGTGTCAGCCAGGATAACTGGATGGGCACCGGTAATACCGTGAGTTTTAGCGGCACAAAAAACAGCTATCAAACCTATGTCGAAATCGCCGCTACCGATCCCTATTTCACCGTGGATGGCGTGAGTCTTGGCGGCAAACTGTTCTACAACGATTACAGCGCGGAAGATAACGATCTTTCCGAATACACACTGAAGAGCTTCGGCGCGAGTAGCACGTTAAGCTTCCCAATCGGCGAAAACAGCAGCGTGAACAGCGGGCTGGATTACGTCTATAACCGCGTCAGCAATATGGCGCCGCAGGTAGCAATGTGGCGCTATCTGGGTTCGCAGGGCATTCATCCAAAAGTCATCACCAGCAATGACGACGATGACGATGCCACCGTGGCGGACAAATTTACCGCCAACGATTTCTTCTGGAACATTGGCTGGAGCTACAACTCGCTGGATCGCGGCTTTTTCCCCACCTCGGGCGTGAGCGCCGGTTTCAACACCAAAGTGACCATTCCAGGTTCCACCAACAGTTATTACAAAAGCACGCTGACCGCGAACGGCTACTTGCCGCTGAGCAGCGACCATCGCTGGGTGCTAATGGGCCGTAGTAAAGCCGGTTACGCTGACGGTTTAGGCGGCAAAGAAGTGCCTTTCTACGATAATTTCTATGCCGGCGGTTCAAGTTCGGTACGCGGATTTTCTTCCAATACCATCGGGCCAAAAGCCGCCTATTACCGCTGCAGCGGCAGCGAAAGCAGTTACGGTGCTTGCCCGGTGGAGAAATCGGATGATGCGGTGGGCGGCAATGCGATGGCGGTGGTGAGCGCGGAGCTGATTGTGCCTACGCCGTTTATCAGCGAGCGTTACGCCGATGCACTGCGCACCTCATTCTTCGTTGATGCAGGCACCGTGTGGGATACCGGCTGGCAGAATACCGCTGCCACTAAAGCGGCGGGGATTCCTGATTATGGCGATCCCAGCCAGATTCGCGTGTCGAGCGGCGTGGCCTTGCAATGGCAGTCACCGCTGGGTCCGCTGGTGTTTTCGTATGCGTTGCCGATTAAAAAATATGAAGGCGATAAGTCGGAGCAGTTCCAGTTTAATATTGGTAAAACCTGGTAGATGTATTTAATTCGTTAAAGGTTGAGAGGGGTTTTACATTATCTTTAAACGCTGAAGACAGAATAAATTAGCCAGCAGGGTAAAATAGCCGTCGTGAAATGCTTAAGGAATGAGTGTTCGCCAATATCGTTGTTATGCATGTGATTAACTTTATTTCGCCACCCAATGTTGGGTGGCTTTTTTTCATTAGAGATGATGAAAGTGTTTACGAAAGCTTAAGCATACTTGCTGCCCGGATTGCAGTCTCAACTGCCGGAAAAATTGTGTTGATTGAACAATGACTAATGTAATCATTTTCAACCACTATCTGATTACCCTGAGGATAATTTGGTGCCCAGGTTTTATAGCCGATCAAGCCGGTATCCTTGAGCTTCCTCTTATTATAAAGTGCCACTAGTGGACGATTTAGCGCGTTAGCAATGTGGACGATGGAAGTATCCGTACTCACTACCACGTCAGAGATGCGGACAATTTCAACTGCGGTATTTATGGTACTTTCTGACATAATTAAAGCACCATGCGCACTGAATGAACGTACTTTGTTGCTCTGCCCGATTACCACAACTTTTATCTCCGGATTAATCGAGTGAATAAAGTAGATGAGAGAGATGACCTGTTCTTCGGAGAAATCTTTATCCGTGGCGCCAGAGAAAGGATTCACAGAAACGACAATATCGCTATCTGTAATTCGAAGGGCATTCTTGACTCTGTTTTGTTCTTTAGCACAGTGCCCAAGTTTATAATGAAATGAGGTTTCGTGGATATCGAACAGTGCCAGCACCCGCTTATGGCGTTCAGTGATATGCTTCTCGGCATCAAGATAACGGATGGATGCATTATAAATACCCGGAAGATTTTTATTAAAGCCAACATGGTGGCTACGTCTCATCAGCCATGCCAGCTTCAGACGTTCATAATCCTGAACATCGTCAAAATCGATGACAACATCAAATTTCTGAGCGTGTAACAGGTCAAGTGACATCCGATTTTTATATTGAATAATCTGATCAAAATAGTCGCAGTTATGGAGCAGTTGCCCGCATACCGGACCAGTGAGCACTGAGACTCTGTAACCTTTTTCTGCGAGTTTAAATGCAGTCCCAGTCGTCACGACCATGTCACCAATCTTGTCGTCGAGACGAAGAATCAATATATTACGCGCTTTAACAGGTGCAAAAGCATCTCGGGTGCGTATAGTCCGGATAAGACACAACAACACTGTTTTTTTTATTTTTCTAAGCAGGTTGTTTTTATTTCTATTAATCGTTTTCAGGAACCGCATAACAATACCCGCACATATGAAAAGGCCACATTGAAAAATTTAAAAGATGAAACGATGCGGCAAGGATGATCATTGGATGCTTATGTTACCGTTTTCAGTGATTAAAAAAAATCTTTCTGACAGCTCACGAGAACATCCTATTCAGCGCAATGTACGCACTCCAATACGGAAACTAATGATTGGGCGAATAGGATGCTCATGCGCTCCCTAAACAGCAATGACAATTTTAAGGGCCTTTTCTGGCCTGAGCACCGACTTAAAGCGACTCAACCAACCTTAATCCCGTCTCCGCATCAAACAGATGAATCTTCTCGGCGTTGAAGCCGAGCATAATGCTCTCGCCGCTCACCGCCGTGTGGCGACCGGCAATCTGCATATGCAACGGCTGACCGTGCCATTCGAGATGCAACAATGTGGATTCGCCGGTGATCTCCACCACTTTCACCAATGCTGCGGCGTTGCTGCTGGCTTCCAGCAGATCGTGCGGGCGCACCCCGAGCGTCACGACTGCGCCAGCACGTTCGCGCGCTGCCGCTTGCCAACGCGCGGGCAACGGCTGCCACAGATCCTGGCACTGCACGCCGGGCACGCCATCGCGGGCAATCAGCTGTGCCGGTAACAGGTTCATCGGCGGTGAGCCGATAAAGCGTGCGACAAAGGTATCCGCCGGACGGTCGTAAATCGCCAGCGGCGCGCCTTGCTGCACGATGCGGCCATCCTTCATCACCACAATTTGGTCGGCCAGCGTCATCGCCTCAACCTGATCGTGCGTCACATAAACCATGGTGGTTTTGAAACGCTGATGCAGCGATTTGATCTCGGCGCGTAGCTCCATACGCAGCTGCGCATCGAGGTTCGACAGCGGCTCATCGAACAGGAACACTTTGGGATTTCGCACCATCGCGCGGCCCATCGCCACGCGTTGACGCTGTCCGCCTGATAGTGCACGCGGATAGCGTTGCAGCAGCTTATCGATGCCAAGAATCCCGGCGATGCGCGCAATTTTAGTATGCTGCTCCTCGCGCTTCACCTTCTTCACCTGCATGTGGAACGCCAGATTCTCCGCCACGGTTAAGTGCGGATAGAGCGCATAGCTCTGAAACACCATGGCGATATCGCGATCGGCTGGATCGCGGTCGTTGATTTGCACTTTGTCCATCAGGATCGCGCCATCCGACAAGCTCTCCAACCCGGCCAGCAAGCGCAACAGCGTCGATTTTCCGCAGCCGGATGGGCCAACCAGCACGGTAAAACTGCCGTCAGGAATGGTGAGATCGAGCGGATGCAGCACCAACTGTTTTGCGTAGCGTTTGGCCACTTTTACGAGTTCAACACTGGCCATAATTTAAAACTCCTGGGAAAGTTGCAGTTGATGCCAGTCGGGGTAACGACGCGGCAAGGTGCTGATAGCCAGTGACGCCACCGAAATCCCCCATTGCAAAGCCGTGGTGAGATCTTGCTGATGCAGCAGGGCGGTGAGAAATCCGGCGTTGAAACTGTCGCCCGCGCCGATGGTATCCACCACCGTGACCGGACGCGCAGGCTGACTTACTGAATGATCTACCTGCCAGCAGCGCGCGCCCTTCGGGCCACATTTCACCACGCAGCCGCCGCGTCCGCTCAGCTGTTGCGCCAGCATTTGCGCGCTGGCGGGCAAGTCGTCTGACGCCGCTAATCCCAGCGTTTCCACTTCATTGAGCAGCAGCCAGTCGCACAGCGGCAGCCAATGCGTGACCTGCTGACGCACTTCGTTTGTCCAGCCCTGCGGCGGCCAGCCGGTATCGACGGCGGTGACAAAGCCGCGCTGCTGTAACTCGGCGAGCAGCGCAGGATAATCGTCATACAGATGCAGACACAAAAAGGTGCCGCACAGCAGCACGATATCGCCGTCAGACGCGGTAGCCGGCAGTTGATCCAGCACATCCTGCGCGGTGAGTTGCACGATATGGCCGAGATTACTCAGGAAAGAGCGTTCGTGATCCGAATGCGTCACGCCAACGGTAAGCGAGGTTTCGCAGCTGTAGCGCGTCCAGTGCGCAGCGCTGTGCGGAAAATGACTCGCCAGCCAGGCGCTCAGGCCATCATTGCCCTGATTGGCGACCGCGCGATGGCGCACCTGCATCGCTTCCAGCGCCAGCGCGCAGTTGCCCGCCGAGCCGCCAGGACGCAGTTCGCTGTGATTCAGCATCACTTCAGTACCGCGCTGCGGCCAGTTATCCAGCGTGCCCATGATCAAATCGACATTAATGTTGCCCACCACATACAGCGTGGCGGTGAGTTTCTGCTCCATCATCCTTTGCTCCCGCCACTGGCAAGGCCGCTAACCAGCGTCTTCTGCAGCCAGATGGCAATAAACAGCGGTGGCACCGACGCCAGAATGCCAACGGCAGCGATCAAGCCATCATCGGTGGCGCGTCCGGCGGTAAATCCGGCAATGGTGACCGGTAAGGTTTGTGCGGCGATATTGCTGGTAAACAGCAGCGCATAGAAAAATTCGTCCCACGCCAGCAGCCAGCCAAACAGTGCGGCGGCCCCCAACACCGGCTTCGCCAGCGGCAGCGTAATGCGTAACAGCACTTGCCAGACGCGCAGGCCGTCGAGCCGCGCCGCCTGCTCAATATCCTGCGGCAGCGTATCGAACTGGTTTTTCAGCATCCAGGTAAGGAACGGCAGAATCAGCGAGCAGTAAACAATGATCAATCCGGGCCGCGTGTTGAGCAGATCGAACTGCTGCAACAGGAAGTAGAGCGGCAACACGAATGCCACCGGCGGCACCATATAGATGGCAAGTGAGGCAAACAGCCAGCCGTCGCGCCCGCGGTAGCGCGAGAAGCTGAACGCTGCCGGAATGGCCAGCAGTAAGCAGATGATTGTCGCGCCGGTGGCGACTAAAAGGCTGTTGCCGAGTGCATGCAGAAACAGTACGCCCGGCTGGCCCGGCTCCAGCGACAGCAGCTTGCCGTAGCGGGTGAAATCCCACTGGCGCGGCAGCCACTCCAGCGGTACGCGGGTGAGATCGCTGGCGGCGCTGACGCTCATCAAAAACAGCCAGCCCATCGGCGCTAACACTGAGAACGCCACCAGCAGCGCGGCGGCGTATTTACCGACATGGCGCAATTTAACCTTCATGAGCGCTTCCTTTGCGGCGCTGGCGCCACAGTAACAACATGTAAAGCGTGATCAGCACCGCGCACAGCAAGGTCATCAACATCGCGTAGGCCGCGCCGCTGCCAGCACGCAGGTAGCTAAACGACTCCTGATACACGTAAAAACTCAGGGTTTTGGTGCTATCGACCGGACCGCCGCGTGTCATTACGTAGATAATGTCGAAAATTTTGAAGGCGTCGATGGTGCGCAGCACCAGCGCCACGCTGAGCGGGCCAACAATCGCCGGGAAGGTGATAGCACGAAAACGCCGCCACGCCGATGCACCATCCAGCCGTGCGGCTTCGAACAGATCGTCGGGGATCGATTGCAACGCCGCCAGCACCAGTAAGGTCACCAGCGGATAGTTTTTCCAGATATCGGCGAACATCACCGCGTTGAGCGCCGAATCCGGCGAACCCAGCCAGCTGCGATAGCCATCAATGATCCCTAACTGCGTCAGCAGGGCGTTGATGCTGCCGTAATCCGGGTTGAAATTCAGACGCCACATCATGGCGTTAACGATGGTCGGCAGCGCCCACGGCAAAATCACCAGCACGCGCAGCACGTTGCGGCCGGCAAATTTCTGGTTTAGCAACAGCGCTACCAGCACGCCGATCACGCCTTCAATTGCCACCGATACCACGGTGAAATAGAGCGTGCGCCATAGCGAACTGCGGAAATCCGCATCGGTGATGGCGAACAGGTAATTTTCAAAGCCAATCCAGCCCGGCGCTTCACCGCTGCCGATCAGGGCGGCATCGGTGAAACTCAGCCAGATGGTGCGTAACAGCGGCCATGCGGTGAGCAACAGCATCACCAACAGCATGGGTGCCAGCAGCACCCATGCCTGCCGTTGTTCGCGTTGACGCAAACTCAGCATTGTTGCCCCTTAGCGCAGACGCGCCGCACTCTTATCTACCGCTTGCAGCGCGGCATCTGGCGTTGCACTGCCCACCAGCACCTGCTGCAACTGCTGCTGCAGCGTGTTGGAGAGACGCGAATAGTCAGCCGTTTCCGGACGCGACAGCATCACGTTAAGCGACTTATCCGCCGCCGCGATCAGGCTTTCCTGGTTTTTCAGCACCGCCGGATCCTGATACGAGCTTTTCCAGATCGGCAGACTCAGCGTGGCGTATTGGTTCTGTACCGGCTGTGAAGTCATGTAGCGGATGTATTGCCATGCCTGATCCG
This sequence comes from Pantoea sp. SO10, assembly GCF_005281435.1. NCBI lineage: Bacteria > Pseudomonadati > Pseudomonadota > Gammaproteobacteria > Enterobacterales > Erwiniaceae > Pantoea > Pantoea sp. SO10. The sequence continues at coordinate 435,540 of NZ_CP040096.1, forward strand.
CATGCGTGCTGCCTTTAGTGATGCCAAGGCCCATCGAACCGTTTACCGCACCGAATTTGCCCGGCGCATCGCCTGGCGCGGGAACGATGCCCACCTGGCCGGCGACCTTACTTTGTTTAGGATCGTTGGCCATGTTGTACATGTAGGTCCAGTTGAGCGCGAAAGCCGCATCGCCATTGGAGAAGGCTTTACGCACATCCTCTTCCAGATATTCGCGTGAAGCCGGATTGCTCAAGCCTTCATCCAGCGAGCTTTTCATCAGCTTCACCGCTTGCAACGAGGCCGGGGAGGAGAAATCGAGTTTGTCGTTGTTATAGAACTTGCCACCGAAACCTGATACCAGCGTGGTGTAATCGCACACCAGCGCTTCCGCCTGCGACCAGCTCCACACCAGCGGATATTTCACGATGTTTTTCTGCTTGATGATGCGCGCGTCATCCATCACCTGCTGCCAGGTTTGCGGCGGGGTGGTGATACCGGCTTTTTCCAGCATCGCTTTGTTGTAATAAAGATATTTGGTATCGAGGATCCACGGCATGCCGAGGGTTTTGCCTTTGAACTCAACGGTGTTCATTGCGCCGGAGAAAATCTGGCCTTTTTCATCAGCGCTGATGCGGCTGCTGACGTCCTGCAACAGATCGAACTTAGTGAATTCTGCCGGCCAGATGGCGTCGAACAGCACCACATCGTAGCCGTTACCGCCCGCGCCACGCGCCGCAACAATTTTGTCATGCAGCGCTTCGTACGGCACAAACTCAAGATTAACCTGCACGTCTGGGTGCGTTTTCTGAAACGCCTGCGTCATGGCGCGGATATCATTTTCGCTATACGCCGCCTGCGTCATAAACAATGCATTCAATGTGGTTGCCGCTGCCGCGCTGCCTACGCTGGCTAACAGCACCGCTGCAAAACATCCTTTTATGACTGGGTTGAATCGGATTTTCATGGTGTTTTCCGCCTTAATGCAAAAAGAGGGTGTTTTATTAAATCAATTTGATGGATTTAATAACGCGCACAGGTTGTCAGGTTGCTGCGGCTGACATCGGTTAGCTAAAGCAATTGACGTGCCAGGGCATAAATCTCGTTTGCCGCTGGACACTACTTTGCACAGATTTTCGCCGCTGTCAGGTAAACAGATTGTAAAATGTGTGGCCGATCATAGATATTCATGTGGTTTTAAAAAGGAGGACAGTTGTGAAAAGTGCCGATCAGCTTTTTGCCGAATGCATTGTTTAGGTGCAGTTGCGTTGGGGCTTGCTGCATGAAAGCGCATCTCTTAACGGCGAAATGCCGTTATCAGTAGCTGGTTAGGATGAGATTTTCGGCTGATAATACAGCCAAAAGCGGACGTCAAAATGATGACGGCTTAGGTAGTTCTGTCACATCAAACATAACACCGCATCTTGAACCTAAGCACCATCTGCTGCTGGCGTTCCCTGGTGAAAAACCAGAATTCACTGTCCTTCCTCCGAACTTAAAGCAACCTGAGCTTTTCCAGAAGCATTCTGCTTATCCTCAAGTGATCCTACCGTATGCTCTCTTCTAACATAATAGTGCTTCACTGAATTGCCGCAGCCCTTCTTTGCGATTGGAAATTAGAGACAGCTTCGAGCGAAAAGAGGATATTCGCAATTTATCGATAAAAGATGCAGGCTTGTAAAACGTTCGCGCATTTATGGTGTAGAAATAAAGCAGGCTTTTTATATAGTTGGCTGATGAACTTTCAAAAATCAGTAGGTAATCACATGATCTTAAGTGTCAATCACGTTGGTTTTTCAGTTAAAAATATTGAAGACTCATTATTATTCTGGACTCAGATTCTTGGCGGTAAATTATTACGTGAAGGAAAAATGTCTGGGCCTATAATCGATGAGGTTACAGGTGCAAGGGGAGCTGATGTACGGATGGCTTTGCTTGAACTGGCTGATATCCGAATTGAATTACTCCAATACAATAACATTGAGCAGCCAGAAGAACCTTCAGCGCCCTATATCCCAGGCTACGCTCACCTTGCTTTTATGGTTGAGGATCTTGATACGCTCTTAGGCAAAGTATCGGACTACGGTTGGAAGACGCCGGGTAAACCTCAAACAGTGTCGTCAGGACCCATGCAGGGTACCAGAGTAATATATTTACAAAGTCCTGATGGTCAGACGCTTGAATTGATGGAACGCAGCCAATGAGACCCACATATTATTAGCTGTTATCCTTTAATTAAAACCGTGATGTTTGCAAAGCCCGCTTAGTGAAAAGAGTGGACGACGCCAAGCCCAATGTCCTCTTTGAGCGAGCAGCGGATGTTACTTCACGTTTAGGGCGGGGCTAGGGGTTTAAGATCTGATTGTTCACTTTGCAATGTTGATAAAAATTTCTTTGCTTTTGTGAATAAGTTTCCGCACATATTGATGTGTAGAACTCCTGTCTGTGCTATCGAGTCAGCCTCGCAACTAAAGTGAACAAATCAGCGATGCTGGTAAACCTCGACTAACCGTTAATGGATGTGACTTTAGCCTGACGGCAGGATCACAGCTGTCTGGTTAGATGGATTTAGATGATTAATTGATTTGGTTCTATTTTATCCAGATGGTCTGTACAGACTTAAATTCAATCCATCATAAGTATTTTGATGGTGGTTTAAAAAATAAAGATAAACATTGTTAATAATTCTATTCTTTTCATAACTAACTCTTCTTTCATACTGATTGGTTTCACTGCGTTTCTATTTTCGTATTAATAATGACATAGTGGAATATTGTCGTAAATTAGTCACAGAGCTATGTTCGGAAAAATATATATATATTTTATGATTGGATTTAATTTAGATTGATTTATGATCAATTTGGTTAATTTAACTGAATTGATTGCCTCAGGTAGAGATTTATATGTTAGCGGAATTCAAAAGCCCCGAAAACAGTGTGTTTTTTAAGCGTTTTAAGTCGGATTCCATGTTATTTATAAATATCATATACTTATAAGTTTGGTGACATGTAAATTCAATGCAGTTAAAGTAAATGTAATGTAAATATCTGGTTGAAAATTGAGCATTTATGGAATGAATCTACGACAAAAATGGATATCAATTATCTCTTGCCTGGCACTGAACCCTTCACTTTTATTACATGTTTGTGAGGGTGGAGCTAGATCCAAATCCACCTCTGATGAAAGCTGGTTGAAATTAAAGCGCATTAAGAATGTGAATGGCGATAATAATTTAAATAACTTCCCTCATACTCTTATTAGCTTATGCCTAAGGCATAAAGCCTCTAATCATATGTTGTTTTTGAAAGTCAAAAAATCCATAAATTTACAGATTTTTGATAGACTACTTGAAGCATCGATTTGTATTGATGAATTCAATTTACATTCTGGATTGCACATATATGGAAATCAGGAAAAATACTTCGCGTTGAAAAAACTCTGGCTCAATTCTGGAGAGATGTACCACAACGCATTGATTACCTTGCTAGAAATGCGAGATGTTAAATCCTACCTAAACAGCAGTGACGATATTGGCATTGGTTGTGATTGTCCTCAAGACGTGCTTTTCATTGAGGCCGATTATGAAGAGTATTTTTATCAATTAGTCGGCATCATCGCTGCGCAAAAATTAACAATGCCGCTTTTGATTGAAAAGGTAATGCAAGGAGCGCTACGGCTTGGAATAAAAAATAAAAAAATTCTGATGATTTATGAAAAAATAAAAAATAATATTGATTATTCAGATGGGTGGGTTCAAGAAGAACTCATTCCATTATTAGGTAACAAAATAAAAAATAAGAAAGCTGTTATGCTCGGAGCTTCAATTTATTTAGATGCGCGAGCTGATTATTATGATGCGCTGCTGAATATTACAAATTAATCATCAAAGGGAAAAGTTTTATCTCAACCTAATGGTTGTTCTTGCCCTAATGGGCTTTAAAAATGGAGTAGTGAAGTGATTAATAAAAAGTTCAGCTTAACGAAAGATCAAATTTCTGATTTTCAAGAGAAAGGTTTCCTTTTGTTAAAAGGTTTTTATTCTCCAGAGTTTGTTAGTTATATCAAGTCAACTATTGGTCAGTACATTGATAAACCTACTGATAAGTATCAGACCGGGTTCAGTCGATTAGCTTTTGACATGTACGATGGCGATGAGGTAGTGATTGGTCTGTTGAAAGATCCAGCATTTAAGAAGGCAATGAAAGACCTGACTGGAAGGAATATGTTTTATGCACAAGCATTATCTTTTGAGCTTGAAAAGCTCAAAAATAAAGGCTTTCCATGGCATATCGGTACACAGAGTTTTGGCTACCATCATGCTGAAGATTTTGGATGCACGATCTGGGCTCCTTTAGTTAATATTAATCCAAAAGGGCAACGTGGGGGTATGGCTTACGTACCAAAAAATCGCGTAAACGGTGACTATCTTTACAGTCATATAGATCCCTCCGTGTTCAGTATGCTGCAGCAAAAAATTGACGCGAATGAGAATCCTACTACAGACGATTTCGTTCAGTGGCGTGATGGTCCTCTTAACGATAACGCACAGATGGCTATTCTTAATCACTTTGGAGTAGAGGATGAATTTGAAGTAGGAGATGCGCTTATTTTTGACAAATACGTTATCCATCGAAGCATAATGCTTGGCGAAGGAGAGGTAGATATCCGTGCAGCGTTTGTTATGCGTTTCTTCTGCTCTGAAAGCACATATGATGCCAAACGAGCCAGCGATTTGGAAATCCCAAGAAATTACTTTAAGTATGCAGGTCCAACAAAATTCCACTTGGAAGTAGCTAAGAATGAGGGCGATCGCCTTGTTGACAGCGCTCTATTTGCCGGGCAGGAATACAGAGATCTTTCAATCTAATCGATTAACCGCGGGGGGGGATGCCCCCCATTTATGCAGGGCAAGTTTATGTCTCAGATTTACCTTTACATCTTAATTGCCAGCTTAACCATAGCGAGCCCGGGACCGGGTGTATTGCTCACGTTAACGAATACACTTAATTACAGTTTACGTAGTGCCTTAGCTGGAATTATTGGTGTGGCAGCAGGTATGGGTGTGATTTCTATTATTGCAGCTAGCAGCTTGGGAATAATTATAACAACTTCTCAGTTTGCGTTGATTGTGGTCAAAATTGTAGGTGCTGCTTATCTTGCCTATCTGGGCGTTAAGCTGTTTCGTTCTACTCCAAAAAAAATGAGTGAATCTGGAAGTGAGAGTATTTTAATTCTTCCATCAAAATCATCAAGGTTTCGTCAGGGTTTTTTTGTTTCTTTGCTTAATCCAAAACCCATCGTGTTTTTCATGGCGCTATTCCCTCAGTTTATAAACGCTGAAAAGCCTTTTATCAGCCAGTTCTGTATTCTTTCTATGATTTTTTGTGTGTTGGTGGTTATTATCCACTTCATATATGGTGCTTCGGCTAGTTCAGTGAAGAAAAAACTGGCCACTGGTAAAGCCTTTTCATATCTAAATAAGACTGGTGGTAGTGTGTTTATGGTTTTTGCTATTGGCCTAATAGTCTCTGTTTTTACACCATATTTTCATTGAGTGCTGGTGTTGAATTAAGGTGGCCAAAGTTGTTGTGGCCGCCTTTACTTTCTGAAGACGTATGTTCTTAAGCAGAGAAGGTGACATTTTTATCCTGGCACGAGAAAACATTATCAAAATACACGTTTGTACAGTGGGTAGGGTTCACCAGTGCCCAAGACGAAGCAGCGCTCCAGAATATTTACGTTTTAGGCGTTACTGTCAGCGCGGCATAATTATTTTCATAGTTAATGTGTAAGTATCCTGCATGATTTAGGCATTCAATATCAAATACTCATTAGTGCTTTAACTTCCGCTTTTGGCACAGAAGTGCCTTTGGCGAATATATGTCCACTGTGGGCGAAACCCGATATATGCGGGAAACAGTGCATGATTAATAGCTTACCCACACGGCAGTATGGGTAAGCACGATCCGCGAATCAGTTAAATACCATTCCGCCGTCGATCAGTAGCGATTGGCCGGTCATGTAGTCGGAATCCGGTCCCGCCAGAAATGCGACGCATGCGGCTACATCTTCCGGTTCAGATAGCCGGCCCAAAGTAATACGTTTTGCAAATTCCTGCGTCCCAAAGCCAGCCGGTTTACCTGCCGCTTGTGAAATTTGCCTGTCTATCGATTCCCACATGGGGGTTTTGACAATACCCGGACAGTAGGCATTGACCGTAATGCCTTTCGACGCAAGATCTTTAGCCGCTGTCTGCGTCAGCCCGCGAACGGCAAATTTGCTGGAGCTATAAACTGCCAGCTCCGGATTGCCGACGTGTCCTGCCTGAGAGCAGGCATTAATGATTTTGCCACCGTGATTTTCCGCGGAAAAAGCGCTAATCGCCGCTTGCATCCCCCAAATCACACCCTTAACGTTGACGTTATAAACCTTATCAACAATCTCCTCGGTGATATCGGTAATCGGTGTTGATGGCGCAATACCGGCGTTGTTCACAATGACGTTGAAATCCCCCAGCGCATGGCGCGCTTCTTCAACGGCGTGAAGAACGTTATCGCGTTGGGTGACATCAACCTGCAGCGCGATGGCCTTTCCTCCTGATGTGACAATCTCATCAGCGACATGCTGCGCCGTTTCAAGATTGAAATCCGCGATGGCTACGGAAAAGCCGTCTTTTGCCAGGCGTAAGGCAATGGCTGCACCAATGCCCTGTCCGGCGCCGGTTACAAACGCAACTCTGTTTTTCATAATCATATCCTTTCAATTAGAGAATTTGACTCAGGTGTAACTGACTCATCAGTAGCGGGTTATCGCTGTAGTCGACCGGAATTGCGACCACAGCAGGGCCGCTGACATCCATTGCTTTGCGCAATGTTGGCTCAAGTTCTGCCGCACTGTTAACGGAGAAGCCGGCTGCGCCAAAAGCTTCGGCATAGGCTTTAAAATCCACCGGACCGAAACTGACGCCTGAAATGCGCTGATACTTTTTCTCTTCCTGCATGGCGACCATGTTGTAGGCGTTATCAACCCATATGATGTGCAGGATATTGGCCTTCAGCCTGACGGCAGTTTCCAGTTCCATGCTTGATTGCAAAAATCCGCCGTCCCCGGACACCGATACCACCTTGCGTGAAGGATCAACCAGCCAGGCACCAATAGCCCAGGGTAGGGCGACACCCATGGTCTGTTGACCATTAGAGATCATGATTTGGCGCGCACGGAAGCTATACAGATAGCGCGCTATCCAGATATGAAAGCTTCCCATATCAACGGTAAGGCTGATGTCAGAGTTAATGATGTCTTGCATCGCATGCACGATGCGCAGGGGATGCAGCGCAAATTGATTTAAGCTGGCACCTTGCATCGCCAGTAATTGCCGTTGCTGCTGGCGGTCTTCCAGTACAGCGGCCGCAGCGTGACTTAGCGTTAATGGTGAGAGGATACGGGCGGCAATCTTGCATACGGTCTGCGCAATGTCGCCTACCAGTTCAGCGTCGGGCTGGTAGCGGTTATCCGTATCAGCCGGTAGCACATCAATATGTACCAGAATGGCTTTGCCGCTGTTCCACATTGCCGGCTCATACTCAACCGGGCTATAACCGATAGTGATGATCAGGTCCGCCTGCTGTAATAGCCGGTCTCCAGCCTGGTTGTTAAATAATCCAACCCGTCCGGCAAACCTTGAGAAGTGCTCCTGTCTGACTGCGCCTGCAGCCTGGTAAGTACTGGTCACGGGGATCTGGCTTTTTGACAGCAGTTCATGGATTGCGGCGCTGTTTTCTGGTTGGCTGGCCATCAGGCCCAGCAGGATGACCGGATTTTTCGCCCGGCTAATTTCCTGGCTGACAGCCTCAATTAGGGCATCGGGGGCCGCGCCCAACTTAACGTGTCCACTGTTTTGCAAAGCGCTGCCGGAAACCGGCTGATCAACAATATCCTGCGGCAGGCTGATAAAGGCACCTCCACCGCGTCCGTTTTCTGCATAACGAAATGCGTTAGAGACACATTCGGTCAGCGCGGAGGAGGCGGTGACCTCAACAGCATATTTCGTTACCGGACGAAACATCGACACGGTATCCAGGCTCTGGTGAACCTGTTTGGCGCTATCCGATCGTTTCACCGCTCCGCCAATGGCCACCACCGGATCGCCTTCGCTGGTGGCGGTTGCCATGCCGGTAACCAGATTTGAGCAGCCTGGTCCGGAGGTCACAAGTGCAACCCCGGCATGTCCCGTAAGTCGGCCTACCGCTGCGGCCATAAAGGCAGCATTTGCCTCATGCCTGACAGGGATGAGTTGAATGGGAGAATCCACTAATGAATCAAACACTTTGTCGATTTTGGCTCCGGGGATGCCAAACACGTGGTTTACGCCTTGTGCTTCAAGCTGCGCGACCACGAGATCCGCGCCGCTGTTCCAGTGAGTGTGGGTTTTTAACGTTTTCATATTGCCCCCTATTGTTAGCTTTCGACGGCGCGAATGGCTTCATCAAGATTGTGCGGCGTGAGCTCTGCCTGAAGAAATTCGGTATCCCGGGGAAGATCAATGACAAGCTTGTTGATGGAGCCAAAGGTTAGCGTTCCTTCCTTCAGCACATAATCAAGGATGTGCCCACCGCCTTGCCGGTCATCCGTAATAAAGTGCTCGTGATAACCCGCCACGTTGATCCCCTGCATGTACTGCGGCGTACGGAAGCCAATCAGTTCACCCTGCGTCTCTTTAAATGCGAAGGTTGGCTGATCGCCCAGCACTTCCGGCATCGAGCGATAAGGGCGACATTGGCAGGGAACGGTTCGAGTCCGTACGGCATGAAAGCGACCACTGATACGCATGGCACAGAATTGGTTATCTGAAGTGATTTTGCTGTCGATAACCTGATGAACCTCTTCTCGCGTGGCGGTTTCGGTAAAGCGGTAGCGATTTTCAGGTTTGAAAAAAGTCATCACAGCAAACGGCGTTTGTTGCTCGGGCTGAGCAGGATTGGCGCTGCCATCGGAGCGTAACTGATAGACCTTGCTGTCGAAGGCAATGAGTTCTCCATCCAGCTGGTTGAACGTACCCAGGCCAAAATCGCCTTTCTTTAACAGATCGGACACCGTGGTGGATCCGTCATAAACACCGCTCAGCAGCGCGCTCATCAGTGAAGTCTGATAGATAACCTTTTCTGGTGAATCATCATGGAGTTTAAAGACGGTTTCTCTCAGCTGTTCCTCGCATGAACAGGCAGATACAAAATTACACATTTGCCACCTCGCAAACCAATAGTTAAGCCGTGTTAATATCATGGTGGGCTTTTTGGCTTAACGAATCCAATAGCGAAACCTGTTAACTTTGAGACGTTTTTGATATGGAACTTCGCCATCTGCGTTATTTTGTTGCTGTCGCCGAGACGCTTCATTTCACCCGCGCTGCAGAAATGCTCGGCATTTCTCAGCCACCGCTGAGCCAGCAAATACAGCGGCTGGAACATGAGATTGGGACACCATTACTGAAACGCCTGACGCGCGGCGTAGAACTCACCGAGGCGGGAAGGGCATTCCTAAATGACGCCACTGAGATTGTGCAGCTGGCCGACCATGCGCTTGAGAAAGCCCGTGGTATGGCGCGGGGTATAAGCGGACAGATGTCGCTCGGGTTTGCCAGTTCTGTCGCTTTCGGGGCACCCGTGTTTGACCTTCTTCAGCGTTTTAGAACGCGTTATCCAGCAATGGAACTCATTGCCAGGGAAGAGAATATGGCTTTGCTGATGCAGGATCTGCGGGATGGGTTGCTTGATGCGGCGTTTATTCGTTTGCCGTGTGAAAGCAGCAAAGCGTTCAATTTGAAAGTCATCGCTACCGAAAGAATGATGATTGCGTTACCTGCAGGCCATGCATATAGCTCCCAAGGCACCATTGCATTAGCACAGCTGGTGAACGAAACATTGATTATGTTTCCGCGCGAAGTCGCTCCCAGCCTGTATGAGCTCATCGTCAGCACCTGTCTGCGCGCGGGGTTCATCACAACACGATTTATTCAGGCTCCCCAAATCACCTCGTCTCTCGGCATGGTCGGAGCAGGTTGTGGCATCGCGTTGGTACCAGAGTCCATGTGCTGTGTGACCAACCCGCATGTTACGTTTTGCGAAATAGAGAATAACACCCTGTTTACCGATATCGCCTTTGCCTGGCGGCGCAGCAATCCCTCCAGGACGGTGATGCACCTACTCAGTTTGATTAGCCAGTGATACGGCTAACTCTTTGACATTGATGCAGTGCCTGACCATCGAAATGAAATACTCAGTCTCTTTTGTGCAAAACGCGTGAGGCCATCGCAGCTTACTTTTTTTGGTGCGACACCAGTGCAAAGTAAGGATGTTGACCAGCCAGCAACAATAACAATTCATATTCGCCTTGGCTGAGCTGCCCTGGATTCTTCGCAGACTCTTTCGACTGCCAAACACGCAGGCTAAGATCGAAACGCTCAGCGGCACTCTGTTGTGAAAGGCCAGCGGCAAGCCTGAGATCACGGATATTATGCTGTACGGCCACGGGCCGCTCTAAAAGTTGATTTCTCAAAGAAAACTCCTTAAATACGGGATGGAGTGAATTTGGGTGTATCGCTCACCCGCCTCTAAACATCACGTTAACTTGACCTGGATGCAGTGTTTTAATTTTCTCATTTATCAGAGGCTTATTAAGAAGAAATGAAAATAATTATTTTTTAGTTTAATGAAAAAGATATTGTTGACACATTTCAGAATAAATCGCTGGCCTCGCCAGGATTACTCTCCTTTTTTATCCCCACCTCAACAGCAGGAATATTCCTCTATTTTATCCAGGGTGATTGTTCAATATAGGGAATGTATTGCGCTGGCAAGCCTCATGCCGGGCGTTCCTGCATAAAACAGAAAAGGATAAAAATAATGAAAAACCGTCAATACATTCAGCGGCGTATTCCCGCAGACCTCAGTCAGGTAGAGATACGCGAGCAGTGGCAAATCACGTTCTGGACTCTGAAGTTAAGCACCACACAAGACCGACTGAGTCAGGCCCTGCGCGAAGTCGGGCCGGACCTGGAGAACGTGCGCGCGTGGCTTGAGACAACCCCCACTTCTCGCCCAAAACGTTAGTGCCGGTCAACCGTTAACCACCCCCGTGAGGGTGGCGAACGGACCTTGTGGTAGCGAAGTGCTGCTTATAAACGCCCGCGATAACCTGCGGTGCGTCGTAAACCTGCCCAACAAAAGCGTGTGTGCATAAGGTTTTCCCCGGTGTTGTCACTATAAATAAGAATTTTTATCATTTATATATATCGCGTGCTTTATAATAGCGCGCTATTTATGTAGCTTTTTTATTGTGACAGTTAGCTGGAAAAAGTAAAACGTTTGCACGATGAAATAAATGTATCGTCATTAGATAATTATTTCGTTAAAGAAAGTACAAATGACGGCTTTCCCGACGGGACACTCTTTACGTTCCAGAATAATCATTCAGGTACGCCTTCCTTAAGCGGCAATACACTTCCAATGAGTGGATAGATCGAAATTCCGGTCGTTACTCTTTGCTAGCCAGATAAAGGAATGAATTTAAAAAGTAACCAATTGATAACCAGCGTGGGAGATCTGTTTTTTTTTGCTACCTTCAAACTATCCATAACACCAGTGGATGAAGGGATATTCAGGCTCAGGTAACACCTGCACATATCGCTGTTACGTTAAGCAACCTCCACAGGGGGCTGCAGCATCATAAATTACATTCACGTGAGCCGAATTTGTATGAGCAAAAAAAATCATCGCACAGTACCAGGCGTACACCCCTATGATGGCCCGGCAGGCGGCTGGGGAGCACTTAAGGCAACCGCAATAGCCGTTAAAAACCAAATGGATACCTTAAAAGCGCCGCCTACGCTGATGCGCACTAATCAGCCCGATGGGTTTGATTGCCCCGGATGTGCCTGGCCGGATAAGGATCATGGTTCAACCTTCCAGTTCTGTGAAAATGGCGCTAAGGCGGTCACATGGGAAGCAACCACCAAGCGCGTTACGCCGGCATTTCTTGCCGAAAACACTATTACGTCGCTGCTACAGCGTTCCGATTATGAGCTGGAGGGATACGGCAGGTTAACCACGCCGCTGCGCTATGATGCAGCAAGCGACACCTTCATCGAAGTGAGCTGGGAAGAGGCTTTTACGCGTATTGCTAATAAGTTAGCTGCACTGCCGCCAGATGAGGTTGAGTTCTATACCTCCGGTCGCGCATCAAACGAGGCGGCCTATTTGTTCCAGCTTTTTGCCCGGGAGTATGGCACTAACAATTTTCCTGATTGTTCAAATATGTGCCACGAGGCAACCAGCGTAGGTTTGCCTCAGTCGATTGGGATCGGTAAGGGCACCGTATCACTGGACGATTTCGATAGCGCAGAGCTTATTCTCTCAATGGGTCATAATCCAGGAACCAATCATCCGCGCATGATGGGAACGCTGCACGAGCTGGCGCGCCGTAACGTACCGATTATCGTGTTTAATCCGCTGCGCGAACGCGCGCTTGAGCGTTTTGCCGACCCGCAGAATGTCATGGAGATGGCAACCAACAGCTCAATCGATATCGCGTCAACGTATTATTTGGTCCGTGCCGGTGGTGATTCGGCTGCGCTTAAAGGTATCGCCAAAGCGGTGCTGGCGATTGAGGCTGAAACCGGTACGGCACTGGATCATGCCTTTATCCGCGAGCACACAGAAGGGTTTGAGCGCTTCGCGGCGGACATCGAAGCCACATCCTGGGCATTAATCGAGCAAGACTCAGGCCTGAAGCAGGCAGATCTCAGGCGCGTCGCTGAAGCTTACGTCAAATCGAATGCCACTATCCTGACGTATGGTATGGGCATTACACAGCACAACCGCGGTACGGATAATGTGCGCCTGTTGGTCAATCTGCTGCTAATGCGAGGCAATATAGGTAAACCCGGCGCAGGCGTTTGTCCGTTACGAGGCCACTCCAACGTGCAGGGTAACCGTACTGTGGGGATCACTGAGAAACCGTCGTCCGATTTTCTCAATAAGCTGGAAAACGTGTTTGGATTTACACCACCGTCGCATCATGGTCATGATGCGGTGCAGGCGATGAAAGCGATAGTCGATAAGCAGGCGAAGGCGCTCATTTGCCTCGGAGGAAATTTTGCCGTGGCGCTGCCCGATTCAGACGTGACCTTTCCGGCGATGCGTGAACTTGAACTCAGTGTTCACATCGCGACCAAGTTGAACCGCACTCATCTTCTGACCGGGAAAGAGACACTACTGCTGCCGTGCCTTGGCCGCACCGAACTGGATGAGCAGTCTGGCAATCGCCAGTCGATCACTGTTGAAGATTCTATGTCGATGGTGCACGCCTCTTCCGGAAAGTTGAAGCCAGCGTCGCCGCTGCTGCGTTCTGAACCGGCCATTGTTGCCGGGATGGCCAGCGCGGCTCTGCCGAGAACGCGGGTTAACTGGAATGAGTTGGTAGCCGATTACGATCTCATCCGCGACCTGATCGAAAAAACCATACCCGGATTCAATGATTACAATGCCCGCATTCGCCAACCCGGTGGTTTTCAGATGCCACTGCCGCCGCGGGATCGCATCTGGCCGACCCCGAGCGGTAAAGCGATGTTTTCGCTTTATCAAGGCACGCATGAAGACTTGACGGTGCCGGGCGACGACGTGCTACGTCTGATTACACTTCGCAGTCACGATCAATACAACACGACGATTTACGCCATGGATGATCGCTACCGCGGAGTATTCGGCCGCCGTGATGTCCTGTTTATGTGTGACTTTGATCTGGAACGTCTGGGGCTTGAGCACGGGGATGTTGTGGATCTGGAGTCAGCAGTGCCGGGATACCGTATGCGTCTGGAATCCATGACGGTGATTCGCTATGCCATCTCACAAGGATCGATTGGAGCCTATTATCCGGAGGCTAACGTCCTGATCCCGCTGGATTACATCGACAAGGAGAGCGGTACGCCATCGTATAAATCTGCGCCGGTACGTATCACGCTGCGGTCACGCGACGTTGTCACTCCGCAGGCTGTTGAATCCCATTAAAGTGAAAATGAGGCAGGCTTGCCTGCCTTCTGATTGCTACAACCGCGGCAAAAGGGGCGCCAGTTTGCAATGTCTTGAGGTCTGCTATGAGTGAATATCGGACATGCTGATCAATCTCGCTATTGCACACTGAGCAACTATTTCACATGCCCCACAGTTATCGTGGGGCATGGCCATATTCACAGTGACGGATGAGAACCTTTAACGGGGCTCACTGCTTCGAGCAGAGAAGCAATATGGAGAATAACGTGTTCATCATGCCATTTACCTACAATCTGCACGTTGATGGGCAACCCCTCACGACTCTTACCGAACGGCAGCGCGATCCCCGGCAGGCCGGTTACGTTCAGTGGAACCGTGGCGCCCTGCAGATAGGTGGCATCGACGCTCTGACCGTCGATAACAAACCTGTCTGCGCCGTGTTTGTGGGCCGGGATGGGGAGTACGTGCATAATAAGCGCGTCGTAACGTGAAAAGTATTCCGCAAATCCATCACGCAACCTTTCGGCGGCCTGCTCCGCATCAATGAAGTCCGACATCGGCGTATCAGGCAGTGACAGCATGGTTTTTGCCATTTTATAGATTTCATCGGGGCGGCGACCGGCCGTTGCCGCTGCAAAAGCCGGCTTCATCTCCATAACGTGCAGACGGTTGAAGACGTCCAGCGCAAAATCCTGCTCCAGCGCGGGAATGCCGACGTGCTCCACCACAACGCCAGGCTCTTTCAGCGCATCCGCTGCCGCCTTAACTACCGCTGCGACTTCCGGATCAACCGGACCGAAGCCCGGGCCTGTCATCCAGCCAATTCGTAAAGGACGTGACGGCACCGTCGGCAGACCGCCGGAATGCAGTGGAGCGGCGCTGGAGAACGCATCATGGCCATCAGGTCCGGAAAGCTGAGAGAAGGCCAGCGCAATATCGCGTACCGAGCGGGCCATTGGGCCGACATGCCAGAAGCGACGCGGCGCGCGCGGCCAGATGCCTGTCATGGGCACGCTTCCGTGGGTGGCTTTCATTGAGGTGATGCCTGTCTGCGCGGCGGGTCCACGCACTGAAATGGCCAGGTCCGTTCCCAGCCCCAGCGGGGACATGCCTGCGGCTATTGCAGCAGATTCGCCGCCACTTGAGCCGCCGGGCGTGCGGGTCAGGTCCCAGGGATTGTTAGAGCGGCCGGACAGCAGATTGTCGCTTTCAATCCAGTATGAAAATTCCGGCAGGTTGGTTTTTGCCAGCACGATCCCGCCCGCTTTTTTAAGGCGCGCCACGCTGGTCGCGTCTGCATCCGGCAGGCGACCTTTGAAGATGGGTGAACCACGCTGAGTCAGCACGCCGGCAGTATCGATGGAATCCTTTACGGTGAAGGGAACGCCGTGAAGGGGGCCAAGTTTTTCACCCTTCATCACGGCGGCCTCTGCCGCTTCGGCCTGTTTCAGTGCGTCTTCTGAGAGCGTGACTATCGCGTTGACGTCCGGGTTGGTGGCTGCGATGCGATCGAGATGCGCCTGCATCACTTCAACCGGCGAAACGTCGCGGTTACGTATCATGGTGGCCAGGTCGGTAGCGTCTGAATAATAAATTTCGTTGCTCATGATAAACCCTCGATTTGATAAACTAACTAACTAACGGTTGGTAGGTGAAATCTAGACCTGTTAAATCAGGCTGTCAATACCTACCTAACAAATGTTAGAATTGATACCTCAGCTACCGGAGAAGAGAAATTATGAGCAAAACATCCCGTGACGAAATTCTTAACGCAGCCCGGCTGGCGGCGCAGGCGCACGGCTACACCGGCCTGAACATACGCGGACTGGCCGACGAGGTGGGAATTAAGGCTGCCAGCGTTTACTACCACTTCCCCAGCAAGGCCGAGCTGGGTGCAGCGGTAGCCCGGCGTTACTGGGAGGACACCGCACGTGACCTTGAAATGATGAGGGAAAGTGAAGGTGATGCGCTGAAAAGTCTGCGCCGCTACCCACAGATATTTCGCCGATCTCTCGAGAGCGGGAACCGGCTCTGTATGGGGAGCTTTATGTCGGCTGAGTACGATGATCTGCCGCAACCGGTCAGGGATGAGGTGCAAAAGTTTGCTGACATCAACATCGGCTGGCTGGCAGGGCAGCTGCATGAGGCCGGTATTGCCGAGCCAGGAGAGAGCAGAGTCCGTGCCGGCTCCATTTTTTCTGCCGTTGCCGGCGCGCAGCTGATGGCCAGAAGCCGTAACAATATTCAGCTGTTTGATGAGCTCATTGAGGGCTACAGGCTTGCGGGTCTGCTACCGCAGTAAAAACCAGGCGGTCGTCCGCTTCAGCTGGCGCTGCCTGAACCTCTTTCAGAAAATCCATACGAGCGCGCTGCGGTCTGGCATAAAACGGCTGGCCCCCCTCTGCCGCACAGGCGGGCAAGTTAACTCAGGCGCCTCACCGGGCATACTCGCGGCTTGTCGTGCTATCGCAACAACAGTACTCCTCCTGAACTGAACCCCTTAATCGAATCAGGGGCGTCCCGGAAAGATCGATAAAAAAAACTAACAATCGTAAGGTAGGTATTGACAGTCACCCGAAACTGCCTCAATCTTAGCTGCATAACTACCTACCGTTAGTTAGTTTTTATTGCTTTGACCTGAACTCAATCACACAAAGGAATTATCCGCTGATGAAAATTTACGACTGGTATGACGGCCCTTATCCCGCACGCGTTCGCATTGCACTTGCGGAGAAAGGACTGCTTTCTGATACAGAGTTTGTGCCTGTTAACTTATGGACGGGCGAACACAAGAAAAACGAATTTCTTGCCATCAACTACTCTGGCACGCTTCCCGTTCTGGAGCTTGATGACGGTACGCTCATCGCAGAGTGTACGGCCATCACGCAGTATCTGGACACTCTGAGTGCACCACGTTCTCTGACGGGCACCACTCCGGTGGAACAGGGCGTCATCCATATGATGACCAAGCGCGCTGAAATTGAGTTCCTTGATGCAGTGAGCGTGTATTTCCATCACGCCACTCCGGGTTTAGGCCCTGAGGTTGAACTCTATCAGAACCCTGAGTGGGGCAACCGGATGCGGGACAAGGCGGTCCGCGGGATGCATTATTTTGACCGCGTTCTGCAGAAACAACCTTATGTAGCCGGTGAGAACTTCTCAATGGCGGATATAGCGGTAATCGGAGGGATGATTTTCTCTGCGTTAGTGAACCTGCAGGTACCTTCAGAGTGCGCCGCGTTACGCGAATGGTATGAGCGCATGCAGGCAAGGCCGTCCTTCCAGCAGTGGAAGGCGCTGGTAGAAGAGGAGCGCTTACGCAGAAAGGTGTGATTATTCTGCCGGGCAAGTCCGTTTAATCCTCCACACCATCGGTGTGCAGTGGCTGGAACAGGACCGACTAAAATGTCACGGTAACTAAAAAACCGTCCTAAACCACGTCACTGTGCACCGATTATGTCCGCTCTTGGCACAAAGCCGACATGCACACTGCACGATCCACTTTAACCACGAAGCAGGTCATGTGTTTACAGCTCTGAGAGCGATGAGAAGAAAGCAAAGTGTGATGACTCAATAC
This sequence comes from Pantoea sp. SO10, assembly GCF_005281435.1. Classification (NCBI taxonomy): domain Bacteria; kingdom Pseudomonadati; phylum Pseudomonadota; class Gammaproteobacteria; order Enterobacterales; family Erwiniaceae; genus Pantoea; species Pantoea sp. SO10. The sequence continues at coordinate 453,141 of NZ_CP040096.1, forward strand.
TCACCTATATTTGCCCGACTGAAGACGGAGCGGTGAATATTGCCTATGCATTTTCAGTCGCGCCCAAGCGTATGGCATGAACATCAGATGTCGCTGGATAATACCTGCTCGGTAAAAAGCACGAAGCGAAACGCCGTGTCGAGATCGGCGATGTTTAATGCGGGTCACTAAAGATCCTGAACTCATCAGCCGATAAAAAGAGATCAGCTCTTGCGGCCCTAAGATGCCTCATAACAGGCTCTGGCAGTGCTGCGATGGAAAGCATGACGTTATCATTATCAGGCACTTTTTTAGCACCTGATGGGTTTTAGCAGCAGAAATAAATGTGTTCAGCATCATCGGCAAACAACGGAATCACCAGCATGAATATCGCGATCAAACCTACACTTTCTGCCGTTTGGTCGACGGATGCACATGGCATTTGCATTGCCAGCCAGGAAAGCCCTGAAGGCTTATTGCCACTACTTAAAGGCATAACGCTTTGTGAGTGGCTAAGCCTCGCGCTGGTAGAGGAAGATGCAAAAATCGCGATGCAGCTGACAGCGGCATTAGAGTTTAAGACGCCTTTTAATATAGAAGTGCCGATCAAGTGTCTGGATGGAACGATGCGCCATGTGATTGTTTCAGGTCTGCCGGCATGCCAACCAGGTGATTCTCATTCACAGTTTAGCGGCTTCGTTTTAGATGTTACCGGACAGCGCAAAGCCCTTCAGGACGCGCTGCGCACGGCGACAGAATATCGTTTGTTGATTGAAAACAGTACTGATCTGATCGCCCACTGTGATGCGGATGGCCGGTACGTTTCGATCTCTCCTTCGTATAGCGAAATGATAGGCTGGTCAGCCGATGAAATGGTGGGCCAGCTGGTGGTGGACTTCCTGCATATCGACGATCAAAAGCCTGCTGCGGCAGTTCTGGCAAATATCTTCAACGGTGCTGAGTTACCAGACGTCGTCGAGGTGCGTAAAAGGCATCGTAACGGTCACTACATTACACTTGGCACTAAGGCCTGCGGCGTAAGCGATCCCTCTACAGGTAAAAATATCGGAGCAGTGCTGGTTTCGCGTGACATCACCCGTGATAAAGAAAAGATGTTGATGCTTGAGCTGCTCGCGACCCGCGACACCTTAACCGGACTGCCAAACCGAGCCTGGATCAACGACAAAGTGCAATCCATGCTTACGCACGTAGAAGATCCTGCGTATACGACTGTCCTGTTTATCGATCTGAATGGATTCAAAGCAGTTAACGATTCGATGGGGCACGCAATAGGGGATATGTTGCTGCAGCAGGTAAGCGAACGGCTACAAAGTTGCATGCGCCAGGGCGACTCGTTAGCACGCCAGGGAGGAGACGAGTTTGTCGTGGCAGCAAAGTGCAGTAGTCATGATGCTGCAGCCGCTATTGCACTGCGCCTCATAGACGGCCTGAAAGATCCTTTTGCTATCAATGGCGTGGAAGTAAAGATCGGCGCATCGATTGGCATCAGCCTGGCACGATTTGGGACAAAAACGGTAAAAACCTTATTTGAAAATGCCGATACAGCGATGTATCAGGCTAAAGCACGACGTGATGGATCATATCAATTTTTCCAACCTGATACGCTGCCAATGTGAGATTAAGCAAGCCCGTTTCACATGCTCTCTTCGGCGCTCAACTTCTTTTCCATTTAGCATGATCTTCAAGTATGTGATGAAGTTGGCCAGAGGAGGGCATGCCGGTCGCCGTTACCACGGTTAGGGCAAAATAGACCAGACTTTCAGCATGATTATGGCGTTTGCTGGTATTACAGGAAGCTGTCGTTTCCTTTTCAATCCAATCTGAGTAATGGTAAGAGCGTAACATGAGTTAAATTTTCTCGAAGTAAGCGTGTTTTTAAAACACGCTTCGTTTTTAAAATAATGTAACTAAAAAAATAAAAATATTTTCCCTAAAATAAAGGTTAATTTAAATTGAGTTATTTACGGAGTTAAATTAATCCAAAGCATTTAAAAATGCCAAATTTAACTTAAGTAATCCGTGATAACTCAAGCAGTTCTTATATTTTCCGTGCGTGATGAATTTGAGTGAAGCCCTTATTAATTTGTCGCGCAGGCAGGGTTAATTTCACTGTCTATAATTCCTCTTCTTCGGCAAAGCATCTTGAACTTTTAGAGAATTATAAATGAAAATATCTACACGTCTGGCTGCGGGTTTCAGTCTGCTCATTATTCTTTTCGTATTGTGCACGGGGATTGCTCTGAACGCATTATGGCAGGCGCGGGATGGGATGGAAGATACGGTCAATAACAAGATGAAGCGCTTTACGCTGGTTCAGGATATGCGGGGAATTGCTCGAGATATGGCCATTGCCGTTCGCAACCTGGCTTTACTGAGCGATCCCGTAGAAATGCAGCCTGAATGGCAAAGATTAATCTCGCAGCAGAAAAATTATATTGAGAAGCGCCGTGAGCTGGTGGATAGCATGAGGATCAATGTTTCCTCTCACGGGAAGGAGGCTCTTGAAAAAGTTGTTGCCTCTGAGAGCGCCGCGATGGAGACATTAATGATCGCAGGGCAGATGGGACTCGATAACCGTCAGCAGGAAGCAACGGTTTACCTCATGAAAACGGCGCGACCGGCGCAACAGGCATTAATGGGATCGCTGGATGCGCTAACAAACATCGAAATGACACTCAGCAAGGATACGATGGCTGAGAACAGTGCATCCACGACACGTACAGCGTTTATTTTATTAATAATGGCGGCGCTCTCGGTGATTATTTCTGTGGTGACCGGTTATTTAATCGTACGTGTACTGATGCGTCAGCTAGGCGGCGAGCCCGCCCAGGCACAGGCACTGGCGGCAGCCATCGCCGCGGGGAATCTGACAACCTCAATAACCTTGCGCCGTAACGATAAACACAGCCTACTGGCATCGTTAGATCGTATGCAGGAGAGTTTACGTGGACTGGTATCACAAATTAAAGACTCGGCTGGATCCGTTGCTTTAGCCGCTGATGAGATATCAAAAGGCAACACTGAACTTTCATCGCGTACTGAACAGCAGGCCGCTGCGCTTCAGGAAACGGCCGCGAGTATGGAGCAACTCACGGCAACGGTGAAAAGTAATACTGCAGGTGCACAGCAGACGGCACAAGTTGCACGTGGGACAGCAGAGCTGGCGCGAGCTGGTGAGGCGGATGTGCAGAAAATGTCGGATACGATGAACGAGATTTCTCTCAGCGCGACAAAAGTGAGGGATATTACTTCCGTCATTGAAAGCATTGCCTTCCAGACCAATATTCTTGCACTCAATGCCGCCGTTGAAGCTGCTCGCGCCGGTGAAGAAGGAAGGGGATTTGCCGTGGTTGCCGGTGAAGTCAGAACGTTAGCACAACGAAGTGCGACTGCTGCACGGGATATCAAACAACTCATTGAGCAGGCCGTAGGGCAGGTGGAAAGTGGTGTGAACGTGGCGACTGGAACCGGGCAGAGCATCATGAAAATCGTCAGCATGGTAGGTGAACTCGCGGATGCGATGGACGAGATATCTCTGGCTTCTTCTGAACAAATGCAGGGAATTTCACAGGTCAGCATTGCCGTCAGCCAAATGGATGGCGTAACACAGAACAATGCTGCATTGGTTGAAGAGTCCTCCTCTGCGTCGCAAGAGCTTTCTGCTCAGGCACATGCGTTACGAGGCATGGTTGAAGCGTTCCAGGTTTAATATTTTCATTTACATTGGGGCTCTTATTTAATCTGGGCCCCGCATTGTTTGAATTCTTTTCGTTCGACTCCGTGTGAAAACAGCCTTAGGCAAGCTTACTCTGTGGCTCTTCGCGCGTTGACTAATGCCTTGCTGCATCTTCAAGTCATAATTATATTTGGGCGAAATTTTTACCTAAGTTGCTTTGGGCACTGACCGGACTTACATACGCGGTCGTACCGGTTCCGATAAGTTATTTTAGACTTCAATTTTGTCCTCGGAGGATCTCATGCCGGAATACTGTTTTTTTAAAAAGGGTAACCACATCACCGCGCTGGAAAGAAGGGATATTGCAGGAGCTTCCGACCTTACAGAAAAGGGCTTTGAAAAGCAGTTTGAAGAATTAAATGCCGCGAATGTAAAGCGCGCGCTGGCCAGATTTATAGACATCCGTAAGGAAGAGCAGACGACAACTCATTCATTCGTAACAGGCGCGGTTTTCGCATCGTTGTTAATTGGCCTGGTAGCCGTGTCAGGTTGGTTTTTTATCAAATAACCGTTGGGATGGTCACCAAGAGTTAAAATTATCGACATCCCTGCCTCAACCATTCACCTGCCCGAAAGGGTTGTAAAATGTGTGTGCGATCAGAGATATTGATGCGGCTATTCGCAGCGCAGGTGACGAAAGGGAAGGGAGCAAGGTGAAAACGTCGGGAACCAATCTGGAACACGCACGGGCGCACAATCGCCGCGTGATCATTGAAGCCATTCGCCTGCACGGCGAATTGACCCGCGCCGAGCTGGCTCGTCTCACCGCCCTGACGCCGCAAACCGTGTCGAATATTGTGGCGGAGCTGGAGCAGGCCGAACTGCTCACCAGCCGCGCGCCGCGCAAACAAGGACGCGGGCAACCGGCAATTCCGGTGACGCTTAATCCCGCCAGCGCCTTTTCGATCGGCATCCATCTTGATCACCAAACGCTGCTGATTGTGCTGGTGGATCTCACCGGCGAAATTCATTTTCGCCGCCTGATTCTGGTACAAAAGCCCCAGCCGGATGCCACATTAGCGCGCATCGCCGACGTGCTCAGCGAAATTAAAACGCAGCTGGGCGATCGCTGGCAGAAAGTGCTGGGCATTGGCGTGGTGATGCCCGGTCCGTTTGGTGTTGAGGGCATCTCTTCAATGGGGCCGACCACGCTGCACGGCTGGGAACAGGTGGATATCGAAGCCAAACTCGCCGCGATGAGCGGCGTGCCGGTGACGTTGGAAAACGATGCCACGGTGGCAGCAATTGGTGAGCGCTTTCATGGCGTCGCGCGTCAGCTCAATTCGTTTGTCTATCTCTACATCGGCACCGGTTTAGGCGCGGGCATCATCATGGATGGCCACGTCTATAGCGGCCATGCGCATAACGCCGGCGAAGTCGGGCATGTGGTGGTGGAGCCGGGCGGACGCGAATGTTACTGCGGCAATCACGGCTGTTTAGAACGCTATGTTTCACTGCAGGCGGCGTACGAGTTTTGCGGGCTCGATCCGATGACCGCTTTGCCGGAAGATTTGCTGGAAGTCGATCCGGCGCTGTTCGATAAATGGATCGATAGCGTGTTAACGCCGCTGCGTCAGGCGATTAACCTGCTGGAATGCATCTTCGATGCCGAGAGCGTGATAATCGGCGGCATGATGCCTGCGGTGCTGCTGGATAAAATCATGCGTCGCCTGCCGCCGCTCTATCAGTCAGTGCGCGGTCGCTACCTCACCGGAACACGCGTAAAGATCGGTATGACCGGCAGCGATACCGCCGCGCTGGGTGCCGCCGCGCTGCCGATTTTCGACGAGTTCAATCCACAGTTTAACGTGTTGATGAAGTAGCGGCCTAATCATGCCGCTACCTTCACTGCCGTTTTCCGCTTCTCCTTCATCTTCCAGCAAAGCCACAGCGCAATGAACCACACCGGCGAAGCGGCTAGCGCGGCGAGCGTGTCGGAATCAAATATCATGATCACTACCGAAAACAGGAAGAACATCAGCGTCGCCCACGCCATCATCCTGCCGCCGGGCATCTTAAATTTGGATTTTTGATGCAGATCCGGACGCTGCCGGCGGTACACCAGATAAGAGACCAGAATCATACCCCAGCAATAGATCACCAGAATGGCGGCCAGCGTCGAAACGATGGTGAACAGTGTTGTCACATTCGGCACCAGGAACAGCAGCAAGGTGCCGCTCAGCATGCAGAAGCAGGAGAACAGCAGGCTGCGCAGCGGGATACGCGTGGTACGTGAAAGAATACGAAACTGCCAGTGGGCATGCTTCTCGACGGACAAGCCGTATAACATGCGGGTGCTGGAGTAGACGCCGCTATTGGCGGAAGACATCGCCGAGGTGAGTGCGACGAAATTAATGATCGCTGCCGCCGCAGGCAAGCCGGCTTTGGCAAACAGCGTCACGAACGGGCTGGTATCCGGCGATACCCCTTGCCAGGACGTCACCGCGATGATCACCATCATCGAGAGCATGTAGAAAATCACGATTCGCAGCGGCAGGGAGTTGATCGCGCGCGGCAAAATTTTCTCGGGGTCGCGCGTCTCTGCCGTCATGGTGCCGAGCAGCTCAATGCCGGTGTAAGAGAAAATCGCGATCTGGAAACCAGCCAGAAAACCGGTGATGCCATGCGGCATGAACACCGCAGGATCGGTGAGGTTGTGCACCGAGGCTTTAACGCCATCCGGCGAGGTCCAGCCGGTAAATACCATCCATCCGCCGGTGATGATCAGCGCGATGATGGTGATCACTTTGATCAGCGCAAACCAGAATTCAGCTTCACCAAAAGCCTTCACCGACAACATGTTAAACAGACACAAAATACCGAGGGTAAATAACGCGGGTATCCACGCCGACATTTCCGGGAACCAATACTGCATATACGCGCCGCATACCACCACATCGGCGATGCAGGTCACCACCCAACTTAGCCAGTACGACCAACCGAGAAAGAAGCTGGCTTTGGGGCCGAGATAATCACTGACAAAATCGGCAAAAGAGCGATAGTCGAGCCGGCTAAGCAGCACTTCCCCCATTGCCCGCATCACCATATAGCTAAAAAAACCCACTAATAGGTAGATGATTAATATCGAGGTTCCGGCTACCGCAATATTGCGTCCCGCGCCCATAAACAGCCCGGTACCGATCGATCCGCCCAGCGCGATCATCTGAATATGGCGTTCGCTCAGCCCTCGCTGCAGTTTTTGCGGGGCGTCGTGAGCCCGAGCAGGCTGAATCTGCCCTTGTGTAGGTTTGTTAGACACAATGATTCCTTCAGTCTGGCGAAAAGACGCATGACGATGCCTGCCCGCAAGCATCAATGGCAAATATGGGTTGAACCTTAAAGAGGCACGTTTAAATAGATGAAAGAAAAGCGAAATTAATAAAACGCTAATTCATGATGGAGGTTTCCAGCTGGGTTTTACTCATCGTGGTGGCGAGTGTTAACAAAGTCAATGCGGAAAAATAACAGTTTATTCACTTTTTGATGACCATCAAAGAACTGAAAAATAGGGATAAAATCAAAATTTATGCAATTAAGTGCATAATTAATGCATGGATATGCGCCATATGTGGCTCTTTTTTAATGCTTAGTTATTCATTTATTCAGGCATTTTTGTGTCGAAAAAGTTAAACCCCTCTTATTTGGCCTGACCCGCTTGTCTGAAAAGGTGTTAAATTACTTTCCGTCTAGTGCAATGCATTACCTTTCCACGTCTTTTCAATATAAATAACTCTGAACCTACAGGCTTCTCATGGAAAAGTTATCTTACGCTTCTGAAAGCAGTACATCTCCCTGGACTACCTACCTGAGCCAAATTGACCGTGTTGCGCCTCATCTTGGTGAATTGTCTCGCTGGATAGAAACCCTGCGTCACCCCAAAAGAGCACTGATTGTCGACATCCCGGTGCAGATGGATGACGGCTCGATTCGCCACTTCGAAGGCTATCGCGTACAGCACAATCTCTCACGCGGGCCGGGCAAAGGGGGCGTGCGTTACCATCCTGCTGTCGACCTGAATGAAGTGATGGCGCTATCCGCCTGGATGACCATCAAGTGTGCGGCGGTTAACCTGCCTTATGGCGGCGCCAAAGGCGGCATCCGTGTCGATCCGCACTCGCTGTCTGAAGGTGAACTGGAGCGATTAACCCGCCGCTACACCAGTGAAATCGGCTTGATTATTGGCCCGCAGAAAGATATTCCCGCACCCGATGTCGGCACCAATGGCAAAGTGATGGCGTGGATGATGGATACCTACTCCATGAATCACGGCACCACCATCACCGGTGTGGTCACCGGTAAACCGATCCATCTTGGCGGCTCGTTAGGGCGTGAGAAAGCGACGGGGCGTGGCGTATTTATTACCGGTCGGGAAGTGGCACAACGCTCCAATATCACCATTGAAGGCGCACGCGTGGCGCTGCAGGGCTTTGGTAATGTCGGTAGCGAAGCCGCGCGTCTGTTCGCCGAAGCCGGTGCGCGTGTGGTGGTGATTCAGGATCACACCGCAACCTTACTCAATGAAGGCGGTATTGACTTAGCCGCGTTGACTGCATGGCAGATCGAACATAAACAGATTGCTGGCTTCCCTGGCGCGCGAGAGATCGACAGAGAGCAGTTCTGGACCACCGCCATGGATATTCTGATCCCGGCGGCGCTGGAAGGACAAATTACCCGCGAGCGCGCAGAAGTTATTAGTGCCAAACTGGTATTGGAAGGGGCAAACGGCCCAACTTATCCGGATGCAGATGATATGCTCGCGAGTCGCGGCGTGCAGGTGGTGCCAGACGTAATCTGTAACGCTGGCGGGGTAACGGTGAGTTACTTCGAATGGGTGCAGGATATGGCGAGTTTCTTCTGGAGCGAAGATGAGATTAACCAGCGTATGGACCGCATCATGACCGAAGCCATGGTTCACGTTTGGGACAAGGCCGCCGAAAAGCGCTGCTCGCTGCGCACTGCCGCTTATATCGTTGCCTGCGAACGTATTTTACTGGCACGTAAAGATCGCGGTATTTATCCGGGCTAATTAATTATATTTTAAGTTTATTTAAATTAAAGGATAAACGCCTTCGTAGTGGGCAGAGGGCGTTTATCTTCGCTATTAAGCGAGGTTTACGCCGCGTAAACCTGACCAGCACCTTGCGGCGGATTGAGTAATCATCACCGAAGGATCCTCACTGAACTCGCTCACCAAAGTCACCACCCGGTCGGTTAAACTCCTTATATTCTCGCTGCCTACATAAACGTATTCATTGGTGGGTAACACATAAGTGTAGCCTTTCTCGCACACCAAGCTACGCGCGAAACCATTCTCAAGCATCGCATAGAGCAATTCAATTTGCGCGCCAGCGGTGGGTTCTTTCAATTCGATACGGATAGTATAACTGAGCATGATATTATCTCCGGTGGTTTAATTTAAGTTTACTTAAGTTTAATTGACCAGAAATGAATTTCATTTTTTTAAGATAAATCTTAGCGCGAATTTATAAGTGATGACCGCCGTTAACAGTAAATACTGGCCCTATTAAGCGCAGCGACAAAAAGGGTTAAATAATAGTTATTAAATTACTCTTTTATTACGTTCGGCTTAAATAAGTTTATTTTTAATTAAAGACAGCCGACTCCACGAAGACTATAATTATTTTATGGCCCATTTTGGGCTGATTACTAAAAAGTGTACAAATAGTATCCGCAACGGGCGATTTTAAAGATTTTTATTAATTAGTATTTATCTCTGCCCATGAGGAGTAGCGGATGAACTTAAGCATCACGGATTTTTATGTCTTTAGTCAGGCAGATACAGAAGGGTGCTGCAATCTACACCGCGATAGTTGCCGCCTGGCTCCTGCCTATGATAATCGTGTGTTCATGGGATCATTTTATTCTCCTGACCATGCCTGGCAATATTTCCACACGCATTATCCCAACAGCCGAGCGGTATATTGCTTGTTATGCATGAAAGAATAATGTGTGAAAAACCTTCTGCCTGAAAAATAGCGGCAGAAGGTTGTATTTAACTTTAACGAGCAGGACAGAAACTGGCCAGCAATGGATGTTTTACCCGCTAGCACAACGCATCTAAGCCGTTCCAACCTCACTGTGATGAATATAGCCTGCCACCGCACGCCGCGTAAGCTGCGCCAGCATCTGCTGCGCACCATCTGCTGCATTGTGCTGACACAGTGCGATGCCCATATTTCCCGCCGCGGGCAGCAACGCATTCAGGTGATTGAATCGCTGGCGGCGCCGCGCTTTATCTACGATCGCCATTATCTCAGCGGTGGTCGTAGCGATCGCTATGTTTTGCTGAACATCGTGGCAGGCAAACCGCGCAGCGCGGAACAGAAGCGGGCAACCTATCGGGTGTTGAGTGAACGGCTGCAACAGCGGCTCAATCTCGATCCCAATGATTTAATGATCATCATCCAGCAAACCCAGCCCGAAGACTGGAGTTTTAGCGGCGGGAAGATGTTGGATTTGGGATGATAGTTTAGAGCCGCACAAATCGTAGCGGCGCGATATATCGCGCATTGGTGCATAAACTTCATGCGTAATAAATCGCGCCGCTACAGCGTGTACGCTTTGTAAAAAGCAGTCATTCCATTACCCAATGCCCCTCACTCACCTCACGATAACGTCGCGCTTCGGGCACAAATCCCAATGCACGCACCGGGCTTTTCAGCTCGCTGATGTCAATCTGGCGCTTCACATGACGTCGCGCCGGATCGGGCACCGGCACCGACGACAGTAATTTGCGCGTGTAATCATGCTGCGGATTTTCAAATATTGCCGCGCGCGGGCCGATCTCGACGATTTCACCCAGCAGCATCACCGCCACGCGATGACTGATGCGCTCAACCACCGCCATATCGTGGGAAATAAACAGATACGACAAGCCGAGGCTCTGTTGCAGGTCGAGCAGCAAATTGATGATTTGCGCTTTCACCGTGACATCCAGCGCCGACACCGATTCATCGGCGATGATCATTTTCGGATCGAGCATCAGCGCGCGAGCGATGCAGATACGCTGGCGCTGGCCGCCGGAAAATTCGTGCGGATAGCGTTTCATCATGTCAGCGGATAACCCGACGCGCTCCATCAGCGAGGCGGCTTTCGTGCGCGCCTCGGTTTTGCTGCCTAAACGATGTTGCAGAAAAGGCTCGGTCAGCGCTTCCAGCACCGACATGCGCGGATTGAGGCTGGCAAACGGATCCTGAAAAATCATCTGCATGGCGCGGCGCAAAGTGCGCAGCTCATGAACAGAAAGATTCAGTACGTCGTAACCATCAAAGGCCACTTCACCCGCGTCGGGTGTGACGAGGCGCGTCAGTGAACGTCCGGTGGTGGATTTTCCACAGCCCGATTCACCAACCAGCGACAAGGTTTCGCCCGGCATTAGATCAAATGAGATGTTCTCCACCGCATGTACCGCGCCGGTTTTGCGGCTGAATACGCCTTCGTGGATGCTGAAGCGGGTGCTGAGATTTTTAACCGACAGCAGCGGCTGCTGCGATGTCGATACAGCGTTGGTCTCAGATGCGTCGCGCTGGTCAAAGGAAAACTTACGCGGTCCAGTAATGCCGCGCATCGCACCAAGCTGCGGCACGGTCGCAATCAGCGTGCGGGTGTAATCCGCAGCGGGCGCGGAAAAAATCGCGGCGGTGGTGCCGGTTTCCATCACATCGCCTTGATACATCACCAGCGTGCGATCCGACACCTCTGCCACCACGCCCATATCGTGGGTGATAAACAGCACCGCCGTGCCTTCCTCTTCCTGCAACGTCTTGATCAGGTCAAGAATCTGCCCCTGAATGGTGACGTCCAGCGCAGTGGTCGGTTCATCGGCAATCAGCAGTTTTGGCCGCAGCGCCAGCGCCATCGCAATCATCACGCGCTGGCGCATGCCGCCGGAAAAGTGGTGCGGATAATCATTGAAGCGTTTCGCCGCGTTGGGAATACGCACTTTCTCCAGCAGCCGAATGGTCTCTTCACGCGCGACGCGTTTACTGATTTTGCGGTGATTGATCAGCGCTTCAGCAATTTGATTGCCGATGGTGAACGACGGATTCAGGCTGGTCATCGGCTCCTGAAAAATCATCGCCACCGCATTGCCGCGAATGTCACGCATGGCGGATTCGCTCAGCGTCAGCAGATCGACGCCGTTCAGCAGCACTTTGCCGCTGACGCGCGCGTGGCGCATGTTGAGTAAGCGCATGATCGCCATCGAGGTGACGCTTTTCCCCGAACCGGATTCACCGACAATCGCCAGCGTTTCACCGGCATTAACGGTGAGCGACAGGTTCTTTACCACCTCGCGCCAGTGATCCTCAACGCGAAAGGCGACGGTCAGATTTTCGATGCGCAGCACCGGTTCGACTGCTGAAGCGGGCGCGTTCATTTCGCTGCCATAAAGCGTGCCGATAAGTGGCTAACCGGCAGATAAGTGAAATCGGTATCGAACGGATAGGCGGGCTGCAATTTGCGCTTGCGAGTTAAGCGTTCCACATATTGATCAACCACGCCTTCCGACAGCGCCATCAGGTTGGGATTGGCCAGGGGTGCCAGCTCCGGCGACAGATAACCGGACTTCACTACCACGATTTTGGCCGCTGCGGGATCGAGGCCGAGCAGGGCGAAATCCGCCAGGTTGTGATAAGGACGGCGACGGTCGGCCACCACCAGCGTAATGCCGCCGGTTTGCAGCAGCGCCTGTTTCGCCAGCGAACGCGCATCATCGCTGAGATGTTTCACCACAAATTCGGCCTGCACTTTGCCGCCGGCCGGATCGAGTGATGCGCCGACATTCAGCGTTAAGCTTGCGCCAACGCCAGCAGCAAAGGCCGCGTCAGTGGCCGGTTTATCGGTGATACCAGCCACGATCACCTGCTGCGCACCCTGGCGAATCAGTTCCGCCAACACATCCGCGCGATCGCCGACGCCACCGCCGGTGGGATTATCCCCAGAATCAGCCAGAATCACCGGCGCAGTTTCGCTGGCGATGGCCATGCTGACGCACTCTTCAATGCTGCCGGTGACGCAGCCAAAACTGAATTCATCGCGCGCCTGCCAGTAAGCCAGCGCCAGTTTAGCCGCCTGTTCCGCCAGCACATCGGCATCGGTGCCGGTCATGATCGCGGCGGCGGTAGCGCGCGGTTCATCGGCCCAGACGTAACCGACCATCAGCGACGCATCCCAGATATGCTCCAGCTGGTTTATCGCGGGCAAACGGGCATACAAACTTTTGGCGGGTTCATCTTCGGTGCTGGTGCGTTCACCGGGTAACACCACCGGAATCGGCGCCCACACCACGCCGGGTTTGACGCCGGTTTGCAGGCTTTTCACCAGCATCGATACCGAGCGGCGCATGGTCTCTTCCACATCAATGTGCGGCGCAGTGCGATAGGTCGAGAACATATCGATGGCATCGATGATGCATTGCGTAACGTTGCCGTGCAGATCGTAGCTGACGGTGATCGGGCACTCCGCGCCGACCAGCTCGCGCGTGGCGCTGATCCAGTCGCCTTCGGCATCTTCCATACCTTCAACATAAACCGCACCGTGCATCGCGAGATAAACGCCATCCACCGGCAAATGTGCCGCGAGGCGCGTCAGGAAATCCTGCTTAAAATCGTCGTAGGTGACGCGCGCCACCGGACCACCGGCGATGGCGCGCGCGTGGAAGGTCGGCAGAAACTCGGCATCATAATCCTGCAAAAAGGCGAAATAAGGATTGGTGGTCAGTTCATCCCCGCGCACGATGCGGAAGTCGTCGGCATAATTCAGCACCGGATTATAAGTACTGCACTCAGTATGAATGCCACCAAAAGCAATGCGCATAGCAGCCTCCGCTAGTCGGGTAAGTGAATGATAAAACGATACGCCGCCACACTGGCTGCGGCTCTGGCCCAGCTCTCTTCGTTGATCACCATGCTGGCGATCGGTGTTTTGCCGATAATCGACGGCAGCACATGGCTGTCGATGGCCTGCATCACCACGGTTTTAAGCAATCCATCAAACGCATTGGGCTGATGCGCAATCACAATCAACTCGGGATCGTTCATCTGGATAATATTGGCGATGGATAAGCCCAGCGCATGACCGGCCTGATGCAAAATGGCAATCGCCGCGCTGTTACCTTTCACCGCCAGCGCTTCCAGTTCGGTAATCGATTCACACTCCAGCGCTTTATCACGCACGCTTTCGCGGATGGCGGTTAACGAGGCCAGCGTATCGAGGCAGCCGCGTTTGCCGCAGCGGCAGGGACGTCCGCCGGGCTCGATGGTGCAGTGGGCGATTTCACCGGCAGCGCCGTGTGCGCCCCGATGTAGTTGGCCCTGAAAGAAATGCGCCGATCCAATGCCGTCACCGTGCGAGATCAGGGTGAAGTTGCGCGTCTTTTTTGCCACGCCGAAAATCTTCTCGCTCACCGCCAGCGCTTTGGCATCGTTCTCTAACGACACTTCCAGCCCGGTTTGCTGTTTTAGCAGTTCCGCCAGCGGCACGTTCTTCCAGCCCAGCAGCGCCGACTGCACGCAAATCGCCTGATGTTCATCGACAAAGCCGGAAAGCGTCACGCCCAGACCAATCAGCTGATCCTGCGTAATTGATTTCTGCGCAATCAGGTCCGGGATCGCCGCCGCAATGGTTTTTGCCAGCTGCGGTGGATCGAGATTCAACGGCATCTGGGTGGCGGCCAGCGTGCGGCCGTGCATATCAATCAGCACTAATACCACGCGTTCGTCCAGCAGCGAGGCACCAAGAAAATAGGCGCTGTCGGCACGCATTTTTAATAACACCGATGGGCGACCCTGGCCGCTGGATTCCGGAATACTCTCTTCCAGCAATCCGGCCTGCAGCATCTCTTTCACCAGCGTGCTAATTGCGGCTTTGCTTAATTTCATTTTTTCCGCAAGCACGGTGCGGCTCATGCCATGCGACGCAATAAGTAAGCGCAGAATTTGTTGCTGGTGGGCATTGAGCATTAAGGTTCTCACAGCGTTAGCACTATGCGCTGACAATAATAAGGACAGAAAACAAATACAACGCTATTTAGTTAAATTTCTGAATGTAGATCTGATTATAAGTAAATTATATGAACCAACCTATTGGCTTTTGTTTAGTGAGTGTGGCTTATATAGCGTGGATATTTCACCGATCGTTTCAATGATTCATTGAGGGCCTTCATGGAAAGCATAAATAAGCATTTCAAGGTACTGACGCTGGCTGGCTGTTTACTGGCGTCGATGGCGAGCGCCTCCGTTTTTGCCAGCCAGCTGGTGATCATGCAGAACGAACCACCGCGCAGCATGGATCCTGGCAACCAAACCGCGACCTTTACCGGCACGGTGCTGGACCCAATGTACGAAGGCCTGACGCGTCTCGGTGATGACGGCAAAATCATTCCGGCACTGGCATTATCCTGGACATCCGATGACAGCGGACTTAACTGGACCTTTACCCTACGGCCCAATGTGAAATTCCACGACGGCACGTCCTTTAATGCCGATGCGGTAGTGGAAAACTTCCAGCGTCATTTAAATACGCAGCGCGGTTTAGCGGGTAGTGGGAAAATTCGCACCTTTATTCAGGACGTGAAGAAAAAAGACGATCTTACCGTCACGTTTCAGCTGAAAAAAATTAATCCGGCTTTTTTAACTGTTTTAGCCTCCGGCCCGGGTTTAATGGTGAGCCCAAAAGCGGACAAGGCGGGCAGTATTAACAATAAAGCCGACGGCACCGGGCCTTATAAACTGGTGCAGTACAAATCCGGGGAATATGTACTTGAACAAAAGAATCCCGATTATTGGGGGAAATCTTCCGGGCCGGATGAAATTAAATGGACGTGGAGCAGCGAGCCTTCAGTGATGAATATGGCGCTGCAATCGGGTCAGGTTGATATTATTAACCCGGTGCCGCCGCAGTTTGCCGGCATGTTAAAAAACAACGCCAACGTAAATCTTAAACAGTCGCCGGGCGCGGCGGTGTTCTGGGTCGATCTCAATACCCAAAGCAAAGCGCTGAGCGATGTGCGCGTGCGTCAGGCGCTGAATTTCGCCACCGACCAGCAGGCGCTGGTGAAAGCCATCATGTTTGGTTATGCGCAACCGGCAAACTCTGCGTTGGCACCGGTCGATCCCAACTACGACAAAAGCTTGCATGACTATCCGTACGATCTGCAAAAAGCCAAAGATTTGCTGAAAGCGGCGGGCTACGCCGACGGTTTCCCGATGTCGATTGCGGTGCAGGCGCCGGATACGCGTACCGCACAAGTGCTGCAGGGCATGTGGGGCAAAATCGGCGTGAAACTTAACGTGCGCCAGATGGAGAGCGGCGTGTGGACCAAAGCGGCATTTGCTGATGGCAAAGAGAAAGCCGCGCAGGGCACCGATGCGGTGCTGGCGTCCTGGTCTTCCGGTTTATATGGCTCGGATCTGCAGCTCCGTCCGCTGTATCACACCAGCAGCTTTGCGCCGGGCGGGGCCAATCTGGGCTTCTTCAGCGACAAGCAAACCGATGATCTGATCGATACCGCCGCATCCACACTCGACGATGCCAAACGCAAAGATCTCTACTTCCAGGCGCAAAAACAGATCAGCGGATTAGCGCCGCAGGTGCTGCTGTTCTATCAGGACGATCTCTATGCCGCACGTAAAAATATCAGCGGCGTGGTTATGCAACCGGGCGGACAAATCGTCGTGCGCGACGCAGTGAAGCAATAACCTCATGGCTGATGTGATATGAAAGCGTACGTCGCAAAAAAGGTGCTTTCGCTGCCGTTAATCATTTTCGGCGTGTCGATTATCGTGTTTATCGCCATCCGCGCGCTGCCGGGCGATCCGGCGCGGCTGATGGCGGGACCGGAAGCACCGCAGGAAGCGGTGGACAGTATGCGCGTGCGGCTGGGGCTCGATCAGCCGCTGCCGCTGCAATATGTCAGGTTCGCGGCGGAAGCGCTGCACGGTAACCTTGGCTTGTCGTTGCAGTCGCAGCGTCCGGTGATGACGGAGATCAGCGAGCGTTTGCCGTACACCTTATCGCTGGCGGCGCTGGCGTATCTGCTGGCGATTGCGATAGGTGTTCCGGCGGGCATGACCGGCGCCATTTATCGCCAGCGGATTCCGGATCAAATCGTGATGGTGCTGACCATTGCCGGTGCGTCGATTGCCAACTTCTGGCTGGCGCTACTGGCGATGAATTACTTCGCGGTCGAGTTGGGCTGGTTACCGCTGCTGGGCGCCGATTCGTGGAAAAACTACATCATGCCCACGGTTACGCTGGCAATCCTGCCGATGGCGATGATCGCCCGCATGACGCGTTCCAGCATGCTGGATGTGCTGAGTCAGGATTACATCCGTACCGCCAGAGCCAAAGGATTATCTTCCGCCAGCATTAACTGGAAGCATGCGCTGCGAAATGCACTGATCCCGATTGTCACCATTGTGGCGCTTAATTTCGGCAGCCTGATTGGCGGCGCGGTGGTCACTGAATCGGTGTTCAATTGGCCGGGTATTGGCCGCTTGCTGGTGGATTCGGTGCGCTACCGCGATTATCCGGTGATTCAGGGTGTGACGCTGGTGGCCGTTACCGGCGTGGTGCTGATGAATCTGGTAGGCGAAATCCTGATTGGCTTGCTCAATCCCAAAATAAGGTTCGACTGATGAACAGCATTGATACTTCCGTGCTGCCGCCGCGTTCGCGCAGCCGACACCTGATCAGCACTTTACTGGCAAACCCGTCCATTGCCATCGGCGGTGCGTTAGTGCTGCTGGTGGTGCTCGCCGCCGCGCTGGCCCCGCTAATTACCCATTGGGATCCGGTGGAGCAGGATCTGCTCAACACCTTGCAAGCGCCGTCGGCCGCGCACTGGTTTGGCACCGACGATTATGGCCGCGATATTTTTTCGCGCGTGATTTACGGCGCGCGTATCACGCTGTTTGAAGTGAGCCTCAGCGTCGCAATCTCCATGGTGATCGGTATTCCGCTCGGCATCATTTCCGGCTTAGCGGGACGCAAGATGGATGCGCTGATCATGTGGGTAATGGATATCATCTTCGCCTTTCCCGGCATCGTGCTGGCGATTTTGATCGTTAGCGTGCTCGGCGAAGGACTGACCAATATGCTGATCGCCATTTCGCTGTTTTCGATTCCGGTGTATGCGCGTCTGAGCCGCAACCTGACGCTGGGCCTGAAGAACATGGAGTACATCGAAGCGGCGCATATGCTCGGGGTGCGCTATCCGCGCATCATTACGCACTACATTCTGCGCAACTCAATTGGACCGCTGATTGTGCAATCCACGCTGACGGCGGGCGCGGTGGTGCTGTCCGCCGCCAGTTTGTCCTTCCTCGGTTTAGGCGTGCAGCCACCGATGCCGGAGTGGGGCACCATGATGAGCGATGGGCGCAACTTCCTCGGCCTGAATATTTATGTGTCACTCTTCCCCGGATTGGCGATTTTGATTACCGTGCTGGGCTTCAATGTGTTGGGCGACGGTTTGCGTGATGTGATGGATAAACGTTTATGAGAAGACAATCTGCGGTGATTTGCCTCGATCTGGGCGGCTCTTTTATCAAGCTAGGCGTGATGAATGCGCAGGATCAATTAATCCTGCTCGATCAGCACAAAATTCCGGCTACCAGCTGGGACGATTTCACCGCGCTGGTTAGTCGTATGATAGCCCAGCATCACCTGCAGTTTACCGCCAGCAGCCCGGTTGCGATCTCCACCGCGGGCATTGTGGCACCCGACTCTGGCGAGATATTTGCCAGCAATATTCCCGCGTTTCACCAGCGCAGTTTGGCGAACGAGTTGGGTGCGCTGCTGCAACGCCAGGTTATTGTGCATAACGATGCCGACTGCTTCACGCTGGCGGAAGCGCTGGCGGGCGCGGGAAAAGGTCACAAAGTGGTGTTTGGCGCGATTCTGGGTTCGGGCGTTGGCGGCGGATTGGTGGCAGATGGCCGCATCATCACCGGGCAAAACGGATTGACCGGCGAATGGGGACATGGGCCGATCACGTTAACCGAAGTGGAGATTGATGGCGTCACGCGACGACTGCCGCGTAAGGCGTGTCCATGCGGGCAAAAGGGCTGTCTCGACAGCTACGGCGGTGCGCGCGGGCTGGAAAATCTGCATCAGACGTTGCATGACCGCACGGCGAGCAGCGTTGAGATCATCGAATGCTGGCAGCAGCAGGATGCGCTGGCGCAGCAAACCGTTCAGGCATGGCTGCAAATTGTCGGTCAGCCGCTGGCATACACCATCAATATCACCGGCGCGTCGCGCGTGGCGGTGGGCGGCGGATTGGCATCGGTGGCTCCGCTGATCGCGGCGTTAGATGAGGTGGTGCAGGGTTACGTATTACGCCGCACCTCACATCGTCTGGTGGTGCCAGGTGAGTTCGCGCATCACGGCGGCATGATGGGCGCAGCGCTGTTGGCGCTGCAGAATACGCATACTCCGTAGCGGCGCGATTTATCGCGCAATGAATTGCGCCGCTACGGAAGCGGGATTTTGCGCTATCATAAGCCGCTCACTCTGCTCAGTCCTGACGATGATTGTTTAAGGCAATCACGATCCTGACTGAGTTCTTCACTTGCGGTTCGGAAAACTCATGTCATCAGTACAACCCCAACTTACTCAGCTGCCGGATGAGGCATCGCTGCCGCGTCAGAGCGTGCTAAAAGCTTTGTTCGCGCTCGGCACCGGCGGCTTTGCCATTGGTACCGGCGAATTCGTCATCATGGGACTGCTGCCCGATGCAGCCAAAGGTCTCAACGTATCGATCCCCTCGGCCGGGCATCTCATCAGCATCTATGCGCTGGGCGTGGTAATTGGTGCGCCGCTGCTGGCGGTGCTGGGCGCGCGCGCTTCACGTCGTAATTTCCTGATGACGCTAATGGGCCTGTTCGCCGCCGGCAACCTGCTGAGCGCCATAGCGCCGGGATACTACTCGATGCTGCTGGCGCGTTTCCTCGCCGGTTTCCCACATGGCACCTTCTTCGGCGTGGCGGCGCTGGTCGCAGCCGGTTTGGTTGAACGGCGCAAACGCGCGCAAGCGGTCTCGATGGTGCTGTTCGGCCTGACCATCGCCAACTTACTCGGCGTGCCCGCCGTCACCGCTATCGGCCAATGGTTTGGCTGGCGCGATGCCTTCGCCATTGTCGGCGGTCTGGCGCTGGTGACCTTGCTGCTGATCTGGCTGTGGGTGCCAAACGTGGCAGGCGACAAAAATGCCAGCCCGCTGCGCGAATTGTCGGCGCTGACGCGCAAACAGGTTCTGCTGACGCTGGCGATTGGCGCGGTGGGCAGCGGCGGTTTGTTTTCGGTGTTTAGCTACGTGAAGCCGACCATGACCGAACTGGCGCAGATGCCGGTGAGCTGGATCCCGGCGGTGCTGGCGTTGTTTGGTTTAGGCATGATCATCGGTAACATCGCCGGCGGTCGTCTGGCCGATCGCGGCATTGAAAAGACTATCCGCATTTTGCTGATCTGGTCATTTTTGGTGCTCAGCGCCTTCGTATTTGCCGCGCATTATGCGCTGGCTGGTGCCATCAACGTCATGCTGGTGGGCACCATGGTGGCGCTGGCGGCGGTGTTGCAGATCCGTTTGATGGATGTCGCCGGAGATGCGCAAACCATGGCGGCAGCAATGAACCATTCGGCGTTTAACCTCGCTAACGCGCTTGGTGCATGGCTGGGTGGCGTGACCATTTCCGCTGGTCTGGGATGGCAATCCACCGGTTGGGTAGGCGCGATTCTGGCGGTGTTGGGTCTGCTGATCCATGCGGTGGCGATGCGCGATGCACGTCGTAAATCGATTACCTTCGCGCACGAAAGTCATTAACACCCAACCTACCGTTGCGGCGCGATATATTACGTATTGCCGGGATGGGCACATTGCCGCCCTTGATATGCGCAATAGATCGTGCCGCAACGGGTAATTAATTTTTACGCCAACTTCTGCTGCAAAAATGTCATAAACACCCGATTGATCTCACTGCGCTGACGGTGCTGCGGATAGAGCGCATTAAGATGGAGCGAGGTCGGCTGCCACTCTTCCAGCACCTTCACCAGCTCACCGCTCGCCAGCGCTGGCGCCACAATAAACTCTGGCAGCATAATCAGACCCAATCCGGCCACTGCTGCGTCGCGCAGCATTTCCCCGTTATTACTCACCATCGGCCCATGCACACTAATCACTTTGCGCTGGTCGCCGTTAAACAGTTCCCAGCCGGTCTGGCTTTCGCGCCCGTAGCGCAGACATAAATGCTCGCTCAACTCCTCTGGCGTTCGCGGTGCGCCTGCGCCTGCGCCCTGCAGGTATGACGGGCTGCCGCAGATCACGCGGCGAAACTCGCCCAGTCGCCTGGCGATCAAACTCGAATCTGGCAGCGTACCGATGCGAATCGCCATATCAAATCCTTCACCCACCATATCGACATGCCGATCCGCCAGTTCAACCTGAAACTGCAAACCCGGATGCTGGCTGAGAAACTCGGCAATAAACGGCGACAAATGGCTGATACCAAACGACATCGGCACGCTCAGGCGGAAGCTGCCCTGCAGCACCTGACGACGCCCCGATACCGCCAGCTCGGCTTCCTGCACATCATCAAGAATGCGCTGCGCGTGCTGCGCAAACAGCTGGCCGTTATCGGTTACCGACAACTTCCGCGTGTTGCGATTCAGCAGGCGCGCGCCAAGCGACTCCTCCAGCGCGGCGATGCGGCGGCTGACATACTGCTTCGACAGCATCAGCTGTTCGGCCGCAGCGGTGAAGTTACCGGCTTTGATAACGGCAACATAAATACGGAGATCTTCAATCTGCATATTGTCCACTTATCGGTGACAGTCATTGTCATTATGACGCATTGTTAGGCAAATCAGTTTACGTATACTTGTTTGCAACGGGAAGGGCAATCGCCCCCCAACAGCAAATTTGAGGAGCAGACCATGATTGAACAACGCCTGTCAGAACAACGCGGAGTGGGTGACCACGGTTGGTTGAATTCGCATCATACGTTCTCTTTTGCCAGTTACTGGGATCCAAAACAAACCGGCTTCTCAGACTTGCTGGTGATCAATGATGACCGCGTTGCACCGGGTCGCGGTTTTGGTGCGCATCCGCACAACAACATGGAGATTATCTCCTACGTGCTGGAAGGCGCGCTGGAGCATAAAGATTCCATGGGCACCGGTTCGGTGATTGTGCCGGGTGATGTGCAGCTAATGAGCGCCGGCAGCGGCGTCACGCACAGCGAGTTTAACCACTCGAAAACGGACAACGTGCACTTCCTGCAGATCTGGATTGTGCCTGGCGAACGTAATTCGCCTCCCGGTTATCAACAGATTTCAGTGTCGGAACGTGACAAACGCGGTCAGCTGCGCCTGATTATTTCGCCGGCAGGGGATAACGGTTCACTCAGCGTGCGTCAGGATATTCGCGTTTATGCCGGATTGTTCGACGGTGTCGAGCAGCAAACCTTCGCGTTGGATGGCGATCGTTACGCCTATATTCACGTGGCACGCGGCAGCATCGAAGTGAACGGCGTGAAGTTCAAAGAGGGCGACGGTGCACGCGTTCGCAACGAAAGCGCGCTGCAGTTTGCTAACGGTGATGATGCGGAAGTGCTGGTGTTTGATCTGCGTCCGCTGGAAGTGAATCATCCACAGCGTTAATGACGAATAGCTGATACTTTATTCGTAAGACTATTTTACGAGATGATTAGCACTATTCTGAAAATGAGCCGTTGAAGGTCATCATAAATAAAAAGGGAGCGCCTGAAGAGGTGCTCCCTTTTTAATGCATCAATCAATCGACAAATTATGGATCGCTAACACCGCGCGTGCCGCTTCTTTGCCTTTCTTAATAAAATGCTCGGTATAGAAGTTTTCAATCACATCAACCGGCTGGAAGTTATGTGGCGTTAATGAAACGGAGAACACCGGTACGTTGGTGGTCAGCTGCACATTCATCAAGCCATCAACCACCGCAGCGGCAACGAAATCATGGCGATAGATACCGCCGTCAACCACCAGCGCAGCGCAGACGATCGCATCGTATTTGCCGGTTTCGGCCAGACGCTTAGCCAGCAGCGGCATTTCAAATGCGCCAGGCACTTCCAGCACTTTTAATTGTGCTTCTACGGATTGATCGGCTAATTCTTTTTCAAAACCCACCAGGGCATTATGGACAATTTCTTTGTGCCAGCCGGCTTTAATAAATGCAATTTTAATATTGTTCATGGTTATTCCGACATCACCTGTAATGTTTTCTTGCGCATAAAATAATGTGTTTGTATACCATATGTTACGTTTGTGATCCACAAAGCCTAAGTAGCGATAAATGCCGTGATGCTAAATGCCACGTAAAGCATCCGGTTATTCCGCGCTTGACGGCGACCATCGCCTGCAATACAAATAGACGCGTCGGGGGAGTCTCGCCAAAGAGACTGAGAGGCTAATAGCGCACTGCGCGGTTTAGCGACCCTTTGAACCTGACCCAGTTGATACTGGCGTAGGAAGACTGACAGTCTTGTTTTTTGGGCTGTCTGGCGCTCAAACAATCTCGATGGACGCGCCATTTCCCTTCTCCTGTATCTGCGGGTCTCAGCTAACACTGAGAGGCCGATGTGAATTCCCCCTGTTTGAACATCCTGGAACCGGCGCTGTGAGCCGCTGGAGCGTGCTTGGCTGCGGCGTGGCGGGCCTATGCGTAGCCACTTTGCTGGCGGAACGCGGTGAAGGCGTTGAGGTGATGGGCGATGACGCGCGCCGCCCGGCATCGTGGTTTGCTGGCGGCATGCTAGCGCCCTGGTGTGAAGCCGAAAGCGCGCCGCGCGATGTTATCACTCTTGGGCAACACGCCGCCGCGTGGTGGCAACAGCGCGTCAGCAGCGTCGAGCATCAGGGCACGTTGGTGGTTGCGCCGCCGCGCGATAGCCTGGAACTCAATCGTTTCGCCCGCATGACCGAGCAGCATCAATGGGTCGATCCCGCCAACATTGAACCGGCGCTGGAAGGGCGCTTTGCGCGCGGTCTGTTTTTCGCCGGGGAAGCGCATCTCGATCCGCGTCTGGCGTTGCAGGAGATGCGTGACGCGCTGATCGCGCGCGGCGTGTCATTCAGCAATCACGCGCCGAGCGGCCAGATTATCGATTGTCGCGGCATCCACGCCGCGCCGCATCTGCCGCGCCTGCGTGCGGTGCGCGGCGAGATGCTGATTTTGCACAGCGATGAAGTGCAGTTTTCCCGCCCGATTCGTCTGCTGCATCCGCGTTTTCCCTGCTATCTGGTGCCGCGTCGCGGCGGCCACTTTATGCTCGGCGCCACCATGATTGAGAGCGACGATGCCAGCGCCATCAGCGCGCGCGCCATGATGGAGTTACTCAGCGCCGCCTATGCCATCCATCCCGCCTTAGCCGAAGCGCGCGTGATTGAGAGCGGTAGCGGGCTGCGTCCGGCCTATCCGGCGAATCTGCCGGAAATCCACTATCACAATCACACTTTTTATCTCAACGGCATGTATCGCCACGGTTTTCTGCTGGCGCCAATGCTGGCAGAGCAGCTGATGCAACGCATTTCTGGGGAACTCAACAATGAATATTCAGCTTAACGGCCGCGCCATCAGCACCCAGGCAACAAGCCTGAGCGAATTGCTGATCGAGCAGCAAATTGATGTGGCCTGCGTCGCCACCGCCTACAACGGTGCGTTTGTGCCAAAAAGCCAGTACGACACGCAGCGGCTGGATGAAGGTTGCCAGCTCGAAGTGCTGTCACCGATGCAGGGAGGTTAAGCGATGTTTTACGATTTTGAACCGCAATCACGCTTCCTGCTCGGCACCGCCGGTTATCCTTCGCCCGCCATTTTGCAGCAGGCGATTGCCGCCTCCGGCACCGACATCATCACCGTCAGTTTGCGGCGCGAAGGCGCGGCGGGCGCGGCATTCCGCGAACTGCTGACTGGGCTCAACATCCGCGTGTTACCGAATACCGCCGGTTGTCACACGGTAAAAGAGGCCGTCACCACCGCGCACATGGCGCGCGAACTGTTCAACACCGCGTGGATCAAACTGGAAGTAATCGGCCATGCCGACACGCTGCAACCCGATCCTTTCGCGCTGGTGGAAGCCGCGCGCATCCTCAGCGCAGAGGGTTTTCAGGTATTTCCGTACACCACCGAAGATCTGATCGTTGGCGAAAAGCTGCTGGCGGCGGGTTGCGAACTGTTGATGCCGTGGGGCGCGCCGATTGGTTCCGGCCAGGGTTTGCGCAACATCGATGGCCTGCGCGCCATGCGTGCGTGGTTCAGCGACATCCCGCTGATCATTGATGCGGGCATTGGCGCGCCGTCGCAGGCGGCGCAGGCGATGGAGATGGGCTTCGATGGCATTTTGCTCAACACCGCCGTCGCCAAAGCCGGCGATCCAGTCGGCATGGCCCACGCCTTCCGGCTGGCGATTGAAGCCGGACAGGCCGCGCGCGCTGCCGGACTGATGGAGAAGCGCGATATGGCAGCCGCGTCCACGCCGATCTTCGGTCTGGCAAATCTGAGTTGAGGCAGCCAACTATGCAACGTTATCAACGCCAGATGATGCTGGCGGAAATCGGCGAGGCAGGGCAGCAGAAACTGCTCGACGCGCGCGTGCTGGTGGCGGGCGCGGGCGGATTAGGCGCCACACTCCTGCCGCAGCTGGTGGGCGCGGGGGTCGGCTATATTCGGCTGTATGACGACGATGTGGTGGCGCTGCATAACCTGCATCGGCAAACGTTGTTTACTGAGAAGGATATTGACCAGCCCAAAGTGCTGCGCGCGCAGCACGCGTTGCAGCAGCGCAATCCGCAGGTGCAAATCGAGGCGCTGCAGCAGTCGCTGAGCGCCAGTAATCTGCAGCAGGCGCTGGCGGGATGCGATCTGGTGATCGATGCCGCCGATAACTTTGCCGTCACCTACCAACTTTCCGATGCTTGCATGCAGGCAGGCATGCCGCTGATCAGCGCCTCGGTGCTGGGGCGGCAAGGTTACGTCGGCGGATTCTGTGGCGGCGCCCCGAGCTATCGCGCGTTGTTCCCGCGCTTGCCGTCATCGGCCGCGAACTGCAACACCGCAGGCGTGATGGGCCCGGCGGTGGCAACGCTTGGCGCGATGCAGGCGCAGATGGCGCTCAACGTACTGCTGGAATTACAGCCTTCACCGCTCGGTTGTCTGGTGAATTGCGATTTTGTGAACTGGCACTTCCGCCAGTTCCGCTTTGATGATGCTGAAGAGCCGGAATATGTGGTGCCGTTTATCGACCTGCAAATGCTGGCCGCCGATGACTGTATTGTCGAACTGCGCAGCTATGAAGAAGCGCCGGTCAGCGTGGCGGATGGCGTTGAGCGCATCTTGCCGCAGGCGATCGCCGCGTGGCAGCCGCCCGCCCAGCAGCGCATCGTGCTGGTGTGCGCCAGCGGCATCCGTGCCGCGCAGGCCGCTAACGCGCTGGCGCAGCGCGGATTTCACCAGTTGGCGATTCTGGCGGCCAATCGCCCATGAATCAGGACATTCTGTTCAACGATGTGAGCTTTAGCTGGGGCGATAAACCGCTGTGTCAGCGGCTGAATCTGCACCTGCGCGGTGGCAAAACCACGGTAATGCTGGGACGCAGCGGCATCGGCAAAAGTACGCTGCTGCGGTTGGTGGCCGGTTTACTCCAACCGCAGCAGGGCGCGGTGCGGGGCTTGAGCGGCAACGTGGCGTGGATGGGCCAGCAGGATCTGCTGTATCCGTGGCTGACGGTGCTCGACAACGTGATGCTGTCGGCGCGGCTCAGCGGCGACAAGCCGGATCGCCCGCGTGCGCTGGCGCTGCTCGAGCAGGTAAAACTCAGCGACGTGGCGCATGCACCCCCGCATCAACTCTCCGGCGGCATGCGGCAACGCGTGGCGCTGGCACGCACGCTTTATGCGCAGCGCGACGTGGTGCTGATGGATGAACCCTTCGCCACGCTGGATGTGATGACCAAACTCAGTTTGCAAACGCTGACCGCCGGATTACTGCGGGGCAAAACTGTGCTGCTGGTGACGCACGATCCGCTGGAAGCGTGCCGCATGGCCGATGACATTCTGCTGCTGCAAGGCCAGCCGCTGACTATCGAAAGCTGGCCGGTTGCTGGCGGTGACGTGCCGCGTCCGTTTGATCATCCCGACGTCCTGCAGGCGCAGGCGCAACTCTTCTCCCGACTGAATACCCATGAAAACAGTGTTTAGCGCGATCTACCTGATCGTGGTGCTGCTGTGCGGCTGGTTACTGGCGTGTCACAGCGGCGTGCCGAGTTTCCTGCTGCCCACGCCACAGGCGGTGCTGGAGGCGCTGTGGCAGCATCGTCAACTGCTGTGGCATCACGCGCTCTATACGCTGGCGGAAATCGTGCTGGCGCTGCTGTTGGGCGTCGGCGCGGGCGTGACGCTGGCGGTGCTGATGGCCGCCAGTTCGCTGCTGCGTCGCGTGCTGTTTCCGCTGGTCACCGCCAGCCAGGCAATTCCGGTGTTTGCCCTCGCGCCGCTGCTGGTGCTGTGGCTTGGCTTTGGTATCGCGTCGAAAGTGGTGGTGGCGGCTTTGATCCTGTTCTTCCCGCTGTGCTTGTCACTGTTTGATGGGCTGTGCCGTACGCCGGTCGGCTGGCTGGAGCTGGCGCAAACCTCCACGTCATCGCGTTTCCGCATCTTCTGGCGCGTGCGCTGGCCCGCCGCGTTACCGCAGTTTTTCTCCGGCCTGCAGATGGCGGTGGTGTTGGCCCCGATTGGCGTGGTGATTGGCGAATGGGTCGGCGCCAGCGAAGGGCTCGGCTATCTGATGATGCAATCCAACGCGCGACTGGAAACCGCCACCAGCTTCGCGGCGCTGCTGCTGTTACTGATTATGGCGCTGCTGCTTTCGGGCAGCGTGGCGCTGATGCGCAAGAAAATCCTCTGGCAATCTACATAAGGAAATACCGTGAAAACCCTACGAATGGCATTGACCGCGTTGCTGCTGCTGGCGACCGCTAACGTGCAGGCGGCGGAGAAAGTTCGCCTGCTGCTTGACTGGTTTATCAACCCCAATCACGCGGCGATTTTTGCTGCCCAGCATAGCGGCGCGTTTAAGAAAGAAGGGCTGGATGTCGAGATGATCGCGCCCGCCGATTCCGCTTCCGTGCCGCTGCTGCTGGCGGCGGGCAAAGTCGATCTCGCCATCAGCTATCAGCCGCAGCTCTACACGCTGGTGGATAAAGAGGTGCCGGTGATCCGCGTCGGCACCTTGATCAATCAGCCGCTGAACACGCTGACCACGGTGTCAGACGATATCCACTCGCTGAAGGATTTCGCTGGCAAAACCATCGGCTACGCGGTGCCGGGCACCGAAGACGTGGCGATCCGCAATATGCTAAAAGCGCAGGCCGTTGATGCTGACTCGGTGAAGCTTATCAACCTGAATATGGATGGCACCTCCGCGTTGCTAACGCACAAGATTGATGGCGCGATGACCATCTTTCGCAACTATGAGCTGCTGGATCTGGAAGACAAAGGCGCGCAGCCAACGGTGTTCAAGCCGGAAGATTACGGCGTGCCTGCTTATGATGAGTTGATCATCCTTGCAAACCAGAAAACTGCCGCGCAGGACAAACGCATTCCGGCGTTTTTACGTGGCCTGGATGCCGGCGTGGCGTGGCTACGCGCGCATCCGCAGGAAGCGTGGCAGGCGTTTATCGAAAAATATCCCGAGCTGGATACGCCGCTCAATCACGAGGCGTGGCAGGCCACGCTGCCATATTTTGCCGCGCACAGTGCGGCGTTTGATCGGACGCGCTATCAGGCGTTTGGTGAGTATATGAAGGGTAATGGTGTGATTAAGGCTGTGGCGCCGATGGCGCGATATTCGTTGTAGGTTGGTGTAGTTTGTCCCTCACCCCAGCCTTCTCCCGCGCGCGGGAGAGGGGGC
The DNA here is from genome assembly GCF_005281435.1 of Pantoea sp. SO10. NCBI lineage: Bacteria > Pseudomonadati > Pseudomonadota > Gammaproteobacteria > Enterobacterales > Erwiniaceae > Pantoea > Pantoea sp. SO10. The sequence goes on from NZ_CP040096.1 coordinate 481,838, forward strand.
CTAACATCCGCGCCATCTAACCATTCCCTCTCCCGCCTGCGGGAGAGGGTTAAGGTGAGGGGAAACCACGCACAATTTCCCTTGCACCTACACTTATTTTTGATAATGATATTTATTCTCAACTATCAAGTGATGGACAACCTGATGCGTTTCCCCGCTCTTTCTCTGCTGCTTAGCCTGTTTTTCATCTGCACCCATGTTCACGCCAACGCAACCTGGCCGCGCACTATCTCCACACCGAAAGGCCCCTTCACGCTGCAACAGCCGCCGCAGCGCATTGTCTCGACCAGCGTTACGCTGAGTGGCACTTTGCTGGCAATTAACGCGCCGCTGGTTGGCTCCGGCGCCACCAGTCGCAATAGCAGCGTATCGGATGTGCAGGGCTTTTTTACGCAATGGAGCGCGGTGGCCAAAGTGCGTCAGGTTAAACCGCTCTATATCTCGCAGCCGAATGCCGAAGCGATTGCCGCCGAAGCACCGGATTTGATCGTGATTGCCGCCACCGGCGGCGATTCGGCGCTGCGCCTCTACGATCAGCTGCAAACCATCGCGCCGGTGTTAGTGATCGACTATGGCGATAAGAGCTGGCAGGCATTGACCCTGCAGCTGGGCGAGATTACCGGCCATGAAGCTGATGCCAATAAGGTGATTGCAGCGTTCGAAAAACGGGTTGAAACAGTGCGTCACAAGATTACGCTGCCGCCGCAGCCGACCTCTGCGCTGGTCTATTACGAAGATGGACGTGGAATGAATTTGTGGACGCCAGCATCGGCGCAGGGCGCGCTATTACAGGATTTGGGCTTTACGCTGGCCGCGCCGCCCGCCAGTTTTCAGGGCAGCACCAGCATGGGTAAGCGCAATGACATTATTCAGCTGAACGGCGAAAACATGGCCGATGGCATCACCGGTAACACGCTTTTGCTATTCGCTGCTGATGAGAAAACCGTGCCGCAGGTGGCGAAGAATCCGTTCCTCGCCCATCTGCCGGCGGTACAGCAGCACGACATCTTTGCCGTGGGTAACGATACTTTTCGTCTCGATTACTACAGCGCCAGCAATATGCTCAGCAGCATCGAGCGGCAGTTTACCCGTTAAGCCTCTGCGGTGGCGGGCTGCGGCGCGTCCGGTTGTTCACTGAGGCGCGCCGAGCGCAGGCCGCGCGCCGCCAGCGACAACAGCACCAGCAATCCCGCCGCCAATCCGCCAAACCACAGCACGCTGCTCAACGGTGCCAGCACGCGTGCCAGCGCGCCTAAACCCAATGCACCGACCGAATCGCCGGTCACATCCTGCGCGGTGCCGAGGCTGTTGACGCGTCCCAGCAGCGCATCCGGCGTGTGGTGCTGCGTCAGCATAAACTGCAATAGCGAGGCGATGGCGTTGCTGTAGCCGTAACACACCAGCGCCAGCAGTGCGGGCAGCAGATGGCTGTAAAGACCGAGCGAGGCGATGCAGGCAAATGCCAGCAGCGCACAGCCCATCAGCACCCATCCCGGACGTGTTAACTGCCGCACCCAGCCGCTGGTAAAAGCACCGATCATCGCACCCAGCGGCACCGCCGAGTACATCAATCCTAATGCGGATGCATCGGCGTGATAGGTCAGCGCCAGCGCCGGGAACAGAATACGCACCGCGCCAACCATGCTGAGCAGCAAGCCAACCAGCACCACCGCGCCCACCACTTTATGCTGGCAGACAAACTGCATGCCGCTCGCCAGCGCGCGCAGCGGATGCTCCGGCTCCTGTTGTTCGGGCTTCATCGACGGTAAACGCACCAGCGGAATCAGCGTTGCTAGCGTACCAATCGCGGCGACCGCAAACGCCCACCCGACACCCGCCGCAACGATGATCATGCCGCCGAGCGCGGGCGACAAAATCGCGCCGAGGCGCACCGTTAGCATACTGAGCGCACCGGCTTCCGCCAGATGTTCACGTCCGACGATTAGCGGGATCACTGCCATTAGCGCAGTCATGCCGAGCGCGCCAAAGAAGCCATCCCAGAAGGCGAGGAAGTAGAGCGCCAGCAATGAAGGCGCTGGGCTGAAGGCGTTGAGGCTGAGCAGCACAAAGCCGATGCCGCAGGTGCCGCGCGCGAACAGGATTAGTTTGCGGCGATCGTAGCGATCGGCCAGCACGCCGCCGAGCAGCAGGCCGACGAACATGCCGATGCCGTCGAGCATTACCGCCACGCCAACCTGCAGCGTGGAGCCGGTCATCGCCTGAATTTGCACTGGTACGCCAACCGCCAGCATGCCAAGGGCGAATACCGAGAGCATGCGCGCGCAGAATATCGCGCGGAACGATGCATTGTTTTTAAGCAAACTGAAATCTAGGAATATCGAGGGCTTAGCCATAAATCTCCAACGGTGAATCACATTTGCATCACCCGTAGCGGCGCAACTTATTGCGCGTTTTTTGTCAAAACGCGATGAATCGCGCCGCTACGGTATGTGCCTTAATTAACGCCGAGCTAACAAACGGTTTATCAACGGTCCCAGCACCTGCAACGAATCTGCTGAAAGAATATCGGCGTGTTCGCAATCCAGCGGGAAGATCGTCAATTCATCAACGAACGGTGCCCAACTGGCGCGCACATCCATCTCCGGCGGCAGCGTTTTCTCGGCCATAAACAGCGTGGCGTGGCCGGCATAGCGCGGCGTTCGCGCTTCAGCCAGGCGTGCGACGGCGTCTTTGTAGTTCGCGACGATGGTGCTAAACATCGCTGCCTTCTCTTCACGCAGTAGCGGATCGCGCTCATCCTCGGTGGCAGCCATAAACTCGGCCTGCTCACGCGCCACTTCCTGTTCCGCTTCATCGGCATCCGGCGTGCGCCAGTCCTGACCTTCTGCCGGATAGGTATCCAGCAGGCCAAGAAATGACACCGTTTCACCCTGCGCCTGCAAACGTGCCGCAATGCCTTGCGCCAGCGTGCCGCCGAGTGAATAGCCGAGCAGGAAATACGGACCGCTCGGCTGCTGCTGGCGTATCGCCTGCAGATGGCGTTCGTACATCGCCTCCACGCTGTGACAGGCAGCAATCACGCCATTTGGCCGCGGCGATTGCAGGCCGACAATCGGGAAGTCGCCGTCGAGATAGTGCAGCAGGGCGCTGTACTGCCAGGCGAAGCCGGATGCCGGATGGATGCAGAACAGCGTCGGGCCGTGACCGGCGCGCAGCGGCAGCAGTTCGCCGTTGCCACCGCTTTCACTGTTGGCACCGCCGTCAAGCAGCGCCGCCAGCTTCTCCACGCTGCGCGCGGCGATGATCTGCCCGACGCTGAGCGGCGGCACCTCACGACGACGCAGTTCCGCCGCCAGACGCATCGCCAGCAGCGAATGACCACCGAGCGCGAAGAAGTCGTCATCGGCAAACACGCTGTCGCAACCAAGCAGCTGCTGGAACAGATCCGCCAGCAAACGCTCGTTGGCGCTGTGCGGCAGGCGGCCGCTGCGCGCGCTGAGCTGCGGCATCGGTAGCGCTTTACGATCCAGCTTGCCGTTGGCGCTGAGCGGCAGATGGTCGAGCAGCAGATAGCTGACCGGCTGCATATGCGCCGGCAGACGTTCGCCGAGCTGCTGCTTCACCGCGTCGATATCCAGCGCCACGCCCGTTTCGGCCACCAGCCAGCCGAGCAGCTGACGGTTATCGACGCCCGGCGTGGCGTGCTGCGTCAGCGCGCGCGCCGCCACCACCGCCTGCGCCACGCCCGGCAGCGCCACTAGCGCCTGTTCGATTTCGCCCGGCTCGATACGCTGTCCACGCATTTTTAGCTGATCGTCGCTGCGGCCGAGATACTCCACCGCGCCGTCGGCGCGCCAGCAGGCGATATCGCCGGTGCGATACATGCGCTCGCCTTCGGCAAACGGCGCGGCGACAAAGCGCTGTGACGTAAGGTCGGCGCGATGCAAATAGCCATCGGCCAACTGCACGCCGCTGAGATAGAGATCGCCCGGCACGCCAACCGGTACCGGTCGCAGCAGGCTATCGAGAATATGCAGCTGCGTGTTCCACACCGGACGACCAATCGGCACGCCCGGCCCGTTAAGGCCTTCCAGCGCGCTGCCGCTGGCCGGTTGCCAGGTGACATCGACGGCGGCTTCGGTTGGGCCATACAGATTGTGCAGCGGCGCGGCGATCATCTCCTGATAGCTGCGCGCCAGGTCGCACGCCAGCGCTTCACCGCTGCAGAATACGCGGCGCAGCGTTGGGCAAGCTTGCTCGGTTTGCGCGGCGAGATGGCCGACAAAGGCCGCTAACATCGAGGGCACGAAGTGCAGGGTGGTCACGCGATAATCGTCGATCAGCTGCCACAGCGCCTGCGGATCGCGATGCGCTTCCGGCGGCGCCATCATCAGCTGCGCACCGGTCATCAGCGGCCAGAAAAACTCCCACACCGATACATCAAAGCTGCACGGCGTCTTCTGCAACACTACATCGTCGGCGCGCAGCGGATAGCTGGCCTGCATCCAGCGCAGGCGGTTGACGATGGCGCGCTGATTCACCACCACGCCTTTTGGTTTACCGGTTGAGCCCGAGGTGTAAAGCACGTAAGCCGGGCGACTGGCGTCCGCCTGCGGCAAAGGATGGCGCGGCTGAATGTGTTCACCGGCTAAACCATCAAACATCATCAGCGTGCCAAACGTGGCAAAGCGGGTTTCCAGCGCGGATTCGGTGATCAGCACCCACGGCCGCGCATCTTCCACCATGTAAGCCAGACGCTCATCGGGATAACCGATATCCAGCGGCAAGTACGCCGCGCCCGCCTGCAGGATGGCAGTGAGCGCAATGCTGAGACGCACCGAGCGCGGCAGCGCCACGGCGACGATATCGCCTGGCATCACGCCCGCTTCAATCAGGCGATCCGCCAGCAGCGCGGCCTGACGCTGCATTTCGCCGTAGCTTAGACGATGATCCACATCCATTAGCGCCAGCGCGTCCGGCGTGCGCGCCGCCTGCTGGGCAATCGCCTGCTGCAGGGTTTCATTTTCCAGCTGAACGCCGGTGTTATTCACCCAGGCGAGCAGCGATTGCTCGGCCAGCGTTTGCAATTTCCACTGCGTCAGCGGCAGATCCGGCGTGCTGACCAACTGTTGCAGCAGCAGTAACAGCCGCTCGGCCAGACGTTCCGGCTCGCTAACGCAGTCGCGATACTCCATCAGCAGCGTCAGCTGTTCGCCCGGCAGCACCAGCAGCGTCAGCGGATAGTGCGTGTAACCGCGATTATGGATCGCTTCGCAGCGTACCGCGGCTTTGGCATCCAGCAGCGTTTGGTTGTCCGGATAGTTCTCCACCACCAGCAAGGTATCGAACAGCGTACCGGCGCCGACCAACTGCTGAATCTCGGCGAGACCAAGGCAATCCTGCTCAATCAGCTGGATTTGCTGCGCCTGATGATCGGCGAGCTGCGCCAGTAACGGACGCTGATGATCGAAGCGCACGCGCACCGGCAGCGTGTTGCTGAACAGGCCAACGTGCTGATCGATGCCGTCAATCTGACCAAAACGGCCAGAAACCGGCGCACCAAACACCACGTCTTGCTGGCCGCTGGCGACCGACAGCAGCAAGCCCCACAATCCCTGCATCACGGTGTTCAGGGTTAAGCCGCGCGCCCGGCATAGCGCATAGAGTTCCCGCTCCAGCGTGGCATCCAGCGTAATGCGCTTTTCGTTGACCGCGCTGTCGGCGGCCTGCGGATAAAGCAGCGTCGGACGCACGTCTTTCAGGCAAGCTTGCCACTGCTGACGCGCTTCATGGCTGTCGCGCTGGCTGAGCTGACGCACGATGTCGGCGTAGCTGCTGCTGTGCGCGGACAAAGTTTGCTGACGCAGCGCGCTGAGCAGATCGTTGAGGATCACCGGCGTTGACCAGCCATCCACCACCAGATGATGCGCGTTGAGCAGCAGCGTCCAGCGCGCGCCATCGCGATGGGCGATCAGTGTGGCGTGCAGCATGATCGGCTGGCTAAACAGATCCTGCGCCAGCGCCTGATGTTCCAGTGCCAGCATCTCCTCTTCCTCGCCCAACTGAAGCAGCGTCAGCGGCCAGTGCAATTCGCCTTCCGGTATCAGCTGCAGCGGTTGCAGGCTGAGTTCGGCGTCGAAGCGCGCCGCCAGCTGCGGATGACGCTGTAACACCTCGTCGAGCGCGGTTTGTACCGCTGCGGGGCTGATATCGCCGCTCAGTGTCAGGCGGGTTAACGAGTTATAGCTGCCTTGCTGCGCGGTGGTTTGCGCGTGGAACAGCAAACCTTTCTGCAGCGGCAATAGCGGCAGCGCATGGCTAAACGCACCGTGACGCGCATGCAGCTGTTGCAACAGCGCGTCATCGACACCTTCCAGCGCCACCTCGGCAGCCACCAGCGTGTTGGCGGCGTGCTGCGGTTGCTGCTGGGCCAGCACGATCAGCGCCTGCGCGGCAGCGGCCATTGCCTGATGTAAATCGGCAATCGCTTCGGCGTTGAGCACGCCGTTCGCCCAGCTCCAGTTCAGCGCCAGCTGCGCCGCGTTAGGCTGCTCCTCAACGAAGACGTTGAGCTCCAGCGCGTGTTGCAGCGGCAGCGCGTCATCCTGCAATACCGCGAAAGTGTCACGGAACTGTTGCGCGGTGCGCTGTGGCGTCCAGACACCGCTGCGTTGTGTGAAGCGCCCGAGGTAGTTAAACAACACCTGCGGCGCGTGTTGTGCCGCCAATTTTTCCAGCGTCACGCCGCGATGTGCATCGAGCCAGCGCAGCTGCCCGTAGCCAATACCGCGATCCGGCACCGCACGCAGTACCGCTTTCACCGCGCGTACGCACTCATTGAGCGGCGCATGTGGATTTTCTGGCAACGGCAGCAGCAGCGGGAATTCGGACGTCAGCCAGCCGACGGTGCGCGCCAGATCCTGCTGCGCATGTAGTTCGGCACGGCCATGCGATTCCAGCGTGACGCGCTGCTGTGCGCTGCCGTTGAGCTGGCGCAGAGCGAGGGTCAACAAGGTCAGCAGCAGCTCTTCGCTGGTGGCGCGATAGTACTGCGGCAGCGTGTTGAGCAGCGCGTGCGTGGTTGAGGCATCCAGCAGCGTGCGTTGATGCTGTTGGCGATCGCCGGACTGAATCGCCCGTTGCCCAACAAGCGGCAGCGGTTCCGTCAGCATCTGTTGCCAGAACGGTAACTCGCTGGCGCGCGCCGCAAGGTTCGCCAGCAGCGCGGCAGACCAGTCGTGCAGCGAGGTTTCCTCGGCGGGGATCACCAGCGGCGTGTTATTGAGCAGCGCGTCACCGGCCTGTTGCAGTTCTTCCAGCAATACGCGCCACGAGACGCCATCGACAATTAGGTGATGCAGCGTTAACACCAACCCACAGCTGGCGCCATCTTGCTGCAGCAGCGTGGCGTGCAGCAGCGCGCCGTTAGCCGGGTCGAGCGCCTCAGCATCCTGGCGGAACGCCCGTTCCGCTGCTTGGTCGCGGTCCTGCACCTCCAGCGCACGCACGCGGGCAGGGCGCGTCGTCAGCGCTTCGCCGACAATCAGCTGATCGCCGCGCGTAAAGGCGTTGAGCGCCGGATGCGCCTGCGCCAGCTGATCGATCAGTTGTTTTACCTGTGCGAGCTGCAACTGCGGCGGCACCGACAGCAGCACGCCGTGAGCAAAGCGCGCATTGATGCCCGCCTGGGCGTTGAACCAGTGCAGAATCGGCAAGCCGCCAATCGCGCCCTGTTGCGCGACGCGCGCGCCGGTGTGGTGTTGTGCCAGCGGCTGCAAACCCCGCGCCATGCGTGCAGCGGTACGTTCGGCAAAGATTTCGCGTGGACGCAACAGATAGCCAGCGCGACGCGCGGCGGTGCTGAGCCCCATTGCTGAGATGCTGTCGCCGCCGAGCGCGAAGAAATCATCTTCCGCGCCAACGCTCTCTAGCCCCAGCAGACTGGCAATCGCGTGGCAAATCAGCTGCTCCTGCGGCGTGCTGGCGGCGCGACTTTGACTTTGCTGCGCCTGTTGCGGCTTCGGCAACGCCTGACGATCAATCTTGCCATTAACGTTGAGCGGCAATTCGTCCAGCACCATCAACACCGCAGGCACCATGTAATCCGGCAGCTGCGTGGCGAGCTGCGCCAGCAAACGGGCGTTGAGATCGGCATCGGCGCGCAGCGCATCATCCTGCACCGAGCAGTAACCAATCAGGCGATGCGTGGCGCCCATTACTTCGGCGATCACCACGGCGGTGCTGACTTCCGGCAGCGCCACCAGCGCATTTTCCACTTCACCGAGTTCGACGCGGAAACCGCGCACTTTAATCTGGTGATCGGTACGGCCAATAAACGCCAGCTGTCCATCCTGACGCCAGCGCATCAGGTCGCCGCTGCGGTACATCACATCGCCGTCGCGGAAGGGATTAGCGACAAAGCGTCCGCTGGTGAGATCGGGACGACGCAGATAACCGCGCGCGATGCCGGTTCCGGCGATATACAGCTCGCCAGCAGAACCAATTGGCACCTGACGCAACTGGTTATCCAGCAAATAGACTTCGCTGTTGCCCACCGGACGACCAATCACCGGCTGCGGTGACGCCATGACGCTGGCACCGAGCGTATCGATGGTGTATTCCGATGGGCCGTAATAGTTGTGGATCTCCATCTGCTGCTGTTGCTGCATCAGCTTCCACAACGTTGGCGTGGCCGCTTCACCACCAATCATGACGAAAGAGGGACGATGGTTATCGGCTTCCAGCAGGCCGCTGTCGATCATCTGCGAGAAGAACGACGGCGTGATATCCAGCAAATCGACCGGCACCGCGTTCATCTGCTGAATCAGGCCCCACGCGTCGCGGCGCAGCTCTTCGTCGAAGATATTCAGCTCGCAGCCCATCAGCATGCAAAACAGCGGTTCCCATGAAGAATCGAACGAGAAGGAGGCGGTGTGACCGGCGCGCATGCGGCGCGGGCTGCTGGCGCTAAAGCGCGCAATCGCCGGGCCAAACAGATGCTCGCGGTGCGAAAGGAACAGATTGAGCAAACCTTGATGGGTGCTCATCACGCCTTTCGGGCGGCCGGTCGATCCTGAGGTGTAGATCATGTAGGCCAGATCGTCGCCGCACAGTTGGGTATCGGGTCGTGCGGTGGAAAGGGTGCTCAACGCAATCTGATCGATCAGCAGATGCGTTAACTCCGGCATTTGCGCCAGCGTGCTGGAGTGCGTCAGCAGCAGCTTCGGCTGCGCGTCATCGCACATCAGCGCCAGGCGTTCGCGCGGATAGTCGAGATCGAGCGGCATATAAGCCGCGCCGCTCGCCAGCACGCCGAACATCGCTACCAGCGAATCCACCGAGCGCGGAATGCCAATCGCCACCACGTCGTCTGCTTGTAAACCGCGCGCAATCAGCAGATGCGCCAGTTGCATCGCGCGATCGGCTAACTGGCGATAGCTCAGGCTGCGATCGCCGCACACCACCGCGGTTTGCTCGCCGTAGTGCTCAGCGGCTTGCAGCAGGATATCGACGATGGTGTGGGTATCGGCGGGCGGCACGATGGTTGGTCCGGTCGACCAGCGTTGCAGATCGATCTGTTCCTGTGGCGCCAGCAGTGACAGCGCGCCGATTTGCGTGTTGGCATCCGCCGCGAATTGCGTGAGCAAGTAGCTGATGCGCTCGGCGTGACGTTGTAGCGTTTGTGCCTCGTAGCGGCGCGGGTTTGCCACCAGCGTCAGCTGCAATGCGCCAGCGCGGAAGCCAACTTCGAACTCGAGATCGTCGACCGGGCCCATCGCCAGCGTGTGCGTTGGGGCTGCATGGCCATCGAATTGCAGATCGTCGTGGTAAACCTTGACGTTTATCACCGGACCATACAGTGCCTGGCTGCTGCCGACCAGACCAAGATCGCGGCGCAGCTGTTCCGCTTCATAACGCTGATGACGGCGCGCTTTGCGGATTTCGCCTTGCACCTGCTGCACCAGCATCGGCAAGGTCATCTCATCGCTGACGCTGAAAATCAGCGGCAACACGTTGACCACCGGACCGAGGGCAGAAATCGCCGCCGAACCCATGCGGCGCATAAACGGGAAGCCAATCGACAAACGTTGGCAATTACTGAAGCGCGCCAGATAGGCCACCAACAGCGCGCTGACGATATCGCCTTCGCTGCTGTCGGCGAGTGGTTGCTGCTGACGCAGCGTGGTCAGTTGCGGCAGCGTTACCTGACAGCTGATCGGGCGATCGCCGGGATCGCTGATGTTTTCACTGGCAAGCGTCAGGGTTTCCGGCAAATCCGCTGCGTAACTTTGCCAGTGGCTGGCGGAGCGGGCAAAAGCTGGCGAATCCTGCCACTGCTGAATCTCTTCAATCACCGTGGTGAACGGGGTAAACGGCGAGGGCGCGGGCGCTTCGCCGGCGCAAAGGGCGGCGTAGATCGCTGCGACGCGTTGAGTCAGCGCTTCAAAGCTGAAGCCATCTACCAGCAAATGGTGATAGCGCTGATACCACAGCCAGCTGCCGTCGCCGATGCGCATCAGCGCGTGACGATAGAGCGGTTTGTCGCCGTCGGCGGGCAGATCGGCAGCGAGATCGGCCTGCATCAGTTTGTGCGCCTGGCTGCTGGCATCGCCGCGCTGGCTGAAATCGTGCCATTCCGGCGCGACCGGCGCTTGTGCACCAAACCACTGCGCCGGATTGCCCTGCTCATCCAGGCCGAAGCGCGCCTGCACGGTATCGGCTTCCGCCATTGCCTGCTGAATGGCGCTGTCCAGCGCCGCGCGATTGATGTCGCCGTGCAGCACGCTGTAGTGCGCCACGGTAAATTGATTGCGCTGCTGCGCAATGCTGTCAGCGATCCAGATGCCGGGCTGCGCCGCGACTAACGGATAAGGTTGGTTGAACGTTGCCAAAGGACAATTCCTGTCTAATTCCCGTCATCCTTCAAGCTGCAGCCGCGTTGGCTGCATGCGTTCACCCCAGTCACTTACTTCAGTAAGCTCCTGGGGATTCGCGCACTTGCCGCCTTGCTGCAGCTCGAATGATTTGGGAATAAATGATTGAAAGAAAAAAATTAAGCTGCGGTAGACGACGTCTGTTGCGTCGCTGGCCGCATGTCGTGCCAGTTTGCTTCGATAAACTCAATGGCAGCGCTGCGCGTCAGCGGTCCCGCCACGTTGTGCCAACCTGCCGGAACCGAAGCAAAAGCGGGCCACAGGCTGTATTGCTGGCGCGCGTTAATCAGCACCAGAAAATCGAGCGCATCGTTATCAAACGGATTCTGTTGTTCAGACATGGTGGTTACCTTCAGAGGTTGATGTAGGGGAGAGAAAATCGGCCAGCAGCCAGCGGCAGCCGTCGATCAAACCGCCACGCCAGCACAACGCATCGTGCCCTCCGGCGAAGCGGCGAAAATGTAATTCATGGCCTGCGGCTTGCAGCGCCGGGACGATCTGCTGGTTGACGTACACCATGTCCGCCTCGCGATCGCCCACTTCCTGGAAAATCTTCAGCTTGCCCGGCGGTAAGTCGCCCTGTTGCAGCTGCTCCAGTAGCAAGCCGGGCGCGTGCTGCTCGCGGTTGGCGTAGTCGCGGATGTATTGCAGATGCGGCCACCAGAAGGAGCCGGATTGTGTAAGAATGCGGCCAAAACGCTGCGGCCAGTGCAATCCGGCATAGAGCGCGGCGAGTCCGCCATAGCTTTGCCCGGCCACCAGCGTGCGGTCGGCGTCGCTGCTGAACGCCGCGTGCTGGCGTGCCAGCGGCAACAGTTCCTGCTGCACCGCCTGCCAGAAGGTTTCATTGCACGGCAGTTCGGCTTCGCGGTGCTGGCTGTTGATGACATCGATAAACAGCCAGCAGGCAGGCGGCAGTGTGCCATCGGCGGTTACCTGATCCAGCGCGCTGAAAATCGGTTGACCGTAGACCCAGTTTTGTCCATCGAGCAGGATTGCCAGCGGACGCTGTTCGGGCTGAGCGGTTGCACCGGTGCTATAAAGCCAGACGTTGCGCGTGACGTTGAGCAACGCGCTGTGCCACTGCAGGGTTTGCAGCGTATCCGGCCAGGTTTCGGCCATGCCGGCATCCAGCGCGCGCCAGGCCGATTGATCCGGCGCATACGGCATGTGCGCGTTGCTCAGCGCAAAACGGCGGCTGCTGAGAAACGGCGGCGTGGGATTGAATTTGTCGGGGATCGCTAGCGGCATCAGCGAGATCCACCACTTACGCTGCAGCGCGCGGCATTCGGCATCATCGCCACAAAACAGCGGCGGTAACTGCTGCGCGGTGGCGGGGATCAGGCTGTAACTGCCGCGCCAGTCAGATTCAATGGCTGTTGACCAATGCCAGACGTTGCTGTCGCCGACACGCACCAGACTTTCTGGCGCTTCGCTGTGGTGATCGGTGACGCCGTTAATATCGACATAAACTCGTTCAGTGGAAGAACGTGCGGAATGCCCTTCGGGATCGCGCCAGAAGAAGTGCATGGTCGTTTGACCGCTTTCGTCTCGCTCCACCAGCGGCGTACCGACCGCATAAAGCCGCTGCCACCAGCTTTCGCTTCCTATTTCGGCCTGCTGCAACCATTGCGCAACTGTTCCGGCGGGCAACCACGTCTGCGTCGTATTTTCTGCGCTTGTTAGAAACATCCTGCAACCCATCTCCACATTTTGTTCACTGTCTTTACTTAATCAAAGCTAATGCAAATGCTATTGATAACGATTTACATTTGCAATATGATTTTTCGTGCCTGATAAACCTCCGTAATTTCAGTGGATTATTTTGTGAAGGACGTCACGCAGGGAGATTAGGACCGTCAATAACGCAAGAGACTAATATTTCAATCCGTTACAGCCATTATCGTTGGGTGAGGGCGACTGAACGGATTATTTCATCTACAAGGCAGTTTGAAATAGAGATGGCAACTATGTCTGTTAAAGCTAAAAATTCAGCAATACCTGCTGTGGCACGGCAGTTCAGATTCAATCCTCTGTACCTTTCTCTGGCCTCAATTTTGATGGTGACACCAGCCGCCTTCAGCGTGGCTGCCGAAGAGACCCTTACCGTAAACGCCGACACGCGTGAAAGCGTGACCTCGCCGCTGCAGGGCTACTTGGCGAAAGAGAGCGCGGCAGGCACCAAAACCGCGACGCCGCTGCGCAAAACCCCGCAATCCATTTCGGTGATTACCCGCGAGCAGATGGACGATCTGGCTGCGGCCTCCGTTGCGGATGCGCTGAGCTACAGCAGCGGCGTGTTGACCAACTATCGCGGTAACTCCAACCGTAATGATGAGATCATCGCGCGCGGTTTCCGCTATGCGCCGAAATTCCTCGATGGCCTGAGCTACGGTTTATCCGGCCAGACGGGCGCAGCGGGGCAGATCGATCCCTGGTTGCTGGAGCGCGTAGAGATGATCCACGGCCCAGCTTCTGTGCTGTACGGCCAGGTGAATCCGGGCGGTATCGTGGCCATGACCAGCAAGCGCCCGACCGCGCAGAGCATTCACAAAGTGCAGCTCAGCACCGGCAACCAGCATTTGGGTGAAGCGGCGTTTGATTTTGGCGGCAAGCTGAATGATGACAACACGCTGTTTTACCGCCTGAACGGTATTGCCAGCACCAAACATGAGTTCGTTAAGGACAACAAACAGCAGCGCATGGCGATTGCGCCAGCGATAACCTGGCTGCCGAACGCAGACACCAGTTTCACGCTGCTGACGATGTATCAAAACGAGCCGAAAGCGGGATACCGTAACTTCCTGCCGGCCAGTGGTACGTTGAAAGAGAGCAGTGCGGGCTTTATCCCTTACGATTTCAACGTCAGCGATCCGAGCTTCAACGAAGCCAAGCGCGAACAGACGTCGATTGGCTATATCTTCGAGCACAATTTAAGCGATAACATCAGCTTCACGCAGAATCTGCGCTACAGCAACATGGACGAATCGTACAAATATCTGGTGTATACCTTTGATGCGGATAACGATCACTCGATCAACCGTCGTCCGCAGCATGACAAGATCAAGTCGAAAGAGTTGGGTCTCGATAACCAGCTGAAAGCCACCTTTGAAACCGGCAACATCGCGCACACCGTGCTCGGCGGGCTGGATTACAAGTGGAGCGACGTGGATAACAAACTGTGGCGCGACAGCGGCGATCAGTACATTCTCGACTGGGCGAATCCGACACGGATCAGCATCAACGAGAGCGATTTGACGCTCACTACCAGCACGCGCAAGAAGCTCGATCAGGTGGGTGTTTATCTGCAGGATCAGCTGGAGTGGAATCAGTGGAACCTGCTGCTCTCCGGACGTCACGACTGGAGCGAAGTGCGCACGCAGGATCGCACCGACGACAGTGAAACCCAGCAGAATGACAACAAGTTCACTGGCCGCGCGGGTCTGCTGTATGCCTTCGATAACGGCATTTCACCGTACGTCAGCTACAGCACTTCCTTCGAGCCGAACCTCAACAGCGGCGCGCCAGGCACCGATCCTTTTAAACCGACCACCGGCGAACAGACCGAAGTGGGCGTGAAGTATCAGCCGGTAGGTTGGGATGCGGTGTTTACCGTGTCAGCGTTTGATATCACGCAGAAAAACATCACCGCTTATAACAGCGTGACCGGCTACAACGAGCAGATTGGTAAAGTGCGTTCGAAAGGCATCGAAACCGAAGCGCATGCGCAGATCACGCCAGAGATCAAACTGTTAGCGGCCTATACCTACACTGATGCGGTGACCAAAGAGAGCAGCATCACGCAGCGCATCGGCCATTCACCGTCGAGCATTCCGCGTCATGCGGCGTCGGCGTGGGGCAGCTATACCTTCCTTGATGGCGTGCTGAGCGGCTTAACGCTAGGCAGCGGCGTACGTTATACCGGCACCGCGCCAGCGGATGAAATTGGCGTCGACAAAGTACCGCATTACACCTTGTATGATGCGATGGCGAAGTATGAGCTGGGCGAAGCGGCGAACTCGCTGCGTGGCACCACGCTGCAGCTCAACGTCAATAATCTCGCGGATAAGCACTACGTGGCGTCATGCAGTAATGAAAGCGCCTGCTTCTACGGCAGCGGTCGCACCATTGTGGCTTCCGTCAGCTACAGCTGGTAATTCCCTCCGGCGGCCTGCGTGGCCGCCGTTTCGTTTCGCATTCCGTGCGACGCGCTTTTCAGCCAGGTATTTATTAAGCGGTTTTCGGAAAATACTGTATTTGTGTGACTGTCATCACTCTGCAAGGCACGTTAAAATACGCGCTTCTCATTTAGCAGGGGTTTTTCGTCACGATGTTATCGCGCTTCACTTTAGCCACTTTGATGGCAACAATCATGCTCACCGGCTGCGCCCGCCTTGCCGCCGTTACTGGTACATCTCATGACAGCACTGCGACTGCGGACGCATCCGCCGCTCAGCCTGCAACCGGCGCGCCAATCGACAATAATGATTCGCCTTCTCCATTCGAGACCGGCCCAACGGTGATTAACGTTTCGCACCTGGTGACGCGTACCGATGACGGTTCTTCTGTCTATGTGACGGTAGATGGTCAGGATGCGGGGTTGCTGAAGAAGGGTGAAAAACGAGAAATTCGTGTTGCGCCAGGTAAACACCAGATTGGTGGTTACGTGCAGACGCTGTTTGGTTTTGGCAAAGTGACCATCGCATCCGTGGATGTCACCACCGATCCGAACAGCCCGAAAAACGTGGTCTATTCTGTAACGCGCCAGAAGCCCGCGTTCAGCGAAACCGACGCCACGCCGCCGAATAATTCCTGATGTATGGGTGCGCATAAATGCGCACCAGTATGGTTTTTTCAGGTCGCCATTGATGGCGACCTCC
Source organism: Pantoea sp. SO10 (assembly GCF_005281435.1). Taxonomy (NCBI): domain Bacteria; kingdom Pseudomonadati; phylum Pseudomonadota; class Gammaproteobacteria; order Enterobacterales; family Erwiniaceae; genus Pantoea; species Pantoea sp. SO10. The sequence goes on from NZ_CP040096.1 coordinate 497,613, forward strand.
CCACATCAACTCCGGCTAAACACCAGCTTCAATCCCGCAACTGTGAAGCAGCAAGCCAGCAGCGCATCCAGCCCACGACGGATGCGGCGATAGAAAGCCGCCATCACCGCGGTGGAAAACAGCAGCACGTAACCGCCAAACACCAGCACACAAATTGCCGCGCAGCCTGCAATAATCATCGGCAAGGTTGATGCCGCCGCACCCGGTTTTAACGCCACCGACATGATCGCCACCCACGTCAAAATCGCTTTAGGATTGCCGACGTGCATCAAAATGCCCTGACGAAACATTCTGCCGAAGCGCGCTTTTTCGCTGACCGGTGCGAATTCACTGGCATCTGGCCGACGCAGCGCCGATTTCCCCGCCTTAAACGCCAGCCACAGCAGATACAATCCGCCGCCAATCTTTAGCACAACCAGCAGTTGCGCAAAGGTGGCCAGCACGGTGAGAACCCCGCAAGCCGCCAGCAGCGCCCACATCATTGAACCGCCAATCACGCCGCTCGCTAATGCCAGCGCCGCGCCGCGTCCCTGTTTCATCGCCGTACCCATAATCGCCATATTGCTCGGGCCGGGACTGGCGGTCGCGACGAAATAGGTGGTGTAGATCAGAATCAGTTCATGTGACAGCGCCATAGGTTCCTCTGCGATGGCGGAAGTGAACCAATGTTATATCGCCTGAAGCTGCATTCTTCCAGAATGGTTTAACTATTCATCCTTGCTGCATCCTTACTCCCCATGCAACTCCTTCCTTAACAGCACCAACTCGCCCGCCAAATCGCGGCACAGCATCGCCGTCATCAGATGATCCTGCGCATGCACCAAAATCAGCGTGACCGGCACTTTGCCGCTGCCTTCATCGGCGCCAATCAACGCGGTCTGGATTTTATGCGCGGCTTTCGCGGCCTCGTCGGATGCCGCTAAAGCCTCGTCCGCACCTTGCCAGTCAGCTTTACGCGCTTGCTGGATCGCCATCATGGCTTGCGATCGCGCCTCACCGGCATTAATCAGCAACTCCATCATCGTTTGTTCAAAATCCATATCCGCCTCACTTATTGGTATGCCAAATTGGTAATATCGATGCTACCGGAATACCAAAAAGGAGTTCCGCGAGCATGATCACAGAAATTAACGGCGAATATCGCCATTTTGGTATGCCACGAACCATCAAGCTGATGCATAACACCTAAAACCGCTGAGGGTTGACCAATGTCTCTACAGGAACGTCTTATCGATTCACTGGGTAGCTTTGCCACGCGATTCAACAGCTACCGCTACATCATGGCGATCAAAGCCTCGTTTATTACGCTGATGCCGGTGATCATCGTCGGCGCGTTTTCGGTGCTGATTTCCAACATGGTGCTGGATCCGAAAAATGGCCTCGCCAGTTTCTCTGCGCTGTCGTTTCTCGCCGATCTGAAACCGATCACCAGCAGCATTAACTACGCCACGCTGAGCTTTCTGAATATCGGCGCGGTGTTTCTGATTGGTATCGAACTGGGCCGCATTAACGGCATTAAAACGCTGTTTCCCGGCCTGCTGGCGATCATCTGCTTCATCTCGGTGACGCCCACCACGCTGCAAATGCTGGTGGATGGCCAGATGCACGTGGTAACCGATGTGCTGGCAAAACAGTTCTCCGATACCAAAAGTCTGTTCCTCGGCATGTTTATCGCCATTCTGTCGGTGGAGATTTACTGCCGGCTGGAGCAGGTTGAACGGCTGAAAATCAAAATGCCGGATACCGTGCCGCCGAACGTTGCCGCGTCATTTTCTGCGCTCATTCCGTCGATCATCACCGTCACGCTGGTCGCCACCTTTGGCTTTATCTTCCATCAGATTACCGGCATGTACCTGTACGACGCGGTGTACAAAGTGGTGCAGCAGCCGCTGGAATCGGTGGTGCAGAGCTTGTGGGGCATTCTGCTGCTGATGTTTGTTGCCCAGCTGTTCTGGGTGATTGGTATTCACGGCAACCAGATGGTGAAACCGATTCGTGAGCCGCTGCTGCTGGGGGCGATTCTGGTCAACATGAACGCCTTCGAGCAGGGTAAGGAAGCGCCAAACATCATCACCATGCCATTCTGGGACGTGTACATGAGCATCGGCGGTTCCGGCCTGACTATCGGGCTGTTAACTGCGGTGATGATTGCCACCAAACGCAAAGAGATGCGTGAAATCGCCAAACTGTCGTTTGGACCTGGCTTATTCAACATCAATGAGCCGGTGATTTTTGGTATGCCGATCATGCTCAACCCCATTCTTGCCATTCCCTTCATCATCACACCGTTGGTAACCGGTTCGATTGGCTACTTCGCCACGGTGATGGGCTTTGCCGGCAAAGCGGTGGTGATGGTTCCCTGGACTACACCACCGATCATCAATGCGTGGCTTTCTACCGCCGGTTCGATGGGCGCGGTGGTGACGCAAATCATCTGCATCGTAGTTTCGGTGTTGATTTATCTGCCTTTTGTCAAAGTGGCTGCGCGTCGCGCTGAAGCGGCGGAAGCGAAAAATCTGCAGGCCGAACTGGCACAAAATTAAGGAGGATCTATGAGTAAGCACACTATTGCGCTGCCGCAGGGTTTTATTCTCGGCGCGGCGGCATCGGCCTGGCAAACCGAAGGCTGGAGCGGCAAAAAAGCCGGCCAGGATTCGTATCTGGATGCCTGGTATCAGCAGGATCGCCACGTCTGGCATAACGGCTATGGACCGGCGGTAGCAACGGATTTTATCAACCGCTTCCGCGAAGACGTGGCGCTGATGAAAGCGGCGGGGCTGACGCACTATCGCACTTCCATCAACTGGTCGCGTTTTCTCACCGATTATGAAAACGCGGTGGTTGATGAGGAGTACGCGGCCTATTACGACCAGTTGATTGATGAGATGCAGCGACAGGGCATTGAACTGATGTTGTGTCTCGAACATTACGAACTGCCGCTGCAGTTGCTGGAGGAGTACGGCGGCTGGCAATCAAAACATGTGGTTGAGCTTTTTACTCGCTATGCCGAGAAGGTGTTTGCCCGCTACGCCGGAAAAGTGACGCGCTGGTTTGTTTTCAATGAGCCGATTGTGGTGCAGACGCGCGTCTATCTTGATGCGCTGCGCTGGCCGTATGAGCAGAACACCCATAAGTGGATGCAGTGGAATCACCATAAAAATCTCGCCACGGCGAAGGTGGTTAAGCTGTTCCGTCAGCAGGGTTATGCCGGCACGGTGGGCACCATTCTCAATCCGGAAGTGACCTATCCGCGCTCTTCGGCGGCGCACGATGTTAAAGCCGCAAAAATCTACGATCTGTTCTACAACCGGGTGTTTCTCGATCCGGCAATCAAAGGCGTCTATCCAGCGGAATTACTGCAGTTGCTGGATAAACATGAGGTGCAGTGGGATGCGACCGAGGAAGAGCTGGCGATCATCGCCGCCAACACCGTCGATGAAGTGGGGCTGAATCTTTACTATCCGCATCGTGTTAAAGCGCCTTCACGCGCCTGGCACCCAGAGACGCCATTCCATCCCGCTTTTTACTACGAACATTTTGAGTTGCCAGGCCGCCGCATGAACAGCTCGCGCGGTTGGGAAATTCAGCCGCGCATTGTCTTCGACATGGCGCAGCGTATGAAAGAGGAGTACGGCAATCTGCCGTGGTTTGTGGCCGAGAGCGGCATGGGCATCGAGAACGAATCGCAGTTTAAGGATGCGCAGGGCGAAATTCAGGACGACTACCGCATCAACTTTATTGCTGAACATCTCTACCAGGCGGTGCGTGCGCGTGAAGCGGGCAGCAACTGTCAGGGCTACATGCTGTGGGCGTTTACCGACAACGTTTCACCAATGAACGCCTTCAAAAACCGCTACGGACTGATCGAGATCGACCTCGACAACCAGCGGCAGCGGCGGATGAAGAAATCCGCGCACTGGTTCCGTCAGTTGCGCGATACCCAACAATTGACCCTCAACATTGACGATGCAGCCAAATAAGGACCACCAATGAAACGCATTATTCTGGCCTGCGCGGCAGGCATGTCGACTTCGATGTTAGTCACCCGCATTGAGAAAGAGGCGGTAGCACGCGGTCTTGAGTATCAGATCTACGCTATTCCGGAACAAAACCTGCGTGAAGAATTACAAAACTACGGTCAGGACGTGGTGGTGGTGCTGCTGGGACCGCAGGTGCGCTTTAAGCTGGAGGAGAATAAAAAGCTGACCGACAGCTATCAGCTGCCGATTGCGGTGATCGATACCGTGGCTTACGGCACGTTGAATGGTGCAAAGGTACTCGATCAGGCACTGGCTTTGGTACACTAGCGCCCAGATAGCAGTCAGGCTCCGGCTCGCACAGGACGCGGCCGGGCCGAATGCACCATGATGCAAAAGGGTGAGAGCGTGGAAAAAGCCGAAGCGCCACAAGAGAAAAAGCAGTATCAGGAAATTGGTCAGCATCTGCGTCAGCAAATCCTTGATGGTCATTATCCGGTTGGCTCACGACTGCCGCCAGAGCGTCAGTTGGCCGAAACCTGGGGCGTGAGCCGCACCATTGTGCGTGAAGCGTTGCTAATGCTGGAGCTGGAAGGCACGGTGGATATTCGTCAAAGTTCTGGCGTTTACGTGATGCGCATTCCTTCGGAAAGCGAGGATGCGGAAGAGGCCTTTTTCCGCAGCGATGTCGGCCCGTTCGAGATGTTGCAGGCGCGTCAGCTGCTGGAGAGCAACATCGCGGCCTTCGCCGCCAAAATGGCCACCAAAGCCGATATTGAAAACCTGCGCCGCACGCTGGAGCAAGAGCAGCGCGCCATCGCGCTCAACGACAGCAGCCAGGATAACGACAAGTTATTTCATCTGCTACTGGCAGGCGCGACGCAAAATCAGATGCTGCTCGATACCGTTACCAGCGTCTGGCGTCATCACGAAGCCAGCCCGCTCTGGCAGCAACTGCGACCGCAGTATGAAACCCGCGCCTATCGCCTGAAGTGGCTGGGCGATCATCAAACCATTCTGGCCGCGCTGCGACGCCGGGATGTGATGGGTTCCTGGCAGGCGATGTGGCAGCACCTGGAAAACGTCAAGAATACGCTACTGGAGTTATCCGATGCCGATGCGCCAGACTTTGATGGCTATCTGTTCGAATCAGTGCCGATTTTCCAGGGTAAGTTGATGTGATGAGGTCGCCATTCATGGAGTGACCCCGGGACCCGCTTTCGTAGGGTGCGCATTCATGCGCACCTGCATACCTATGCATTTTAATGCTTTAGTGACTGCGAGGTATAAAATCAAACTATCAAATCAACGTGTTCGCCGCCCGGCATTTTTACACCCAGTGTTAGTTCGCCGCCCAGCGCTTCAACGTAGCGTTTCAGTGTAGAGATTTTCAGCTCAGCACCGCGCGACTCCATCGCTGCCACAGAGGATTGTGCAATATTCATAGCTTCCGCTTGCTGGCGCTGGGTGCGCTGTAACTGTTCGCGTAACTTATACAGCTGAGTTTCCAGTCGCATCTGCGTAACACGCTCATCAACCTTTTGCTGCTGTTCCGGCGTCAGCGTCGCCAGCATCTCTTTTAACGTTTTCATGGTGACTCTTCTTGAGTGAGTTCAGATGAAGTTGGTATTCATGCTCAGCAAGATTGAGCATCTCTTTGTAGAATCGTTTTTTGTTCTTTCCTGCTTTGTTTCCCGCACAGAGCACAATGGCTTTGCGATGCGGATCGAAGACAAAGAAGCCACGAATCGGGCGCCCATTGCTTTGAACACGCAGTTCTTTCATATTGGAAATCTTTGAAAAATAGAGCGTGTCAACATACGGACGACCCAAGTGCGGGCCTTCCTGGGACAGTAATTTCAATGCAGCGAGCATATCAATGCGCAGCGCTTCATCTTGCATTGTGAGCCATTGCCAAAATCGATCCGTAGCTTCAACATTCCACACGGTATTCGTCCTTGATAGGTTACAGTCTATTTTATAGACTGCAGTCTATCAAGAAATAATGCGTGATAATTGCTTTGTATAGAGATTATTGCGGTTCCTGAATCCAGCGCGCAAAGTTCATTGGCCAGCTTGGGCGATAAATCGCGACGCTACTCATGCTGGGTGAGCTTCGCGGTTAACGCACGCAGAGGCGTACGCAGCACCTCATGCAGCGCGCGAATCGCGGGGGAAAACTGTTTGCGATGAGGGCAGATAAGGTGCAGCGGCGTGCTTTCGCCCGGCATTTCTGGCATTACGCGTTCCAGCCTGCCGGCCAGCACATCGTCACACACATCAATCCACGATTTATAGGCGATGCCCATGCCGGCGATGGCCCAGCGGCGCGCCACTTCGGCGTCATCACACAGCATGCGGCTTTTCACCGTGATCTGGCGGCGCATGCCATCCTGCGGGAAGGTCCATTTGTCGTACACGTGGCCGCCCATCATAAACAGCAGGCCATGATGGTGCTGGCCGATATCCTCCAGCTGTTGCGGGCGACCGTGACGATCAAGATAATCCGGCGACGCCACCATCACGCGGCGATTATCCTCCGCCAGCGGCAACGCCACGTAGCTGCTGTCTTCCAGCTTGCCGTAGCGAATGGCGATATCCACCGGATCGCGGAACACATCGCTGATCTGGTCGGAAAAGGAGAGCCGCACCGCCAGCGCCGGATGCGCGCGGCAAAAGTCAGTGATCAACGGCAGCAAAATATTGCGGCCAATATCCGAGGGCAGCGCGATTTTTAGCTCGCCGCTCAGCGCATCTTCATCGCTCTGCAAGCTTTCGGCACCGGCATGCATCAGCGCCAGCATCTCCTGCGCAAAGGGCAGATACTTTTCCCCTTCGGCGGTTAAGCGCAGGCTGCGGGTAGAACGGGCGAACAAGCGGCGATCCAATTCCCGCTCCAGCCGCTGAATTGCCGCGCTGACCTGTCCGGGCAGTAAATTCACCTCGCGCGCCGCGCGTGAAAAGCTGCCGAGTGCGGCTGAACGCACAAACAGAGTGACATCTTCCAGTCGGATCATCTTCTTATTCATCATGGTAGTCAGCAGGGATTTTCACTCTAAGAGTGAAAGTGTTCACCTGCAACTGGCATTTTTCATTGCGCTGCGGACCGCTATGCTGAATTTACTTCACCAAACCTGCTGATGAATAAGGATCTGCCTGATGAAAGCCATTGTTTATAGCCAAAACGGTTTACCGATTTCCGATGAAAATGCGCTGTATGAGCTTGAGGTTGATAAGCCAGTGCCGGGCGCGCGCGATCTGCTGGTAAAAATTCACGCCATTGCGGTGAACCCGGTGGACACCAAAGTGCGCGCCGGTGCGCCAACCGATAAGCCGCGCATTCTGGGTTGGGATGCGGTGGGCGTGGTGGAAGCGGTGGGCGCAGACGTCACGCTGTTCCAGCCGGGCGACGAGGTGTTTTACGCTGGTGATATCACGCGCGCCGGCAGCTATGCCGAATATGGGCTGGTGGATGAACGCATCGCCGGGCACAAACCGCGTTCGCTGAATGACGCCGATGCCGCCGCTCTGCCGCTGACCTCGCTGACCGCGTGGGAACTGCTGTTTGATCGTCTTGAGGTTCAAGCCGAGGACAACGCTGCGCTGCTGATTATTGGCGCAGGTGGCGGCGTCGGTTCCATATTGACGCAACTCGCCAGCAAACTAACCAAATTGACGGTGATCGGCACCGCTTCCCGCCCGGAAACGGCGGATTGGGTGCGTTCGCTGGGCGCGCATCATGTGATTGATCATTCTCAACCGCTGGGCGAACAGCTGGCGGCGATTGGACATAAAGAGGTGCGCTATGTCGCCTCGCTGACGCATACCGACAGCTATTACGATCAGCTGATTGATGCGCTCGCGCCGCAGGGCAAGCTGGCGTTGATCGATGATCCTGAGACGCTGGATGCGGTGCCGCTGAAGCGCAAAGCGATTTCACTGCACTGGGAATTGATGTTTACGCGCTCGCTGTTCCATACCGCCGATATGCAGCGCCAACATGAGATTCTGCAGCGCGTGAGCCAGCTGATTGATGACAACACGCTGCAAACCACCGCCGGCGAACATCACGGCATGATCAATGCCGCCAATTTGCGCAAGGCGCATGCGCTGATCGAGAGCGGTCGCGCACGCGGTAAGATCGTGCTGAGCGGGTTTTAACCAACCTTACGCAATAAATGATGCAAACCACCCGCAATAAATTGCGCCGCTACGGATATCCGCACACTTGTGTAGCGGCGCGATTTATCGCGCTACAAAGAAAAAGGATTAAGCCATGACACTCAATGATGCAGTCGCTCGTCGTCACACTGTGAAAGCCTTTGAACAGGGTAAAAGCCTGCCGCAGGATGAAATCGAAACCCTGCTGAACGTGCTGCGCAACAGCCCGTCATCAGTGAACTCCCAGCCGTGGCATTTTGTGGTGGCGTCCACCGAAGCGGGTCGCGAGCAAATCGCCGCATCCACCGATGGCGCCTTTGCCTATAACAGCCCGAAAGTGCGCAATGCCTCGCACGTTATCGCGCTGTGCATGCGCACCGATCTGGATGAAGCGCATTTGCAGAACGTGCTCGATCAGGAAGATGCTGATGGCCGTTACGCCAAGCCGGAAAGCAAAGCGAACAATGACATGGTGCGTCGCAGCTATGTCGATATGCATCGCTATGAATCACGCGATGTGCCGCAGTGGATGGAAAAGCAGGTTTACCTGGCGTTGGGCGGATTGTTGCTGGGCGCAGCGATGTTGGGCATTGATGCCACACCGATGGAAGGTTTTGACCAGCGCGCGCTGGATCAGGCACTGGGCCTGCGTGAGAAGGGCTTTACCAGCGTGGTGCTGGTGTCGCTGGGCTATCGCAGCGATGCGGATTTCAACGCCGCGCTGCCGAAATCACGTTTGCCGCGTGACGAGATTTTTACCTTTATTTAAATATTTCGCGCAATAAATTGCGCCGCTACGGATGGACGCACGTTTCTGTAGCGGCGCGATTTATCGCGCAAGATCAATACTGAAACCGCAACGTAAAGCGGTTCACACCCTGCTCGCTATGCATCTCACAACTTCCCTGATGCAAACGCATAATGCTGCGCACAATCGATAAGCCCAAACCGCTGCTGCCCTGATGATGTGACGCATCGGCGCGCCAGAAGCGATCAAAGATGCGTGCCTGCTGTTCCGCGCTCATTGCCGGGCCCTGATTCTCCACCATCAAAGCGCTGCCCCGATTGAAAATGCGCACGGTGGAATCTCGTTCGCCGTAGCACAAGGCGTTGGCCATCAGCTTCGCCAGCGCGCGTTGCAGCAGTTGCGGATCGGCGTGCGCAGATCGTGCGCCTTATCAACATAAACCTGGCTCAACTGTTGATAACCCCGTTCAAGGCGCCCCAGCATCTAATTGAAAGCCGCCACCAGCGGCTGCAGTTCCGCTACCGCCTGTTTAGGCATTCGCTGCGACAAAAGGCGCACGTCAATCGCATCCGCCTGCGATAGCCAGCAGCATACCCGCTGCAAGGGTGAGTTTGTTCAATTTCATCTTAATACTCCTGATTTGAAGGTAGGCCATCAGGATATGAAATCGGCTCTGACATCAGCGTGAGCGAGTTATGACAAAAGAATGACATGCGCACTTGTTATATAGAAATGACCTAACGTAATAGGTGGATCTAAAATTTGATAATCAGTATCGTAGACCACAGTTACTATAAGGATATAGGATGCTAAAGTTATGTTTAACAACAGTGAAGTCATCAGTTATCTTCAAGCAAATAAAATTCTCGCAATGAAACTTGACAATGCCGTTGATGCCGTCGGAAAACAGGTAGCGGAACAGGTTAAATCAATCGGTGCTGGTGCTACCCGAGCGTTGTTTTACACGTCCTGTTTCACTGATGAATATAACGATGTATGCCTGCGGCAAAAAAATGAAGATATCCGTTTTCGGGATGGGGTTTACCGACTTCTCAGGCATGGAGATATTGGCTTTGAGATGCTTAAAGTATATTTTGAAGAACTGCTAAAATATAAAACTGCACAGCAATTAGAATACATAAAGAAAAAGCTTGTGACGGTTAATGTTCATATTGCTGCAAGTTCACTGACTAACGCAGGTTTTGCTATGGCGGCAGCCAGCGCCGTTCGCATGGGATTAAACCTGAGTATGGAGATCAGCGCGCTGACAGGGCGAATAGCCGGTGGTGTAGTGGGAGCAGCAGCTTTGTATGGTATTGTTCAGAGGGCAGCAGATAGTGCGCACCGCCTTCAAACTCAATATCCCGTCTATTATTCAGCGCTCTATTTACAGAATCTGGAAATGATGTATTTCCTAATTGAACCCGTAATGCAACGCGCGAGTGCCCTGGATGCTCAGTGGGCAACTGAAGAAAATATTGCAGATATCATTACCCGGTTGATTAGGTAACTATGATTAAATTTATAAAAGACTCAATGTGTTCATTAGTTAGGTCGTTAGTATGGATATACGGACCGGCAATATTGACCATTGTCTTTGCATTACTTCAGGCTCATTTTTTTCCAGGAAGTCCAGTTTGGCCTATTGCGGTTTTCTTTATATTCGCGCTGGTCATCGTGGCTCGTTACATAAAATGATGAAGTTAAAAAACTGTTAACAGATAAGGATATTGTATGTCGACACCCGCACATTTATGGCTAGAAGATGAAAATGGCTCGCCTATTGTTGGAAGTTGTTTAATCCCACTGAGGTTAGGTTCTATCGAATTAAAATCATTTTCACACGGCATAACCATCCCAGTAGATCCAAATAGGGGAAAATTGACCGCAACGCGAGTCCATCAACCTATCGTGATAGTAAAAGAGTTCGACAAGACAACACCAATTCTTTATCGCGCTGTATGTGAAGGGCGCACACTTAAAAAAGCTACGATCAAGATGTATCGGATTCTTGAATCAGGCATTGAGTCCGAATATTTCAATATCATTTTGGATAACGTTAAAATCACCACGGTTTCGCTTTACCTTGCCCCAAATGGTCAGAGCAACACTCATGTTGAAACATTAGAGTTGCGTTATGAGGCGATCACCTGGAAGTACACGGAAGGAAATATTATTTACCGCGATAGATGGAATGAATACGCTTGCGCGTGACACTATTTCAGTGACCAAAGTTATAAAGTGTATCCAAACTAAGTTTGTTTCCGCATAACGTTCATCTTCGGCATTAAGATTCTCTTACTGCCGAAGATAAAATCGCTTAACTCCTTCTGTTTAATAAGTATTCCCTCTGCATTAAATCCGTAATTTCTGTAGTGAGATCATGTCCACCATGTTATTAACTCTGTATGACGTTGTGAATTTAGCTACCTGCCGGAGATAACAATGAAGAAAAGTTTGTCCTTTGCCTTACTGCTTTCGCTGAGTGCTTTCAGCCACGCTTCATTTGCCCAGCAAACCTTGCGCTTCGGCGTTGATCCGACGTTCCCGCCGTTTGAATCCAAAGCCAGCGACGGTTCTTTGCAGGGCTTTGATATCGACCTCGGCAACGCGATCTGCGCCCAGGCCAAAGTGACGTGCCAATGGGTGCAGATTGGTTTTGATGGCAGCATTCCGGCGCTGCAGGCGAGAAAGTTTGATGCGATTCTTTCGGCGATGTCGATGACGGAGAAACGCCGCGAGCAGGTCGCCTTCAGCGACATGCTTTACGTCACGCCGAGCGCGTTGCTCACACCCGCGAAAGCTATGCTAACGGGAGACATTAATGCGCTGCGCGGCAAAAGAATCGGCGTCGCGCAGGGCACCATTCAGGAAACCTACGCCAAAGCGCAGTGGGCAACCAAGGGCGTGAGTGTGGTTTCTTACCCTAATCAGATGGAGATCTATCCTGACCTGGTGGCGGGACGGCTCGACGCCAGCCTGGCCAATGCGGTTTCGGCAGAACAAGGTTTTCTTAACACGCCAGCCGGCAAAGACTACGTCATCAGCGCCACGCTGGTGGATAAAGAGGTATTGGGCAATGGCGTGGGCATTGGATTGCGTAAAGACGATGCGGCCAATCTGAAGTTGATCAACAGCGCGCTGGCCGAACTGCACAGCAACGGCACTTACGACCAACTGGCGAAGAAGTACTTCAAATTCAAGGTCTATCCGTAAAATTCATCTGCACGCAAGGTCGCCATTGATGACGACCTTGCCCACCAACCGCACCCACACTCACTCAAAAATCATGACGAACTTACCGCACTACCCAACTCAACGCGCCCGCTTTCTCGCCGCCGTCAAACGGCAAAACGGCGCATTAACGTCCTACGCGCATCCGTTATCCGGCCCGCAGGGCGAGGAACTTTTCACTGACGTAGCGGTAATCGGCGATGTCAACGCATCACGGCTGATGCTGGTGATCTCCGGCACGCACGGCGTAGAAGGCTATTACGGTTCCGATTGCCAGATCGCCTGGCTGGATACCTTCAACCTCACGGCGCTGCCGGCGGATACCGACATCGTGATGTTGCATCTGCTCAATCCGTGGGGCGCGGCGCATTTACGCCGCGTCAATGAAGACAACATCGACCTCAATCGCAACTTTATCGATTTTTCACAGCCCACACCCGCCAATCCCGATTACGCTGCGTGGCATGGCATTTACCACGGGGAACGTGCCCGCGCCGATAAGCTGTTAGCTGACGCGCTCAACAGCGCCGGTTGGCCGGCGATAAAACGCGTGGTGGAAGCGGGGCAATATGGCGCGGCGGACGGTTTCTTCTTCGGCGGCCAACAGCCAGGCTGGTCGTACCGCACGCTGCAAACCATCATCGCCGATCACTTGTCGCAGGCCAAAACCATCATCAGCTTCGATCTGCACACCGGCGCGGGCGCGTGGGGACATCCGATGCTGCTGTCGATTGCCGAGCAGCATTATGCCGCGCATGACTGGGGCAAGGAGATTTATGGAGAATGGTTAACGCTGCTGTTCACCGGCGCAGGGCGCGACAGCGAAACCGGCGTGACCGCGACGGCTACCGGCTATGTGTCGCAATTTCTGCTGACGTCGCTACCGAAGACGCAGATTTTGCCGCTGGTGGTGGAGTGCGGCACCTATCCTGGCGAGGAGATGCATCGCCGCGTGCGCGACGATCACTGGCTGCATCTGCAAGGCGATCCAGCCAGTGAAAGCGGGCGGGCGATTAAGCAGGAGCTGGTGGAAGGATTCTGGCCCGCCGACGCTGACTGGCGCGCGCTGGTGGCTTTTCGCACCCAGCAGATTTTTGTGCGTGGCTGGCGGGCGTTAATCGATTTATAAGCGTCCGTAAAAGGTCATGCGGGCGGTTTCCGACAGGGCAATGCCTGGCTCGGTGTTATACGCCAGCACCGCCAGCATGCGGGTGATATCGCCTTCGGTTGGCGTAACGCGATGCAGTGAATTGCGCCCACGGAACAGCACCAAATCCCCGGCATCAATCGCCAGCGCTTCTACCGGCTGGCGCTGATCCAGCACCGCCGCCACACCGTCGAAATTCATCTCACCGGCATCGGCATCGCGCAGATCTTTCACATACTGGAACACGGCGCCGGCGCGCGGTTTCTGCACCAGCAGCGTGATGGCGAACGACGAGTTATCAAAGTGCCAGCCCAGTTCCTGGCCGTCGGGCGCGTAGTGCAGATTGATCGACGAAAGCGGATCGGCATACGGATAGAGCGCCTCTTCACCCAGCACATCGCACAGGAAGCTTTTGAACAGTTCATCGTTGTAAAGCTGGCGCAGCGGCGAATCGGCGGCAATCACATCATCGGTGATGCAGCCTTTGGTGCTAATGACATCGCGATTACGCGGATGATCGGCGCTGAAGGCCTCATCTTTTTTCATCAGATAAACGTTGTGTTTGCTGGCGGTGTGATACGCCAGATGGCGTTGCGCATCGCCTTCGGCAATGATGGCCCGTAGCGCAGCGGGCTGCAGGAACTGACGCAAAACTAAAGCGCCGTGCTGATTAAGTTGCTCACGGCAGGTGCGACGCCAGTCGGCATCGGCCAGCGGATGCAGATCGAAACGAATCAGGGCAGACATAGTTTTACTTCTCATGTGTTACAGGTGTGTAAAGACTGTAACTCGCTGATATGTTAATACGTAACGATAAAAATTTAACACCTTGCTAAGGAAACCTTAATGCCCGCGCCATCACCACGTTTGCCCAAAATCAGCGTCATTCAATCCTTCAAAGTGGCGGCGGAACTGGGCAGCCTGGCGAAAGCGGCTGCGCAGCTGGCGTTAACGCCCGCCGCCGTGAGCCAGCAAATTCGCCAACTGGAAGAGCAATTGGGCAGCACGCTGTTTGTGCGCACACAAAGCGGCGTGATGCTGACGGAGATGGGCAAAGAGTATCTGCGTTATGTCACTGAGGCGTTCGACATTCTGCACCTCGGCCAGCAAAACCTGCGCCATGCGGCGTCGGCACCGCGATTAACGCTCTATTCGCTGCCGGCGCTGGCCTCAAAATGGCTGCTGCCGAACATTGCGCAGTGGCGCGCGCACTGTCCGGAAATCGATCTATCCCTGCACGGCACCCATACGCAGGTGGATTTCAATGCCACGCCGGCCGATTTTGTCATCTGTTTCGGCGAAGATCGCTATCCGCAGCTGGACAAGCAGCTGCTGTTTCTCGATGAGGTGTTGCCAGTGGCGAGCCCGGCGCTACTGCATCGTTTTGCCGGTATGGATGTGTTGCAGCATGCGCCGCTGATTCAGCTCGACTGGGGCAACGAAGGACGTTTCTTACCTGACTGGCGCAGCTGGTTTCAGACCAAAGGCATTGACGATGCGCCGCCGCAGCCGTCGTTCAGTTTCAATCTTACCTCACTGGCGATTGATGCCGCCGTGGCAGGCGCGGGCTTGCTGCTCGGTCAGCGGCGTTTGATTGCCAACGAACTGGCGCGCGGCGAGCTGGTGGTTGTCGATCCGCTTAGCTTGCCGCTTAGCAAACCCTATTTCCTCGCCTGGCCGCAGCGCTCGCTCAGCCAGCCGGGCAGCGCTGCGCTAATCCACTGGCTCACGCAGCTGGCGGGATAACGTATCCACTCGTAGCATCGCCCTTTATGGCGACCTGGAAAAGAAAGGGAGTTCATCAATGACCGCCGATCTCAACTTCTGGCTCACCGCGCTGGTGGTGGGCAGCACCATTTTGCTATGGGCCAGCGCGCGTTTGCCGGAATACGTTACCGCTTTGCTGTTTTTCACGGCGGCGATGTTGCTAAAGTTGGCTCCTGCCAGCAGCATATTCAGCGGTTTTGCCTCGTCGGCGTTTTGGCTGGTGCTCAGCGGATTTGTGCTGGGCGCGGCGATCCGCAAAGTTGGTCTGGCGCAGCGCTGGGCGAACTGGCTGGTGGTGCCGCTTAGCCAAAGCTGGCCGCGTATGATTGCGGGAACCGTGCTGCTGACTTATCTGCTGGCGTTTGTTATGCCCTCAAATATGGGACGCATCGCGCTGCTGATGCCGGTGGTGCTGGCGATGGGCGAACGCGCAGGAATCAAAGCGGGCAGCCGCGGCAGTATTGGCCTGGCGCTGGCAGTGGGATTTGGCACCTTCCAGCTCTCCGCCAGTATTTTGCCCGCCAATGTGCCGAATCTGGTGCTGAGCGGCGCGGCGGAGAGCGCGTATCAGCTGCATCTGCAATGGTTGCCGTGGTGGTTGCTGCATATGCCGGTGGTGGGCGTCGTTAAGGGCTTGTTGTTGATAGGTTGCCTGCTGATTCTGTTTCGCGCGCAGCCCAAAGCGGTCCACCAGCGCGACAGCTTAACCGCGCTTAGCCGCAGCGAATGGCGCTTGATTGGTCTGCTGGCGATCACTTTGCTGCTGTGGATGACCGACAGCGTGCACGGCTTACCGGCTGCGTGGGTGGGATTGGCGGCAGCCTGTATCTGTTTATTGCCGCGCGTAGGTTTTATCTCCAGCGAGGACTTTGCCAGCGGGGTAAATTTCCGCACCTGCATTTACATTGCCGGGATTCTTGGCGTCGCCACACTGGTAGTGGATTCAGGCCTGGGACGGATGATCGCCAATGCGTTGCTTAACGTGTTGCCGCTGCACGAACACCCATCTTTCAGCAATTTCGCGGTGCTCAATGCGCTGGTGTCGCTACTGAATTTCGTGCTCACCGCCAACGGCGTACCGGCGATGGTGACGCCGATGGCGCAAGAACTGGCGAACGCGTCTGGCTTTCCGCTGCTCACCGTGATCATGTTGCAGGTGTTTGCCTACGCCACGCCGCTGCTGCCGTATCAGGCATCGCCGGTGGTGGTGGCGATGGGACTCGGCAACGTTCCGGCGAAGGCCGGTTTACAGCTGTGCGCACTGATTTTTCTGCTTAGCGCGGTGTTGCTGTTACCGCTGGATTATCTGTGGTTTCGGCTGCTAGGCTATGCCTGATGTCTTTGCCAGAGATTGCCTATGCCAGCCAATAATGATTGGGTTGATTTTCGTCGTGATGATGAGACCGGAATTGAAAGCGTCAACGCGCACTTTCGCGGACACGCTTACGATCCGCACGATCACGACGAACTGCTGGTGGGCGTGACGCAACAAGGTTTACAGCGCTTCAACTGCCACCGTTCGCTGCACACCAGCACGCCGGGCCGGGCGATTCTGATTGAACCGGGTGCGGTACATGATGGCCATGCGCCGGACGCCGAGGGTTTCACCTACGTGATGCTCTATCTGCCGCAAAGCTGGGTGGCGGAAATGATGCAGCGTCGCGGCTTGGGCGATGTATCGAATATCGAAGGCGCTTTCCGCCACACGTTGACTGACGATGCGCTGTTAGCCAGCGCCATTCAGCAAGCCTGGTTTGCCGTACATCAGGGCGAAGGGCGGTTGGCGCGCGATCAAAGCCTCGATCATTTGCTCACCCTGCTGTCACGCCATCTGGATACCAAACCCAGCCTGCAGCACAGCGAAGCGATGCGTCAGATGCAGCTGCTGCGCGACTATCTGCACGATTTTATGGCGCAGGATATTGGTCTGGATGAGCTGTCGCGCCTTTCCGGCATTGATCGATTTCGCCTCACGCGCCAGTTCAAACAGGCGTTCGGCCAATCGCCACATGCCTATCTGGTGCGTTTGCGTTTGCGCAGCGCGCGCACGTTGCTGGCGCAGGGCATTGAGCCGGTGCAGGTGGCGGCGCAGGTAGGATTTGCCGATCAAAGTCATTTGGGCCGTTGGTTCCAGCGCGCCTATCGCATGACGCCCGCCGCTTATCAACGTCAGTGCACAAACGTTCTATACGCTTCCCCGCCTGCTCTTAGATGATGAGGTTTTCGTTGTCATTGGAGAGTTGTTGCAGATGTTTGATACCAAAATCGCCCTGATCGTACGTGATGATTTAGCCACCTGGCAGCGCCTGAATGTGGTGGCGTTCCTCGCTACCGGCGTGGCGTCCGCCGCCCCCGAGATGATGGGCGAACCCTATGTTGATGCCAAAGCGCGACAATACGGCAACATGGCGGGACAGCCGATGCTGGTGTTTGCCGGGGATTTAGCCGGTTTACAGCGTGCGCACCGCCAGGGACTGGAGCGCGAGTTAACCATTATTCCTTACGTGGAAGCGATGTTTTCCACCGGTCACGATGCGGCGAACCGCGAAGTGTTTATGGCGGAGGATGCTGATCATTTGAATCTGGTCGGCATTGCGCTGCGCGGCCCGAAGAAGGCGGTGGATAAGGCGATTAAGGGATTGGCGTTGCACGGGTAAAGCACGTTTTCCCTCACACTAACCCTCTCCCGCGGGCGGGAGAGGGTCAGGGTGAGGGCGCTATTAAACAAACTTATCCGCCGCGCTCAGCAACAAATCTTCCCGCCCACGCAGCGCCAGCAGCTCCAGCCCAATCGGCAAACCTGCGGCGCTGAATCCCGCTGGAATGCTGATCGCCGGTGCGCCGGTCACCGCTGAAATCAGCGCGTTGCTGCCTTCCTGCATCTCACCGTGCTTAACCGGCGCACGGCGCACCACCGGATAAGCCAGCAGATTGATCTGCTGCGCGGCAAAAAAGTCTGCCAGCTGCTGATACAGATCGCGCTGACGCTGCTGCACCTGCCGGTAACCTTCACTCTCAACGCCCGGATGCTGGGCCCGCGTGGTAAACACCGTTTCCAGCTGAGGATGATAGCGCCCGGACGCCACCACTTCCGCCAGCGTGCGGACCTGCGCCTGCGATTTATCCGCCAGATACGCCGCCAGCGCAGCGGCAAATTCGTAGCCGATGATATTGGCGTCGGCGGCCAACGTCTCCAGCTGCGGATAACTCACCTCACGCGGCGCGAAATCCGCCAGCGCCGCGCGCACCGCCTGATTAATCTCGCCTTCATCGGCAGCAAACCCTTCCAGCCAGATGCCGATGCGCAGCGGCTCATCGCTCTCCGCAAACTGTTGTCCGCTGAGAATTTCAGACGCTAAACGTAAATCCGCCGCCGACCGCGCCAGCGGGCCGGGAATATCCTGAGTTGGCGACAGCGGCACAATGCCGTCGGTGCTGATTGTACCGCGCGTCATGCGCAGGCCAAAAAGATGGTTAAACGCTGCCGGAATGCGCACCGATCCGGCGGTATCGCTGCCGATCGCCAGCGGCACATAACCGGCTGCGACCGCCACGGCGGAACCGCTGCTCGATCCGCCCGGCGAGCGGCCTTCAACCCACGCATTATGGGTAAATCCGCTTAACGACGACGCGCCGGTAATGCCCGCCGCCAGCTCATGCATGGCGGTTTTGCCGATCAGAATCGCGCCTGCCTTTCTCAGTCGGGTAACCAGCGGCGCATCGTCGCTGGCAATAACCTCACGCAGCAGCACCGAACCGGCGCTGGTTGGCCAGCCCTGCACTTCGATATTGTCTTTAATCAGAACCGGAATACCTTCCAGCGGTCCCGCCGCCTCGCCGCGCTGACGACGCGCATCGCTGGCGTCCGCTGCCGCTAAGGCTTGTTCGGCAAACAGCCAGGTGATGGCGTTGTAGCGCGGTTGATCCACCTCGGCAATGCGCTGCAGCGCGAAGGTAGCTAATTGGCGCGCGCTCACCGTGCGCTGGGTCAGCGCCTGATGTAAATCGTTAATCGAAGCGGTGGGATAATCAGCGTATTGCATTAGGTTAATTCTCCAGCGGAATCCATTGTCCGTCGCGCGTGACGCGTCCGCACGCGCTGCCATTAAAGTGGGTGCTGAACCAGATTGCCTGATGTTGTGCGCACCAGTCCACCACCCGTTGCCGTGAAGTGACCGCCAGCGCTTTATCCTCGCAAAACAGTGAGTTCCAGTACGGATACTGAAACTGAATGGCATTATGCATCACGTCGCCGGCAAAGATCGCCGATTCACCGGCGCTTTCCAGCACAATCGATGCATGATCAACGCTGTGACCGGGCGTGGAGAGATAGCGCAGCACGCCAGCAAACAAAGGTGAATCCTGCACGTTGATAGTCTCAAGCTGGCCGCTCCCGATCAGCGGCAGAATACTGTCGCGATAGAGCTCCTGCGCCGCCGGATTCTGTTGACAGTGCGCCAGTTCCCGCGCCGAGCAGATATAGCGCGCATTCGGGAACATCGGCAGCCATTCGCCATCACGCTGATGCGTATTCCAGCCAACGTGATCGGTATGAATGTGCGTTATCAGCACCAGCGTCACTTCCGCCGGATCAACGCCCGCCTGCGCGAGGTTTGCGGCATACGGCGTGTTCAGCTGGTGAAATAATGGCTTGTTATCGCGATTGCGGCCGTTGCCGGTGGCGGTATCGATAATGATGGTGTGTTCACCGGTGCGCACCACCCAGCTATGAATCGACATTTCGGCGGGCTGCTCAGCTAATTCGTCACTCATTTCCGCGCGATGTTGCGTAAACAGCACGCCCAGCGGGAAGGCGGCGGTTTGTTCGCTCACTTTGGTAATCAGGCAATCGCCGACGCGAATCGTCATCAGGTGCTCCTAAATTTTTTAATGGCAGCGAAGAAGCCTCACTATACTGGCGGCACGATCATTATTTAAATCGATTAGAATCATGCAAAGCATCAACGAAAATGATTTTTCGCGCATCGACCTGAATTTGCTGGTGGTGTTGCTGGTGATGTACGAGGTGCGCAGTGTCACGCAAGCGGCAAATCGGCTCTATCTCGGACAACCGGCAGTGAGCGCGGCGTTAAAACGGCTGCGCGAGATGTTTGACGATCCGCTATTTGTGCGTGCTGGATCGGCAGCTGCAGCAACAAGGTGTGGCGCGGCGCGTGCGCTATGTGACGCCAAATTTCTCCGCGTTGCCGATGCTGCTTAAGCGTTTGCCGCTGTTCGCTACGGTGCCGCAGGGTTTGGTGCCATCCTGGTGCGATTTGTATGACCTGAGCGCCGCGCCAGTACCGGTCACTATGCCGGATTATGAAGTGTCGCTGCTGTGGCATAACGCGCGCAGCGAAGATGCCGCCAGCCGCTGGCTGCGGGAGAGGCTGCGCGGGCTGATAAAGAGTAAGCCGCTTTGATGAGGTCGCCATAAATGGCGACCTGCACGTTTACCACGGCACCACACGCCCTAAATAATCCAGATAATGAATTCCGCGTCGCCCAGCGTAGCTTTCCATGGTGTTCAGCAAGTTCGGAATGCTCTCTTCAATGGTCAAACGCGCTTCCGGGCCGCCCATATCGGTGCGCACCCAGCCGGGTGCCATCAGCAATAGCGTGCGCTCGCCGCCGCTACGTGCGGCGAAGCTGCGCATAAACATATTCAGCGCCGCTTTGCTGCCGCGATACACCTCGTAATTACCGTTGGTGTTGTTGGTCAAACTGCCCTGGCCAGATGACATCACCGCAATAGTGCCGCTGGGTGTAACGCGATCTTTAAAGGTTTCAATCACCCGCAACGGGCTTAGCGCGTTAGTCACCATCACGCGGGTGAACTCTTCGGTGGAAACATCGGCGATGGTTTCGCGGTCATCATTTTTCACCCCAGCGTTGACGAACAGCATATCGAACTGCCGATCCGCCAGCCGCGTATGCAGCGCCTGGACCTGTTCCGGTTCATTGATATCCATGCTCTCCACCGTCAGCTGTGCGGGGAAGCGATCGGCCAGTTGTTGTAAATTTCCTGTCGAGTTTTCACGTCCGGTGGCGACCACCTGATAACCGCGCTGCAGCATGGTTTCCGCCAGTGCCAAACCCAGGCCACGCGATGCGCCAATCAGCAATATCTTCATGTTGTTCTCCTCGGTGTTTGCGATAAGAAGAGTGTAGCGCCGGGCGAGGGCAGGCGGAACGCGCAGCACTCGCAGTATTAACCTGCACCAAACGCCTTGTCTCAAAGTGCGCAATAGGCGAGGATAAAGCATATGAATGATGCCGATTTGAATCTGTTAATTGCTTTGGATGCGCTGCTGATTGAAGGCAGCGTGATTGGCGCTGCGCGTCGCTTGGGCTTAAGCGAATCGGCGATGAGCCGCACGCTGGGACGCTTACGTGCCACCACCGGCGATGCGCTGTTAGTGCGCGCCGGACGTGACATGGTGCTGACACCTTATGCCGAAGCGATTCGCGAGCGCACGCATCACACGGTGCGCGAGGCGCGTGCGGTGTTAAGCCCGAGGGCGCAGTCGCTTAATCTGCATCAGCTAGATCGCTGTTTCACCCTGCGCACCAATGAAGGATTCGTCGAAGCCTTTGGCAGCGCGCTTATCGCTGCCGTAGCGCAACAAGCGCCGCACGCGTGGCTCAGTTTTGTGCCCAAGCCGGAGAAAAGCGCGCGCGATTTGCGCGAAGGCAACATCGATCTGGAGATTGGCGTCCTGGGCAATATGGGCCCGGAGATTCGCCTGCAGGCGCTGTTCCGCGATCGCTTCGTTGGCGTGGTGCGCGCCGGGCATCCGCTCACGCAGCAGCTGGATATCACCCAGTTCGCCGCTTTTGGTCATATCGTGGCGTCACGGCGCGGTGAGCTTGGCGGGCCGATTCACGATGCGCTGCAGCAGGCAGGATTAACCCGCAAGGTGGCGGCGGTGGTAGCGGCATTCTCCAGCGCGGTGGCGCTGGCGCAGGAATCGGATCTCGTCGCGTTGGTGCCGCGTTCGCTGTTTCTGCATCATCCGTTGATCAAAAACAGCACCCGCTTAGCGATGTTTGAACTGCCGTTCGCCACGCCAGAAATGACAGTGTCACAACTGTGGCATCCGCGACTGGAAAACGACGCGGCGCATCATTGGTTACGCGGCGTGGTAAAAAATGTTTGTCAGCCGCCGCGCACCGAACCACGCCACACCACATCGGCCTGATACAGCAGGCTGTCGTGCTGCTGTTCAACTTGCGGCGTGAAGCCGGTTTCCTCCTGCTCGGTTTGTATCAACCATTTCACCGCGTCCTGCGCGAACTGCTCAACCGGCTGGGAAAACGTGGTGAGATTGTAGGATGACCAGCCGGCCTGCGCGATGTTGTCGTAACCGATCAAACAGAGATCTTCCGGCACGCGAAGCGCAAAGCGGTGGCGCGCTTCATCCATAAAGCCGCAGGCCACCAAATCGGTGACGCAAAACACGCCGTCCGGTCGCTGATGACGCGTTAGCAAGCGGTGCGCAAGAATCTGCCCACTCTCGTAAGAGGTGGTACCAAAACGTTCGATGGTCACGGTTAATCCCGCCCGTTCGGCCGCCAGCACAAAGGTGTCTTCGCGCTTTTTCAGGCTCGGCGTGCCCGCCAGCGAATTGGCAAATGCCAGATGCTGACAACCGGCGCGCTGAAACGCCATTACCGCCGTTTGCGCGGCGCTTTCGGCATCGAGATTGATGCTCAGCGAGCCAGGCAACGCTTCATCGCGGTTGATCAAAATGATGCGCTGGCCGTGCTTGTAACACTGGCGCGTGATGGTGCGATCCGGCATGCCGGAGAGAATGATTGAGGCATCGGCGCGGAAATTAATCGCCTGCTGCAATGCCGCCGAAACGCTGTTATCCGAGCGATCGGTGTTGATCAGCATCGCCACTTTGCCTGCTTCCTGCAAAAACTGCGTCAGCCAGCGCACCAGACTGGCGCGATAGGGCGTGGCGATTTCCGAGACGATCAGGCAGACAATGCTGCTGCGATTGCGCACCAGACCGCGCGCCAGATGATTGACGTGATACCCCAACTCTTCCGCCGCCTTCATCACCCGTTCTCGCGTTGCCGGAGACACGCTGGCGCCCGGCGTAAACGCGCGCGACACCGCTGAGCGCGATACGCCCGCGCGTTCAGCGACATCCTGCGCGCTCACCACCGCTTTCTCATGCTGCATGTTCAACACCTCTTCACAATCTGGCTGCAACTGAGTCTGCCTCAGATTGCAAAGCTGTGCAAACTGCTTAAGATCTCATTTGTTGCATTTTTGTGACATCGCCTAACAATTGCGCAGCATGGTGTTTGACAGGACATTTCTTGTTCATTACTACTTTGCACACACGTGCAAGAAAAGGTGCCAATGAAGCACCAACCCTACAATCCAGGAGAACACTATGCGAGTCACCTCAATGGCCATCGCGCTATCCCTCTGTTGCACTGCCATACCTTTTGCCGCTTCGGCGGCGGGCAATCTGAACATGGTCTGCTCCGCCGATGTGGTGGTGTGCGAGCACATGACCAACATCTTCAGCAAGGCGCATCCGGATATTAAAGTCAGCATGGTGCGCCTCTCGGCGGGCGAAGCTTATGCACGCCTGCGCAGCGAAGCACGCAATCCGCGCACTGATATCTGGTGGGCGGGCACCGGCGATCCGCATATGCAGGCGGCGGAAGAGGGGCTGACGCAGCCGTACAAATCGCCGCTGCTCGATCAGCAGCAGGATTGGGCGCAGAAGCAGGCGGAAAACTCCCATTACCGCACGGTGGGCATTTACGCCGGCGCGCTCGGTTGGGGTTACAACACCAAATTACTGGCGTCGAAAAAGCTGAAAGAGCCGAAATGCTGGGCCGATCTGCTGGACCCAAGCTTCAAAGGAGAAATTCAGATCGCCAACCCGAACTCGTCGGGCACGGCCTACAACACGCTGGCGACGCTGGTGCAGATCATGGGTGAAGATCAGGCCTTTGATTACCTGAAAAAACTCAACGCCAATATTTCGCAGTACACCAAATCCGGCTCGGCGCCGGTGAAATCGGCGGCGCGTGGCGAAACCACCGTTGGCATTGTGTTTATGCATGATGCGGTGGCGATGGAAGTCGACGGATTCCCGATCAAGACCGTCGCGCCCTGTGAAGGCACCGGCTATGAGATTGGCTCAATGTCGATTGTTAAAGGAGCGCGCAATCTCGCGAACGCCAAAGTCTGGTACGACTGGGCGCTAAGCGCCGAAGCGCAATCGCATATGAAAGAGGCCAAATCCTTCCAGCTGCCGTCGAACCGCAACGCGGAGATTTCAGAGTACGCGCCGCGCTTTGAGAACATCAAATTGATCGATTACGACTTCAAGACCTACGGCGATTCGGCCAAACGTAAAGCGTTACTAGGACGTTGGGATAAAGAGATTGGTGCCAGCGCGCAGTAAGAGAATTTGCGCACACCGTAGCGGCGCAATTTATTGCGCGTTGTTCGTCGGTGCATGCGGTTCGAATGTTGAAAAGCAAAAACGCGCGAGAAATCGCGCCGCTACGCATACGTGCACGCAATGACGTTTTGGGGGATTGGATGAATGCAAATAATCGTCGTCTGACAGGCGCGCTGCTCATCGGCGCAGTGGCGTTACTGCTGCTGCCGTGGTTCAGCCTGGAAGCCGGTTTCTTCAGCCGCGGCTGGTTAACCAGCCTGTGGAGCGATAGCGCCAACGCGCCTGCGTTGTGGCAAGTGGGCGAACATCCGTGGCTCATCATCGCCATCGCGCTGTTTGTGCTGTGCGCTGGCTGCGGCCTCCTGCCAGGCGCGGCGCGCAGCCGTTTGCTGCTGCTGTTCAGCGCACTTGGCGTGCTGTTCCTCATCATCGAAGGTCACGCCATTGGCTACAGCGGCTGGAGCTGGATGTGGCTGGAAAACCGCTTCGGCGCGCTCGCATCGGGCCAGCCGGCAATGGGCGCAGGTGCGCTGCTGTTGCTGACCACTTTCCTGCTGCTGTTCTCTTTCGCGCTGGCCGAACGCGGCGTGATGAAAGGCGACGCCTTTGTGGTGGCGTCGCTGGTGCTGCTTACCGCGCTGGTGAGCATCTTTGTGCTCTATCCGGTGCTGAGCATGTTTGTGGTGTCGGTGCAGGACGTAGACGGCAGCTTCAAACCGGATGGCTTGATCAGCAACATTCAGGATCCGTCGATCTGGAGCTTGTCCTGTTTGTCGGGCGGCACCTGCGGCACCGCATGGCGCACGTTGTGGCTGGCGCTGATGACTGCCGCCGGATCAACGCTGCTCGGTTTGGCGTTTGCCTTAGCCGCTACGCGCACGCCGCTGCCGTTTAAGAAAGCGCTGCGCATGCTGACCATTTTGCCGATCATCACGCCGCCATTCGTCATTGGTCTGGCGCTGATCCTGCTGTTTGGTCGCTCCGGCGTAGTGACGGAACATCTGGCGGCGCTGTTTGGCATCGAGCCGGGCCGCTGGCTATATGGCTTAACCGGCATCTGGATTGCGCAGGTGCTGTCGTTTACGCCGATCGCGTTTCTGGTGCTGATTGGCGTGGTGGAAGGTGTTAGTCCGTCGCTGGAAGAGGCATCACAAACGCTGCGTGCCAATCGCTGGCGCACCTTTACGCGCGTCTCGCTGCCGCTGATGGCGCCGGGTTTAGCCAACGCTTTCCTGATTAGCTTTATCGAAAGCATGGCCGATTTCGGTAATCCGATGGTGCTGGGCGGCAGTCACGGCGTGCTCTCCACTGAGATCTTCTTCTCGGTAGTTGGCGCGCAGAACGATCCAAGTCGTGCGGCGGTGCTGGCGATGATTCTGCTGTGCTTCACGCTGACGGCCTTTGTGCTGCAGCGCTGGTGGCTCGGCGGTAAAAACTTCGCCACCGTCACCGGCAAAGGCGACGGCGGCAAACATGTGCAGCTGCCGCGCGTGCTGCGCTTTGGCGTATACGGCATGGTGATTCCGTGGGGCCTGTTCACGCTGGTGATCTACGGCATGATTGTGGTCGGCGGCTTTGTGCAGTCGTGGGGATTGAATGATGCGCTGACCATCGAGCATTACGTGCGTGCCTTCGGCGTCAGCTTCAGCGACGGGCATCTGTTGTGGAGCGGCGTGGCATGGAACTCGTTCTGGACCACGCTGGAGATCGCGCTGATTGCCGCGCCGCTGACGGCGATTGTCGGCCTGCTCACCGCATGGCTAATTGTGCGGCAGAAGTTTGCCGGTCGTCAGACCTTCGAGTTCCTGCTGATGCTGAGCTTCGCCATTCCCGGCACGGTGATCGGCGTGAGTTATGTGATGGCCTATAACCTGCCGCCGCTGGAGATCACCGGTACCGCGATGATCCTGGTAGCCTGCTTTGTGTTCCGCAACATGCCGGTTGGCGTGCGCGGCGGCATCGCGGCGATGAGCCAGCTGGATAAAAGTCTGGATGAAGCGTCATTAACGCTCGGGGCTAACAGCTTCCGCACGCTGCGCAAAGTGGTACTGCCGCTGCTGAAACCCGCCATCAGCGCCGCGCTGGTCTACGCCTTCGTGCGTGCCATTACCTCAATCAGTGCGGTGATCTTCCTCGTGAGCGCGCAATACAACATGGCAACCTCTTACATCGTCGGGCTGGTGGAAAACGGCGAATACGGTGTGGCGATTGCTTACTCAACCGTCTTGATTGTGGTGATGCTGCTGATCATCGGCATATTCCAGTGGCTGGTGGGCGAACGGCGTCTGCGCCGCGTGGCCCGTCCGGTCGATATTGCGGTGCCGCCCGCAACAACCTCATTAACCCAGGAGAGAGCCGTATGACACGCGTAACCGCTGGATCTGTGGTGTTTGAACACGTCTCGAAACGCTTTGCCGGTTTTGATGCTATTCCCGATCTCTCGCTGACGGTGGAGCCCGGCACGCTGGTAACGCTGCTGGGTCCATCCGGCTGCGGCAAAACCACCACGCTGCGCCTGCTGGCCGGGCTCGAGCATCCCAGCGCCGGGCGCATTTTGATTGGCGGCAAAGATGTCACCAACTTGCCCGCCAATGAGCGCGACGTGGCGATGGTGTTTCAGTCTTACGCGCTGTTCCCGCACATGAGCGCGCTCGACAACATCATGTATGGCTTGCAGTCGTCGGGTATGAATAAGCGTGAAGCGCAGGACCGCGCGCGCGAAGGGCTCAAGCTGGTGGGCCTCGAACATCAGGGCCAGCGATTGCCATCTGAGCTCTCCGGCGGGCAGCAGCAGCGCATTGCGGTGGCGCGCGCGCTGGTGCTGGAGCCGCAGGTGCTGCTGCTGGATGAACCGCTCTCGAATCTCGATGAGCGTTTGCGTCGCCGGGTGCGCACCGATATCCGCGATCTGCAACAGCGGCTCGGCTTCACCGCGGTGTACGTCACGCACGATCAGGAAGAGGCGCTGGCGGTCTCCGATAAGATTATTGTCATGAAAGAGGGGGATATTGCCCAGCAGGGCGCGCCGGAAAGTCTCTATCACGCGCCGAACTCGGTGTTTATCGCCGACTTTATGGGCGAAGCTAACATTCTGCCGTGCGAAGTGGAGCAGCTTGATGGCAGCGAGGCGCTGGTGCGACTCGGCAGCCAGCGCTATCGCGTGCGCGGCAACGGCCTGAAAACCGGCGCAGCACAGCTGTCGGTGCGACCGCAATTCATCACCCTGCGCGGAGAAGGCGCAGGTGCACTGCGCGGCGAAGTGACGCACAGCACCTGGCTCGGCGACCATATCGAATATGAAGTCGCCACCGAATTGGGTTCACTGTTTATTGTCGATGCCGAGATGGAGCAGCAGTTGCCGCTGGCCTCGAACGTCGCGATTGATTTTAAACCTCAGGGTTTGGCCCTGATTGCCGGTTAATGTAAGGATGGATGATGAGTGAATTAGACAATGACCCGCTGTTATCGCGCCTGATTCTGGCGGAGAAGGTGGCACGCGCCGGCGGCGCGAAGGCGCTGGAGTATTTCCATCAGCGTGAAACCTTGGTGGTGGAGACCAAATACGATTTGCAGGATGTGGTGTCGCGCGCTGACCGCGAAGTGGAGCAGATGATCGACCAGCAAATTCGCGCGCAGTTTGCCGACGACGGTTTCCTCGGCGAAGAGTACGGATTGCAGGAAGGTTCATCGGGTTATACGTGGGTGGTCGATCCGATCGACGGCACCAGCCCGTTCCTTAACGGCATGCCGAACTGGTGCGTGTCCGTGGCGGTGCTGCATGACGGCGTGCCGGTGATTGGCGTGATTTTCGCGCCCACTTATCAGGAGTGTTACGTGGCGGCGATGGGTCAGGGCGCCACGCTCAACGGCAAGCGCTTGCAGGTGGATGCGTCGCGCACGCTGCAAAATCATGTCACCGGTTTTGGTGCCAACAGCCACGTCAGCCCGGATGAAGTAGGAAAAATCCTCGCATCGCTGCTGGCGGCGGGTGGGAATTTTATCCGCATTGGGTCCGGCGCATTGATGCTGGCGTGGGTCGCGGCTGGGCGCGTGGTCGGTTATTACGAACCCTATATGCATGCGTGGGATTGCCTGGCCGGTTATTGCCTGGTGAAGGAAGCGGGCGGCTGGTATCACCCGTTCAATACCGAAGGTGAACGATTGTTGAAAGGCGCACAGGTATTGGCGGTTGCGCCAGGTGCGGAAGCGGATTTGAAGCGGATTGCCGGATTGTGATGTTGGTTGCGGTCGCCATTAAATGGCGACCTTCTATCAAACCAGAATAAATTCCCGGTAACCCGACCAAATCACATAGATGGCGAAATAAACAAAAATCAACGCCGAAGCAAGATAGGAATACTTTAACAAACGCTGCCCCAGCAGCTTACCGCCCATGCTACCGACCAGGCACAGCACGCAGGTCCACACTACGCCCGCAATAAAGAAGCCGCCAAGAAACGATGAGGTTGCCGCCGCGCTGCCGTGTCCCATGCGGGAAATCAACGCACCGCCGACGCTGGCAAACCACAAAATCGCCGTCGGCGATGACATCGCCAGCATCACGCCACGACTGAAC
The DNA here is from genome assembly GCF_005281435.1 of Pantoea sp. SO10. Lineage (NCBI taxonomy): Bacteria > Pseudomonadati > Pseudomonadota > Gammaproteobacteria > Enterobacterales > Erwiniaceae > Pantoea > Pantoea sp. SO10. The sequence goes on from NZ_CP040096.1 coordinate 526,663, forward strand.
TCGCGCAGCAGCGATCGATAGGGCTGTTGTTCGGTTTCCGGCAGTGCAGCCTGCTTTTGCAACGCCGCATACAGCATTTTCCCGGCAAACCACAGCAGCATCACACCGCCGCCAATCCACAATGCCCAGCGCACGGCGGTGAACTGCAACACCATCGCCATGCCCGCCAGCGCCAGCACCGCATAGATTAAGTCACCAATGCAGGTGCCAATCCCCAACCAAAAACCGTGAAAATAGCCGCGCTGCATCGCCAGCGTGATCATGGCGATATTGGCGAGACCAATATCAAGGCATAACGACAAACTCAACAGAAAACCATTTGAAAACTGCAGCATAGCAACGTCAGCATCCCTGGCATGTTAATAGGGCTGTATTAAAGCATGCAGGAAAACGCAGTAATAATAAGAATTACGCATTTGTGCTATTCCGGCTGCCACGTTTGGAGGTAATCGTGCTCTACCGGCGGATAAATCCCCGATAATGTGAACACGATCACGCCTGTTCGCCGCGAATCAAAGCAATCCCACTATAGTCGTTATGCGGCCTGCAGCATTGGCCGCAATCACAATAAAAAATCCAACTCTGCGAACGATTTTTATAAAGAACATTCCGATTATGGTGGGTACCACAATGAAAAATCACAATAAAACGGTGTCTGGCGGTATGGCGTCACGTCTAAGCGTGGCATTATCGCTAGCTGTTTTCACATTAGCGGGAAGTGCAATGGCAACTGCAGCGGAACATCACAACCAAACGGCTTTAGTGGGCACATGGACCAGCATCCCGGATGCGCCGTTAGTGCAAAATCCAGGTCATCCCAGCGAAGGTTTATACCGTTTGAAGGTCAATAGCGACGGCACGCTGACGCCGCTCGATTTCATCAAAATGAAAAGCCCATCGTGGATTGTGAAATCGCACGATGGACGTTTTGCCTACACCACTAACGAAGAAAACGCCGGTGCCGTCACTGCGCTTGCGATTGATCACGGCGGCAAGGTGCGCGTGATTAACGCGGTAGATAGCCACGGCCAGCAGCCGACGCATGCCACCATTAGCCCGGACGGGAAATTCCTGTTTGTCGCCAACTACTCGGTGGCTAAAGGTGGTGCCAGCGTGGCGGTATTCCCGATTCATCACGACGGTTCGCTCGGCGAGCAGGTACAGAATTTCCCGTTCGCCAGCGGCAGCGGGGCAGTGAAAGATCGTCAGGATAGCGGGCATGCGCACTCCACCACCTTCACTCATGATGGCAAATACCTTTACGCTGCAGATCTCGGCGGCGACAAACTGCACGCTTATGCCTATCACGCGGGCAACGCTCAGCCGCTGCAAGCGGATACTTCACGCGATGTCACCTTCCCGGCCGGTTCTGGCCCGCGCCACATGGTGTTTTCACCGGATGGTAAACACGCCTATGTCATTACCGAAATGGCCGGTGAAGTGGTGGTGTTTGCGGTTAAGGACGATCGTCTGCAGCAGCAATCCAGCATCAAACTGAATACGGAAAACAGCAGCGCCGAGTACCGCAGCGGCGGCGGCATTATCCTCAGCCCGAACGGCAAGTTTGTGATTGCCGCTAATCGCGGATCGGATAACAACTTAGTGGTGTTCCGCATTGAGCAGGATGGTTCACTGGGATCGCCGGTGCGCTATAAAGCGGATGGCATTGAATCGCGCGCTTTCGCCTTTGATGCCAGCGGCAAATACCTTTATGTGGCGAACGTGTTTACCAATAACATCACCCTGTTCCATTTCGATGAACAGAGCGGTGTGCTGAAAGCCGCGGGTGAAGTGGCGAAGATTGCCACGCCGACGGATATTAAGTTTTTTAATTGAGTGTTATTGAGGTCGCCATGAAGGGCGACCTCGCACCTAATTGGTGCCAATTGCCATTTAACAGTGCGCACGTTGTCGTAGCGGCGCAATTTATTGCGCGATGAATCGCGCCGCTATATGAATGTGCAGAGCCTAATTAAATTGGCCCACTTCTTGCTTTATAAAAAATAACGCCCCAACGATGTGGCAACCCTCTTGTCAATACAGACAGCGCCGTCTGTAGATCGCTTTTATTCTCTCCGGCCTCCCGGAAACACTCCTGTTTGATCCTTATCTTTTCAAGAGGTTGCTATGGCTATTAGTCGTCGTTCATTTATCCAGGGTTCAGCCGTTTCGGCATTAGGCTTGGCTGCAGGCGTTGCGCCTCAATTCTCTTTCGCCGCCGACAGCAAAGACGCTATCAAAATCGCCAGTATTCTCGACTTATCCGGTGGGCTCGATATTTACGGTAAGCCGATGTCGAACGCCATTAATCTGGCGGCAGAAGAGATCAACGCGGCGGGTGGTTTATTAGGTCGACCGTTGCAGGTGATTAATTACGATGCGCAATCCAATATGCAGCTTTATGCGCAATATGCGCAGCAGGCGGCGCTGAAAGATAAAGTGGCGGTGGTGCATGGTGGTATTACCTCGGCCTCGCGTGAGGTTATTCGTCCGGTATTGGATCGTTTCCGTTCACTCTATTTTTATCCGGCGCAATATGAAGGCGGCGTGTGTGATCGCAATTACTTCTCATCCGGTTCTACGCCGGCACAAACCGTGGAAAAGCTGGTGCCTTACGCGGTGAAGAAGTGGGGCAAAAAAGTCTACGTGCTGGCGGCGGATTATAACTACGGCCAAATCGTCTCGGCGTGGGTGAAAAAGTCGGTGCACGATAACGGCGGTGAAGTGGTAACGGTTGAATTCTTCCCGCTGGATGTTACCGATTTTGGTGCGGCGATCTCTAAAATCCAGAGCGCCAAACCCGACATGGTGTGGTCAGCGCTGGTCGGTGGCGCGCACATCTCCTTCTATCGCCAGTGGCATGCGGCTGGTATGAGCGGCAAGATCCCGATTGCCTCCACGGTGTTTGGCGGCGGCAACGAACATATCATTCTGTCGCCGGAAGAGAGCAACGGCATTCTGGTTGCCGCCAACTATATGCAGGAAATCCCCTCGCCGGAAAACAAAGCTTTCGTTGAGCGATTTCATGCGCGCTACGGCGCCAATACGCCCTACATCAGCGACCTGGCGATGGGCGCTTATCAGGGCATGTTGATCTGGGCGGAAGGGGTGCGAAAAGCGGGCGATATCGATCGCATGAAGGTGATCGAGGCGCTGGAGTCCGGCGTCACGCTGACCTCGCCGAGCGGCAAGCTGAGCGTCGATCCGGCGACGCATCACTGTTCGCTGGATGTGCATATCGCCGAAGTGGAAAACCATCAGATGAAAATTCTGCAAACCTTCACCGATCAAGCGCCGGTGGATACCGCGATGGTGTGCGATCTGAAGAAAAACCCGCGCGATACCAAACAGTATCAAATTGAGCTGTGACAGGAGCCGCTATGGATCTGTTCATTATCTACGCCATTGAAGTGCTCAATGCCATCGCCGTGCTGGTGATCATGAGCGTCGGGCTGGCGGTGGTGTTCGGCATGATGAAAATCGTCAATATGGCGCACGGCGAATTCATGATGCTGGGCGGCTACAGCGCCATTCTCGCCACCAATCAGTGGGGCGTGCCGATCTGGATCTCGATGCTGGTGATTGCGCCGCTCACTGTGGGGGTGTTTGGCGCGGTAATCGAGCGCGTAATTATCCGTCATCTGTACGGGCGGATGATCGATACCATGCTGGCGACATGGGGGCTGAGTCTGGCGCTGATTGGTGCTGCCACCATGCTGTTCGGCAACACCACGCTGGGCATCAGCTCACCGCTGCCCAGCGTCAGCATCGGCAGCTACAGCACCAGCGGTTATTCGCTGTTCATGATTGTGTTTGCGATCGGCTTGCTCGGCGCGCTGTGGTTGCTGCTGCGCTTCACCACTTTAGGTTTATGCGCGCGCGCCACCATGCAGAATGCGCGCATGGCGGCGGCGCTCGGCAGCAATCCGGGCAAAATCTACAGCCTGACGTTTGGCCTGGGCGCAGCGCTGTCGGGTTTAGGCGGCGCGCTGTTAGCGCCGATTACCGGCGTGATCCCGACCATTGGCGTCAGCTTTATCGCCAAAGCCTTTATCACGGTGATTGGCGGTGGTAGCGCCATCATCGCCGGAACGCTCTCCGCCTCGACGTTATTCGGCACCATTTCGCAGCTGGTGACGTACTACTCCACACCGGTGTTTGGTGCCGTCGCGCTATTGCTGAGCGCCATTGTGCTGCTGCGCTTGCTGCCGCAGGGCATCACCGGACGCTTCTTCAGGAGATCGCTGTAATGAAACTGTTCTCGGAAAAGATCCAGATTATCGTCATCTCACTGGCGATGGTGCTGGTGGCGCTGTGGCTGTCAGGCGCGATTGAGCTCTACACCTTGCTGTCGCTGACGGTGTTTCTGGTGATGGGTTTGTTGTCGCTCAGCCTGGCGTTCATCTGGGGCTACGGCGGCATCCTGTGCTTTGGTCAGGCGGCGTTTTTCGGTTTAGGGGCCTACACCTATGCGATTTGCGCCATTAACTGGGGCGATTCGACCTGGGCGGTGGTGATGGCGGTACTGCTGCCAACGTTGTTCTCGCTGTTGCTCGGCTATGTGATTTTTTATGGCGGCGTCAGCGATGTCTATCTCGGCGCCATCACGCTGGCGGTGAGTCTGGTGCTGTTTAACTGGGTCAACTCCACCTCCGGCAGCGAATACCACATCGGCGAGGCGTTGCTGGGCGGCTTTAACGGCATTCCTTCGGTGCCGACGCTTAACCTGCCGTTCCAGCCGGAGGCGATTTTATCGCCCGAGGCGATCTTTATGGTCACCGCCGGATGTCTGGCGCTGTGCTACGCCTTGCTGAAGTTCGTGCTGCTGAGCCGTTTTGGCAAAACCGTGGTGGCGATTCGTGAGAACGAGCAGCGCGCCGGATTGCTCGGCTACAACGTGCCGGCGCATAAATTGGCAACCTTCGCCATCGGCGCGGCCATTGCCGGACTGGCGGGCTGTTTGTACGTCAACTGGGGCGCCTTTGTTAGTCCCGGCGTGTTTAGCATCAGCCAGTCGGCGCAGATCATCATCTGGGTGATTGTCGGTGGCCGCGGCACGCTGCTGGGTCCGGTGATCAGCTGTGTGCTGTTGCAGTGGATGGTGACGCGGCTGGGCGCGCAGCACACCGTGGATGTCAATTTAGTGCTCGGCGTGATTCTGGCGGTGTTTGTGTTGCTGATTCCGGGCGGCATTCTGCCAACGTTGCAGCGTCTGTGGCGGCGCAAGCGTCCCGCCGCGCCTGCCAGCCGCGCGCAGGTCAGTGAGGTGAAACCATGACGGCCAACGTGTTACTGGAAACCCGCAAAATGGGCGTCAGTTTTGGCGGCGTGCATGCGGTGAAAGAGGTGGATTTCACCCTACGTGAAGGTGAGTTGCGCTGCCTGATCGGCCCCAACGGCGCAGGCAAAAGCACTTTCTTCAAGATGCTGAGCGGCCAGGTCACGCCGACGCGCGGCGAGTGCCGCTATCGCGAACAGGTGATCTCCGGCAAACGGCCATGGGAAATCGCGCGTTTGGGGATTGGCATTAAAACTCAGGTGCCGAGCGTGTTCGAAGGCTTAAGCGTGCGGGAAAACCTGTGGCAGGCGGCGGCGAATAAGCTGGCGAAAGCGGCGCTGCCGGCGGCGATAGAACAGGTGCTGGAGGATATCGGTCTGGTCGATCTGCAACATGCGGTGCTCTCGGAACTGGCGCACGGTCAGCGGCAGTGGGTGGAGCTGGGGATGATCCTGATCTCCAAACCGCAGCTGGTGCTGCTGGATGAACCGGCGGCGGGCATGACGCATCAGGAAGTGCGTAAAACCGCGCAGTTGATCAAGGCGATTAATCAGCAGAGCACGGTGGTGGTGGTGGAACATGATATGGAGTTCATCAGCATGATTGCGCAGCAGGTGACGGTGTTTAACCAGGGCGCGGTGCTGGCGGAAGGCAGCTTCCGCGAGGTGACGCAAAATCCGCGGGTGAAAGAGGCGTATCTCGGCAATCTGGAGATTAAACATGCTTGAAATTAAAGAGATGGTCTCGGGTTACAACAAGATTCCGGTGCTGAACTTATCCGAGCTGTTTGTCGGCGCGAAGTCGTTTACCGGCGTGCTGGGCCGCAACGGCATGGGCAAAACCACGCTGCTGCGCACCATTATGGGGGAACTGCCGGCCTGGCAAGGCCAGATCGCGCTGAACGGCATCGATATTACCCGTTATCAGGCGCACCAGCGGGCGGTGGCGGGCATCGGTTTTGTACCGCAAGGCCGACAGATTTTCCCGCAGCTGACGGTGGAGGAGAATCTGCGCATGGGCTGCGTGAAACATTTTTCCCGCGCCGGAGAGATTATCGAGCAGATGCTGGCGTATTTTCCGCGCCTGAAACGCCTGCTGGCGCAGCCGGGCGGTGCGCTATCGGGCGGCGAGCAGCAGCTATTGGCGTTGGCGCGCTGCCTGTGCGGCCAGCCGCAGCTGGTGCTGCTGGATGAGCCAACGGAAGGGATTCAACCGAATATCTGCGAGGAGATTATCGAGACGTTACGACGGCTGCGGCATGAGATGGATATTTCGATCATTCTGGTGGAGCAGGATATCGAGTTTCTTTACGCGCTCTCAGACCAGATTCATGTGATCGAAAAGGGGCAGATTGTGCAGAAGATCAATCCGAAAACCCAGTCGAGCGCCAGCGTGGCGGAGCAGTTTTTGGGGTTTCATGTTTGAGCATCATTTAAAAGGTGCGCATGAATGCGCACCCTACAAAACCGTTCCTCATCCTTGTCCGCCCTGACACAGCACCCGGCAGCATCAGCAAAGCGTTAACCCATCCGCTCGCTTACTGTGAGCTTTCCTCATTCGGGATGCGCATAGGGTGAAGCATGACTGAACAATCATTACTGGCAACGCTTTCTGGTGTCCGGCTGCATATTTTCCATCCTGATTCACAGAGCGTGCGCGCGTTTTGCGCCTCGCTGACGCAGTTGGGCTGTCACGCGCAGCACAGCTGGCCGCCTGCCGCTTCACTCTCCACGGATACGCAGCTGCTGGTGGTGGCGATCGATATGCATCAGCAGCCACTGTTAACCGCGCTGTTTATCAGTGCGCGCGAAAGGGATATTCCCATCATCGCGCTGGCGGATAGCCACAACGCGCGGTTGTTTCCGCTACTACTGCAACTCCAGCCGAATGCCATCGCTGCGCGTGAACTCAATCCGTTTGCCTTGATTGTGCAAATGATTGGCACGCTAAAAACCGTGCGTCATCAGCAGCGGTTGCGTGCGGTACAGCAGGCGCGTCAAGCGCGTAGTGAGCGACTGGCGCAGGCCAAAAGCGTGCTGATGCAAACCTTCGGGCTGGATGAATCGGGAGCGTATCGCTTGATGCGCAGTGAAGCGATGAACACGCGCAGCAGCATGGAATACACCGCCGAGCGCGTGATCACCACGCTACAAAAGTAGCGGCGCGTCCGGCTGCCGTAACAGGCTGCTGGGCGTATAACCAAAGGTTTTGCGGAACGCCAGGCTGAAGTGCGACATATCGCTGAAGCCGTGATCCAACGCCACCTGGGTGATATTGCGCGCTTTGCCTTCGGCGAGAATGCGATGACACGCCTGCAAACGCTCCTGCCAGAGGAAGTTCATCGGCGTGGTGCCGTGGGCGGCAAACACCCGGCTGATAGTGCGCGGCGAGACATGATGCGCATTGGCGATCTGCGCCACCGACAGCTCTGGCTCCTGCAGGTTGTGACGCAGAAAACTCATTACGCGTGAATAGAGATCCGGCTTCAGCGCCTCTTCGCTGTGCTGCAAATTGACGCTCACCGAAATCATATTCAGCAGCGTGTTAGCAAACTGCTCGGCCAGAAACGGGTTCTCGCGGTCGGGATTAAACACAAACGCTTCCTGCAGTAGCAGTTTGAGCGATGCCATGCCGGGGCGCGTGAGATCCAGCGTTTTGCCCGCCAGTTTGGCGGTGGCAGGCGCTTCCTTCTCCATGATGTGACGTGGCAGATGCACGATATTGATCGCCACCTTCTCCATCGTAAAATCAAACGGCGTGGCAGCATCGTAAATCACCACATCGCCGGCGCTGACGCGTGATTGATGGCCATTCTGCCGCAGCGTGCCGCTGCCGGCGCAGACATAGCCCAGATAGAAATCGTGATTAGGATGGCGGCGGATGCATTCTGCTGTGCGTTGCCACATCAGCGCGGTATGCGATACGTGATTGGCAATATCCATGTGACCGAGCATCGAATAGGCAAAGCTGCCGGAAAAAGTGCCTGAATGCATCTGTCGCGCTTGGGCGTTGATCAGCCGCGAGCACACCGCATCACGCCAGGCATCGAAGCGATGACGGTTATCGAGATCGTCGGTGGTGAAAAGCTCTTTCATATCAGCATCCCCTAAACATGGCGAAAAAGGGCGGAAGTAAGGAAGTTGAAGCAAGTTTCAGGCCATGAGCGGGTGAAATGACCGCCCCAAAGCTATCGGGGCGGCAAACGACGCAGATTTACAACGCAGGATGCTGATTATGCCAGTCGGTGACCTGCTGGAAGGCCCACGCGCCCTGAATCATGGTGGTTTCGGCGAAATGTGCTGCCACCAGTTGGAAGCCAATCGGCGCGCCGCCTGCGGTTTTGCCGCACGGCAGGGTGATGGTGGGATGACCGCTGGCATCGAATGCACTGGTATAGCGCAGCACGCCGTTAAACAGTGCCTGATCGGTACCAAAACGGGTCATGGTGTCCCAGGTCAATCCGGCATACGCGGTAGCGGGTGCCAGAATCAGATCAACCTGAGTAAAGAGCGCGGAGATATCGCCGCGCAGCGCCGCACGGCTGAGCAGCAAACGTTGATACTCCAGCGCGGTAACGCTGTGACCGAGATCCAGTAGACCAGCGAGGCCCGGACCGTAGTGATCTTTCTGCGCCGGATAGGTCTCTTCATGCGCCAGCGCGGTTTCCACGGCGCAGAGTGCGCTCCACTCGGCGGCGGCTTTTTCGGTATCGGGCAAGGTGATATCTACCAGCGTCGCGCCGAGCGAACTCAAGGTGGCGATCGCCGATTGCAGCGCAGCGCGCGTCTCCTCGTCGACTTTCTCAAGCGCCCAGCTTTTATCAACGCCGATACGCATCTTGCTGATGCCGCGCGTCATCAGCGCCAGATAATCGGGCACCGGCTCGCTGCTGGAGGTGGAATCTTTATCATCGCGACCGGCAATCGCCTGCAACATGGCGGCGGCATCGGCGGCGTTACGTGCCATCGGGCCGATATGATCCAGTGATGCCGCCAGTTCACAGGCACCGTGACGCGTGACGCGGCCCCACGTCGGTTTAATGCCGGTCAGGCCGTTGGCGTTGGAGGGAAAACGAATCGATCCGCCGGTATCGGTGCCAATTGAGCCGAAGCATAACCCTGCGGCGGTGGCGACGCCGGATCCGCTGGAGGAGACGCCGGTCCACAGCGCGCTGCCCCACGGATTATTGGGCCGGGTGATATCAGGATGATGATCGGCGAAGGCGCTTTCGGTTTGCGTCAGCTTGCCGAGAATCACCGCACCCGCCGCGCGGAAGCGCTCCACCACGGTGGAGTCTTCTGAAGGGTAACGATCTTTGTGGATGATCATGCCGTGGCTGGTGGGCGCGTCTTTGGTCCAGATCAGATCTTTCAGCGCGATCGGCACGCCGTGCAGCGGACCGCGCATTTTGCCCTGGGCTATTTCGGCATCGGCTTCGGCCGCCTGTTGCAGCGCACTGTCGCGCATCACGTAGAAGTAGCTGTGTAAGTCGCGATCGAGCGTATTAATGCGCGTCAGCAGGGTTTGCGTGACGTCTACCGAAGAGATTTCGCCCGACTGAATCAAGCGGCCAATTTCCAGCAAGCTTTTGTAATGCAGGTTATTCATCGTGACCTTACCTCGTGAGTGAGAGATGTGTTGATGAATAACCTAAGTCACTGCGTGAAGTACGGCTGTGTTTAGGCGGACAGATGTTATGTCAGAACTGCCAATGCATTTCCCTCACCCCAGCCCTCTTCTGCAGGCGGGAGAGAGAGCAGACGGTGCATAATCGGTTCCCTCACCCGTTCATGGGAGAGGGTTAGGTGAGGGCAAAAACCATTAAAGCCGCTGAACATTTCGCCGATAACTCTCAGCAATAGTACACAACGAGGATTATTTTCATGCTAAATGGGATTGGCAGCAGCGTACTGAGAAATTTAATCGCATCGAATGCGGTGGTGACGCCGGCGGTGAACAACAAATCCGCGCAAAACGCTCTGACGGCGGAAGCGTCGACCAAAGTCACCTTCAGCGAGGCGAGTGATGCCATCGCCGCGATCTACAAAATCGAGCCCGCGCAGGTCAAGAGTTCCGTCGATGTCACTAGCAGCTTGCAGGCGCAGCTCAACGGTGCCGCGCACGCCAGCGGCGTCGGTATGAACGGTCTCGGCAGCACCTTATTGAGTAATCTGGCCAGCCATCGCGGCGACGTAACCTTAAGCGTGCCAGCGACGGAAGCGGTAGATGGTGCGCGGAGCAGCAGCCAAAGTGCGCTGGCGCTGACCATTACTACCCAATCTGGCGTGCAGGTGAGTTTGCAGATGACGCGTCAACATGTCGGCATGGTGGTGGAGCTGAAAACCAGCGGCGGCCAGCTCAGCAACGTTGAAGCGGCGGCGATGGGTCAGCTATCCGCCGGTTTGCAGAAGGCGCTGGATGGCCTGGATGGCAGCACCACCAAACTCGATATCAGCGATCTGATGAAGTTCGACACTTCAGTGTTGAAAAGCGTCGATTTGAAGACCGATCTGCGTAATGGCAATAACGTCACGCAGTCGCTGAACTTGCATGCCGACGATCAGGCACGCTGGCTCGGCTTCCACAACGGAGATGTCAGCATCAAACTCGATACCGATGTTTCGAAACTGACGCAGGCGGGCAGCGCGGCACAGCAGGCAGCGGCGCTGGATCGGTGGAGCAGCAAATTTGATCAGGCCGCCTCGCGCGGTCACGGCGATAGCGACATGTTGACGCTGTTTAAAGCCAGCTTCCGCGCGCTCAATACCACCGAAGGCAAAGCGGCTGAAAGCATCAACACGCAGCGTGTGAAGTCGATTGATGCCAATGCGGCGAAGAACGGCGCAATCAGCGGACTGGCGGACTTCTCGGCGAGCTATCAGCAGACGCCGGTTTCCGGTAATCCGTATAAGCCGGAAGAGCAAGACACCTTCTCCCTGAACGTGGCGCAAAAAACCGCTACGCAAACGCATGGTAATACCCAGGATTTGACCCAGCAAACGCTGTTTAAACTCAAGGCCAGCTTCCACACCGCGCTGGATTCTGTCTCAGCGGCGAAGTTGACCGAACAGAAGTCGTCGCAAAACTATAAGTATCATTTGATCGATGATGAAGAGCGCAGCCAGACCTCGGTGACGCAGAATAAGAAAGGGGATTTGACCGCGAATTATGCGCAGCAGCTAACGCAAAATGAGACGGTGAAAACCTATCAGCTGGCGAAGTTGATCGATAGCGTGCAGATTCCGCATAGTGTGAAAAGCGAATCCACCCGCAGTTTAGCTGCCGCGCAGTTTGATGCGCAATTAAATAATTAATATTTCGCGCCGCTTTTAAATTCCGCACCATCCGTAGCGGCGCGATTTATCGCGCGTTTTTGAAAGTTAAACATCAACGCGCGATAAATCGCGCCGCTACATTATTTGCGGAATTAAACTTTTCTTAGCGTTATTTGATCTTAAGAATTACTCGCCGCTTTTTTATACTTGCTAATTGCCCGCAGCGCCGCCGCTAGCCTGTTGTTGTGCTTCAATAAATCCATAGCTTAATAATGGCAACGCATTGCCGGATATAGCATAACCGCGCTATTTACTTGCTTTAACCCCGCTGATTATCATCGCTTTCAATCCATTATTCATTCCACGGCCTGCTGATTTTTTCAGTGCAGGCTTACACTTCGCTGTGCAGTAAAAGTGAAATCAGCTATGACGCAAAACAGTGACGAGATTATTAACCGCGCAGCGGTATTAAACAGCGATGAAGAAGCCATCGCCGCCGCACGCCATCTGGCCGGGCAGGCGAAAAGTGGCGCAGTCGAGCGCGACCAGCAGCGCATTTACCCCATCGCGCTGCTCAACCAGTTCACCGCGTTGGGACTTGGCAGCATCAGCGTGCCGCGCGAATTGGGTGGTGCGGGTTTGTCGTACCAGACCATGGCCGAAGTGTTTCGTCTGATCTCCGCCAGCGATCCCTCGCTGGGGCAAATCCCGCAAAACCACTTTGGTCTGATCCAGTTCATCCTTGGCGAAGGTTCTGCCGCGCAACAGCAGCGGCTGCTGAGCGCGGTAGTGCAGGGCAAACGTCTGGGTAACGGCGGACCGGAGAAAAACACCAAACATACGCGAGACGTACAGGCGCAGCTAGTGACAACGTCACACGGCGTGCAACTCACCGGAGAGAAGTTCTACTCTACCGGCGCGCTGTTCGCCGACATTCTGGTCACCACGGCGATGCACGATCAGCAGCCGAAAATGGCCTTTATTCCGCTGCCGACGCCGGGCGTGGAAATTGTGGATGACTGGTCCGGTATTGGCCAGCGCACTACCGCCAGCGGTACGGTGAAGTTGCATCAGGTTGTGGTTGATCCGGCGTTATTGATGTCGTTGCCTCCCGCTGAAAAACCGACGCTGCGCGGCGCAGTTTCTCAGCTGATTCAGGCGGCGATTGATGCGGGCATTGCGCAAGGTGCGCTGGATGAGGCGCTGGAGTTTGTGCGCAGCAGCTCGCGACCTTGGGTGGATGCCAATGTCAGCCGCAATGCCGACGATCCGTACATCCTCGCCGACGTGGGCCGCATCAGCACCGAACTGAGCGCCGCCAACGCGCTGCTGGCTCGTGCTGCCCGGGTACTCGATAGCATCGATCAACAGGCGCTGACCGCCGAAAACTGCGCACGCGCATCGATTGCGGTAGCGGAAGCCAAAGTGCTGACCACCGAAGTGGCGCTGCGTGCCAGTGAGAAGCTGCTGGAATGGGGCGGCAGTCGCGGCACCTTGCTGCGCCACGGTCTCGATCGTCACTGGCGCAATGCGCGCACCCACACGTTGCACGATCCGGTGCGCTGGAAAACTCATGCCATCGGCAACTATTACCTCAATGATGCGCTGCCTGCGCGTCATGCGTGGATTTAAGGAGCAACCATGACGCAGGTATTGCCTAAACAGCGCGCGACGCGCATTGAGAATGCCCAGCAGGCGTTGCAGGTCGCGCAGGAGCTGGCGGAGCGTTTTCGTGCCGGTTCTGCCCAGCGCGACCGCGAACGTGAACTGCCGCACACCGAGTTGCAGCAGCTTTTTCAATCCGGACTCGGCGCCATCACCGTGCCGCGTGACTTTGGCGGCATTGAGATTTCTACCGCCGAACTGGCAGAGATTTTCGTGCTTTTGAGCGCCGCCGACGGTTCGATTGGTCAGGTGCCGCAGAACCATTTTTACGCGCTGGAAGTGTTGCGCATCAACGGCAGCGAGGCGCAGAAACAGCGGCTCTACGCCGAAGTGCTGGCAGGCGTGCATCACGGCAACGCGCTGGCGGAATTCAGTTCGCCCGCCGCGCATCAGCGTTCTACGGCGGTTTCGCAGCAGGCGGAAGGATTGCGCCTCAACGGCAACAAGTTTTACTGCACCGGCGCGCTGTATGCCGACCGTATTCCGACGCTGGCGATTGCTGATGATGGCAAAGAGCAGCTGGTGTTTGTGCCGCGTCATCAGCACGGCGTCAACGTGATTGATGACTGGAGCGGCTTCGGTCAGCGCACCACCGGCAGCGGCAGCGTGCAGTTCCGCGACGTAGCGATTGCGCCGGAAGATGTGGTGCCGTTCCAGACGGCGTTTGAGCGTCCGAGCACCGTTGGGCCCTTTGCGCAGATTATGCATGCGGCTATCGATCAGGGCATCGCGCGGGCGGCGTTTGACGACATGCTCGATTTCCTGCGTCAACGCGCGCGGCCGTGGCCGGACAGCGGCGTCGATCGTGCGAGCGACGATCCGCTGACGCTTGATCGCACCGGTCGTCTGGCCGCACGTTTGAGCGCCGGCGATGCGCTGCTGGCGATTGCGGGTGATGCGGTTGACGTGGCGCAGCGCGATCCCAGCGCTGAAAACGTGGCGCTGGCGTCGGTGGAAGTTGCCAAAGCGCGCGCCTGGACCACGGACGTGTCGCTAGAGGCCAGCAATCTGCTGTTTGAACTTGGCGGATCGCGATCCAGCCTGCGTGAGCACAACTTTGACCGCCACTGGCGCAATGCGCGTACCCACACCTTGCACGATCCGGTGCGCTGGAAATATCCGGCCATCGGCAACTACCTGCTGAATGGCGTGTTGCCGCCGCGTCGGGGGACGATATGAGCCACAAACAGATTCTGCTCAACGCCTTCAATATGAACTGCGTTGGGCACATTCATCACGGTATGTGGACCCATCCACAGGATCGTTCAGTGGATTTCAACTCGCTGGATTACTGGCTGGATCTGGCGCGTTTGCTGGAGCGCGGGCTGTTTGATGGGCTGTTTATCGCCGATATTCTCGGCGTGTATGACGTCTATCAGCAAGGCATTGGTCTGACCGCCAAAGAGTCAATTCAGCTGCCGGTGAACGATCCGCTGATGCTGATTTCCGGCATGGCCAGCGTTACGCAGCATCTGGGTTTTGGCGTCACCGCCAACCTGAGTTATGAAGCGCCGTATCCGTTCGCGCGCCGCCTTTCCACGCTCGATCACCTGACCAAAGGGCGCATCGGCTGGAACATCGTCACCGGTTATCTCGATAGCGCCGCGCGTGCCATGGGCCAGCAACAGCTGCTGGCGCACGATCGCCGCTACGATCAGGCCGATGAGTTTCTCGATGTCACCTACAAGCTGTGGGAAGGCAGCTGGCAGGATGATGCGCTGGTGCAGGATAAAGCCAATCGTCGCTACGCCGATGCCAATAAAATCCGCCAAATCAATCATCAGGGCGAGTTCTATCAGGTGCAGGGTTATCACCTGAGCAGCCCGTCGCCGCAGCGCACGCCGCTGCTGTTTCAGGCCGGTTCCTCGGCGCGCGGCGTGCAGTTCGCCGGACGTCACGCCGAGTGCAGCTTTGTGAATGCCGCGTCACCGGCAGCGATGCGCGAGCAATCGGCGCGCTTGCGCCAGGCGGCGGTGGACGCCGGACGCCATCCTGACGATCTGCGCATCTTTATGGGCGTTAGCGTGATTGTCGCGCCTACCGAACGTGAAGCGCAGGAGAAGCATCAAAGCTACCTCGCCTACGCCAGCCCGGAAGCCGGCATCGCGCACTTCTCCAGTTCGATTGGCCTCGATCTGGCGGCATTCGAACTCGATGAGCCGATTCAGACCGGCGACACGCGCGCCATAGAATCGGTGAGCAAAGCCTTTAGCGGCTGGACGCGGCGTCGTTTGCTGGAGCAGCACGCGATGGGCAGCCGCTATCCGCTGATCGTTGGCAATCCGAGCCAGGTCGCGGATGCGCTGATTAAGTGGATCGACGAAGGCGATATCGACGGCTTTAACCTGACGCGCATCCTTAATCCGCAGAGCTACCGCGATTTTATCGATCTGGTGGTGCCGGAATTACAGCAGCGCGGCCGCTTCAAGACCGCGTATCAGCCCGGTTCATTGCGGCAGAAAATTTTTCAACAGCAGGACCGCTTGCCCGATCGCCATCCGGCGGCGCGCTGGCGCGACGGCGTTAACCTTCGTTAATTTAACCTCAGGGATCTGATATGAACATTGCACGTCATTTTGCGCTGGCTGCCAGCGTCGCACTGCTGGCGTTTAGCGCCGTCGCCGCCGAAAACTACAGCGGGCCGCTGAAAGTCGGTACTACAGCAGCCTTTGCGCCGCCGCTGGAAATCGCGGTGGCTGAGGCGAAAAAACAGGGTTTGAACGTTGAGCTGGTGGAGTTCACCGACTGGACCGCGCCGAACGTCAGCGTGGAAAACGGCGATATCGATGTGAACCTGTTCCAGCACAAACCGTTCCTGGAGAATGCCAATCAGCAGGGCGGATTCCATCTGGTGCCGTACGCGCCGGCGATCATCAACAACATCGGGCTCTATTCGAAAAAACATACCGCGATTGACCAGATCCCCGATGGCGGCACGGTGGCGATTGCCAACGATCCGATTAACGGCGCGCGCGGCCTGCTGCTGCTGCAAAAAGCCAGGCTGATTAGCTTAAAACCGGGCGCGGGCCTCAAATCTACCGTAGATGACATTGTCAGCAATCCGAAGCATCTGAAGATTATCGAAGTGGAAGCGGTGCAGCTGTCGCGTTCGCTGGATGAAGTCGATTTAGCGTAGGGTTATCCGCACTATCTGCGCCTGTCGAAGACCATCGATCCGAACAATGCGCTGCTGTTTGATGGCCTGGAACATCCGGAATACGTGATTCAGTTCGTGATCCGCGACGGTCATCAGAACGATCCGCGCCTGGCGAAGTTCGTTGATATCTACCAGCATTCGCCGGTGGTGCGCGCCAAGCTGGATGACTTTTACGGCAAGCTGTATCAGCCGGGCTGGAGCCAGTAAGCATGGTGAGCCTGACGCTACCCGGCGAGCGCGATGCGTTGCTGTCACCGACGGCCGAGACGGCAGGGAAAATCCACGTGCAGATTCGTGGTTTGAGTAAACGCTATCCCGGCCAAACTCAGGATGCGCTGAAAGAGGTCGATCTGCAGGTTAAGCGCGGCGAGATTTTCGGCATCATTGGCCGTAGCGGGGCCGGTAAATCGACGCTGATCCGCTGCCTTAATCGGCTGGAAAAGCCTACTCGCGGTCAGGTGGTGATTGACGGGATTGACCTCGGTACGCTGAGCGATCGTCAGTTGGTGGATTGGCGACGCGGTACCGGCATGATTTTCCAGCACTTCAATTTGCTGTCGGCGAAAACGGTACGGGAAAACATCGAGCTGCCGATGAAAGTGGCGGGCGTGCCTGCGGCGGAGCGGCGGCGCAAAGTGGATGAACTGCTGGCGCTGGTGGGCCTTGAGCAGCGCCAGCACGCGTGGCCAGCGCAATTGTCCGGCGGGCAAAAGCAGCGCGTAGGCATTGCGCGCGCGCTGGTGCACGATCCCGAATTGCTGCTGTGTGATGAAGCCACCTCGGCACTCGATCCGGAAACCACGCGCTCGATTCTGGCGCTGCTGAAGAAGATCAATCAACAGCGTCACATCACCATTGTGCTGATTACCCATGAAATGGACGTGGTGCACGATCTCTGCCATCAGGTGGCGGTGATCGATCAGGGCGAAATCATTGAGCGCGGGCCGGTGTGGCAGGTGTACAGCGATCCGCAGCAAGAGACTACGCGACAGCTGCTCAATCCGCAGTTCAGCGCGCTGCCGGAAGCGATTCAACCGCTGCTGACGCCGACGCGCGAGCGTGGCGATTCGCGTCTGCTGGTGCGGTTGCGCTACACCGGACAGGGCGCACAGCCGGATTTGGCGGCGCTAAGCGCACGGGTTGGCGGGGAACTGACGTTAATGTATAGCGCGGTGGAGTGGGTGGACGGCAAACCGACCGGGCAAATGTTGCTGCTGCTTGATGCGCAGCATGACGCTGACACCGCGCGGACGCTTTTAACCCCGATTGCGGATCAACTGGAGATACCGGGCTATGTCACTGGCTATTGATCGTTTATGGATTGGGCTGCTGGATACGCTGCTGATGGTGGGCGTGTCGTCGCTGCTGGCGCTGGCGCTGGGTTTGCCGATGGCGGTGATTCTGGTGGTAACCGGACGCGGCGATCTGTTTCCCAGCCCGCTGCTGAATCGCGTGCTGGGCTGGGTGGTGAACCTGTTCCGCTCGATCCCGTTTTTGATTCTGATGGTGGCGCTGATTCCCTTTACCCGCTGGATCGTCGGCACCACCTACGGCGTGTGGGCGGCGGTGGTGCCGCTGACGCTGGCGGCGACGCCGTTCTTTGCGCGTATCGCCGAAGTGAGCCTGCGCGAAGTGGATAAAGGGCTGACCGAAGCGGCGCAGGCGATGGGTTTTCATCGCTGGCATATTATCTGGCATGTCTTATTACCCGAAGCGCGGCCCGGCATTGTGAGCGGGTTTACCATTACGCTGGTGACGATGATTAACGCCTCGGCGATGGCCGGCGCGATTGGTGCGGGCGGCTTGGGCGATTTGGCGTATCGTTATGGTTATCAGCGTTTTGATATGCAGGTGATGCTGACGGTGATTGTGGTGCTGGTGGCATTGGTGACGGTGCTGCAGTTCTTTGGCGACAGGTTGTCGCGCCGGTTGAATCACCGTTGATATCAAGAAAAGCGCAATAAATTGCGCCGCTACGCCAGGTGTGCAGAGGGATAGCGGCGCGATTCATCGCGCGCTTTTGACCTTATGTTTCTATCTGATCTGCAATCCCTCTAACGCCGCCAGCAACGCATCCACTTTGGGTAGCAGCTGCTTGCGGCGCGGCCAAATCAGCGTCAAGGCCAGGCCGTCCGGCTGCTGCTCGGGCAGAATAATCTCCAGCTCACCGCGCGCCAGCGGTTCACGCACCAGCCACGATGGCATCTGCGCTACGCCTAATCCGGCACACAGCGCCTGCATCTGCGCATCCACATCACCCAGCGCCATGCGGTGCGGCAGGTTACGCCAGTGCGGATAGCCATCTTCCGTGGTGAACAGCCACGGCTTGGTGCTGCCATCGACACGTTCATACATGATCGCCTGATGCTGCAACAATTCGGCTTCGCTGGTGGGCCGACCCACGCGCGCCAGATAATCGGGGGATGCGCAAAATACCATGCGTTCGCGGCCCATCTGGCGACAGCCCAGCGAGGCGGGCAGATCCGGCGATCCACCAATGCGCACCGCAACATCAATCCCCTCATCAAACAGATCGATAAAGCGATCGGAAAAAGTCAGATTGAGCTCCACATCCGGATGCTGGTGGCAAAACGGAATCAGCAGCGGCATCACGCCGAGGCGTCCATAGGTGTTCGGCACCGCTAAACGTAAGCGGCCGGAAGGAATGGTGCGCTGCGCCGCCAGCACCGCTTCGGCTTCTGCCAGCTCCTCCATAATGCGTAAACAGGTTTGGTAATAGGCGTTTCCGGCGTCGGTGAGTTTCAGGCTGCGGGTGGTGCGCTCCAGCAGGCGCGAACCCAGGCGGGTTTCCAGCCGCGTCACGCTTTTGCTCACCGCCGAACCCGTGAGATGCAGGCGCTCAGCGGCGGCGGCAAAGCTGCCGCCCTCGACGCTGGCAACAAAAGGAACGATATCTTTCAGGCGCTGATCGTGCATGGATTCGTGAACTCAGGTTATGAATGCCGTGAATTAATGCCAATGATAGGAATTAAATTCTCTATTAAACTTATCATTACTGAAACCAAGGAGAATTGAAATGCAAAAGCAGGCATTGATTGTAGGCATTAGCGGTGTGATTGGACGTGCGCTGGCGGAAAAATTGCAGCGCGAAGGTTGGCAGGTCAGCGGTTTATCGCGCGGACGTGGCGCAGTGCCGGAAGGTTGCCGCAGCCTAACCGCCGATCTGACGGATGCAGACGCAGTGCGTGCTGCGTTGGCAGAAGAGCAGCCGGATGCGCTGTTCTTCAGCGTCTGGTCGCGCCAGGAAAATGAAAAAGAGAATATCCGCGTCAATGGCGGTATGGTGCGTAACGTCATCGAAGCGCTGGGCGAGCGTCTGAAGGGATCGCATGTGGCGCTGGTGACCGGCCTGAAGCATTACCTCGGCCCGTTCGAAGCCTACGGTAAAGGCGCAGTGCCGGTGACGCCATTCCGCGAAGAGCAGGGCCGCCAGCCGGTCGATAACTTCTATTACGCGCAGGAAGACGAGGTGTTTGCCGGTGCGGAGAAATATGGCTATCGCTGGAGCGTACATCGTCCACACTCGATTGTGGGCTTTGCGCTGGGTAACGCGATGAATATGGGACAGACGCTGGCGGTGTATGCCACGCTGTGCCGCGAGCAAGGTTTGCCGTTTATCTTCCCGGGTTCGCCAGAGCAGTGGAACGGTGTGTCCGACGTGACCGACGCGGGTTTGCTGGCGGAACAGCTGCTGTGGGCCGCAACTGCGGCAGAAGCGGCCAATCAGGATTTCAACGCGGTGAACGGCGATGTGTTCCGCTGGAACTGGTTGTGGCCACGTCTGGCGGCTTACTTTGGCGTGGAAGCGGCGGAGTATCCGGCGCAGATGATGCCACTGGAAGGACGCATGCAGGATGGGGCTGAAACGTGGCGCGAGGTGGCGGCACGTTATCAATTGCGTGAAGCGGACATCACTAAACTGGCATCATGGTGGCATACCGACGCGGATTTGGGACGCCCAATGGAAGCGTTCACCGATATGAGTAAGAGCCGCAAAGCGGGCTTCACCGGTTATCGTTCAACGCTGGATTCATTTACGCAGTTATTTGATCGACTGAAAGCGGAGAAAGTGATTCCGCAGTAAATTTTGATTAAAAAGGGCGGCTCATAGGGGCCGCTTTTGCATCATTAAAATATAGCGACTCACTATCCGCTTTATTGTCAGGCAACCGGATCGGCAATTTAATTTATTGAAAATAATGCCCCAGCATAAGCCAGGTTTTTAAGTTTATACTGAGGCAAAATGGGAACTTACTTTTTCTTATAAACGATGGCGGTACCATGTATTTTGTTATTGGTATTCGCGGAGGTTACGACAAAGATATCGCCGCCTTTTTCTTCAGCCAATTTAGACAGTTCCTCTCTGGCGCTGGCGGGATCCGTTTCACCTGAGGTGGAAATGTTCCCTACCTCTACATATTGATCTTTTACCTTTTCAAACTCAACTTTGCTCATCAGGTCTGCGGCGAGTGAGCTGAAAGATACCGAGCTTGCTAATAATACGAAAATTAACTTTTTCATACGTATCCTTGGATGAGGTAATTGATGGGAATGTAATTATATTGCTATTATTCTATAGTTTAGAAATAGCGTATTTACAATGTGAGTGAGCCGATTTTTAATCTTTTGCGCGGAAATACCACACCAAAGAATTAACTTAACCATTGCACTCTTTCACTCGACTCACTTCAACGTCACCCAACGTTTCCCCACCAGCACCGTCATCGCCACAATCGTCGCTATCGCCGCCAGATGCATGACAAAATCCAGCGGATGCAGATGCACCGGATGGCAAAATGCCAGCAGCGTGACCGCCATGCAGGAGACGCCCAAACCGGCCATCGCCAGGCTGCGCACCGGATGCAGTGCGCGGGTGCGCCGCAGGCTGGCGATCATCAGCACCATCATCGGTGTGCTGACCACCAGCAGAAAGGTAAAGCAGCGCGCGCTGTCATTGTCATGTTCGATCGGCACTTCACCGGGAATCTGGCTGATGCTCATGCCGAGCCACAGCAGGCCAATCGGCAGTAGCGCTTTCCAGCTGATACTGCGGCGTCCGGCGATGCTCATGTTGAAGGCGCTGCGGATTGCCAGCGTGCCGAGCACAAAGGCCAGCACCAGCTGCAAGATCGCCTGCAGCGCGCCCGGCTGCGCCCAGTCGGTGAAACTGCGCTGCACCAGAAAGCTGGCGGCAATGCCGCAGGGCAATGCCAGCAACAGCCAGGTGATAACGCGCCAGCTAGTGGATCGCAGCGGTTTAACCGGTCGCATCTCGCGCCCGAGTTTTTCAATTAACAGGTCATGATCGGTCATGATTGGCTCCAAAGCGGCGCAGATTGGTCAGCGCGCGGTGCAGCAGCGATTTCACCGCGGCCACACTCAGATTGTTATGCGCGGCCGCTTCCGTCAGGCTCATTTCGCGCAGATGCACATGTTCGACAATTTCGCGCTGACGCGAAGGGAGCTGGCGCAGATATCCGGCCAGCTCTTCCTGCGAGTCCTGTCGCGGTGCGTCTGGCGCACTGGCGGCTTCCGGCACGATAGCGTTGTTAACTTCCCACTGCTGATGGCGGCCACGTCGCCGCAGCGCATCAATCGCGCGCGCCGAGATAATCGCCATCAGCCAGGGTAAAAAAGGGTAGGCAGGATCATAGGTGTGACGCACCCGATGCACCGTTAGCAGCACATCCTGAATCACATCTTCTACCAGTGCATCATCGGCGATCTGTTTGCGTGTTTGCGAACGAATCACCGGCACCAGCGCTTTCAGCAGTCGGGTATAGGCGAGCTGATCGCCCGCCTGCGCCTGTTCCATTAGCGCGGGCCAACCTTCACGCGCGCTATCGCTTGTTTGCATAATCCGCCTTGTTGTTCTTACGCCTTCTTGCTCGCCTGGTTCAGTGCGTTCACCACAATACTCGGTGTCAGCACCTGCGGCAGCACTTTGGGCGGTCCGCCGTCGGCAGGGTAAACCAGATACATCGGTAATCCGCCCTGACCAAATTCACTCATGGTGTCATCCACGTCCGGGTTAAATTTAGTGGAATCTGCCACCATGTACAGCGTGCCGGTTTTAGCGATGGCCTCTTTCACCGCCTGGGTTGAGAGCGAGGTTTTTTCATTCACCTGACAGGTGATGCACCAGGATGCGGTGAAATCGACAAAGATCGCTTTCCCGTGACCGCGCTGCGCTTCAACCGCCTGCGGCGTCCATTTGGCTTTGGTCACTTCCGCCGTCAACTGATCGCCCGCCAGGCCTGCGCCGGGTTTGATCAGCGTTGGCAACGGGGCGATCACCGCGATAATCAGCAGCGCCGTAACGGCAAACAGCATCTTATGACTTTTACCGGCAAAGTGGCGATGTTGCGCCATGCCGTACAACCAGCCGGCGAAGGCGACCACCACGGAAGCGGCCAGCAAGGTGGCCAGCGCCGCGCTTCCCGCTTGCTGCGCCAGCACCCACACCAGCCAGGCATACGCGCCAAACATCGGGAACGCCAGACCGCGTTTCAATACATCCATCCATGCGCCGGGACGCGGCAGGAATTTCGCCAGCGCCGGGAACAGTGAAACTAGCGTGAACGGTGCGGCGAAGCCGATGGCCAGCGCAAAGAAGATCACTAAGGCGACGGCAGGCGGCTGCACCAACGCATAACCAATGGCGCTCGCCATAAAGGGTGCGGCGCACGGCGTGGCGACGACGATTGCCAGCGCACCGGTCAACGCCGAACGCGTAAAGGCACCGCGACCAACATCAACCGAGCCGACGCGCTGCACGGATAAGCCCACTTCAAACACGCCGAGCAAATTGAGCGCGGCGGCGAGGATCACCAGCGACAGCAAGGTGATCACCAACGGCGATTGTAGCTGGAAACCCCAGCCAACCGCCGCACCACCAGCGCGTGCCGCCAGCAGGATGCCGGCCAGCGCCATCATGGTCACCACAACGCCGAGTAAAAAGCCCAAGCCTTCGCGACGCGCGCTGGCGGCGTTATCGGTATGGCGCAACAGGCCGAGCGCTTTCAGCGAGATCACCGGAAACACGCAGGGCATTAAGTTCAGAATGATGCCGCCGATGAAGGCGGCCAGCATGGCGGTTAACATCGCTGGCCTCTTTACTTAATGAGTTTGCGGGTGAGAAGCGTCGTACTGCTTCACGGCGGCAAGCGCTTTCTCAATATGTGTGTCCGGGTTTCTGTCAGTGTAACTCAGCAGAATGTCGCCATCGGGCGCGATCACGTAAGAGGTGCGATCGGACAGGGTTTTACCTTTCATCTGCATGGTGGTTTGATACTGCGCCGCCACTTTCGCACCAGGATCGGCGGCAACGGTGAATTTATCGCGGCACTCGAGTTTAGAGAAATCGCTGACCTGATCGGTATTACCCGCGGTCACGCCAATTACCGTGGCACCCATTTTGCTGAAGCTGTCTGTGGCTTCAGCAAAATCGTGCGCTTCAATGGTACAACCCGCGCTAAATGCCGCCGGGAAGAAATAGAGCACCACCGGACCTTTTTGCAGCGCCTTTTCCAGCGAGAAGGTCAACGGCTTACCGGCCAACGCGCCCTGCAGTTCGAAGTTCGGCGCTTTCGCGCCCACCGGCAATGCGGCACCGGCGTTAAAGGCCGAAAGACCCAGCGCTGCGGTCATGGTCAGGGTACAAACGAGGGATTTGATGCGTTTCATTTTTTTGCTCCTGCGATGTATGGAAGTTCCGATTTGGATGTCTCATTAGTTCAGTTCGCTGGGGCAGGGAGGAAAGTTTCGGTGCTGGGAAGAATAATTTAAAAAGGTGCAGTAATGCATTTGCATTGCACAATGCAAATGCATTACTGTGTGTCATCTTGGCGGATAGGCGGCTTTATAAGCGATGTTGCTTTGTGAGCGGCTGAGGAGGAAGAAGTGTTTAAATTTGATCTAGTGGATGTATCACTCCGTGCAGAGTCGAGGCTGACAGAACGGAGTCAAACAACTATTCCAGCGGCAATTCGCGATGCTCTACAGCTTAAACCGGGTGAAATTATCGAATATTCCCTGTTATCGGG
The DNA here is from genome assembly GCF_005281435.1 of Pantoea sp. SO10. Classification (NCBI taxonomy): domain Bacteria; kingdom Pseudomonadati; phylum Pseudomonadota; class Gammaproteobacteria; order Enterobacterales; family Erwiniaceae; genus Pantoea; species Pantoea sp. SO10. The sequence goes on from NZ_CP040096.1 coordinate 551,104, forward strand.
CGGTAAAGTCATCATTTCTAAGCAAAATGATGAGCAGGATGATCCCGCTGTACTGCATTTTCTGACTTTTCTCGAACGAGATATGGTGAATAACCCGCAGCATATTCACTCAGTTCCTGTCGAATTTTGGTCAGGTCTGGAAAATTTGGTCGCTGGAATTGATGTTGATTTAGATGCTCCGCTCACGGATGACTAAACTGCGGGAGAAAGGGTGTGGACTACATGGAAATCAACGGATGGAAATTTTATTTCCACGCTTGTTTTACTGCTCAGGTAACGTCTTTAGCGCAGGAAGTGTTGCAGCTTAAAGTTGAAAAACCGCATGAATACCATAAAAAGAAACAGACGAAATTACTGGCAGCAATTTATAAGGTCGTTACAGAAGTTATTGCGCGAGATCCGCTGAATTCCCAGTTTCGACAAGGGGGAACTTTGGGGGATGAAAATCGATATTGGTATCGCGCGAAATTTTTGCAGCAGTTTCGATTGTTTTTCCGCTGTAGCGAACAGAGTAAAACCATCATTCTTGGCTGGGTGAATGATTTTGGCACATTACGCGCTTACGAAAGTAAGAACGATGCATACAAAACATTTAAGAGGATGTTGGATGCCGGACATCCACCGAGTGATTGGGGACAGCTACTGCGTGAATCGACAGGCGAATCGGGTTTTCTTTTCCGGGCACCATTCTCATAATTTATCCCTTTAATGGAATAAATTTGCTTAACTCCAGGTCGCCATAAATGGCGACTATACAGTGGTTTGGCAAAGTTTTCGTAGGGTGCGCATTCATGCGCACCTGCATACATAGGCAATTTATTGTTTAAGTGAGCGATATTACGTCATGATAAGCAACCCTACGAAGTTGACTGAATCCCCTGACAAAACAAACTCAACGTGTGCTGGACAATGATTTCACGCGAGTACGCGGGATCGCTGGCAAAGCGGGTAAAGGGCACCAGCACCAGGCTGAGAATCGAAGTCATCAGCAGTTGTGGCTCCAGATGGGGGTTGAGTAATCCTTGCTGCTGCCAGCCTTCAATCAGTTTTTTCACTTCATCACGTTCACCGTGACCAAAGCGCTTTTTAATGTGCTGACCTAAACCGCCTTCACCTTGCATCACTTCCTGCATCCACAGCGGCGCGAACCAGTTGTGTGTGGTGACGATGTCCGCGACTTCACGGATAAAGGCGCTGAACGTGGTGACGGGATCGCGCGGGTCATCTATAAAGTGCGCCACCAGGCGCTGGCGTAACGGCAAAAAACGCTCCTCAACCACAATATCCAGCAGCGATTCGCGCGACTGAAAATAGTAATTCAGCATCGCTGGACTCACGCCCGCTTTGCGCGCAATCGCGTTGAGCGAGGTTTCGCCGATGCCGTTTTCGGCATACAGCGCTAAGGTGATGTCGAGCAGATGTTCGCGCTGCTGCACGTTGATCGCGCCGCCGCGCGGACGGCCGGGACGGCGGGGTTTGACTGCGTTGGCCATATCGTCAGCAGGGACTTTTCGTGCGGTCATCTTTACTCGCTCACTTGATTCATGTCAGACTGCAAGCAATATTAATTGTGTATTTAATTAATTTCAATTGGTGTCTGTTATGAAACCCCAAACACTCGCGCCGCAGTCGGGCAGCGGGCAGGAGAATCCTCCTTCTGTCCGCTTACTGATGAGCGCTTTATTACTGGTGATGCTGCTGGCGGCGCTGGATCAAACCATCGTCTCCACCGCGTTGCCGACTATCGTCGGCGAACTGGGTGGGCTCGATCGCCTGTCGTGGATCGTCACCGCTTATATGCTGGCTTCGACGATTGTGGTGCCGCTGTACGGCAAATTCGGCGACCTGTTTGGTCGTAAATCGGTGCTGCAGATCTCGGTGGTGCTGTTTTTGATTGGCTCGGCGCTGTGCGGTCTGGCGCAGAATATGGAGCAGCTGATTTTCACTCGTGCGCTGCAAGGCTTAGGCGGCGGTGGTTTGATGGTGGTGAGTATGGCGGCGGTCGCTGATGTGATTCCCCCGCAAGAGCGCGGTAAATATCAGGGCCTGTTTGGCGGCGTTTTCGGTCTGGCAACGGTGATTGGGCCGCTATTGGGCGGTTTTATCGTGCAGCACGCTTCATGGCGCTGGATTTTCTACATCAATTTGCCGCTTGGTTTGTTTGCGCTGGTGATCATCAACGCAGTGTTTAAGACCGACAACAAACGCAAGCCGCATGAGATTGACTATCCCGGCGCGGTGTTTCTCAGCCTGGCGCTGGTGGGTATCACGCTGTTTACCAGCGAAGGCGGCACGTTACGTGAATGGTCCGATCCGCTGCTGTGGTGCATTCTGGCGTTTGGTGTAATTGGCGTGATCGGTTTTATTTATGAGGAGCGCCGCGCCTGGGAACCGATTATTCCGCTGTCACTTTTCCGCAATCGCAGCTTCTCGCTCGCCAGTTTGATGGCGTTTATCGTTGGCATGTCGCTGTTTGGCAGCGTGACGTTTTTACCGCTCTATCTGCAGGTGGTGAAGGGCTCGACGCCGACCGAAGCCGGTTTACAGCTGCTGCCGCTGATGGGCGGATTGCTGATCACTTCCATCGTCAGCGGACGCATTATTAGCCGTACCGGCAAATATCGCCTGTTCCCGATTGGCGGTACCTTGCTGGCGACTATCGGCATGGCGCTGCTGACCACGCTGACCATTGATGCGCCGCTGTGGCATATCTACCTGTTTGCCTGCGTGTTGGGGATGGGAATGGGCATGGTGATGCAGGTGCTGGTGCTGGCGGTACAGAACACCGTAACGCCCGATCGCATCGGTGTCGCTACCTCGTCGGTCACGTTGTTCCGCTCGGTTGGCGGTTCGATTGGCGTGGCGCTGTTTGGCGCGGTGTTTAGTCAGGTGCTGAAATCGGGTTTGACCACGCTGGTGGAGCAGGGCAAAGCATTGCCGCGTACGCTCGATCCTGATGCGGTGCACCGTTTGCCGCATGATGTGCAGCAAGCCTATTTGCAGGTGTTTGGCGATGCGGTGCATTCAGCCTTTCAAATGGCGGCGGGTGTGATGCTGCTGGCCTTTGTGCTGTCGCTGTTTCTGCCAGAATCACCGCTGCGTAAGAAAGACGCAGCGGCGTAACGCGGTTAAACCGCCGCGCGTTGTTGCAAGGTTTTTACCGCTTGTGCAGCGTCGCGGCCCAGTTCCGCCAAATCCACTCCGGCAATCACATCATCCTGCACCAGCAGTTTTCCGGCACAAATCAGCGCCTTTAAACTGGCGCGTCCGCCGCTGGCCACCGGGCCAATGGCAGGATCGTGCAAACCAAAATAGCGCGGATCGTCGAGCCGATAGATGGCGATATCGGCGGCCATGCCAGGTGCAAGGCGGCCGGTGTTTAAGCCCAAAACCTGCGCGCCACCGGATGTGCCCCAGCGCACCACATCTTCAATGCGGGCGGCGTCGCCACCGCCTTCAAAGGTTCCACCGGCATAACGCGGCTGCGCCAGCATGCCTTTGCGTGCGCGCTGGAGCTGCCAGGCGGCGTGAGCTTCGCTTTGCATATCCGCCGCTTCATTTGAGGCCGCGCCATCGACGCCAATCGAGATCTTCACGCCTGCGTGTTCCATTGCCACCAAATCGGCAATGCCGCTGCCGAGGCGCGCGTTACTTTGCGGGCAGTGCGCGATACCGCTGCCCGCCGCGCCCAGCATGGCGATCTCTTCAGGCAGCAGTTTCACCAGATGCGCAAACCACACGTCATCGCCAATCCAGTCGTGTTCGGCGCAAAACTGCAGCGGCGTCATACCGAACTTTGCAAGTGCGGCATCGAGATAATCAACGGTTTCCGACAGATGGCTGTGCAGGCGAATACCGAGCTGACGCGCCAAACGCGCGCTCTCGCGCAGCTCCTGCGGCGTGGTGGAGTGCAGCGTGGTGGTCGGCGCCATCACGATGCGGCGCATCGCGCTATCCTGCGGTTGGTGATAGCGCGCCACCAGACGATCAACATCGGCCATCATGCTGTCAAAGCTTTCCGGGCGCAGTGCGGTGGGCAAGTCGCTCTCTAAGCCACGGCTTTGCGTCGCACCGCCGCGACACAGCACGAAGCGCACGCCTAGCTTGTCGGCTTCATCGAACAGGATTTCTGCGCCATCAAACGGCATATCAGGCCAGTAAAGATAGTGATGGTCTGCGATGGTGGTGCAGCCGGAACGCACCAGCTCGACCAGACCCACCCGCGCGGCGATGCGAAATGTCTGTTCGTCGAAGGCACCACGAAAGCGATACGGCGTCGCCGCCAGCCAGCCGCCCAGACTCTGATTCAGACCTTGGGGTTCGCCTTTCAGCAGCGATTGAAACAGATGATGATGCGTATTAACCCAGCCGGGATAAACCACGCAATCGCGGGCGTCGATCACGGTTTCATCGGCGACAGCATCGAGTTCGCCCATCTCCACAATCAGGCCATCGCGCAGTCGAATATCGCGCGCGCTGCTACGCGGTTGCTGTTTATCGCCGGTCAGGATCGCGGCGCAGTGTTGAATTAGCAGTTGGCTCATGAGCACCTCACTCCACTTTCGCCGCGACAAACTGCGTGCTAAACGCGCTCTGCCAGTCGGTGGACGCTTTGAGTAAACCGGCGTTGACCATAAAGTCACGCGTTGCCTGCCAGCGTTTATCCGTCATCACGCCTAAACCTTGCTGCACGGCATCGCCGCCGTCAATCAGGTGCAGCGCTTTCATCTGCGATACGCCAAAGGCGAGAACCGCGTCGGTCATCTGCGGGTTCTCTTTTTTGATCAGCGCATTACCGGCAGCCGGATTGGCAAGGTAGGATTTCCAGCCTTCCATCGATGCCGCCACAAAACGCTTCAGGACATCCGGCTCTTTTTGCAGCAAATCGTCGCGCGTCACCAGAATGCCGCCGTATGCCGGATAGCCATAATCGGCAAACAGATAGAATTTGCTGTCCGGCTGCACCTCTTTAATTTGCTGCACTTCGGAGGTGGCATAAGCCTGCTGCGCGGTGTTTTTGTCGGCGAGAAACGGTTGCATGTTGAAGGTGTAAGGGCGCGCCTGACCATCCTGCAGCTGATATTTGCCTTTCAGCCACGGCCACCAGCTGGCTTGTCCGCTGGCAGAAACCAGCACGGTTTTACCTTTCAGCTGATCCAGCGACTTCACATCGCCGTGGGTGACAATGCCCTGTGGATCAAACTGAAACGGCGCGGCGATGGCTTTCAGTGGGAAGTTGCGCTCAACGCCCTGCAGCACTTGCAGGTCATAGCTGACGATGACATCAGCACGATTCGCCAACAGCAGCGTCATGTTATTCAGCTGTGGCCCGCCGGAGCGCACCTCAACATCCAGCCCATATTTTTTATAGATGCCGGTGGCGAGCGCCTGGTAATAACCGCCTTGTTCAGCCTGCGCGACCCAGGTGGTTTGCAATATCAGTTTGTCGGCGGCGTGCGACAGTGCAGAGCTGCTCAGCAGAGCAGCGAATAAGGAGAAACGGAAACGCGACATTGTCATATAACCCCCAATAAACGTTAAGTTTGTTGTCGTCATCAGGGGCGTAGCGGCGCATGGCGTGCTCACGATGCGTAATGCGCATCGTCCCCTGACGAGGTACAGCTAATGCTGTAGAGCAATGTCCTGCGTGCATCTGTTGTCACGCTGACCGCTTATACTCAGTTGGTATTTAGCAAAGCGCATGCCATTCGTGCAACCCACTGAAAGCAATAGAGTTGATACTGATGGTGCCGGGCTTTTGCTTCATTGACCGCTCATTGATGAGGCAAGTCAGCGCGTTTTGCACCGCCATTGTGCAGACCGGATGTGGCAGATTCCCTAACGTATTGATTATAAGCGGCGCAGCGTGCTGGCACAGCCTTTGCTTGGCTGAAACTGAGTAGAAGCTGTCAACCGTGGTTTCACCCGGTGGGTCATTGCTCGATCGCCTGTGGTATTCAGCAGGCGCGGGGATGACTGCCACGCTGCGGGTAAGTCATCCGTTATCGCTCAATAACGAGGTGCACCAATGGAAAAGACCACTTATGACATGCATGAACTGGCGAAAGAGTCGCGTATGGGCGCGCGCGGCGTAGAAGCTGCACGTGATGTGCGCATCATCGATCTCTCCGATTTCGACCAACGTAAAGCGGAAATAGCCGATCAGCTGTGGCAAGCCGCCACCGAGATTGGGTTTTTCCAGGTTTCCGGCCACGGTATTCCGCTCGACGACATCAATGCGGCTTTTACCAACGCAGAGCGCTTTTTCTCACTGCCGCAAAGTGACAAAGCGCGTCATCCACTCAGCCGCAATGCCGGCTGGGAATACCGCGCGCAAATCCGTCCATCTACCGGTAAACCGGACCAAAAAGAGTCGTATCAGGTGACGCGTCCGCGCATGGCAGGCTTGTGGCCGGATGAGGCCACCTTGCCGGGTTTCCAGCATGATGTACTGAAGTTCGAGCGTCAGTGCTGGGAAGTCGGCATGCGCTTGCTCTCCTGTTTTGCCCTGAAGCTGGGATTCCCCGACGATTTCTTTGCCAAAGCGCATGAGCCTTCGCACGAAACCTACCAAAGCACGCTGCGGATGCTGCACTACTTTGCCATCAGCGGCGAGCCAGATGGTCCGTGGCGCGCCGGGGCGCACACCGATTTCGATTGTCTGACCTTGCTGTTCCAGCGTGATGGGCAGGGCGGTTTGCAGGTGTGTCCGGGCAAAGAGATGGAAGAGCAAATCTGGACGCCGATCCCGCCGCTGGAAGGCTTAATTACCTGTAATATCGGCGATATGTTGATGCGCTGGAGTGATGACAAGTTACCGTCGAACTTCCATCGCGTCAGCAATCCGCTGCCGGGTGAATCGGTGCCGGCACGCTACAGCCTGGCGTTTTTCTGCCAGGCGAATGAAGATGTGATTATTGAAGGACCGGAGAAAAAATACCCGCCTATTTCCGCGAAGGATTATCTGGCGCAGCGTATTAGCGCCAATTTCTCCGGCAAGTATTAAACTTACAGCTGTAAGCCGAAATTGATGTCGTTCTGTGCAGGAGCGCAAATATTCTCCTGCACAGAAAAAGCCCAGCGCGGAAAATAGATTTTTAACTCAAATACAAGATGTTACCGTTGCGTAAACTTAGGTAAAATCAACCGACAAATAAAAGATTTCACTGCACGCCTATTTATTTCTGCAACTTTTTTACGGTATAAATCTCTGACCACTGTCTCCCTCAGCGAAATCACCATCACATGATCAATTCTGCCGCCAGCAAAGTTATCGCCTGCCTGTTTGTTTTCACTCTGGCAGGTTGTTCTTCGAAGTCTTCGCATGCGCCTGCTGAGGAAAGCGTTGATACCTCTGCAGACAACGGCAAACAGCCCGATTTAATCCCGGTGATTGCCGCGCTGCACGATCAAATGCATTCGTGGGAAGGGACCAAATATCAGTGGGGCGGCACACAATTAACCGGCGTCGATTGCTCGGGATTTGTCTGGCGCACGCTGAAAGATCGTTTCAATATTCCGATGGATCGCGTCACCACCAAAGAGTTAATTGCCATGGGCAAACCGGTGGATCAGGCGCATTTGCAACCCGGTGATTTAGTGTTCTTCCGCATTAAACGTGAGCTGCACGTCGGCTTTTATGACACCGATCATCAGTTCCTGCACGCTTCGGTGAGTCAGGGCGTGATGCGCTCTTCGCTAAATAATCCGTACTGGAAATCGGTTTATTTAGAGGCGCGGCGCTTGCCGAAAGAACAGAATTCGCAGATCAGTTTCAATTATAAAAACAAGGTTTGATGAGAGGTGCGCATAAATGCGCACCTTGAGACTTTAATTAAAACTGATACGAAACGCTCATCGAAACACTGCGCGGTGCGCCATAAACGTAGCTGTTCATGTAACTGTAATATTCGCGATCAAACAGGTTATCGACGTTCGCCTGCACCGCCACCTGCTTAGTCACCTGATAGCGCGCAAACAGCGAAGCCAGCGGAATGCTGCCCTGATAAACACGCACGCTATCGCCGCTGGCATTGGTGGCATCTTCAAACACGCGGTTCTGCCAGTTGATGCCGCCGCCAACCGTGAGATCCGGCAACATCGGCAGCTGATAACGGCTAAACAGCTTGAAGGAAGTTTGCGGCTGATAGCTGTTGAAACGTCCCTCTTTATCCCGCGCCACGTAGCGTGTGGCACCGAACGTCAGCTGCAGATTATCCGTTAGCGCGCCATTCAGCTCAAACTCCGCACCTTTACTGACCGCACCTTTGGCGGGCGCATAAACCTGTTCGTTGCCGCTCAGGTAGACGCCATTAATCGCCTGACCCACGTTGTCCTGCTCAATACGGAATACCGCCACCGTCGCCGTTAATCGACCATCATACCAGGCGGACTTCAGACCGGTTTCATAGCTTTTGCCGGTCACCGGCGACAGGTATTTACCGTTGATGTCACGATCGGTTTGCGGCAGGAAGATCGAGGTATAGCTGCCGTACGCCGACCAGGTATCGTTGATGTCGTACACCAAACCAGCGTACGGCGTGGTGTTATTGTTCGTCATATCACCGCTGCTGCCGTTGGTGCTCCACTGCGTGTAACGCGCACCAATAATCAGCGACAGCGGATCGGCCAGCGAGAAGCGTGCGGCGGTATAAGCCGATTTCTGGCGAATGGTATCGTCGGCATTCTGATACCAACCTTGCCACTGCGGCTCGGCAATGTTGCCGTTCCAGCTGTTATTGAAAATGCCCATATCGTTTGAGGCGATGTTGTAGTTTTCCAGATCGGTAACGCCATCCTGGCTGTAAGTGGCGTTGTGCTGGCGGCTGTAGCTCACGCCCGCCATTAACTGATGCTGACGACCTAACAGCTCAAACGGACCGCTGGCGTAGCCGTCGAACGAATCCATCTGACGTTTACCGCGATCCATGCTGCCGAAGCCGGTGGTGCCTTCGCCGCTGTCCTGATCGGCGCTGCCCATCACATACAGCAGCTTATCGTTAAAGGTGTTCTCGGCGTGCGTGCCGTTGACGTGGATGTTCCAGCCGTTATCGAAGTTATGATCGATGTCGGCGAATATTTTGCGCGAATTAGTGTTGTAGCGCGCCCAGTTGGCGGCGGAGTTGAGGCTGCGATCGTAATGCGTGGTGGCGTTGTTGCTGTAGAACATCGGCAAGCCGCCCCACGTTGGATTGCCGGTGTTGGCATCTTCGTAGTCGTAGCCCAGCGACAGCGTGGTGTGCTCAGTGATGTCGGCATCAATCACGCCGTAGAGGAATTTTTTGGTTTTGTGGTAGCGATCAAGCCAGCTGTCTTCATCGCTGTAACCGGTTACGACGCGACCGCGCAGGCTGCCATCCTGGTTTAGCGGTGCTGAGAGATCCGCAACATAACGCTGTTTGTTCCAGCTACCGTAGCTGGCGCTGACCGCACCGGTAAAGGTTTTGCTGTCGGCGTGTTTACGTACCATGTTGATCGACGCTGACGGGCTGCCCGCGCCGGTCATCAATCCGGTGGCGCCGCGTACGATCTCAATACGATCGTAAATGGCGGTATCAGAAGCGGCATCACCGTAGTTCCAGGCGTCATTAACCGAGGTCGGGATGCCATCGAACGAGAAGTTGGTGACTTTAAAGCCGCGCGAATAGTATTCCGAGCGTTCGCTGTCGATCAGATTGGTCGAGATGCCGGTGGCGTTGGTCAGCACATCGTTCACCGATTGCAGGTTCTGATCCTGCATGCGCTGTTGCGTTACCACGCTCATTGACTGCGGTACATCGCGTGGCGTCAGCAACAGCTTAGTGCCCGCTCGCGTGGTTTTTACCGCGTAATCCTGCTTTTCATTGTTATCGCTGTCGCCGCTTGCGGATGTATCGACCACCAAATCCTGCTGCGAATCGCTTGCTGCCTGCGCCAGGCTTGGCGTAAGTAGGGCATGAATCGTCACCGCCAGCAGTGAGACGTTAAAGGTTTTCCTGATGCCAGACATAAAATTTCCTGTTGAAACGCGTGTTATAGGAAGCTGTTTTGCTTCGTTTTTTATCGTTTACGTCGTAACTCATTCGCCCAAATGGGCAGAAGAGCAGGTACGCAAACCGCCACTGCGTATTTATTGAGAAAGCCAATGATAATCATTTGCTTTAAGGAATCTGCGGAAGGTTGCAACTGTAATTGTAATAATGTGTAATTAAGTTATGAATCAACGGTTTACGGGTGAAGATAACCTGTTAATTGCTCACGTTTTCCTATTTTTTCAGGCGATATTTGGAGGTTTTTAGTAAAGAAAGGTGTGCGGCATGCTGGAATCGATCTACGGCAACGTAAGGAAGATCGTCGAGAAAGTTGCTAAGTTCATGCTAATGCGTATGATTCTCATTCTTCTTGAGTTTTCCGTATGCGTACGCGCGTAACGGAGCCGTTCATCCATTGATGGAGTTGAGCATGAAATCGTTATTTAGCCCGCGCAAAGCCGCCGTAGCGGCAGCGATAGTCGCTGCATTCAGCCTGACCGCTTGCCAGGCTCCGGCTAAAAAAGCCGAAGCGCCAGCCGCCGCTGCCAAGCCAGTTGATATTTCTTTGACCCAGCGCACGCTGGGCGATGGCCTGTATGAAATGGCGTATTCGCCTGCTGCGAAAGCGTTATACGTTGCCAGCGCGCAGAGCTTTAAAGACGTTAACGGTGGTGTAATTTATCGTCTCGACCCAACCACACTGGAAACCAAAGGCGTTACGCATACCGATTTGAAAAACTTTGGTACGGCGATCGATGAAGCGGGCAACGTGTTCTACACCACCAACTCGCTGGATGGCGCTATCTCTAAAGTGGATGCGCAGAGCGGCAAAGTGCTGGAACGTTTAGTCTTCCCAGGTAAGAAAGATAAAGAAGGTTATCCGGCGGGCGCGCGTGAAGTGCTGTGGCACGGCAACGAACTGTATGTCGGTCGCGTAGCCGATCCGGGTTACATCTCGGTGGTTGATGAGAAAACCTTCAAGCTAAAAGCCACCATCAAGAATGCAGGCAAATGGGTAACCGGCATCATCTATTCCCCGCTGACTGAGCGCATTTACGCGACCAACGGCGCGGGCGAAATTCTGGTGATCAATCCACGCACCCACAAAATTGAGAAGCGCTGGACCGCCGGCGACGGTAAAGAGTATCTGTTCCTGAACATGGCGGAAGATCCGGCTACCGGCCGCCTGTTCGTAACCGATGATTCGAAAGGCAAAGCCACGCTGGTGTTTGATGAGCGCACTGGGAAAGTGATCAAGCGTATTGAAGGTGATGCGCTAGCGATTAAATTCAACGCTAAGCGTAATGAGATCTACATCAGCCAGCGCGAATCGAAGAAAGTGCTGCAGCTGGATGCCACCACTTACGCGGTGAAAAACAGCTGGTCGTTTGATAACAATCCAAACAGCCTGCTGATTGGCCCGGACAACAACACGCTGTATGTCACGTTGAAAGCGGAGTTCAACAAAGACTCCTCAACCAAAGGCCAGGATCAGATTGCGCGCATCGCGCTGAAATAATCCCCGACCTGTAGCGATAATCCATGCCCTCGTAAGAGGGCATTTTTGTTTCTGATGTCTTTGCCGCAGCAGGCCTAACCGCCGGTTGTGAAGTGTGGTATTCGGTGTGCGGCGGACTGTTTCCGCGCACCGCTAAAGCGCTTATGGATGTGGCAAAAGTTAAAAAGGTCATCACCGAGCTCGATCTGGCGTAGTGATAATGAGTTGATTAACTGTGATCGCACTAATAGTTAATCTGATAATAGTTTCAATGGTTATCATTGTTTCCATCGAAGGCGCATAGCCTTCAAATCAAACAACCAAAGGAATACGACCATGAAAACTATCAAAACTCTGACTATCGCCGCTGCTGCCGCTCTTTCACTGATGTCTGCTGCCAGCTTCGCACAGACCGTTTCAGCAACCTCGCTGACTCTGGATGGTGCTGAAGCGAAAATCGCTGCGCAGGCAAAACAGAACGGTGAGCAGTACAAAATTTTAGAAGCGAGCAACGGCAACGTCGTACACATGACTGCAGAACTTTACAAATAACGGATGGTTGCATATGGATGTGCCAGAACAGGTCGCCTACGGGCGGCCTTTTTTGTCGATATAACGCAGAAACTGTATAGTTACGTAAGTTATCGTGAGCGCACTAATGGTTAATATTGAAACGATAACTTGAGTTACTATTATTCTCATCGAAGGCACACAGCCTTCTCGTTAAACCACTAAGGATTATGACCATGAAAACTATCAAAACACTGTCTATCGCCGCTGTTGCTGCTCTTTCAATGATGTCCGCTGCTAGCTTTGCTCAGAGTATATCTGTTGAGTCATCTACTCTGGATGGCGCAGAAGCGAAAATCGCAGCACAGGCACAAGAGCAGGGCGCTCAGTACAAAATTACTGAAGCCAACACTAACAACCGCGTACACATGACTGCCGAGTTATACAAATAAGTTAATTGCACAAGCAGTTGTGTTAAGGCCGCCTTCGGGCGGCTTTGTTGTATCTGAATGTCCGTAAATGGCCTGCAAATGTCCCGCCGCACGCCTGGGCTGTGTGTATCATCAACGCAGTTCTCCCCCACACGGATATCGCATGAAAACCTACGTCAGCAAAAACTTCTCTCCTGCCATAGCCTGGGAAGCGTTAGACATCGCCAACTTCGCCGGCACCAGCGTGCGTCTGCACTGGACCAATCAACCTTACAAGTGGCACATCAATGATGGCGAAGAAGTGTTTGCGGTGCTGGATGGTGCGGTAGAGATGCATTACCGCGAAGCAGGCGAGGTGAAGAAAGTGCTGCTGAATAGCGGCGACATTTTCTACGCCAGCATCGGCACCGAGCATGTTGCGCACCCGCAAGGCGAAGCGCGCGTATTAGTGATCGAAAAAGAAGATTCGGTTTAACGCCGGATACTGACTCACCTAAACACGCTAACGCATCAAGTGTGTTAGCGTGTTTGAGATTCACAATCGTGCGAAAAGTAACCGCCTGCGCGCATCGGGCGCGGTGTGGTGCGAGGCGAGTTTTATCCACAGGTTAACGGCGACTCTACGCACGGGGATTGTGGATAACCTTAGGCGAGGCGCCTAATGGGCACCTCAAAAATTAATTGATGGCATTCACAAAGCGGCGCGTTATCTGCTGTGGACGCGTAATCGCGCCGCCGACCACCACCGCATGCGCGCCCAGCGCCAGACAATGCGCCGCCATTTCCGGCGTTTCAACATTCCCCTCGGCAATCACCGGCACCTTTACCGCAGCCAATACGTCGCGCAGGAAGCGGCAATCATCGGCGGCCAAATAGCAGCCTTGCGTTTCTGCGGTGTAGCCGTGCAGCGTGGTGCCGACACAATCGAAAGCTAATTGCGCCGCCTGACGCGCTTCTTCCACCGTGGCGATGTCCGCCATCAGCAACAGTTGCGGATAGCGTTGGCGAATCGCTGCCACCAACGCCGGCAGCTGCAAATCGCCGGGACGTGTGTGTAACGTGGCATCCAGCGCAATCATCGCCGGATTCACCACCATCAACTCATCCACTTCCCGCAGCGTCGCGGTGATATACACATCGCTGCCGGGATAGTCGCGCTTAATAATGGCGATAATCGGCAAATCCACGGTTTGCATAATCTGCTGCACGTCGATCAGGCTGTTGGCGCGAATCGCCGCCGCACCGCCTTCCATCGCCGCTAACGCCATGCGCGACATAATAAACGGGCTGTGTAACGGCTCATCTTCCAGAGCCTGACACGAGACCACCAGTTTTCCCTGAATCTGGGCCAGCATCGGTGCTTTCATAGCGCGAGTAACTCCTCTACTTCATTTTTGATAATGGTGACGTGCGGGCCATAAATCACCTGCACGCCTTTGCCACGTTGGATCACGGCGCGTGCGCCGGTAGCTTTCAATGCGTTTTCATCGAGTTTGCTGCTGTCGATCAGCGTGATGCGCAGACGGGTGGCGCAGCAATCCAGTTCGGCGATGTTCTGCTTGCCGCCTAAAGCCGCGATCACCTGCAGTGGACGTTCTCCGGCGACCATCGGCGCAGTTTCAACGCTGGCGTCTTCGCGCCCCGGCGTTTTGAAATTGAAGCGGGTGATAAGCAAGCGGAAAGTAAAGTAATAGAGCAGGAACCACGGCACGCCAACCAGCGGAACATACCACCAATGGGTTTTCGCTTCGCCCTGCAATACGCCGAACAGAATGAAATCAATCAGGCCGCCCGAGAAGGTTTGGCCGATGGTGATGTGCAGGATGTGGGCGATCATAAACGCCAGCCCATCAAACAGCGCGTGGATGACATACAGCATCGGCGCGACAAACAGGAACGAGAACTCAATCGGTTCGGTGATGCCGGTAAGGAAAGAAGTCAGCGCCGCCGACAGCAGCAATCCGGCCACGCGTTGACGGTTTTCCGGCTTAGCGGTGTGGTACATCGCCAGACACGCGCCGATCAGGCCAAACATCATGGTGATGAAGCGCCCGGACATAAAGCGCGCGGTGCCAATGTAGAATTGTTGCGTGTGGGGATCGGCAAGCTGGGCGAAGAAGATGCGCTGCGTGCCTTCCACCAGATGTCCGTTGATCACTTCGCTGCCACCGAGTGCGGTGGTCCAGAACGGCAGATAGAAGATGTGATGCAGGCCGAACGGGCCGAGCATGCGCAGCACGAAGCCGTAAATAAAGGTGCCGAAATAACCGGTGGCATCCACCAATCCGCCCATGCCAAAAATCAGCTTCTGGAAATGCGGCCAGACGATGGTCATCGCCGCGCCCACCACAATGGCGACCAAGGAGCTGATAATCGGCACGAAGCGCGAGCCACCAAAGAAGCCAAGGAACTGCGGCAGGGCGATTTTGTTGTAGCGATTATGCAGCATGGCCGTCACCAGCCCGATCACCACGCCACCAAATACGCCGGTTTCCAGCGTCTGAATGCCGAGCGCCATGCCTTGTCCCACCGCGCTAAGGTTGCCCTGCGCCAGCACGCCGGTCAGCGTCAGCAGCGCATTGATGGTGGCGTTCATTACCAGATAAGCCAGCAGCGAGGCCAATCCGGCGGTGCCTTTGTCGCTTTTGGCCAATCCTACCGCTACGCCAACCGCAAACAGCACCGCGAGGTTGGCGAACACCACCGATCCGGCGCTCGCCATGATGGTGAACACGCCTTGCAGCCAGGCGACATCGAGGAATGGATAGGCTTTGACGGTGTTGGGATTGGAGAGTGCGCCGCCAATGCCCAGCAGCAAACCGGCCGCCGGTAGCACGGCGATAGGTAACATGAACGACTTACCAAACCGCTGGGCTTTTTCAAACCAACCCCCTGAAGAGGCACCGCTGAACAGTGATGACATAAATTTTTATCCCTGAAGTGATGTTGTGGTAAAAATTATTATCACAATCTAATTCACAAGATGAAAATTTCCATCATTATTGTGATAGCTTTCACTTATGCCCTAATCTGCTGCACACTGTGCGCCATTAATGTCGTGAAGAAGAGGCCGCCATGACGGACAACGAAAACATCATGCTGCACCTGCGCCAGGGCTTGCCGGGCTACAGTCCGACGCTGCAAAAGCTGGGCGATTTCATCCTCACCGACCCGCAGAAAGTGCTGTATCTCACCATCACTGAACTGGCACGCGAGACCGACACCAGCGAAGCGAGCGTCACGCGGCTGTGTCGTCATCTCGGCTGCAAAGGCTATACCGAATTCAAAATGGCGCTGGCGCTGGATGTGCAGCACAATCAGCCCGCGGCCGTCGCTAGCGGTGACAGCATCGACATGCTGGTGGAGGAAACGGTGCAGGCGCTGCGCGATACCGGGAAATTCATTAACCGCGAGGTACTTCAGAGCGCGGTGGAAGCGCTGCATCAGGCTAAAACCATCCAGATCTACGGCGTGGCGGCCAGCGCGATTACCGGTGAGTATTTGCACTATCGCCTGTTGCGCTTAGGTAAATCGGCGCAGCTGTTTGGTGATATGCATCGCGCGGCGATGAATGCCTCGACGCTCAGAGAGGGCGATTTGGTGATCGCCATCTCCGCTTCCGGCTCGACCAAAGATGTAATGCATGTGGTTAAGGTGGCGAAGAAGCAAAACGCGCGCGTGCTGATGCTGAGTAACACGCTGCGCAGCCCGATGGGCAGTTTAGCCGATATGCTGCTGGTGGCTGCGCGGCCGGAAGGCCCGTTCAACGCCGGCGCGCTGAGCGGTAAAGTGGGTGCAATGATGTTGGTGGAAGTATTGATTAACGAGTTGATGACGCATGATGCCCGGTATCAGGCGGCCAGCCAGCAGACAGCAACGGCGACCTTGCCGATGTTGATGTAAAACGGCAAATCCATAGCGGCGCGATTTATTGCGCGTTTTTACACAAGTAAAAAGGTCAAAAGAGCGCGATAAATCGCGCCGCTACGGAACAGTGCAAATAGGTTAAAGCGGCATTTCAGTTATTCGCTTGCCAATGCCGCCACCGGATCCATGCGTGCGGCTTTGCGCGCAGGCAGGTAACCAAAAATCATGCCGATGATGGTGGAGCAGGCAAAGGCCGCGCCCGCTGATTGCCATGAGAAGATCGCCGTGATCATGCCGCCCGCCAGCAGGCTGATAATCGGACCAATCACCAGCGCCAGCGCGACGCCGAGCGATCCGCCCACCAGACAGACTAAAACTGCTTCGATCATAAACTGCTGCATGATGTCGCCGCGCCGTGCGCCCACCGCCATGCGCACGCCGATTTCATGGGTACGTTCCGTTACCGACACCAGCATGATATTCATCACGCCGATGCTGCCAATCATCAGCGCAATCGAGGCGACCAGCAGAATCAACAGCGTTAATGTCGCGGCGGCATCTTCAATTGCTTTGCGGTATTTGTCGCGGTTGAACACCAGGAAATCTTTGCTGCCGTGACGCGCGGTTAGCAGTTGCGTCAGCGATTCCACCGCCGGGCCGCTCACCACATCGTCCTTCAGCTTAATGCTGATGCTGGTTAGCGCGGTTTGCCCGCTAATGCGATACATCACAGTGCTCCACGGCAGCCACACGCTGAGGCGATTGGGCGACATGCCATCGTTATTATCCGCCACGCCAATCACGCGCACCGGCACCGAACCCAGCACGATCATCTTGCCAATTGGGCTTTCCCCGTGTTCGCCAAACAGTTTGTTGCGCGTGTTGGTATCGATAATGATCTCCTGACGCGCGTGGCGTTCATCGCTGAAGTTGCTGCCTTCCAGCAATTTAATGCCCTGAATCTGGAAATACGCTTTGCCGACGCCGTACACCGAGGTTTTGGACGCGTTGGAGAGATAGCGAATCGGCTGATTGGCGATCATCTCCGGGCTGACCGCTGCGACAAACTGCTGACGCCCAATCACGTCGGCATCGGCCATCACCAGCGTCAGCACCGGATGCGCTTCATCCTCGACAAAATCACCGCCGGCATAGATCGACACCACGTTGGTGCCGAGCCCGGAAATACTCTCCAGCGTTTTTTGCCGCGCGCCCTGGCCGAGCGCCACCACCGTGACCACCGCCGCGATGCCAAAAATAATCCCGGTCATGGTCAGCGCGGTGCGCAGCCGATGCGCGTTCATGGCATTCAGCGCCATGCGCAATGATTCGCGAAAGCGATCGAGCAAGCCGCGCAGCTTGCTCTGGCTTTTAGGCGCGGCGGGGACATATTGCGCGCGGGTTGCATCCTGTTTGCGGCCGCTGTCGGCAAAAATCTCGCCGTCCTGAATCTCAATAATGCGATCGGCGTGCTGCGCCACTTTCATGTCGTGCGTGACGATGATCACCGTGTGACCTTCGCGATTGAGATCGTGTAGGATGCGCAGCACCTCTTCGCCGGAATGCGAATCCAGCGCGCCGGTCGGTTCATCGGCAAGAATAATTTCGGCACCGTTAATCAGCGCGCGCGCGATACTGACGCGCTGCTGCTGGCCGCCGGACAGCTCGCCCGGTTTATGATGTTCGCGGCCCTGCAAACCTAAACGTGCCAGCAGATCCGCCGCGCGCTGCAGCCGTGCTTTGCCCTGCAGATTGGCGTAGATCGATGGAATCTCGACGTTGCTCAAGGCGCTGAGATCCGGCATCAGATGATAACGCTGGAAAATAAAGCCGATATGTTCGCGACGGACTTTCGCCAGCGCATCCGGCGACAGCGTGGCGGTGTTTTGGCCACTAATGAAATAGTCGCCGCTATCCGGCGCATCCAGGCAGCCAAGAATATTCAGCAGCGTCGATTTACCCGAACCGGACGGCCCGATAATCGCCACCAGCTCGCCGCTAGCGATACTCAGGTTAATGTCTTTCAGCACATGCAGAGATTGCGAACCGTTAACATAGCTGCGCTGGATGTTTTTCAGTTCGATGATATTCACATCAACACCTCGTCAGTTCCCGCCGTCTGCGTAGCAAGGATCACTTTCTCGCCGACTTTTAAACCGCTCAGCACCTGAATATCAACGCTGTCAGTGATGCCAGTGGTGATGATGCGTTTCACTGGCTGGTTATCCTGATCGGGGATTTCCACGTAGGTTTTGCCATCCGCGTCTTTCTTCGTCGCCTGCACCGGCACCAGCAAAGCGTCTTTAGCGGAATCACGCAGCAGGTTGACCTGCGCCGTCATGGAGATGCGCAGCGCGTTGTCGGGGTTTGGCACATCCAGCAGCGCGTTGTAATAGACTGCGGCGTTGGTGCTGCTGGCTGGCGTGCTTTCGCTGTTGCCCATCAGCGCGTCATCTTTCATCACCGATTCCGGCGCCAGTTCGAGGCTGCGCAGCGTGGCGTTGTAGCGCTTGTCTGGATTGGAGAAGGTGGTGAACCACGCTTGCTGGCCTGGCTGCACGTTGTTGATGTCGGCTTCGGAGATCTGCACTTTAATCGTCATGGTGCCGAGCTGCGCCAGCTTGGCGATGGTCGGCGCGGTTTGTACCGCGTTCACCGTTTGACCTTGCTTAGTGACGATGGCGATGACCGTGCCGTCCATTGGCGCCATGATGCGGGTATAACCGAGATCGAGCTGCTTCTTATCCACCTCAATCTGCGCCTGAATCACGCGCGCTTTTTGCGCGGTTAGCTCGGCGCGTGCACTGCGCCACTCTTGTTCGGCGGTATCAAAATCCTGACGCGAGATCGCATTGGTTTTAATCATTTGCTGCAAGCGCTGATATTGCGCTTGCTGTCGCACCAGCGCGGCTTCGCGGGTTTCCAAATCGGCCTGCGCCACGCTCAGCGCCGCCTGCGCGTTACGCAAATCGCTGCGCTGCGGTTGATCGTCAATTTCGGCGATTAGCTGGCCTTTACTGACGCTATCGCCAGATTTGATATAGAGCTTTTTCACCTGACCAGAAACCTGCGCACCGACGTTGACACGTTCAACCGCATCCATTTTGCCGGTGGCAGCAATCACGTTTTCGATATTTCCCTGACGCACTTCGGCGGTGACCACCGCGTTAGGTTTATGGCGTGAACCGGCAAAATGCCAGATCAACAGCAGGAGAATGACAGCAGCGAGCGTGGCGAATAGCCACTTTTTTGAGATATTGAGCATAAGCGTCCCTTATATGAAGCGAGAATCATAATCACTTAAGGGAACAAACTGGAGAAAATTCGCCGGATTTATTTGGGTAATGCGCGCTGGTTGAAAAATGATTAAAGTTTTCCGAATAGAAAGGGAGGCTAGGTTGTTTACAGCATATCTCAGTCACTGTTTGGGCGTAGGGTCGCCATTTATGGCGTAATGTTTGTCAGTTAAGCCACGAAACCTCTCATCACCCAGAGCACATATTGTAGCGGCGCAATTTATTGCGCGATAAATCGCGCCGCTACGGAAGGTGCGGTGATTTGATGCAACGCTTAACTGAGCGGCATTATGCCATTTATGGCGACCGTTTCACTGCCGATTTACAGATCGAGCTGGGTTTTCAGCTTCGCAATCTCCTCACGCCACTGCGCTTGTAACGCGGGTTTCTGATGCTTCGGCTTACGCGCCAGATCCTCATCCAGTTTGCTTTCCACCTCTAATAACGCCAGCAGCAAAGCATCTTCATCCAACGCGTTTTCCGTCGCCGCAGGTGCAACAACCTCAGACATGGCTATCACCTGCTCAGCACGCAGGCGCTCGGTCACCGCGTCAAAATCGTGCCACTGGCTGAGTTGCTGGTCCTCTATCAGCCAGAAACGATTGCAGCTGTTGGCGATTAACTGACGATCGTGCGACACCAGCACCACCGCGCCCTCAAACTGATTCAGCGCCTCCGCCAGCTCCTCTTTCCCTACCATATCCAGATGGTTAGTGGGTTCATCGAGCAGCAGCAGTGAATAGCGCGCCAGCGTCAGCCCCACAAAGAGTAAACGCGAGCGCTCGCCGCCGCTCAGTGATCCAATCAGCTGCTGGTGACGCAGATACGGAAAACCCGCACCGATCAACGCCATCTTGCGCTGCTCATCGCTGAGCGAAGCAAAATGTGCCAGTGCGTCACTTAGCGTTTCCGTATCGTGCAACTGGTGCAGACTTTGATCGTAATAACCGAGGCGCGCGCGGGGATGAAATAGCGCGCTATCTGCTTGTTGAAATTCACGCCACAAATGGCGCAGCAGCGACGATTTACCGCAACCGTTGCGGCCAACGATCGCTACGCGATCGCCACTTTTCACCTGCAGCGTTGGTAGTGAAAACAGCGCAGGCGCGTCATCGGCCGGCCGAATCGACATTTGCGGCAACGCCAGCACGCGATCGGCGTCCAGCGCTTCACCTTGCAGCTGCAGCCGCCATAGCGCTCCTTCGCTCAGCGTGGTTTGTGCTTCTTTCAACCAATTGGCGCGTTTCTCCATCTGCTGCGCTTTGCGCGACAAACCTTCGTTATCGTAAGTGCGGCCCCAGATCGCCAGACGTTTAGCGCTTTTCTCTACGCGTTCGATCTCTTTCTGCTCAGCCTGATAACGCTGCATGTCAGCGTCATCCTGCTCGATCAGCGCCTGACGCGCCGCGCTGCAGGGCAGACGGAAGAATTGCAGACCGCGATCGCGCAGAATCCAACTGCAGTTGGTCACCCGATCGAGCAGGGTGCTGTCATGGGAAACCAGCACGAAGCTGCCGCTCCAGCCGTTGAGGAAATTCTCCAGCCACAATAGCGTTGGCAAATCGAGGTGATTGCTGGGTTCATCAAGCAGCAGCAGATCCGGTTGCAGGATCAGCGCGCGCGCCAGCAGCAGGCGCATATGCTGACCGCCACTTAGCGTTGCGGCAATTTGCGTTTGTTGCTCAGCGGTGAAACCCAGGCTGCCCAGCAGCGCTTCGGCGCGCCAGCGATCGGCTTGTTCCGGCAAGCGCGCCATCACGCCATCCAGCAGTGACGCGTTGTGCAGTTCTGTTGGCAGATGCTGCTCGATGCGCGCCAGTAAACAGTGATTAGCCGGCGCAACGCTGCCGTGGCTGGCTTCCAGTTCACCACTGAGAATTTTCAATAAGGTGCTTTTACCGGTGCCGTTATCACCCAGCAAACCGATGCGATCGCCTTTTTTCAGGCTGAAATGGATATCACGAAATAGCGTGCCGAAGGCGTTATCGAAACCGACAGCGTGGGCGGACAGTAAAGTGCTCATGTGCTTACTCATAAGTTGCAGGCGCAAAAAGGCCCGACGTCAGAAATCGCTGACGACAACCCGGTAAGCCGGAGGAAGGGATTAGATTTTCAGTTAACTTCGCTCAGGACGGATTATCGCAGCACGAGTGCGGAAATGCCTGAACGCGGCCAATTACTGTAGAAGTGTGAGTAAATAAACAATTCACACAGTGGCATAGTAATCCTCCTTAGTTATCAGTGGGTGAATAAGTGAGCTGATGATAGTGGCGGAAAGGTCTGTTTTCCAGTTAAGAATGCCCGAAATGTTGGAAGGGCAGGTTATCCGTATGAGCAATGTGAATAATACCCATACAGAAAACGGTTAATTTCTTTATTTGTCTGGCTCAAAATCCCCTGTATATCGCACTAAGGTAATTTCTGAACTCCACAGGATCGTGTTCATTACGTATGCGAGCGACTGACTGTATAGCGCGCACTTTGACAATTTTTCTGTCGCTTAAGATATGTAAAATATGGGCTTTTAACTGAGAAACGATGATGCTTCTCAGTGCGGCTTTATCGTTGAGCGATCCAACCGTCAGCTCCGACATGCTATTCAGTGGACAGCGAATCAGCCAGCCGGCATTTTCCGGATTGATTTCCGGCAAGGCTCTGACATTCGTCGTTATTACCGGGCAGCCGCAGGCCTGCATTTCCAGAACGGAAAAGCCGTATGTCTCCTGCCATGTGGGCAGCAGCCCGACATCAGAGGTCTTAATCAACGCCAATACCGCGTCGTTGGTCAGCGATGTATGGTGCTGGAATAGGGGGCATTCACGAAGTGTGTCCTCCACGCTTCTTCTAAATGCGTCATCATCCTGGAACGCCTGGTGAGCCACGTTATGCGTTCTGCCAGGATCACCAACCAGATTTACGCGTACGTCGTTCACACTTATCAGGTTTTCCCTCAATAACTGGCTAAAGGCTAGCACAACTTCTGCCCCTCCTTTGCGATAGAACTCCTTGCCCACGAAGGTAAAATTCAGCGGACCTTTTTCAACCGTAGCAATTTTTTCCTGCAGTACCGGCTGCGGGGGATGCAGTACGTGCAGTTTGGGCGCGATGATAGCCTGCTCCCTGGGAAAATGTTCCAGCAGCCGCAGTTGGATCTGTCGTGTGGCTTCTGAGATAGCGATGATACCTTTACAGCGCGGAGAGCAGACGTACCGGAGTTCCCGCGCCAGCTCGGGGTTGGCAAATTTGGGTATTCCCTCAACGGGAAGAACACGGGGCAGTTCGGTTTCAAAGGTCGCTACCCAGTCGCCTGGTCCCGAAGAAACTTCGTTAAAAAGGTGGATAATGTCCGCATCACCTGAAGACATCAGGGGCAGCGGTCGAAAAATAAAGAGTTTATTTTTATGCAATAAGCGCCGCCTTATAACGTTGATCCAGGTCCAGATATTTCTGGGACGGTAATCCAGATAGCGATTTGCAGGGTCTGTAATGATGTTTCTCTTTTCCGGGTAGCCGTTTCCACCGACGATAATCTTCATTCTTCCCCCTGCTGGCGAGTGCAAAAAATTAACAGAATTAATTTAAATGTCCTCGTTATTGAGAGGATAAAAGAGTATTTGGGTTATGTAAGGCTATGGTTTTTCAGATAAGCTCTGAATTCATCTTGATTATTCAGACTGTTGATACCAGAGCAAAATCTGCTTTTTGCGACGCTTCCCAACATGTCAAATTATGCACGGCCAAACAGCAAAAATACGTGTATTTGCTGGTGTTTAATCGATTTCCAGAAAACGTCGGGAGGGAGAGTGCCAATGCTGATTAAAGTTTCAGGTTGCTAAGAAGCCTTTATTTACTTCAGGCTTAATTAACAGCGGGCGAATGAGAGAGATGATGATATTGGCAGGTATACATATTTTCCATTGAAAACCTTTTAAATTCTCAATGTATCAATAACCGCGCGCAAAGCGGGTGACACATTGCGATGCGGATAATAGAGAAATGACGCTTCCAGACGTTGGCTGTGCCGTTGCAGAACCCTGATCAGCTTTCCTTGTTCCAGATCCTCAGAAACCAGCTCTTCCGGGACATAAGCCAGCCCGAGCCCGAGAGTAGCGGCTTTCGCTTCCATATAGCTGTCAGCAAAAACCCATTGCCCTTGCGGTCGATGGGTGATTTTTTTGCCATCATGATGAAGTTCCCAGGCATAAAGGCTGCCATCGCCTAACTGATAAGCGATGCAGGGATGAACGGCCAAATCTGCGGGGATCTGCGGAAAGCCGTAGCGACGAAAGTGTTCTGGCGTACCGACAACGGCCATCTCCATGTCGGGCGAAATGCGTACAGCGATCATGCCGCTGCCAACCTCCGGCCCCAGACGTACACCCGCATCGAATCTCTCCGCAATGATATCCACAAACCGGCTTTCGCTGATGAGCTCCAGTCTGATATCGGGATAGCGTTGTTTGAATACCGCAAGTTTCGGCAGGAGTACCTTATCTATCGCGTGCTGGCTGGCATTGATACGCACCGTACCAGATGGGGTCTGGCGATAGTGGGCCAGCGTAGCGAGCCCCATATCTAAAGCATCGAATCCTGACTCAACGGTTAGATAAAGCTGCTCACCGGCATGGGTGAGCGATAATCTGCGCGTGGTGCGAACAATGAGTTGAACGCCCAGTCTTTCTTCAAGTTCACGCACTGAACGACTGATACCTGATTGTGCCAGGCCAAGGCGTTTCGCCGCAGCGGTAAAACTCCCCTCGCGCACCACCAGCATGAACAGGTAGAGATCGTTGTAGTTTTCCCGTTTTGCCATCATCCCGCCCTTATGACTACATCGTTATTTGGAACAATTTGATATCAATCTTAGCAAAAATTCCCCTCTAATCAGAACACATGCTGCTAACTAGAATGTGCACATTGCAACAAAGCACAGCAGCGTTGTCGGTATGAAACCTGCCTCTTTGATGTTTATTCAGGAGGATTTTAATGACTGTTTTCACTAAAAAATTGACAGCAGTGTTACCTGCAATGCTGCTATGCGCATCATTAAGTGGAGTTACAACGATGAGTTATGCTGATACCAGCAATCCGAACGCACCTATTTCGCTGGTCAAAAATTGGGATAAAACCTTTGCTGAAAGTACGAAAGTTGATCACCGTAAGGTTACCTTTCAGAACCGCTATGGAATCACTTTAGTTGGGGATCTCTATCTTCCAAAGGATCGCGGCGAGCGCAAGCTGGCAGCCATTGCCATCAGCGGGCCCTTCGGTGCAGTCAAAGAACAATCCAGCGGCCTGTACGCGCAAACGCTGGCTGAAAAGGGATTTGTCACCCTCGCGTTTGACCCTTCATATACGGGCGAAAGTGGCGGCTACCCGCGTAATGTGGCGTCTCCGGATATCAATACTGAGGATTTCAGCGCGGCAATTGATTTCTTAGGTCTGCAAAATGAGGTGGACCGCGACCATATCGGGCTGCTCGGTATTTGCGGTCTGGGCGGCATGGCATTAAACGACGCTGCGATGGATACACGCGTTAAAGCAGTAGCAACCAGCGTGATGTATGACATGAGCCGCGCGATGGGCCACGGCGTAGGCGATGGCAAAGATCGTTACACCAGCGCCGATCGTCGTGCTGTGTTGCAGTATCTGAACGCGCAGCGCTGGAAGGATGCGGAAAACGGCACTTTCGCGCCCGGTGGTCACGACATTGATGTTGACGAAAAAGGTAAAGTCAGCGCTTCTGAGCGTATTCTGCCGGAAACGTTACCCGCTAATCCAAATCCAGTCTTGAAAGAATTCTTTGATTATTACCGCATGCCACGCGGTTTCCATGCGCGTTCGGTCAACTCAACCGGCGCATGGAATGCAACAATGCCACTGTCATTTATGAATATGCCGCTGCTGAGTTATGCAAATGAAATCACTATCCCTGCGCTTGTTGTGACCGGTGAAAAAGCCCATTCACGTTATTTTGCTGAAGACGCTTTTAAGGCGATCGGGAGTAAAAAGAAAGAGCTGGTGATTATTCCCGGGGCAAATCATGTGGACTTATATGACAACGTGGCTGGAAAGATCCCGTTTGCTAAGTTTGAACAATTTTTCAAATCAAATTTAAGGTAACTTTCTGAAATAATTTGCATTTACCATGCCACCCATATTGCACGGGTGGCATTAACTTGCCTGATGTGACGCCGTGAAATGATGATGTTATTCCCTGAAAAACGCATCTCCCTGCTTCGCCTGAATCAGGTCGGATCGAATTAAGAGATGTTGATAATGTCCACAGTAAATATTAAACCCTCTCACCATAAAACCCAGTCGTATTGGGGCGGCGTAATTGCCATGACGCTCTGCGTTTTTGTGTTGATCGCTTCTGAATTTATGCCGGTTAGTCTGCTAACCCCTATTGCCCGCGACTTGCACGTCACGGAAGGGCAGGCAGGACAGGGAATAGCCATTTCTGGCGCGCTGGCGGTCATTACCAGCCTGACAATCTCCCGCATTGCCGGGGATCTGAATCGTAAATATCTTCTGCTGGGACTGACGATTTTAATGGCGGTGTCCGGAATCATTGTCGCGCTGGCGGCCAGTTATTCGGTTTATATGCTCGGGAGAGCGCTGATTGGAATCGTCATCGGTGGATTCTGGTCAATGTCGGCCGCAACAGCCATTCGGCTGGTACCGCAGCACAAGGTTACCCGCGCGCTGGCGACTTTTAACGGCGGGAACGCGCTGGCCACCGTTGTGGCGGCACCGCTGGGTAGCTACCTGGGGGCGACTGTCGGATGGCGGGGTGCCTTTTTATGTCTGGTACCGCTTGCGATAGTTGCGTTCATCTGGCAATGCCTCAGCCTGCCTTCGATGGAAAGCGATAATGCGCGCAAGCCACAGGGATCGGTGCTTGGTCTGTTCAGAGCCTCTATCGTATCAATGGGGCTGTTGGCTTGCGGACTCTTCTTTATGGGGCAGTTTTCCTTATTTACCTACGTGCGACCGTTTCTGGAGAACGTGACCAGAGTGAGCGCGCCTGGCCTGTCCTGGATTTTACTTGCTATAGGCGCAGCAGGTTTTATCGGCACAACGTTTGTTTCGACCTTCCTGAACTCAAGGTTTTATTCGACATTAATCTTGATACCACTGCTTATGTCAGCGATTGCCGGTACGTTACTTTTGTTTGGCCACAGCATGTGGATTGTTGCCGTTTTGCTGAGCCTGTGGGGAATGCTTGCGACAGCCGCGCCAACCGGATGGTGGACATGGCTCGCGCGGACGCTACCCGAAGATGCAGAGGCAGGTGGTGGTCTGATGGTTGCTGTCATCCAACTCTCCATTGCGCTTGGATCAACCGTTGGGGGGTTGATTTTCGACAGTCTGGGTTGGCAAAGTGCTTTCGGCTTGAGTGGTTTATTACTTCTTGGTGCGGTAGTCATGACGTTTCACACATCACGTCTAACATGAATCGCAGGCGCTTTAATCATAGAATAAGGCGCAAAGGCCGCTGATTAAAGCACCGTCTTTAATGCCGAACTGATTCTGCTCTGAGGATTAATACATGACCACCTTTCATCAACTTAATGCCATCAGCTTGCAAGGCCAGCCCATATCTATGGCCGATTACGCCGGGAAGCTGGTTCTGGTGGTGAATACCGCTAGCCATTGTGGATTTACTCCTCAATATGCAGGCCTTGAAGCGCTCTACAAGAAGTACGCGGACAATGGGCTGATGATATTGGGTTTCCCCTGCAATCAGTTTGGCAAGCAGGAACCTGGCGGAGCCGATGATATCGCGCAGACCTGCCTCATCAACTACGGTGTGAGCTTCCCGATGTTCGAGAAAGTCGAGGTTAACGGCGCCGCAACGCACCCCGTATTTCGCTACCTGAAAGCCGAATTACCCGGTGTGTTGGGCGGGCGGATCAAATGGAACTTTACTAAGTTTCTGATCGGGCGCGACGGCAAACCGATCAAGCGATTTGCACCGATCACCAAACCGGAAAAAATGGAAGCGGCGATCTTTGCTGCGCTGGAAAACTAATATGCATTCCGCCATGCTTGATCCAAATTGTGCGAGCTATCACAATTAATACAATTTCTTTTGGTTTGCCGCGCGGGTTTACTCGTTAAACATCCCTCAGATGTCACGGTTTGTGACATGATAAGCGTCATAATTGAATCGTCAGGATGTTTGAATAGATGTTTAACGCCAGAAAACTATCAACCTTAAATGCCCTCGAAAGCAGCGTGCATAATTACATTATTAAAAACATCAATGCCGTTATTTATATGACGATAAGAGAGCTAGCTGATAATTGTGGCGTATCTACCGCGACTGTTCTGAGATTCTGTAAAAAAATGGACTTCAAAGGTTACTCAGAACTCAAAGCCAGTATGAAGTTGCACCTGAACAAAAATAACACATTACTGATTCCTCATGGAGCTGAGGAAATATTGACCTTTTTTAAAAGCATCAGAAACGATGAATTTAATGAGATGATCAATCAGGCGGCTCAATACATTCGTGATGCCGAACGGGTGTTCTTTGCTGGCGCAGGCAGCTCTGGCACGCTTGGCAGGTATGGTGCGCGTTTCTTCTCTAATGTAGGCAAGTTCAGTAATCACATTGATGATCCCTATTATCCGGTGAGTACCGATATGGTGCAGAGTTCAGTGGCTATCGTGCTTTCTGTCTCTGGCGAAACTCCCGAAATATTGAAGCTTGCCAGGCAGTTTGTTATTCACAAGTGCAAAGTGATTTCTATTACCTGCAACCCGGATTCAACACTGGCAAAACTTTCTGACTTTATTGTTCCTTACCATGTTTCTCGCATTTTGATTGAAAGCGAATACGATATTACCACTCAGGTTCCGGTCATTTTTATTCTTGAATCGATAGGCAGAAAACTGGTGGTGAATAATGTCAGCGATATGTCACGCGGTGTGACATTTTTGTAATTAGCGACCCGTTATAACATATTGTGACCTCGTGACATTGCCGGAATGATTTTCTAACATTGCCGGAATTAGTTCGCTCCTGACGGACTGAATTCCCTCTGGCAATGGAAGAAAACCATGGCAATAGATTATGCGGATTCTGCGAAAGAGATCGTTAGACTGATAGGTAGCGATAATAATGTGATAAGTGTGACACATTGCGCTACACGTCTGAGGTTTGTGCTGAAAGATTATTCTCTGGTCGAGGTTGAATCACTAAAGCGGGTAAAAGGCGTTATCACCGCGATGCAGGCCAGCGGCCAGATGCAGGTGGTGATTGGCAATCACGTTGGTGATGCTTACCGCGAAGTGCAGAATCTACTCACTTTCGACGAAAGTACAGCGGTACCACCGCCTAGTGTCGGTATGGTTAGCCGCATTATGGATATCATCTCCAGTATCTTTGCGCCTTTTCTCTATCCACTGGCAGCCTGCGGTGTGCTGCAGGGCATCATTTCGCTGCTGACCGCCATCGACCTGATGGATCCGGCAAGCGGCACTTATCGCATCCTTAACTTCGTTTCTTGGACCGGTTTCACCTTCCTGCCCGTGATGGTGGCGTTTACCGCCGCCAAAAAATTCAATGTCAATCCGTTCACAGCGGTTATCTCCGCCTGCGCGCTGGTGTCGCCGGATTACCTTAATATGTTGACGGCCAACAAAATCCTTACCGCCAACTCAGCCGATCCCGCAGTGCAGGCTTTGATGAAGAGCGCGGTCGAAAATCCCGAGATTTCAAAGGTAATGGTGCAGATCGTTGGCATTCCGCTTGATGCCGCGCCGCTAACCTTTATGGGGCTGCCGGTAGAGTATTTGAGTTACACCTCGTCGGTAATCCCCATTATTTTGATGGTGTGGGGCATGTCGTATGTACAGCGTTTCTTCGAGCGCCTGCTTCCGATGGTGATACGCAACCTGTTCACGCCCATGTTCTGCCTCGCCATCATGGTTCCGTTCACGCTTCTGGCATTCGGTCCGATCGGTAATATGATCGGCGGCGCCATCGGTGGCGTCTATAACACCCTTTATCATCTCAGCCCTGCCATTGCCGGATTTGTGGTTGGTGCCTTGTGGATGCCACTGGTTACCTTGGGCGTGCATTGGGGCATCACGCCAGTGACCGTCGGTAACTATGCCACCCTGGGCTACGACACCTTTACCGGACTGCAAGCCTCCGCGGTATTTGGTATGGCGGGCGCGGTGCTGGGCGTATACCTGAAGGCGAAAGACGCTGAGCTTAAGCGCATGGCGCTTTCTGCGGGTGTAACGGCGCTGTTCGGCATCACTGAACCCGCCATTTACGGTGTGGCTCTGCGTCTTAAACGACCGATGATTTGTGGCTGCCTGGCGGGCGCTGCCGGCGGCATGATCGCCGGGGCTTTCAACGCGGTTTCATGGAGTTACTGCATTCCCGGCATTGCCGTCCTGCCGGTGTTCTTTAAAGAGGGGCACATGACGCAGTTCCTCGGCTTCCTGGTATCCATATTCGTCGCCTTCATATTGGGCATGGTTTTCTCCTGGGTCGCGGGATTCAAAGAAAACAGCCAACCTGACGTTCGCTCTGTGCTGCAGCCTGGCACCCTCTGATAAATAGAGATACAGATTATGAATAAGCCATTTCCAGAAAATTTCATGTGGGGCGGCGCTGTTGCCGCTCATCAGGTCGAGGGAGCCTGGGATAAAGGCGGTAAAGGCCCGAGCATAGTCGATGTCCTGACCAGCGGGGCGCACGGTGTTGATCGCGTCATCACCGCCGACATTCAGGATGACTGCTTTTATGCCAATCACGAGGCATCAGACTTTTACCATCGCTATCCTGAGGATATCGCGCTGTTGGCAGAAATGGGCTTCCGCTGCTTCCGCACCTCAATTGCCTGGTCGCGTATTTTTCCACGCGGCGATGAAGCCGAGCCGAACGAAGAGGGGTTGCGTTTTTACGATGCGCTATTCGATGAGCTGCTGAAATACGGGATTGAACCGGTAATTACGCTGTCCCATTTTGAGATGCCAAACTTCCTGGTCACCGAATATGGCGGCTGGAAAAGCAGAAAGGTTTTGGACTTTTTTGTCCGCTTCAGCGCGGTGGTTATTGAACGCTTCCAGCACAAAGTAAAATACTGGATGACCTTCAACGAAATTAATAATCAGCGCAACTGGAAAACCCCGCTGTTTGGTTATTGCTGCTCGGGCGTTATTTTCACCCACGAGCCTAATCCTGAAGAGTGCATGTATCAGGTTCTGCACCATCAATTTGTGGCAAGTGCTCAAGTGGTGAAGTTGGGACATGAAATTAATCCTGCACTACAAATTGGTTGCATGATCGCCATGGTGCCGCTCTATCCGTTTTCCTGTCATCCGGATGACGTGATGTATGCCCAGGAAGCGATGCGGGAGCGATTCCTGTTCAGTGACGTGCACATGCGCGGTCATTATCCGGCTTATATTCTCAATGAATGGCAACGCAAGGGATACCATATTGCAATGGAGCCCGATGATGCGCAGATTCTGCGGGAAGGCTGTGCCGATTATATCGGGCTGAGCTATTACATGAGTAATGCGGTCAGTAAAGAAAATGCCGGCAGCGGGACGGCGCTTTCAGGCTTCGAGGGCAGCGTACCGAACCCGCACGTTAAAGCCTCAGATTGGGGCTGGCAGATCGATCCGGTTGGGCTGCGTTATGTTCTAAATATTCTTTATGAGCGTTACGAAAAGCCGCTGTTCGTGGTGGAAAACGGTTTTGGTGCCATCGACAAAATGGCTGAAAAGGGCGAGATCAATGATGACTACCGCATCGATTATCTGCGGGCGCATATTGAACAGATGAAGAAAGCTGTGACCGAAGATGGCGTCGATCTTATGGGATATACCCCTTGGGGATGTATTGACTGCGTGTCTTTCACCACCGGCCAATACAGCAAGCGCTATGGTTTTATTTACGTAAATAAAAACGATGATGGTAGCGGTGATTTTTCCCGCTCGAAGAAGAAGAGTTTTGACTGGTATCGCCGGGTCATCGCCAGCAACGGCGAAGAACTCTAGCGAAATATGTGCGACAGGGATGTCGCACATTGAGATCCTTATGGCTTCTCTTTTTCTTCTTCAACTGGAATCAGCGGTTCATCAATAGCGATGGATGAATTAGATTTCAGCAGCTGAATATCCAGAATCACGTAGGTCATGGTGGTGATGAACAGTGAAATCACGCTGCCAATCACGCCGCTGGTGGTGAACGTGAAATAGTTATACATCACCACCCAGGTCACACAAATAAACAGCGCCAGCGCAACGTTAATTGCCGATTGCGAATAATTCGTGGTGCGTGATCCCATTTCATTAATTTGCCGACTGAAATTCACGCCGCTGTATTTCTCCAGCACAAAAATTCCCTGTTCCCAGTTACGCAAGCGTCGAGCGCCGCTGCGAGTCAGAAATACGTACAGCAGCGAGATGAATAAACCAGAAAAAGCAATCAGTACCGGCACCGCTTCCAGCGCGTAAGCGAGGCTTTTATGGCTCGATGCCTGCGGCGTGAGATCCAGCGTTAACGACGCACCGAGTGCGGCATATAAAAATACAAACAGTAGCAGAAACAGCGCATTGCGGCGCCAGTCGAGGTCGGCTTCGTGATTCTTCTGCTGTCGTGCGCTGTGCAGCGCCTGCTGTAATAAGGTGGCATCGGTGGATGCAGTGTCAATACTCTCAATCTCTTCACCCAACAAACGGTGAATAAACGGCTGATCGGCCGGTTCAATGGTGATGCGCATAGATTTCTCGGTGACGTAACGATCAAAGGCGTCAGTGTAACGTAAATCGTCTGGCGCGCGCAGAATCTGCGAGTAAGCGCGCAAATTTTCATCTCTGTTTCGGCTCAGCTTGCACATCATTTATACAATTAATGCGCGGTTATTACTGACCGCGCAAATGACGACGGAGTAACGAGCTATGTCGTATGTAGATGGTTTTGTTGTAGCGGTGCCGGAGGCTAATAAGGAGGATTATCGTGCCATGGCGGCTAAAGCCGCACCGCTGTTTAAAGAGTTTGGCGCCACGCGTGTTGTCGAGTGCTGGGCAGACGATGTTCCCGAAGGCGCGCAGACCGATTTTTATCGCGCGGTAAAAGCCGAAGAGGGCGAAACGGTGGTGTTCAGCTGGATCGAATACCCATCGCAGGAAGTACGTGACGCCGCCAATGCCAAAATGATGTCCGATCCGCGTATGAAAGAGATGGGCGAGAATATGCCGTTCGATGGTAAGCGTATGATCTATGGTGGATTCGCGATTTTGCTGGAGGCGTAGTGGAGAGCAAACGTGATTTTGCACGCTCTTGGGATGGTCGCCATTCATGAATGGCGACCCTGCAGCCGAGGTTTTCGCAGGGTGCACATTTATACGCACCTGGAAAAGAGGATTATGATTGAGCCCATTGTTGGCATTGAATCACCGTCTGGTATCCATCATGGTCCTGAAACGTCTGGCCTTGCTGCTCCCAATAAGGATTATATGACGTGACGCGGGCAAAGCCAGCCGCAATCATCTTATGGCAGGTTTGCTGCCATTCATCGTGGTCTGGTAGATAAATCACCATCAAATCCTCTTCAGATGGACACGGTTTAATCGGATGCTCACTGCAATGGGTGAATTCCAGATGCCACGGCAAGCCGGGATATCCCAGCATAACGCCGTTAAATCCAGCATGATCTTCAAACGATCCAATCTCATTTAAACCTAAGCCGCAGCAATACATATCGCGACTTTCAGTCAGGTTAGTTGCAGGCCTGGCAATACGCATAGTCAATGCGTTCATGTTTATCCTTCTGTTTCTCACTTAGGTCTAATAACTTTAGCGAATGAGAATTTATCATGGCGCATTGCGTGCTCAGCGCTACCAGTGATTGGCGCTCGCGGATTATTCGGGTAACGTGGAATGCTTAACTTTGTTACCTACAAATAATTACCGCACGCTAAGTTGCAGGAGAGTCATTTCATGGCCGTTAATTCTAATATCGTCGGCATTGTCAGCGATGAGTTCATCAATCCCAACACCGTAAAGCTGCTTAATGAAGTCACGCGCCAGTTGAATGAGCGTGGTTTTATTACGCTGCTGCTGAATGCGAATTCCCGCGAAAGTTTTCAAAGCGCGCTGCGTAATGCGGCGCAACTTCCTGTCGGCGGCTTGGTTTTTCTGACTTCGCTGTTTAGCGATGAACTGAGTGTGTCGGCCGAGATTCTGCCGCAGACGGCAACGGTTCATCTCAGCCACAGCGCCAGCGCGGATGCTAACGTTGTGATTGCGGATGGTTATGACGCAGGCGAAGAGATGGGATTGCTGCTGCTGTCGCAAGGTCATCAACGTTTCGGCTTTATGCACAGTCAGGAAAATAGCGCGCCGGCGCGCCAGATGGACGGTTTTGTCGCTAGCCTGCAAGCTGAACAGAAAGAACTGAATATCGAGCTCTCTGCCGGTGGCAACGATCGCGAACTGGCTTATCAGGCAATGATGGCGTACTTGAAGAAAACGCGCGCTGCCGAGCGCATCAATGCGCTGTTTTGCGAAAGCGATGTGCTGGCGTTCGGCGCGTTACAGGCGGTGCGCGACTTCGCGCAAGGCGCACATGTTGCGGTGGTGGGTTTTGATGATGTCGATGAGGCGCGCGCGTCAACCTGGCATCTCACCAGTTGGGCGCAGCGACGGGATTTACTGGTGGCCGAAGCGCTGAATCGTTTGCTGGAAAACCGTGCCGACGCCAGTAACGCCTGGCAGCAGGGCGAATTGCAGGTGCGCCATTCGCATCACGGCAAACATGTGCCGGGCGAAATGTCGCAGTGCGGATGTGCGATTCGGCATTAATCGCCTGAAGCAGGAAGGATAATCGGATGCTCTGGCTCATCGCCAAATACGCCATAACCGCTGGCATGGTGGTGCTGATATCTGAAGTGGCTAAGCGTAGCGATCGCCTTGGCGGGCTGATTGCCGCACTGCCTTTGGTGACGGTGCTGGTGCTGATCTGGATGAAGCTGGAAGGCCAAAGTCAGGCCAAAATTGCCAGTCACGCGTGGTACACCTTCTGGTATGTGGTGCCAACCTTGCCGATGTTTGTCGCCTTTCCATTTCTCTATCAACGCCTCGGATTCTGGCCGACGTTGTTCGCGAGTTGCGTGCTCACCATCTTGCTATTTCTGCTTTGGGCCACGCTGCTCAAGCGTTTGGGTATTGAGTTGATGTAGGTTTATTAGGATAACGCTTCACCAATATCCGATCTTGCAATGCATCCATCTGCATTTCAGGAATAAGCTGAGTCAGCAGGCTGCTCTCGGCGAAAGGCGATTTTTCCGGTCCAGTGTGGCGCGCGAAGAAATAAGCGTGATGTGTTTACATTGAAAAACAAAAGGGCGAACGCGGATCAATCAGCATTCGCCCAACGTTTAGTGTTTGGTTCCATTAC
Source organism: Pantoea sp. SO10 (assembly GCF_005281435.1). Classification (NCBI taxonomy): domain Bacteria; kingdom Pseudomonadati; phylum Pseudomonadota; class Gammaproteobacteria; order Enterobacterales; family Erwiniaceae; genus Pantoea; species Pantoea sp. SO10. Next base: position 586,153 of record NZ_CP040096.1, read on the forward strand.
CTGAACCGTCACGATTGCGGAAAATATGCGTCACGTTATCGGTGTTTTTGATCGCAATTCCGCTCTGCTGCGGGGTTTCGATATGATTCATCACTTCCGACATCGCACGGCTCAGCGCTTGCTGGCGCGGCGGATCGCGTTCAATCGAAGCCATCACGCGCAATTTATCAAGCAGCGCGCGAGTAGAAACCGGGCCGGATTTTTTCAGCAACTGTAAAATCGCATCGCCCATGATGATGTCGGTGAGCCGTTCTTCATCACTTCTGTACATATATTCTCTCTGATTACCGCGGCAGACCTGCGGCAAATAACGAAGTGGATTCAGTCTAACCAGTAGCTGAATGAGGCGGAAACCACTTGGTTAATTCTCAGGCCAGCGGCGCCTGATTTAGGTTTCTCGTTCTACGGAAAACATCAGGCCGATTAATTGCTGATAGTGAATTTCCGCTTCAGTACCGCGTGCTTGCTCCATACGGCACAGCAGCTTGGTGCATAGCGTTTTACGGCTTAACGTTCGGCCTGAACGCAAGATCTCGACCACAATCTGCCCCAGCGTTTCCTGCTGCGAAGGCAATGAGGCTTCTTTGAAGTAGCGTGCAATAGCTTCCGACGCTGTGGAAAAGTTACGATCCTGACGCATGGTTCCATCCTCAAGGTTGACGTATAACTTTAGCCATCAAACTTATACAAGTTTAATTAATATGTACAGGAATATGGCGAATCAGTTTCGTAGTCATTTGGCCAGAAGTGCTAATTTATTATTAACAATCACTTAATGAACAGGTCAGGGAGGTTGAGTGTATTTCATACAATGCTCAGTGATGAAGGCTGTTCTTGAGTATATGTATTGCACTTAGTACAATAGGTTTTCATGCCAGGACAAGAAGAGTCCTCATTAAGAACGGAGGGAACACATGGCAATTTATGTCTTAAAGCCATTCGATAGAAACACCAAAGGTGACGCTATCGATAGTGCAAAATTATGCAAAGCGGCGCTGGAAGTCATGGCAGGGATTTATGAAGCCAGTTTCGGCGGGGGAGTTTACAAGAAGCGCATTCAAAAGTAGTGGTCTAGAGATATCTGAATCTGATCTCGCTCTCTACAAGGAAGTGGCCAAACAACTGTTTGAAATGACATCAGAACAAGCAAAAGTAGCCATCAATACTGGCAAGATGCGTGAGGTAAAATGTGATGGTTAATCATCTGAAAGATCTACAAGAGATCGCCAGGGATTTTAATGAAATTGGTGTGGTCACCGATGAGCTAAAAGAAAAAATTGATTCTCGTGTGAGATTGCGTGAATTGCGCGCTTCGCTACCTGTCCTGCACATGATGTCGGGAGATGAAATAAATCAGTTACGTCAACGTTATAATCTGAGCCAGGCGATGCTGGCCGCCTACGTCGGCATGTCAGTGGGGACGGTAGTGAAGTGGGAACGAGAAGAGAAAAAACCTAACGGAGCAGCACTGCGATTGCTCAATCTTATCGAGCGAAAGGGGTTGGAAGTGCTGCAATAATGCCTGTTAGTTGAGGGTAAACCGGTCGCCATGAATGTCAGCGTGGCGAGATTTTATAGGGTGCGCATTCATGCGCACCTGAATATCACCGCAATTATTCCATCAGCCATCCGTCGATCGCGTCAGTGCTTCCCAGCGATCAATCTCGGCGCTAAATGATTCCATCTTCTGCCGCACCAATGCCAAAGCATCGCTGCCCAGCAACAGATGCGCGGGTTGATTGCTGCTTTCGATCACATCGAGCATCGCGCTGGCGGCTATAAACGGATCGCCCAACTGTTTGCCACTCTTCTCTTCACGCGCCTGTCGAATCGGATCGAACAACGCATCATAATCGGCGATGCTGCGTGCGCTGCGCACCATCGAACGCCCGGCCCAATCGGTGCGAAACGATCCGGGTGCGACGGCGGTCACATGAATATTGAACGGCGCCAGTTCTTTGCTCAGGGTTTCCGAAATCCCTTCCAGCGCAAACTTGCTGCCGCAGTAATAGCTGATGCCAGGCAGGGTGATAAAACCGCCCATCGAGGTGATGTTGAGAATGTGGCCCTGACGGCGCTGGCGCATAAAGGGCAGCAGCGCTTTAACCATCGCCACCGCGCCAAACACGTTGACGTCAAACTGGCGGCGCATCTCGTCCAGTGATGATTCCTCCATCACGCCTTCGTGACCGTAACCGGCGTTGTTCACCAGCACATCAATTGGGCCAACGCGGGTTTCAACATCGGCAATTACCGCCTCAATGGCGGCGAAATGGGTAACATCCAATTCATAGGCGAAGGCATTTTCCGTATGCAAATTTTCAAACTCGGCTTTTGCCGTAGCATTGCGCACCGTACCGACCACGCGATAGCCACGATTTAGCGCAACCTGCGCCAGCGCGCGGCCAAATCCGCTGCTGACGCCAGTGATGAATAATGTTTTAACGTTGGACATTTGCAGTTCCTCCTCAAAAAAGTAGAGGATGCATAATATTCTGGCGCTGAAACGGCCATAAGGCCTTATCTTGTGTAATGCTTGCCTAATATTATGAATGTGATGTTATTCGATGAAAGAAACGCTCCAGCAGCAAACCGTAAAACTGCTTAAAACGTTAGCGCCGCAGGAAGGTTACAACCTCACCGCGCTGCCGGACGTACGCATCCTGCGTTCCGATCGGCCGCTGGCGCGTACGCCGGTGCTGTACGACCCGGGCATCGTGATTGTTTGTCAGGGATCGAAACGCGGCTTCTTTGGCGATCAGGTTTATCTCCACGATGAGCAGCACTATCTGGCGGTTGCGGTGCCGGTGCCTTTTACCATGGAAACCGCGGCATCGGCGGAACATCCGCTGCTGGCGATTTACCTGCATCTTGATTTCAGCGTGGCGACGGAATTGCTGTTGCAGCTGGAGCAGCAAGATGTGGCGTTTGAGAGCCAGGCGGCGCAGAGCATGATGTCGAGCCCCATGGATCAGACGTTGCGCGAGACGGTGTTGCGCTTTCTCACAACGCTAAATCATCCGCTGGATGCGAAGATGCTGGGTCCAGCGCTGGTGCGTGAACTCTATTATCGCGTGCTGACCGGTGCGCAGGGCAGCGCGCTGCGAGCGGCATTAACCTTGCAAGGCCAATTTGGCAAAGTGGGCAAAGCGCTGAGCCACATTCACGCGCACTATGCGCAGCCGCTAACGCTGGGACAACTCGCGTCGCTGGCGGGCATGAGCGTGCCCACTTTTCACACCCATTTTAAAAGCATCACCAATCAGCCGCCGATGCAGTATGTGAAGTCGGTACGATTGCATCAGGCGCGCATGTTGATGGTACGTCAGGAGATGACGGCGGCTGCGGCCTGTCACGCGGTGGTCTATGAAAGCGCCTCGCAGTTTAATCGTGAGTTCAAACGCCTGTTCGGTTTACCGCCGGCCGAAGAGATCAAACGCATGCAGCGCAACTTTGCCGTGCCGCCGGCGCATCAGGCATCGACGTTCGTTTCATCACATTAGCGCCAGGTTATGCTATAAATGATAACGATTATCATTTTTGGCGTGAGGCAGAGGATGCAGGCAGCACAGGAAAACGCGATAAGCGCGGATTGTTGTATCGTTGGCGGCGGCCCGGCGGGATTAATGCTGGGCTATCTACTGGCGCGCGCGGGCTTACGCGCCGTGGTTATTGAAAAACACCCCGACTTCCTGCGCGATTTTCGTGGCGACACCATTCATCCCTCAACGCTGGAGATCATGCGCCAGCTGGGATTGCTCGATGAGCTGCTCACTTTGCCGCACCAGCGCGCGGAGAAGCTGCAGGCGGAAGTGGCGGGTGAAGAGATCACCATGGCGGATTTCTCACGTCTACCGGTTGAGTGCCGCTTTATCGCCTTTATGCCGCAGTGGGATTTCCTCAATTTTCTCGCTAAAAAAGCCGCCGAATTTCCGGGGTTTACCCTGCTGCAATCCACCGCATTTGATGACTTTATTTATGAAAATGGCGTAATCAGTGGTGTAAAAACGTTACAGGGTAACGAGTGTCACATCATACGCACCGCTTTAGTAATAGGTGCTGATGGCCGCAATTCGCAGGTCAAAGCCAAAGCCGGATTAACCGGAAAAAGCTTTGGTGCGCCACGCGATGTATTGTGGTTTCGGCTTGAGAAACATCCCGACGATCCGCAACTCGGCATGGGTCATAAAGGTCCGAAGCAAAACTTTATCGTTATCGATCGTGGTGATTACTGGCAGTGCGGCTACACCATTCAGAAAAATCAGTTCGACGAGTTAAAGCTGGCGGGATTGGACGCGCTAAAAAGCACCATGGCGCAGGTGGCTCCGTTCAGTGCAGAGCGCATGGCGGAAGTTGATGAGTGGGACAAACTTAAGCTGTTGTCGATTCGCATTGACCGCCTCGATCGCTGGATGAAACCTGGCGTGCTCTGTATCGGCGATGCTGCGCATGCCATGTCGCCGATTGGCGGCGTGGGGGTTAACCTGGCGATTCAGGATGCGGTGGCCGCAGCCAATATGCTGACCAAACCGCTGCAGCAGGGCAATGTAGCCTTGCACGATCTGCAAAAAGTGCAGCAGCGCCGCCAGTTCCCAACCGTCGCCACCCAATTCCTGCAAATCAAAATGAGCAGCAACAAGCGCAAACGCAGCACACCAAGCAAAGTGCCGCAGATCATCAGCCGTTTTCCGTTCCTGCGCCATCTGTTTGGCCGCTTGATTGGCCTCGGCTTCCGCACCGAAAAGCCGCGTTATTTATAACCGGCAAAAAAAAAGCCCGCTAAGCGCGGGCCAGGTAAAGGTTACCAATCTGAAATTCTCGTAGCAACGCATTGCTGTGTGTTGCGTCGCTATAGTAGCAACACATCGCGATCTGTGCAGGAAATGATCAACGAGTTAATTTTGTTCTCAGGATAAGCATTATGCTTGCTGCACGCGCGTTGACCACCAGCACATCAGCGATCCAAGGCTGACCATCGCGGTGCCCTGCCAGAAGGCGACGGTCAGATGCGAGCGCAGAATAAAGGCGGCGAGAATCGAAGAGATAATCGGAATGAAGTAAGACGCGGCGGCCAAAATGGTCACGTTGCCATGCAGAATGCCGACATTCCATGCGGCATAGCCAAAACCCATCGCCATCGCAGCAAGCGCCAGACTGATACAAACTTCAGGGGATAACACAAACGGCGGCTGGGGTGAGAGCAAAAACTTCAGCCACAACGTCAGCGCAGTCAGGATAAAGAACAGCGTTATACCATTGCTGCCGTTAGCAATTTTTTTGGTTACCACACAATACACCGCCCAGATAACCGCGCCGCTCAGCGCCAGGCCGTAACTCAACGGATTATCCATCACGTTATGGGCGATTTCGCTGAATGAAAAACCCTGGTCGCCGCCCAACACGCGACAAATGCCGGCAATCGCCAGCAACACACCCGGAATAATCAGCGGATGGGTTTTTTGTCGATTCACTATCACCGCGAAAACAATGGTCAAACTTGGCCACAGATAATTGACCATGCCAACCTCAATCGCCTGGCGACCGCTGTGGGTAAAGCCTAATGAGAGTGACAGGCAGAGTTCATAACAGACGAACAGCACGCTGCCGATAATCAAATAACTGCGCGGGAAAGCGCGCAGCTTTGGCAAGCCTACGGTGAAAATCAGCAAAATAGCGCTGGCGCTGTAGATAAGCGCCGCGCCGCCTACCGCGCCGAATCCTTCGCTGACATTTTTAATCAGTCCTACAATCGCGCTCCACAGCAGAATGGCCAGCAAGCCAATCAGCGTCGCCTTCTTTTGAGGCATGACCCGCCACCTTATTTCGCAAATTCGGGCCAAAATCCTATCAAATCAAACTTGCTTTGTATTTGCTGGATTTACTGCTGCGATGCTGGTCGCCATTTATGGCGACCTCACTCACTGAAACATCAATTACCACTTCATCTCGCCGGTATTCACTTTGGCGCTCAAATCCAATGAACTCTCCTCCGGCAGATGCGGATAAGGGGCTTTCATGGTCTCGATCACCTGTGCCGAACCTTTATGCTTCTGCAGCGCTTTCTCAAAAGTTTGCAGGTAGTTCAAAGTGAAAGTAACAGCCGCATCACCCGCCGGGCGCTCGCCGAGATAATGGCCCGGAATCACCTGCTTAGGTTGCAGCTTTTGCATCTCGCTCAGCACATTGCGCCACTGCTGACGAATAACAGGTGTTTGCGTATCGGCGGTCCAGACGTGAATGCCGGAAGCCACGCCGGTGCCGCCGATAATCGCTTTGTTCGCCGGGATCCACACGTAAGCCGCGTAATCATTGGCGTGACGCAGTTCCAGCGTTTCACCATCAACGTTAAACGTCGTGGCATGCGTAATCTGCGGAACATATAGCTGCTTTGGCGCGCCGTCCTTCATCTGCGGCCCCCAATATGCCAGCTTGGCGGCTTTACTGGCTTCGATGTGTTTTACCACCTCCGGCGTTGCCACGATCTTCACCTGCGGGAACGCTTTTACAATCGGTTCCAGACCAAAATAGAAATCAGGATCGCCGGAGGTAATAACAATCTGCGTCAGCTTCTTGCCGCTGGCATTGATCATCTGCACCAGCTTCTCGCCGTCTTTGGTGCTGAACTGCGCATCAAACAGTATCGCTTCATGCGGACCAGAAACCAGCGTCGAAGAGACCGGGAAAATGCCGTTCTCCTGCGGGTTATACACGTCTAAATTGAGCGGCGCAGCGAAGGCCGGCAGGGCGGCAAAGGCCAATGCCAGCGTCAACGTTTTCATTTTCATCGAATTTTCCTTTATCCGGCACCTCGCCGTCTTTGAGGGCTTTATTGTAGAGAAATTGCTGGCTGGTAGAATTCCCGAAACTGGATATGATCAGTTTCATAAAACGATCAGATGGAGCCAACATGGACAGAGTCACGGCGGCAACGGTATTTAATCGCATTTGCGAGCTGGGCAGCTTAAGTGCCGCAGCGCGTGCGCTGGATATTTCGCGGCCGATGGTCAGCCGCTATCTGGATGAAATGGAGAAGTGGGCCGGTGCACGTTTGCTGCACCGCTCATCGCGCAAACTGACCATTACGCCCGCTGGCGAGAAGATCCTCGAAAAATCGCGCGCGCTGGCGAGATTGGCTGAAGAGATTGCCGAGCAGGGCGCGGATAGCGAACCGCACGGCACCTTGCGCGTCGCCTGCGCGCACTCCACCGCCACGCATATTCTGGGCCCGATAATTCCGGCATTTCTCGCGCGTTTTCCGACGGTGCGTATCGAACTGGAGATCAACAATCAACCGGTGAGTTTAATCGGCGAACGCATTGATGTGGCGGTGCGGATTACCGACGATCCCGAACCTGGCGCCATTGCCCGACGTTTAGGCGAATGTGTTTCGGTGGTGTGCGCCTCGCCTGGCTATCTGCAAGCGCGCGGTGCGCCGCAAACGCCTGCCGATCTCGCACAGCATAATTGCCTGCATTACAGCCGTTTCGCCGGGCAGAGCTGGCAGTTTTCCGATGCGCAGGGCGAAACCCTTTCAGCGGCAGTGCAAGGGAATTTCAGCGCCGGTATCTCGTCGGTGTTGTGTGATGCGGCGATTGCCGGTTGCGGTTTAGCGATGGTGCCGGAAATGGAGGCGCGTCACGCCCTCGACAATGGACAGCTACAAACCGTGCTGTCGGCTTATCAGCCAAAAACGCTGGCCATCTATGGCCTCTACATGTCGCGCGAACGGCAACCGGCGGCGCTGCGGGCGTTTCTCGACGCGGTGCAGCAGCAGTTAACCGCCTGAATTTCGACACGTATCTGTTTCAAAAGGAATAAGATTATTTTCAGTGTGTTATGCATGATATCGTAGCCTCAAAAAGCCGATTTTCAGCCTGAAATCGCCAAATGAGTGGTGAAACTTTGCTCAGTCATGGTCGATGTAAAATGATGGCGCCTGACCGGTGACGCGACGGAACATGGTGGAGAAAGCGGAGCTGCTGTCATAGCCGAGCGAGAGCGCCACCTCGTTTATCGATTTGCCCGCCACCAGCCACGCCAGCGCCGTTACCACACAGGCGCGCTGTCGCCAGGCGGAAAAGGACAAGCCGGTCTGCTGCAGGAAATGGCGGCGGAAGGTGCTGGGACTCATAAACAGTGTGCTGGCCCAACGATCGGCCGGGTTGTGAATGGTTGGTGCTTGTAAGAAGTTCTGGCATTGCGCCAACAGCGCCGGATGTTGCGGCAGTGGAATATCAAATTCCCTTACAGGCATCGCCGCTAGCTCCAGCAGCAGCAACTGCACCAGCGCTCGATCGCGATCGGATGCGTATAACAGCGGTAAATCAACGGCTTCAATCAATAGCTGTCGCAGCAGCGGCGAGACGCTGATGACGCGACAGCGATCGCTTTCACGCAGAGCTGCCGCACAAACCGGCTCGATATACAGACTGCGCGTCGAGACACCCACAAACTTAACGCTGTGCGCAGTGTTTGGCGGAATCCACACCGCATGCTGCGGCGGTACCACCCATTCGCCCGCCTGCGTTGCGACGTGCATCAAACCCGTTGCGCCATACAGCAGCTGCGCGCGGCGATGGCGATGCTCTGGCAGCACAAATCTCTGCGCGTAGTCATTGCCCAGCGCCACCACGTCACGATCAATATGGTCGTATGCATCAATGTGGCTATTTCGCATCACCGACATCCACCGCAAATTGACTGATTTGCAAGGGTAAATGAGCGCTGCGCAAATGGGAAGTGGGCAGCTTGCTGCGTAAGCTGCATCACTCTTTTCATGATGCAGAGAAAGGCGATGGACGAGCTGTTAATTATTGGGCTGGCGGGTTTTGCCACTGGAATTACCACGATGCTATTTGGCTTTGGCGGCGGTTTTGTCGTGGTGCCGTTTGTCTATCAATTGTTGTTGCAGCAGCCGCTACTGGCGTCGCAGGCGATGCATATCGCGGTGGCAACCTCGACCGCCGTGATGATTTTCAACGCCGGCTGGGCCAGTTATCAAAACTGGCGGGCTGGCAAATTGCATGATGTTCCTTTGTTGCCGCTAATTTGGTTTATCGCGCTCGGAGCGGTGATGGGATCGTGGCTGGCGGGCGTGATGAGCGACATTTGGGTGCGCAGGCTGTTTATGCTTTACATGATGGTGACTATCGCTGATTGCCTGCTGCGGAAAGGCTTCTTTAGCCGCACTGCACCGCGAAGGTTGTCGCGGTTGACCGTCAGCGCGGGCGGCACAATGATTGGTGTGATCGCCGCCATGCTCGGCGTTGGCGGCAGCGTAATGACCGTGCCGCTGCTGCGGCGTCATGGTTATGCCATGCGCGACTGCGTCAGCGCGGCCAATCCGCTGTCGCTGCCGGTCGCCGTTTTTGGCGCGATAACTTACGCCATCAGCGGCTGGCAGCAGATTCCCGTCAGCGGTTATCTCGGCTTTATCAGCCTGAAAATTTTACTGCTGCTGGTGGCCGCCGGTTTTATCGGGATCGTGTTTGCCCGGCGCTGTATTCCGGCGGTGCCCGATGTCTGGCATGCGCGTGTCTATGTTCTGCTGTTGTGCATGGTATTGTTGGCTATCGCGGTTTAAACCGTGGATTGGAAACCATGCTGGTGCAAGATGAGCTGCGCTGTGGCTGAAGAGATAAATGCCGCCACCAGATCCGGCCACGCCGCGCGCAAACTACCGGCCGCCAGAATCTTGAGCGTGGTCATGATAGTGCGTCCGGTAGAAGCGCTGATACCAGCGATCGGCTTGTTGTTGCATATTGATGTCGTGGAATTTTTCCGGGTAGAGCTTTTTCGCCATCCACAGCTCTCCGAGGCCAATCGCTTCTGGCATCGGATAGCCCCACGCTTTGGCGTATTCCGGCATCAGCCACACCCGATGATTTTTCACAGCATCAATGGTTTGCCAGCGCGCATCCTGCTGGATCTCCTGCACCACGTTGGGATAGCGATCCTGCACGAAAATCACTTGCGGATTCCACGCCACTACCTGTTCCATGCTGACCTGCTTGAAACCCTGCACGGTCGCGGCAGCGACATTGAATGCGCCCGCATGCGCCATCATCAAGCCAGTATATTTGCCCGAGCCGTAAGTGGTGAGGTCGGGATTCGCCATATAGGCACGCACGCGCTGCTGTTCAGACATATTTTTTAAACGATCGCTGATGATTTTGCGTCCGGCAAAGGCGGCATCAATCAGTTCCTGTGCCTGTTTTGGCTTGTTAACCACATTGCCAATTAGCGTGATGCCTTCCTTAATGCCGAGATCGTAAGCCTGATCTTCATTCTGCATACTGGGATTCATTTTGCCTTGCTGACCGGCGTCATCGTGACGCAGTGAGATCGCCAGCACCGGAATGCCCAGGGCAGAAATCTGGTCGATCATCTCTTTCGGCGCATAGTTGGTGACAAACACCACCTGCGGATGCAGTGCCACCAGCTTTTCGAGATCGACATGCGTCAAATCACCGAGCATTGCTTTGTGCGTCAGCTCCGGCACTAATTGCGCATAACCCTCACCTAACTGCTGTTTCCAGTTCGCCAAAATCCCGACGATTTTATCGGTGGCGTTGAGCTGCACCAGCAGGTTCAGAGTTTGGTGCTGCAGCACCACCACGCGATCAATCCTGTTCGGAATCTTCACCTGACGGCCAATTTGATCGGTGACGATGCGGCTGGCATAGCTATGCAACGAGGTGAAAGTGAGTAATCCCGCCAGAATAATCCGCTTAAAATAGGTATGCATAAAAGCTCCTGAATTCGATATGCACCAGAGTATATAGCGATTAACCAAGCGGAGATATGGCTGTTTTTAACATCACAATGCTCAGTATCACTCGCACATTACTGCGTCGATCACCTTATCGATCATACTGTTAATCACTTCCTGGTCGGGATTATCCAGCGCCATCAGGGCTAAACCACTTTCGAAAGTCAGAATAAATTCAGCGGCTTCGTCAGGAGATAATTTGCATGACAGGGTGTTGTTCTGCTGTGCAAGCTGCGCTTCCTCGATTATCCACGCTTTAAATGCATGACGTTCGTTGAATAACTCCGCGCCTAACGATGAGGCTTCAGGGCGAAATGTGAGCGCGGAAAACACCAACAAGCAGCCTGGCGGTTTGCCTTCGCAGGAAAAAAGGTTAAATGCCGAAAAAAGGAACTGCTTAATCTTGTTGCTAAAACTCAATTCTTCAGAGGAAAGAATCGCCTCTAAATCTGGCAGCCACGTCGCTTTGTAATGTTCAAGCGCAGCGATAAACATCCCTTCTTTATTACCAAAAGCCTGGTACAAGGTGGCGGGCTTGGTACCGGTTGCCTGGGTAAGATCGTTGAGTGAGGTGGCTTCATAACCTTTGTTGGCAAAGATCGAGAACATGATCGCCGCCAGCTCTTCTTTGGGTAACAAACGTGGTCTGCCTGATTTTTTTTTGACATTCATTGACATAACTCCCTTCCGACCTGAACTTTCTGATAAATCCATCACATATTTTAGCGTTAACTAATAAAATGTGGTGCGTTTGCTCTTCGGTTGCGTTATATATTTTAGCGAACACTAACAAAAGGAAGATATCATGAAAAGCGCAATCATCGCAGTTTTGCTTTTGATCCCATTTTTCTCTAACGCAGCTCAGGAACTCACGCGTAACAGCAGTGAAAATGTGGTGCGTTCCGGCAGTATCAGCGTGCAGGGCGGCACGCACAGTGAACTGGTGACAAAACTAATGGCGAAAGCCGAGATGACGGGCAGTGATTTTTATCGAGTGACCTATATCAATACGCGTCAGCAGGGTTATGCCACCGCCACCTTATATGACAGCGTTGAGATGTAATCGACATCATGAACCATGACTTTATGCCAGCTCATTTCTTATTAAGCTGGCTGCATAAATCACTGGAGAGTTTATTATGACAACAGCTAATCAAGTCTGTACTTCACGAGTGGTCCATTTCCTCGCGAGCAAAGAACCGATGGTATTGCGATTATCGGTGATTATTATTTTCCTGGTTTTTGGTGTGGCGAAGTGGTTTGAATTCGAAGTTCAGGCGCTGGCACCCCTATTTATGAAAACATGGCTGAGTATATTTCCCTACTTCCTCGGTCTTCATGGCAGCAGCTATTTCCTGGGCGTAGTAGAGATGACGACGGTTATTCTGCTCATCGCAGGCTTTAAACGTCCACTGTTAGGTATGATCGGCGCTGGATTGTTGATACTTACCGGGTTAGTTACCTTAAGTCTGTTACCGCAGTTAGGCGGACTCGATTCGTTTATTTTTAAAGATATTATGGTGGTGGCGATTGGTCTGACGTTACTGAAGCGCGATTTAATCCGTTGGAAAAACAACCTCTAACAGCTACTCTATAACGCGTGTTTACTCGGGCATTTAAGAGGGCTTTATGAATAATGTTTACGTGATACTGGCGATATCCATCGTCGCTGAGACGATTGCCACAACCATGATGAAGGCCTCGCAAGGATTCTCACGCCTTATTCCCAGCGTGGTTGTGGTAATAGGTTATGCCATTTCATTTTATGGATTATCTCAAGTGGTTAAACAGATGAATGTCGGCATTGCTTATTCTATCTGGGCCGGAATGGGTATATTTTTGGTGTCGGTCATGTCTTATTTTTTCTACAACCAGAAACTGGATTTCGCTGCAATAGCGGGCTTGATGTTAATCGGGTTAGGCATTGTGGTGATTCAGGTTTTCTCCAAAACCATTCTGCATTAATGAAGTAATAACAGGGAAGCACAGGCTTCCCTGTTAGCGTTAAGGAATAATGCGTGCTGCGCGTAACTGCGCAAACAGAGCAAAGAACATCTCATCCGTTGCCTGATAGCCGTTAAAACCCGCGCGCCGTATTTTACTGCCGTCACCAAACATGTCGTAATCCCAGCCAAAAACAAAATCGGCAAACAGCCCATCATTCAGCTGCAAGATATCCGGCGCGATCAGCTGATGTTCTATAGCGATGGTTTGCCATAGCGCGCGGTAATCCTGAAACAGCTGAGAAAACGACAGATTCACCGCCGGCGCGCTTTCCAGTTCAAACCACCGGGCAATCGCAGGCCACAGCTCACTCCAGCGCCATAAATCGCCGTTGTTAACGTTGAAAGCTTGATTGCGCGCGCCGGGCGCATTGGCCGCCCACAGCGTGGCCTGCGCAAGTAATCCCGCATCGGTATGATCGACCATGCTCTGCCAGGCGTGCGATGAACCGGGAAAACGTAGCGGTAAGCCCTGAGCTTTACACAGCGATGCGTAGAGCGCGATGCTCAGCGCCAGGTTCATGGCATTACCGGGTACCGCGCTGCCGACCACGCCGGGACGCAAGGCGTGCCAGTGCCAGCTTTTACCGCGCTGAAAGTCACTTAGCCAACGCAGCTGTTGCGCATTGAATTCGGCTCCCGCGACGCCGGGATCGCTTTCGCGCGCGGGCGTTTTGAACGGTCCCAGATGCGCGCCATACACTTTGTAGCCCTGCATCAAACTGACGCTGCGCAACTGCGCGATTTTATCGATGTTAACCACCAGATTGCGCAGCATCGTCACGTTGGGTTCGACCATTTCACGCCAGTTGGCAGCATTCAGCCAGGCACTGTAGAAAATATGCGTGACCTGATTAAGCGGGGCCAGTGCCTGTGCACTGTGCTGCGCATCCAGCAGATCGACATGGATGAAAGGGATATCGTGCGTTGAGATTGCAGGCTGGCGCGTCAGGCCGATCACCTGCCAATCCTGCTGACGCAGCGTTTTTACCAACTCACTGCCGACAATGCCGGTTGCGCCCGCGACCAGCGCGACGTGATGTGTTTGCGACATGATGATTCTCCTGTGAACAAGACAGGCACAGTGTTATCTATTATTTTTATTGCTGATATCCCACTATCCAGATGCCACTTATCAGAAAAATCATTAAATGAATAATAAACTCAACGCCATCAATACCTTCCTTCGCGTGGCGGAAGCCGGATCGTTTTCGGCAGCAGCGCGCCTGAGCGGGATGAAGCAATCCGCCGTGAGCCAGCAAATCGCGGCGCTGGAGGAGGAACTCGGCATCGTGTTGTTGCACCGCACCACGCGCGCGATGAAATTGACCGAGCAGGGCAAGCGATACTTACAGCAGATGCAGCCGCTGCTGGCCGCGATGCAGGACGTTGAAAGCCAGTTGCGCCCGGCGCAGCAAGCGCTGCAAGGCAGCGTGCATATCCAATTACCCAGCGGATTAGGCCAGCGCTTGCTGCCGCCTTTGCTGGCGCTGCAACGCGCGAACCCAGAACTGCATCTGACCATTGCGCTCGACGATCGTGTGGCTGAACTGGTGAGTGAAGGCGTGGATATCGCGTTGCGCCTGAGTGAAATGCCGCCGGAGATGTTTCCGGCGAGATTACTGGCGCGTATTGAAACGCCGCTGTTTGCTGCACCTGAGCGGGTACGCGCAACACCGATTACCTCGCTGGCAGAGCTGGCCGCGCATCCGCATGTTCGCTTTAGCGGTATCGACAAACAGGCACCGCTGCGCCTGATATCCAACCAGGAAACCGTAGCGCTAACCGTGAATACCGTGTTTCGCGCCAACAGCAGCGAAGGGTTGTTGCAGGCGCTGCAGGCGGACATCGGCGTCGGCGGCATGCAGTTACCACTGGTGCAGGAGGCATTAAAATCAGCTTCGCTGGTACGCATCTTGCCCCAATACCGTCTGCCAGACCGTTTTCTCTACGCGGTATTCCCCGATGCGCGCTTTATCCCGCTGCGCGTCAAACGTGTGGTGGAAGTGATCGAACAGGTTGTGGATGCGTTAATTCCTGCGGCCGGTTAAGCCGCTCTCCATCGTGGCGCAAGACTGCGCCATTTTCGTGCTTCTTATCGCAACCGCTACATTGTAAAGAAACATAAGTATTCGATCTTGTATCCAAGAGCGTATCCCATCTGGCCTGGCCGCTAGCGCCCTCGTTTATGGAATTTTCTGGCACGCAAACTGCAACGTTTCCGATAAGTGATAAATCGGGAGTATTCGCATGTTTGATGCACTGTTGGATGAAGATGCCACTACGCTGGCGGCGTTAATTCGCGGCGGAGACGTTTCGGCGCAGGAAGTGACGCAAGCCGCCATCAATCGCATGGAGCAGCGCGAGCCGCAGATTCAGGCGTTTTGTACCGCTACGCCAAAGCTGGCGCTGCAACAGGCGGCCGCTGTTGATGCAAAACGCGCGCGCGGCGAAACGCTGGGGGCGCTGGCGGGCGTTCCGCTGGCGGTGAAAGACCTGATTTGTACCGCAGGCGTGAAAACCACTTCTGGATCGCCTGCCTACGCTGATTTTGTCCCGGAAGAAGATGACATCACCGTTGAGCGCCTGGTGGCGGCCGATGCGGTGCTGCTGGGGAAAACCACCGCACCGGAGTTTGGCTATAGCGGCGTTGGGCACAATCCACTGTTTCCATCACCGCGTAATCCGTGGGATCTCTCTAAAACGCCGGGCGGATCGAGTGCCGGTTCCGGAGCGGCATTGGCGGCGCGCCTGTGTCCGATTGCGCTGGGCAGCGATGGCGGCGGTTCGGTAAGAATCCCCGCCGCGCACTGCGGCGTGTTTGGCCTGAAAGCGTCGATGGGGCGCGTACCCTTATGGCCGGGCTGTCGCGATGAGCGTTATCCCGGCGTTTCCAGCTGGGAGTCGCTGGAGCATATCGGCCCGATGACGCGTTCGGTGCGCGACAGCGCGCTGATGATGTCGGTGATGGCGGGGCCAGATATGCGCGATCGCCACTCGATTCCCTGCAACGACGTGGATTGGCTGGCCTCGCTGGAAAAACCGCTGAGCGGTCTGCGCATCGCTTTCAGCGCGGATTTCGGCTACATCGCCGTTGATCCTGAAGTGCGTGACATTGTCACAAAGGCCGCGCGTCGTTTTGCCCGTGAGCTCGGCGCTGAACTGGATGAAGTCGATCCCGGTATCACCGATGAAGGTGCCACCTTTGCCGCGCTGGTGGCTTTTGAGAGCGATCTCACCGGCATGCGTCACATGCACGCTGAACTGGGTGCACGCATGTCACCGCATCTCAGCGCCATGCTGCAACGCGACTGGCGCGCTGAAACCTTTACCGACGCTAACACCACACGCAAAAAGCTGTGTAACCAGATGTGGCGCTTTATGCAGCATTACGATCTGCTGCTGTCGCCGACGCTGGCGGTGCCACCGTTCCCGCTCAATATGCAGGGACCGGAGATCATCGATGGCCGCATGGTGCGCAGCGATCACTGGCTCTCATTCTGCTTCCCGTTCAATTTCACCGGCCAACCGGCGGCGTCTGTTCCTGCGGGCTTTACCGCCAGCGGATTGCCGATTGGCATGCAAATCGTGGGTCGTCATCTCGACGATGGCCTGGTGCTGGCGGCGAGTGCCGCGTTCGAGCGCATACAACCCTGGAATCACATCACACCTGTTTCAATCGGAGTTGCCCATGACTAACAAAAATTCACCAGCTTTAGAGCAGGAGTTCGAGCATGAACCGGTTCCGCTCAGCCATCGCCACTCGACGGGTTCGGTGTCGGCGGTGTGGTTTGGTTTCCCGATGATCCTCACCAATGCGCTATTTGGCGGCATCATTACCTGGCATCTCGGCTTCTGGCCGGCGCTGATTGCCATTCTGCTGGGAAATCTGGTGCTGTTTGCCTATGTGGGTGCGCTGAGCTGGTTCGCCGGTAATACCGGCATGAACTTCGCGCTGCAGGCGAAACGCACCTTTGGCACCAAAGGCTACATTTTGGTTTCGGGCTTCCTTTCTACTGTAGTGATCGGTTGGTACGCCTTCCAGACCGGGTTAACCGGCACGGTGATTAATCAAACCTTTGGCTGGAATGCGCTGGCGGTGACGGCGTTTGCCATGGTGCTGTATACCGCCATCACCTTCCTCGGCGTGCGCGCATTGTCCGTGCTCGGCATGATCGCTGCGCCGCTGTTCGTGGTGTTGGGATTGGTGGCGCTGTGGCTGATCAGTAAGGATCACGATTTCAGCACCATCACGCAGTTTACCGGCAGCAGCAGCGCAGTCGGCGCGATGAGCATGGGCACCGCCGTCACCATGGTGGTGGCCGGTTTTGCCGATTCCGGCACCATGACAGCAGATTTCACCCGCTGGTCAAAAGACGGTAAATCGGCGGTGATTGCCGCGTTCTCAGCGTTCCCGGTGGCGAACGTTATCTCTTATCTGTTTGGTGTGGTGATTGTGGCGGTGGGCGCGGCGGTTGATCCGGCGAGTAACGGCGGCAACTTCCTGCCAATGCTAATGGGGCACGGCATGCTGCTGTCGGTGATTGCTTTCCTGTTTGTGTTTATCAATCTCGGTTCGGTGTGTACGCACTGCCTGTATAACGGCGCGGTCGGCTTTAGTCATCTTTTCAGCAGCAAAATGCGTCTGTGGACGGTGATCCTTGGCGTGATTGGCGGGGCGCTGGCGCTGGCTGGCGTGTGGTCCTATTTCCTCGAATGGCTGAGCTTGCTTGGCATCGTGGTGCCGCCGTTTGGCGCAGTGATGATTGTTGATTTGATCTTCATGGCCAAAATCAGCGAGCAGCGCCAATTGCGCCGTATGCGCGGCAGCGCCTTTGCCGCCTGGGCGATTGGTAGCTTGTGTGCGGTGATTGCGCACATCGCTTTCCCACAGTTCGGTGAAGCGGTGATTGGCCTAATGACTGCTGCCGCCAGCTATACGCTTATTGTGAAACTAAAAGGTGAAAGCACAGTAACGGTGATGGAGGAAAAAAATGCCTGATTACGCCATTGATTCAACCCCTTACTCGTGGCCGTATGACGGTCGCTGCAGCCCGCAGGATACCGCATTGATCGTTATCGATATGCAAACCGATTTCTGCGGTAAGGGAGGTTACGTCGATAGCATGGGCTACGACATTGCCTTAACGCGCGCGCCTATCAAGCCGCTGCAGCAGGTGCTGGCAACGATGCGCGAGTTGGGCTTCCCGATCATCCATACGCGCGAAGGGCATCGGCCGGATTTAAGTGATCTGCCCGCAAATAAGCGTTGGCGATCCAGATGCATGCAGGCGGAAATCGGCGCGCCCGGTCCGTGCGGGCGCATTCTGGTGCGCGGTGAACCGGGCTGGGAAATTATCCCGGAACTGGCGCCATTGCCGGGAGAAGTCATCATCGATAAACCGGGCAAAGGCTCGTTTTACGCTACCGATCTCGAGCTGATTCTGCGCAGCCGCGGTATTCGCAATCTGATCATCAGCGGCATCACCACTGATGTCTGCGTCCACACCACGCTGCGCGAGGCTAACGATCGCGGTTTTGAGTGTTTGGTGTTGTCAGATTGCTGCGCGGCGACGGAGCTGAAACACCACGAAGCGGCGCTTAGCATGATCCATATGCAGGGCGGGATTTTTGGTGCCGTGGCCAGTTCGCAGACCTTGCTGGCGGGATTAATTAGCAAGCAAACGGTTGAGGTGGATTAGCTCTTTAACCACTTTTCGTAGTGCTCTGGCCACGCCATGGTCGGCGTGCCGGGCCTGCCCATACCAAATCCATGTCCGCCGCTGCTGTAGCGATGCATCTCAACCGGCACATGCTCACGCTTACAGGCGTCAGACATAATCAGCGTGTTATGCGGATCGGAGATCGGATCGTCCTCTGCCTGCACCAGAAAGAAGGGCGGCGATTGCGGATTGACAAACTCCTGCACTGACCATGCGGCGTTTTCACTGACGGGCGCGTGGTTGCCTACTAAAATTTTGTGGGTTGAAGTGTGGGTGTAAGGCGCTTCCAGCGTGATGACGGGATAGATCAGCGCCGCGCGATCGGCCGTGGCGGGCAGGTTATCCAGGGTATCGGTTGCCCTGTAAGATCGAAAATCTGCTCGCGTGACCGCCATACCGAGCAGATGACCGCCAGCGGAAAAGCCCAACACGCTGACATATTTTTCCCGTTGCCGCACCAGGCGTAGCGCGCGCTGTGCATCCTGCAGTGAAACCATCGCACCATCTTTCCAGCCTTCATGCGGTAAACGATAACTCAGCACATAAGCGGTATATCCGCGCGCCGTCAGCCAGGCTGCAGCGGGCCAGGCTTCTTTACCCATTTCAATGCGCGTATAGCCGCCGCCTGCGGCAATCAATACCGCGCGACCATTAGGCGAGGGCGGCGTTAATACGGTGAGTGTGGGCTGTACGATATTACGCTGCGCGCCTTTGGTTGAAATCACCAGATCGCCAGCAGGACCGCCACCGCCCGGCGGTAAATCTGGCCATAGCGGCAAGATTTGGGTTGTTACGCGTCTCGAAGCAGCCCAGATTAGCCCGCTGCGCACTGTCAGCGCGGAAAGAGTGAGATACGACAAAAAATGGCGGCGCTTCATGGCAGATCCTCACGAAATCGGAGACTTATTGAAGCAGATAAATCAGCAGAAAAGATGAAGAGGGCGTTGCTATGTATGAACAAATGCGACGGGACAAGCATTAATGTTTGTAGTTACAACATACTTTTAATTGTTTTCTTAATCGTAAGCCTGGCAGCAGTGCGGTTGTCGTTGTGACAGTGAAGCGCGGCTATAGATGCTACGACGAAAGTGAAATTGGCCTCGGCTGCGTCTGGTACTCCGATGGGTGCTAATGATGAGGCGATCGCCAGACATGCCATTGCGGCAGGCACAATTTTAGTTCCTAACAATACTCGGGAATTCGCTCGGGTAGTTGATTTGGATCTTCAGGATTGGGCTAGCTAGCCACCAAAGAAAAGGGCGACCAACGTCGCCCCCAAATCAACCTCAACCACGCATCGGTTCAGCGCGGACCGGTTTATCACCGGCAACAAAGTAATCCGCTTCGCTGCGCGGCAGCGGCTGGCGACCACGAATGTTATCTGCGATTTTCTCGCCGATCATGATGGTCGTCGCGTTCAGGTTACCGGTGATGATCAGCGGCATGATTGAAGCATCTACCACGCGCAGGGCTTCAACGCCGTGAACGCGGCCTTCACCATCGACGACAGACATCTCGTCGTTACCCATTTTACAGGTGCCGCACGGGTGATAAGCCGTTTCGCCGTGATTTCGCACAAACTCATCCAGCTGCTCATCGGTCTGGCAATCCAGGCCTGGGCTGATCTCTTTACCGCGATATTTATCCAGCGCCGGCTGGTTGATGATCTGGCGCGTAATACGAATCGCATCGCGGAACTCCTGCCAATCCTGCTCATGTGACATGTAGTTGAACAGAATCGCTGGATGGCGACGCGGATCGCGTGATTTCAGGCGTACATGACCGCGGCTCGGTGAGCGCATCGAACCAACGTGGCACTGGAAGCCGTGCGCTTCCACCGCGTTCGAGCCGTTGTAGTTAATCGCCACCGGCAGGAAGTGATACTGAATGTTAGGCCAGCTGAACTCTTCACGGCTGCGAATAAAGCCGCCGCCTTCAAAGTGGTTGCTGGCGCCGACACCGGTGCCATTAAACAGCCACTCCGCACCGATTTTCGGCTGGTTCCACCACTTCAAGGCCGGGTAGAGCGAAACTGGCTCTTTACACTCATATTGCAGGTACATTTCGAGGTGATCCTGCAAGTTTTCGCCCACGCCCGGCAAATCATGCACCAGCGGGATATCAAACTGTTTCAGCAGTTCAGCGGATCCGACCCCGGAACGCTGCAGAATCTGCGGCGAGGCGATGGCTCCAGCGCACAGCAGCACTTCACGACGTGCATGCGCCTGGTGCGAGGTATTGCTGGAACCCAGCAGATACTGCACGCCAACTGCGCGTTTACCTTCAAACAGAATGCGGTCGGTGGTCGCATGGGTGACGATTTTCAGGTTCGGACGGGTTTTCGCGGTATCGAGATAACCGCGCGCGGTGCTGGAGCGGCGACCTTTCGGCGTCACAAAGCGATCCATTGGCCCGAAACCTTCCTGCTGATAGCCATTCAGGTCATCAGTGCGCGGATAACCTGCCTGCACGCCCGCTTCAATCATCGCCGCAAACAGCGGATTGTTTCCAGGTTTACAGGTGGTAATGCTCACCGGACCTTCGCCGCCGTGATAATCATTGGCACCGATATCGCGCGTTTCTGATTTGCGATAGTAGGGCAGGCAGTTCAGGTAGCTCCAGTTTTCCAGACCAGGCTCCCTGGCCCAGTTATCGAGGTCCATCGCGTTACCACGGATGTAGCACATGCCGTTGATCAGCGACGAACCGCCCAAACCTTTACCGCGCCCGCACTCCATGCGGCGGTTGTTCATGTACGGCTCAGGTTCAGTTTCATACGCCCAGTTGTAGCGTTTTCCCTGCAGTGGGAACGCCAGCGCCGCAGGCATTTGCGTGCGGAAGTCGAAGCGGTAATCTGGGCCGCCCGCTTCTAAAAGCAGCACATTGACGCTGCTATCTTCGGTCAGTCTTGTTGCCAAAACGTTCCCTGCGGATCCGGCTCCGATAATGATGTAATCAAATTCCATTAGTCGTTCCTCAGGTTAAAAGCCAAAATTAAAATACGGACTGAAAACGGGTCATTTCGAGCTGCACAGATTTCACTTGCGTGTAGTTTTGCAGCGTCATCAGGCCATTTTCACGGCCCACACCCGAATGTTTGTAACCGCCCACCGGCATTGCGGCGTCAGATTCGCCCCAGGTATTGATCCAGCAAATGCCCGCTTCAATCTGGTGAATTACGCGGTGCGCGCGGTTAAGATCCTGGGTTACCACACCGGCCGCCAGGCCAAATTCGGTGGCGTTGGCGCGGCGAACCACTTCTTCTTCGCCTTCATAAGTCAGAATCGACATCACTGGCCCGAAGATCTCTTCACGCACAATGGTCATCTCATCGCGGCAGTCGGTGAACACGGTCGGTTCCACCCACGCGCCGTTATCAAAGGCTGCGCCGCTCAGGCGTTTACCGCCGCACAGCAGACGCGCACCTTCGCTGATGCCGGATTCAATAAAGCGCATCACGTTGTCGCGATGCGCGAAGCTCACCAGCGGACCGAAGTTGGTATCTGGATGGTTGAGATCGCCGGCCTTAATACGCGCCACGCGCTCAGCGATTTTGGCTTCAAACGCCGCTTGCAAATTAGCTGGGATAAACACGCGCGTGCCGTTGGTGCAAACCTGGCCCGAGCTGTAGAAGTTAGCCATCATCGCGATATCCGCGGCGAGATCGGGATCGGCGTCGTCAAAGATGATCAGCGGGGATTTGCCGCCCAGTTCCATGGTGACATCTTTCAGCGTCGAACCGGCCGCATTGGCCATCACTTTCTTACCGCTGGCAACGCCGCCGGTGAAGGAGACTTTATCGATGCCCGGATGATCGGTAAGCAGCTGGCCGGTGACCGCGCCGCGACCGTTTAACACGTTGAACACGCCGTTCGGCACGCCCGCTTCAGTATAGATTTCCGCCAGTTTCAGCGCGGTCAGCGGCGTGACTTCGCTGGGTTTGAAGATCATCGCGTTACCGGCGGCCAATGCTGGCGCGGATTTCCACAGCGCGATCTGAATCGGATAGTTCCACGCACCGATCCCGGCTACCACGCCCAGCGGTTCGCGGCGGGTGTAAACGAACGAGGTATCGCGCAGCGGGATCTGCTGGCCTTCCAGAGAAGGAATCAAGCCCGCGTAGTACTCGAGCACGTCGGCACCGGTGACGATGTCCACGTATTGGGTTTCGCTCAGCGGTTTGCCGGTGTCGAGGGTTTCCAGCGCGGCCAGTTCGTCATTGCGCTCACGCAGAATATCGACCGCACGACGCAAAATGCGCGAACGTTCCATCGCGGTCATCGCCGCCCAGATTTTCTGGCCTTTTTTCGCGGCGGCAACAGCGCGATCAACGTCTGCGCGTTCCGCTTCATGCACGTCGGCCAGCACTTCGCCGTTCGCCGGGTTGATGGTCTGGAATGTGTTACCTGCCGCAGCGGGAACCAATGCGCCATCAATATAAAGGTGTTGCTCGGTGAATCGGGACATGATTTCTCCTTCCTCAGTGATTCTGGTCAGCCAATTGCTGACGAATGAATTGGGTGGTGAGCTGTCTGGCGATAGCCAAATCGAACGGTTTGCCGCTGAGCGCCGCGCGCAGCCACAGGCCATCAATCAATGAAGCGAGGCCATGTGCCGCCAGGCGCGCTTTTTCGCGCGGGATAACGCGACGGAACTCGGCTGCCAATGTGGAAAACAGGCGACGGCTGCTCACGCGTTCTAAGCGGCCCAACTGTGGCTGATGCATGCTGCTGGCCCAGAAATCCAGCCAGGCTTTCATTGCGGCGCTGTGCACCTGCGAATCATCAAAGTTGCCTTCTACAATCGCCAGCAGGCGCGCTTCCGTTGTGGCGTCTGCCAGCGGTTTTAACCTTGCTGCTACCGCATCACGTAGCTGACGTGTTACGTCACGCATCGTGGCTTCCAGCAGACCGTTCTTGTCTTTGAAGTAGTGGCTAATGATGCCTGTCGATACGCCAGCACGTCGCGCAATCTGCGCAATGGTGGCATCGTTGATCCCGACTTCGTTGATGGTGCTCAGGGTCGCATCAATCAGTTGCCGACGACGTATCGGCTGCATTCCCACCTTTGGCATAACACTCCAGCTCCACTTCAATCTTAGAGCACTATTAAAACTTTTTTTGATTGCACGTTCAATATAAAAAAGAAATTTGTTAGGATGCTGTGCTTGGATTGTTACAAAAACGAAGCGGGGAAGCGAAGGGACTCAGCGGATGCGTATGCACGCGCATCCCACGAAAACCGCATTTTGCCTCGTGGGGATGCCGTTAATGGCGATCTCCGCGAGCTTCTTTGGCACGTACTACAGGAAATTAACCAGAGGTAATCGATGATTAATCCACCTGCCAGTGAAAAAGACAGAATCAATCCTGTGGTGTTTTACACCTCCGCCGGACTGATTCTGACATTTTCACTTGTCACGATTTTTTACAGCGAACTCGCTGCCAGCTGGCTTCTGACCGCCGTTAATTGGGTCACCTCCACGTTTGGCTGGTACTACATGCTCGCTGCCACGCTGTACATCGTGTTTGTCATCTACATGGCGTGTTCACGCTACGGTGCTATCAAGCTGGGGCCGGAGCAATCTAAACCCGAGTTCAGTTTGCTGAGCTGGTCGGCGATGCTGTTTGCCGCCGGCATCGGTATTGACCTGATGTTCTTCTCGGTTGCCGAGCCGGTAACCCAATACATGCAGCCGCCAGAAGGTGCAGGGCAGACCATGGAAGCCGCGCGTCAGGCGATGGTGTGGACGCTGTTCCACTACGGCGTCACCGGCTGGTCGATGTACGCATTAATGGGTATCGCGCTCGGCTACTTCAGCTATCGCTACAACCTGCCGCTCACCATCCGTTCGGCGCTCTATCCGATTTTCGGCAAACGCATTAATGGCCCGATTGGTCACACGGTGGATATCGCCGCGGTGATTGGCACCATCTTTGGGATCGCCACCACGTTGGGGATTGGTGTGGTGCAGTTGAACTACGGCCTCAACGTGCTGTTCGATATTCCGGAAGGTTTCACGGCGCAGGCCGCGCTGATTGTGCTGTCGGTGATCATCGCCACCATCTCAGTAACATCCGGCGTGGATAAAGGCATCCGTATTCTTTCTGAGCTGAACGTCGCGCTGGCGCTGGGCTTAATTCTCTTCGTGCTGTTTATGGGCAAGACCGATTTCCTGCTCAACGCGCTGGTGCTGAACGTTGGTGATTACGTCAATCGCTTTATGGGCATGACGTTGAATACCTTTGCCTTCGATCAGCCACGCGAGTGGATGAATAGCTGGACGCTGTTCTTCTGGGCGTGGTGGGTTGCCTGGTCGCCGTTTGTCGGTCTGTTCCTTGCACGTATCTCGCGCGGTCGTACCATTCGTGAGTTCGTTTTGGGTACGCTGATTATCCCGTTCACCTTTACGCTGCTGTGGCTGTCGGTGTTTGGTAACGCGGCGCTGTATGAAATCATTCACGGCGATGCCGGCTTTGCGCAGGAAGTGATGGCGCATGCCGAACGCGGCTTCTATAGCCTGCTGGCGCAGTATCCGGCGTTTAAATTCAGTGCTTCGGTGGCCACCATCACCGGCATGCTGTTCTACGTGACGTCGGCGGATTCCGGTTCGCTGGTGCTGGGTAACTTCACCTCGAAGCTGAAAGACATCAACAGCGATGCACCGAACTGGCTGCGTATCTTCTGGTCGATTGCGATTGGTGTGCTGACGATGGGCATGCTGATGACCAACGGAATTTCTGCCTTGCAGAACGCCACGGTGATCATGGGCTTACCGTTTAGCTTTGTGATCTTCTTTGTGATGGCCGGGCTGTATAAATCGCTGAAGGTGGAAGATCACCGCCGCGCCAGCGCCAGCCGCGATACTGCGCCGTACATTCCGGCCAGTAACGATCGCCTGAGCTGGAAGAAGCGCCTGTCGCGTCTGATGAACTATCCGGGCACGCGCTATACGCAGAAGATGATGGAAGAGGTGCTGTTCCCGGCGATGCAGGATGTGGCGAAAGAGCTGGAGCTGCGCGGTGGACGTGTATCACTGGAGCGTGCCGAGCCAGAAGAGGGGCAGCCGCTGGGCCACCTTGATCTGCGCGTGTTGCTGGGCGAGGAGCAGGATTTCGTTTATCAAATCTGGCCACAGCAGTATTCGGTACCGGGCTTTACCTATCGCGCACGTAGCGGTAAATCGACCTATTACCGCCTGGAAACCTTCTTGCTGGAAGGCAGCCAGGGCAATGATTTGATGGACTACAACAAAGAGCAGGTGATCATCGATATTCTCGATCAGTACGAACGTCACCTGAACTTTATCCACCTGCATCGTGAAGCGCCGGGCAGCAATATGACCTTCCCGGACGTGTGATGTCAGCCAGGTGCGCCTCGATGCGCACCTGGCACTTTCTCCGATCGCAGCTACACTTTCACGCTGATTAAACGGGGGATGAAATGAAATTAGGCTTTGCTTGTAAGTATCTGGATCAACAGGCTAAACAGCCGTATCCCTTCAAAAGCACCACCCGCACGCGCTTTCTTAGTCTCGATGATGAATCACGCATCACGCTGCTAAACCAACTGGCGCAAAACAATCTGCAAAATCTCACTCTCACGCTTGAAAAGCTGGCCACGCAGCCCGACGCGCTGCGCATGATGCGCATCGGCAGCGATCTATTGCCGCTTTACACGGTGCCGCAAGCGACTCAGCTGTACGGTGAATTATTGCCCGATCTTACGCCGTTACTACGCCGCTGCGGCGAGCTGGCGCGCGCTAATAATATTCGGCTTTCATTCCACCCCGGCCAATATACGGTGCTGGCCTCCGATAATGACGGCGTGGTCGATCGCGCGATTGAGGATGTGGAGTATCACGCCACCTGTGCGGTATTAATGGGTTATGGCCGACAGTTTCAGGATTTCAAAATCAACATCCATATGAACGGCAAAAAGGGCTTTGCGGGATTCCGCGCCGCGTTTCTGCGGCTCACCCCTGAAGCGCGCAATATGCTGACGGTGGAGAATGATGAAATATCCTGTTCGCTGGACGATGTGTTGCAGGCGCGTGAGTTGTGTCCGGTAGTGCTGGATATTCACCATCATTGGGTGAAAGAGAATCACTATATTCAGGCTGATGATGCGCGCATCGCGCTGATAAAAGCGTCGTGGCGCGGTGTGCGGCCAGTTTTGCACTATTCGATTGCGCAGGAAGGTTTAATTCCCGATCACGGTTTCCCGGATCAGCAGGATTTAGCGGTGTCGAAAACCAAACTTCGCGCCCATGCCGATTATTACTTCAATCAAAGCTTAAATGATTGGGCGCTGTCGTTTGATGCCTTCGATATTATGTGCGAAGTGAAAATGAAAAATTTAGCGCGCGACCGTTTGTACGATTATGCAGTCGAGCGCCAGATCATCACGGCGCCGTAATCACAATCGCCACGCGGCGGTTTTGCGCCCGGCCCTGCGGGTTATTGTTGCTGGCAATCGGCGCGCTCATTCCTAAGCCGCGCGTAACGATATTTTCGTGCGGAATTGCTGCGCCTTGCGCCCATTGTGTCGCAACGGCGTTGGCTCTTTTCAACGACAGCTGCTGGTTGTAATCCGCTTTGCCATAATTATCGGTATGGCCATCAATACGCACATGCTTAATGCCGGTCGTCGCCAGATTTTTCGCCATTGTCTGAATGGTGTTTTTACTGGCGGGAGTGAGTTCAGATTCGTTAACGCCAAACAGAATTTTGTCCGATAAACCTAATCCCCAGCCTTCGCTATTTTGGCTGAAACCGGCATTACGCATCGCCGCGATCTGTTCATCGCTGAAACGTCCTTTTGCCTGGCAACCGACCAGCGCCAGCACACACACCATCAGGAAAATTTTCATCTTCATCTCCGCACCTTACTCTTTCCCTTATTTTTGTACATGTTCATATCTGCGCGTTCCAGAATCGACTCAACCGTATCGCCGTGCTGCGACCAGGCGTAGCCAATGGTCACCGAGGTGGAAATCGGAGTGCCTTCAGCAATAACAATTTTCTGGCTGATGGCTTCATTAATATCCTGCATCAGCAACTGCAATTGCGCCTCGCTGGCGCGGCTGCTCACCAGCATGGCAAACTCATCGCCGCCTAAACGCGCGACTAAATCCTGTTTATACGCCAATGCGGAAAGGCGCGAACCAATCGCTTTCAGTACTTCATCACCGGCGGCATGGCCCCAGTTATCATTGATGCTTTTAAAGCGATCGCCATCGAGAAACAGCAAAACAAAGCGCTCTTTCGCCAGTTGCTGATCGAGCAGTTGGGTTAAACGCGCCACAAAGGCGGCGCGGTTGGCGAGGCCGGTTAGCGGGTCTTCCAGCGCTTTGGCGGCCAGCGTGCGATTATCTCGGATCAGAGAAGCCTGCAGCGTCTGCATCTCTGTCAGCAACGAGTTGAGGTCATTGGAAAACAGCTGAAATTCGCGCGTCGGGCTTTCCGGGATACGTAAGGAAAAATCACCGGAATGGATCACGTAGTGGATCGAGCTGGTGATATTACGCAGCGAGGCAAGTATGCCGCGATGGAGAAATTCACTCAGCAGGAAGGAGATGATTAACACGCACAGCATGCCGCTGGTCAGAATCATCAGCGAATAACGGATGAAATCGGCCGCACCGGTAACGGTGCCTTCCAGCGTCAGCGTACCGACATTGGCTTCCGAGTGGTTAATATTAACGCTGAGCGGTTTAAGATAAATCCACTCACGCAATAATCGCGGATACCAGCCGGTTTGTTCTTGTCGATCATGCCAGTCAACTAAAACAGTGTGATCGTCAGTCACCAGTTTTGCGGAATCGAACATGCCTTCATTGCCGAGGCGCGCGATTTTATTATGCGCGTCGTAGCTGTCTTCAAATACCGTGGCGGCCGTCAGCGTGGTGCTGAGCGTGGCGGCAATTAATTCCAGATTTCTTTTCTCGTAGCTTTTAATAAACAGCAGGGAAGTCGATGAGAGCAGCAGCCAGCACAGCAATAAAATCACCGCAGAGTTGATGGTGCTAATCTTGCGCAGCTTGTTACGAATCGATGATTTGTCATTTAGTGAATTTTCTATTTTCATCTTATTTGCTTCCATTGCGGGACAGCAACAGTACGTCCGGACTCACCTTGACGCCGCTCCTGGCAAGCGAATCAAGGTTGACTGAGAACAGCGTGTGGTCGGGTTTAAAAATCAGGCAGAAGGCGGCGCCAATGGTACATTCCGCATTGTTTTCAGCGAGGGTTAATACCGCCTTACCTTTGAGGTGATTAAAAAGTTCAACCTGTTGTTGCGGCGTCTGATCGCCAAAATAGACCGCATCGCAATGCTGCGTTGCCAGTTCACTTTCACTGGCGAGATAAACCACGCTAAACGGAACGGCTGAAGGCACACTATTTTGTGGCAATGAGAGATGTTGCGCGGAGGAAAATACGCAGAGTTGCGGCGCGCCGGTTAAACCCGGCCAATGGGTAAAACTAATAATACCGCTTACAATGCGATTAGCTTTATCGTCTTTTATTTCAGCAATTGCTGAGTGAGAAATAAACAGCAGCAGAAATAGGGCAGTTACGACGATTTTGCAGATGTGGAGCAGGGAGAGCAGGACGTCGGCTTCCCGATGAAGTTGATGTTTACGTAACATACTGCGTTCCCGAGAGTTCTTCGCATTATTCAGCGCGCAAATAGTAGCACCGCTACGGTTAAAAATGTACCTACAGTTCGTAGGGCCGATATTCATGGCGACTTTTCTCGCATAATGCTCACCCGAGCATTCCACAAATTTCTGCGATATTTGTACGCGGCATTGCGCGAAATTATTTTATGGATAAACGACCAAAAAGGGCGCACTTCACCAAAGTGTGATCCAGCACACATTTATCGGTCTGATAACTGCTACGCGTTAAAACGGCTTAAATCGCTGATGCCGGATAAATTAGCGACAAAACCGCATCTTTAACGTGGATTTTCATTAGCCGTGCTTACGCATCTGCGCCACGTGCAAACCGCGCGATGAACATGGTTTTCGATTACGAAATAATTCGACATATTTATCGAGGTGAGGCTTTTTCACATTCTGGCAGGATACGCAACATTCAGTACATCCTGGTCACCGTGTCATGCAGTGGTTTTCAAAAAACGCCGTTTTTTTTGCTGTAAAAACCTGTCTGGCCGCCTTTCTGGCACTCTATTTCGCACTCGAACTGAATCTGGATAAACCGGCGTGGGCGGTGACCACGGTGTTGCTCGCGTCACAGCTCTATTCCGCCTCAACCATTTCCAAATCGGTGTTCCGTCTGCTGGGGACACTATTGGGCGGCGTATTCGTCTTCTTTATCTTTCCGCCGACCGTGCAGCATCCGCTGCTGTTCTGTTTCTGCATTTCGTTATGGGTCAGCGTTTGCCTCTATCTGTCACTGCACGACCGCACGCCGAAGAGTTACGTGTTTATGCTGGCCGGTTACAGCGCGGCGATCATGGGTTTTCCGGAAGTCACCACGCCGCTGTCGATCACCAGCACGGTGATTTCGCGTATAGAAGAGATCACGCTCGGCATCGTCTGCAGCAGCCTTGTGCATGCGCTGTTGTTTCCGGTATCGATGCGCAGTCTGCTGGAGCAGAGCGTAAGCCATTGGTATCTCAACGCGCGCAAACTGTGCAGCGATTTGCTTTCCGGCATTCCCAGCGATAGTTCGCCTGAGCGTGACGATATTCTGATCCGCATGGCAACGCATCCGCAGCAGGTGGAAGTGCTGATCACCCACTGCGTTTATGAAGGTGACGCCGCGCGGCGACTGATTCGCCTGGTCAGCGTGCAGTATCAACATCTCTCCTATTTGATCCCGACTCTCACGGCTATTGAGATGCGCCTGCAGCGGCTCTCGATACTGCAAATCGCCTTTCCGGAAAACGTGGCGCAAACCTTTCAGCTGTTTCTACAGTGGCTCAATGATGGTGAAGCGGTAGGGGAAACCAGCGGCATCCAGCAGACGTTAAGCGCTTGTCAGGCTGAACTTAACTTCGCCTGGCAAAACGGCGAATTGCCTACTGAAAACTGGCTGCTTTTTACCGGATTAATGGAACGGCTGGCGGATTTTGTCCGTATTGCCGGGGCCTATCAAAGCGTTGGTGGATTGGTAAGCGACCTGTCGGGCGACACCACACTGGCGCGCGGCAAACGCACGCACCGCTTTTTCGATAAAGGGTTAATTCGGCTTTCGGCGCTAACCGCGTTCTGTGCCACCTTCGGTTCCTGCTTGCTGTGGATGGGATCAGGCTGGCGTGATGGCGCATCGGCACCGGTGATGGCGGCGATTCTCTGCTCATTGCTCGCCAGCCAGGATACGCCGCTGACTTCAATGAAGCTGTTTGTGCGTGGCGTAATCGTGGCGATCATTATCAGCGTAATTTACGTGGCGCTGCTGCTGCCGCAAGCCACTTCGTTTGAGGCGCTGATGATTTGTCTTGCACCCGGACTGATGATTCTGGCGCTGATGATCGCGCGGCCCTCGACCAACATGATAGGCCTGAGCGTAGCGATTCAGATCCCCGGCTTTATCGGCCTCGGCCACCATTTAGAACCCGATTTGGTGCTGCTAATCAATAACGCGATTGCCACCATGGCGGGCGTGATGTTTGCGGTAATCATCACCGCCATCATGCGTAACAAACGCCCATCATGGACCGCGCGCCGCGCCGTGCGACAAGGTCTGCGCGAGCTATTGCGCTTTATTAAAGAGACCGAACGAAACGGTTCGTCACTGCTGGGACGGCAACGTTTTATCAGCCTGATGCTGGATAAAGTGAATGTGGTGTTGCCGCGCTTACGGCTCGATCCGCATCCCGATATGCGTTCAGCCGGCATGTTGCTCAAGGAAGTGTGGCTGGGCGTGAACAGTTTTGATTATTACGCGCGCCACAAAGAGCTGCTGCAGCAATATCATCTGGATAGTGGACAGATGTTTCATGAGCTGGCGCTGTTTCTCAAACGCCGCCTGAAGTCACTGCAAACCCCACCGCATGCGGATTTGCAGGAGGAGCTGGATTTACTGTTGCTGAAGCTGGAACAACTGGCGAAACACGACGAAAGGGTGCTGACGCCGCTGTTCCATCTGTTCAGTATTCGGCTCTATCTGTTCCCGCAACAAGCGTGGCCAGCCGCCACGCCGCGTCAAAGTGAAGTTTTGCAGCGTCAGCGCTATCACTTATCCAACTGATTTGCACTAACCGTAGCGGCGAGATTTATTGCGTAGTGTATTTTGCTTTTAATCTGGTGCGGGCTCTGACACATCTGCTGCGTCACGGGCCGTCCTCGCGCCGCTAGCGCGGTACCTTCGGCTTTCACGTTGTGCCAAACGGACCATTCGCGGATCGGCCGTCCTGGCCGGCCCCGAACTGCCTCACGCATCCATGCGTGAGGCTCCTGGCCCAACGTAAAAGCCTCAGCGCTGCGAATAGCCCTTTTGCCGCAGCAGACGCGCCAGCGCCATTAGTAAATGTGCCCTTTTCAAAAACACGCACAGAAGGTTCGGAGCAGGCCGGACCAAAAGTGGTCCCGGTCTGCGCACTCGTCGTTGGTTTAACTGACAAGCATTACGTCATTCATGGCGACCACTTATTTACAGCGCCTCCAGATTCCGCCCGTTGCTGGCGATCACTTGCTTGTACCACCAGAATGATTTTTTGCGGATGCGTTCCAGGCTGCCGTTGCCTTTGTCATCACGATCGACATAAACAAATCCGTAGCGCTTACTCATTTCGCCGGTCGAGGCCGCCACCAAGTCGATGCAGCCCCACGTGGTATAACCGATCAGCGGAATGCCATCGGCAATCGCTTCGCCCATCGCCTGAATATGCTCTTTCAGATAGCTGATGCGGTAATCATCGTGAATCTCGCCGTCGGCGTTGATTTCATCGTGCGCGCCGAGGCCGTTTTCTACCAGGAACAGCGGCTTTTGGTAGCGGTCATACATCATGTTCATGGTGATGCGCAGGCCAAGCGGATCAATGCCCCAGCCCCAATCGCTGCGTTTCACATGTGGATTGGTCAGCGATTTCACCACGTTGGCGGCGCTGCTGTTTTGCTCGTTCATCTCTGCCGAGGCGCAGCGTGAGGCGTAATAGCTGAAGGAGACGAAATCAACGGTGTGACGCAGCGTAGCGGCATCTTCCGCTTCCATCGCAATCTCTACGCCTTTCTCGCGGAACACCCGCGCGGCATACGAAGGATAAGCGCCGCGCGCCTGCACATCGATAAAGAACAGGTTTTCGCGATCCTTCTCCAGCGCGGCCCATACATCCTCCGGCTTACATGACCACGGATAGAAGTTGCCACCCGCCAGCATGCAGCCGACCTGGTTTTCCGGGTTAATTTCATGGGCGATTTTGGTCACCAGCGCGCTTGCCACCAGCTCGTGATGCGCTGCCTGATACTTCACCTGCTCCGGGTTTTCGCCCGGTTCAAACACCAAACCTGCTCCGGAAAACGGGCTGTGCAGCAGGATATTGATCTCGTTAAAGGTCAGCCAATACTTCACCAGACCGTTAAATTCTTCAAAGCAGGTACGCGCGTAGCGGCTGAAAAATTCGATCATTTTGCGATTGCGCCACGAACCGTATTCGGTCACCAAATGCATCGGTACATCGAAGTGGCACAGCGTCACCAGCGGCGTGATGCCATATTTCTGGCACTCTTCAAACAGGCTGCGATAGAACGCGATGCCTTCCGCGTTTGGCGTCAATTCATCGCCTTGCGGATAAATACGGCTCCAGGCAATCGAGGTACGAAACACGGTAAAACCCATTTCTGCCATCAGCGCGATATCGTCTTTATAGCGACGGTAAAAATCGATGGCGTCATGGCTTGGGTAATACTCATCGCTGCGCAGTTCGAAGCGCTTTTCCTGGCCCAACTTTACCGGCATGCGATGCGTGCCGTGAGGAATCATATCCACCGTGGTTAAACCTTTACCACCCGCCAGATAGCTCCCCTCTGACTGATTAGCGGCTAATGCGCCGCCCCACAAAAATCCCTCTGGAAATGTCACTTCAGACATAAAAACCTCTTTTTACACCTTGGATAAATTAACGTTGGCGGGTTTGGCATCATCCGTCACCGGCTTTATCTGCGCAGGTTCAGTGACCGGGATATCTTCAAAGCCGAGAATCAACGTCAGAATGAAGGAGAGCACCACCGACAGCACCATCACGCCAGCGACCCACACGATGCTCATCGGATTGGTGGGATCGAAAAACTGTACGCTGGTGAACAAGCCTGGTGAGGCCATTGAATGGCTGGCAAGCCCACCAATCCCGGCCACCGCGCCGCAGATAAAGCCGCTGATCAGGCTGGCGATCAGCGGACGTTTCAACCTGACCGCCACGCCATACAGCGCCGGTTCTGAAATGCCCGCGACAATCGCCGATGCCGCCGCTGCAAACGCAGTTTGACGCAATTCAGGGTTCTTGGTTTTGAATGCCACCGCCAGCGAAGAACCGCCCAGCGACAGGTTGGCCCCGATCTCCGATGGCATCACCATGCCTTCTTTGCCGGTTTCGGCGATGGTTTGAATGATAGTGGGGGTAAACACCCGATGCATCCCGGTCATCACCAGCAGCGGCCACAGCGCGCCCATAATCGCCACTGACAACCAGCCAAGATAGCCGTGAATGGTGTAGACCAGCGCGGAAATGCCGCTACCAATCCAGATGCCGAGTGGTCCAATCAGCACAATGGCAATCGGCGCGGCCACCAGCACAATCAGCATCGGCTTGAGGAAGTTCTTGGTAACCGCAGGCGTGATGCGATCAACCCAGTATTCGATATGCGACAGAATCCACGTCATCACTAACGCCGGAATAACCGTGTAGGTGTACTTCACCGCCGTCACCGGAATGTAAGCAAATTCCACCGCCTGGCCTTGTGCGGCTTTCGCCATTAAATCGACAAAGTTGGGATGCACCAGCACACCCGCGATGGCAATCGCCAGCGACATGTTGGTTTTGAATTTCAGCGCGGCGGAGGCGGCCACCATAATCGGCAGGAAGAAGAACGCGCCGTCACCTATCACGTTGAGGATGATCAGTGTGGAAGAGCCTTTCTCCAGCACGCCGCTCATCTCCAGCACCATCGCCAGCAACTTTACCATCGAGCCACCAATAATCGCCGGGATCAACGGTGACATGGTGCCCACCAGCGCATCCAGGATGCCGGCACCGATGCTGCGCAAGGTGATTTTGCGTTTCACTGGCGCGGCGCCTTCGCTGTTCGGCGTGCCGAGCTTTAATACTTCCTGATAGGCGAGGTTAACGTTGTTACCAATGATCACCTGACACTGCGTGTCGGTGTGCACCACGCCCATCACGCCGGGAATAGCTTTCAGTGTGGCGTTATCAATGCTGGCGCTGTCTTTCACCACGAAACGCAGGCGCGTCATGCAGTGCGTCACCGCTTCGATATTGTTCAGGCCGCCGAGCGCAGCCACGATGGCGCGCGAGACATCCGCATAATTTTTAGCCATGGATTTTTAATCTCTGATTATTTGGTAGGGATACAACGGTTTCTGCGTGATTTTTCATCATGAGAAACCGGTTTCACAAAATCATGAAGATGCAATCTAATCCAGGCAAGAAATTTAAAATTCGATAGTTGAAAGTGTGAAGTTGATCGCTTTGACTAACTGGGCGGCTATGCGGTAATGGCAGAAAAATTGCCGCCTATTTCGTGGCTTAGGTACACTCCTGCAATGAGTATGGAAAAAGAGTGAAATATGGCGACGATAATCGAGGTGGCAAAAGTAGCAGGCGTTTCCAAAGCGACTGTGTCGCGTGTGCTGTCTGGCAACGGCTATGTCAGCCAGGAAAAACGCGAGAAGGTGTATCAGGCGATTGCCGCTACTGATTTCCGTCCTAACTTGCTGGCGCGTAATCTGGCGACCAAATCCAGCCAGACGATTGGGCTAGTGATCACCAATACCCTCTACACCGGCAGCTACTTCAGCGAGTTGATGCAGCACTCTGCGCGCCTGATGGAACAGCAGGGACGTCAGTTGTTGCTGGTGGATGGTAAACACAGCGCCGAAGAGGAGCGTGCGGCCATTCAGTTCCTGCTCGATTTGCGCTGCGATGGCGTGATCATCTATCCGCGTTTTCTCACCACCGATGAAATGGATAGCATCATTGCGCAGCATAAACACCCGATTTTGGTGATCAACCGCCGTCTGCGTCAGCACGACAGTTACTGCATCTATTCCGATCAACAGCGCAGCAGCAGCGTCGCGGTGGAGCAGCTAATTGCGCTGGGCCATCGCGACATCGCCTTTATCACCGGTTCACTGGATTCGCCGACCGGCCGCGAACGTCTGGCGGGCTACCACGCCGCGCTGACCAAACATGGCATTGCCGTTGAAGATGCGCTGGTGATCGAAGGAAAATGGCAGGCGCAAAACGGCATGACAGCGGTACAACAGTTACTGAAGCAGGGCAGAAATTTCACGGCGCTGGTGGCCAGTAACGATGATATGGCGGTGGGCGCGCTCAAAGCGCTGGCGGCCGCGCAGATTGCGGTGCCTGCACAAGTGGCAGTGATCGGTTTCGATGATATCCCGCTGGCGCCGTTTACCATTCCGGCGTTATCCAGCGTGAAAATGCCGGTAACCGAGATGATTCAGGAAACCATTGAACGCCTGATTTCTATGCTGGATGGCGGCGAAATGCGCAATGACAAAACCTTTGCCGGGGAATTAATTATGCGTGAATCAGTTGGGCCGGGACCGCATCACCCTCAGTGATGAAAAATTGGGGGTTCTGATTCCACTCATTTAGCCACTGATGTTATGTGGAAATTTATTTCTCTATTAACAGGCTGAGGGGAAGACGGGTTCTCCCCGCACCGCCATCCGGTGCGGGAGCGTAATTTTGCCCTGTTTAAACTCTTCTTCAATATCGATACCTGAAGCTTCACGCATATAAGCGTGGCGCGTCCACTCCATATAAAACGGATAATAAAGGCCATCGACCACGCCCTGAAAATCGATATGCTTTTCATCCACCTCATACTGCTTTGCAAAAATTTTTATATCCTTATCTGAAAGTTAGGGGAATAAGCAGGGTGGTATACCTCAGAACGCACGTCCGGTAAACGCCGGTTAGTCGGCAGATGATGATGTTCACAATTTAATGCTAAAAATCACCACCGTTAGCTCCTTCGGATTTTTTAAAGCAACACCTCGGTTAATGCTGTTTTCGCTGCCAAGCGTAGGAGGGTATACCTTGCGAAACAATTTTTCGCATAGCAGGCCAGCATGACCACACATACTCGCATCCGTAAATTCAACACCAAAGAAACCTATCCCAATCAGGCGCTGGATAACGATCTCTGTCAGGCGGTGCGCGCAGGCAATACCGTGTATGTCCGTGGGCAGATTGGCACCGACTTTGCGGGCAACCTGGTAGGATTAGGCGATCCCGCCGCGCAAGCCGAACAGGCGATGAAAAACGTTAAACAGCTACTGGAAGAAGCGGGCAGCGATTTATCGCATATCGTTAAAACCACCACTTACATCATTGATCCCCGCTATCGCGAGCCGGTGTATCAGGTAGTCGGCAAATGGCTGAAAGGTGTGTTCCCGATCTCCACCGGTTTGGTGATTTCCGGTTTAGGTCAGCCGCAATGGTTGATGGAAATCGATGTGATCGCGGTTATTCCTGACGACTGGCAAGCGGAATAAGAGGCGCAAGACGATGACGTTATCCATTGTGGGACGCTGCGACGCAACCGGTCAAATCGGCATTGCCATTAGCTCATCCAGCATTGCGGTAGGCGCACGTTGCCCATGGCTACGCGCGGCAGTGGGCGCAGTATCAACCCAGAACATTACCTTACCCGCGCTCGGCCCGCGCATTCTTGATCGCCTGCAACAAGGCGACAGCGCAGAAGCCGCGCTCAAAGCCGGACTCGCCAGCGACGACTCTTCCTCTTATCGCCAGGTGACGGTGTTAGCCGCCGATGGCCAAACGGCCTGCTTTAGCGGTGACAAAACGCTGGGCATTCATAACGCGCAAACCGGTCATCACTGTGTTGCGGCGGGCAATCTGCTGGCTAATCCTGAGGTGATTCCGGCGATGGTAAGCGCCTTCGAACAGCATTCCGGTCATTTAGCCGAGCGCTTAATGGCGGCGCTGCAAGCGGGCATGCAGGCGGGCGGTGAAGCAGGGCCGGTGCACTCCTCTGCATTGTCGATCGTTGATGATCAGGTGTGGCCGATTGTCGATCTGCGTGTTGACTGGACGGATGGCGATCCAATTAGCGAACTCGACCAGTTGTGGCTGGCTTATCAACCGCAAATGAACGATTACGTGACGCGCGCCATTGATCCAACGCAGGCACCCCGTTATGGCGTGCCGGGCGACGAGTAGGAGTTTCCATGTTTACCAGCCGACAACTGCTTGAAAAGCTGGTGGCGTTTGACACCACCAGCCGTGAATCCAACCTGGCATTGATCGATTTCGTCTGGCGTTACCTGAATGATTTGGGTGTAAGCGGTGAACTAATTCACAACGCGGAACGCAGTAAAGCCAATTTGTATGCACGTCTTGGACCCGCTGGCGATGGCGGCGTGATGCTCTCCGGCCACAGCGATGTGGTGCCGGTGGAGGGACAAAACTGGAGCGTGCCACCGTTCACGCTCACCGAACGTGACGGCAAGTTATACGGGCGCGGCACCGCTGATATGAAAGGTTACATCGCCTGCATGCTGGCGGCAGTGCCCCATTTTCTGGCACAGCCGCTAAAGCAACCGCTGCATCTGGCAATCTCCTATGACGAAGAGGTCGGCTGCCTGGGCGTGCGCACCTTGCTGGAGGCGCTGTCACAGCGCCCGGAAAAGCCGTCAATCTGCCTGATTGGTGAACCCACCGAATTGCAACCGGTGCTGGGTCATAAGGGAAAACTGGGTGTGCGCTGCGAAGTGAAGGGCGCGGCTTGCCATTCTGCCTATGCGCCGCAGGGCGTCAATGCCATCGAATATGCTGCGAAGCTAGTTCACCAATTAACGGCGATCGGCGAGCGCCTTGCGCAGGCTGAACAACATGACACACGTTTTGATCCCCCTTTTACGACGGTGCAAACCGGCATTATTCATGGCGGCACCGTATTGAACATCGTGCCCGCTGAATGCGTCTTTGATTTTGAAGTGCGCACCTTGCCCCAGCATGACGCGCAAGCCGTTGCCGCTGAGATCGAGACCTTCGCGCAATCAGAGCTGGTGCCGCGTATGCAGGCCGTCGCAGCGGATGGCGCGATCCGTTTTTATCCTATCAGTGGCTACCCCGGGTTATTAACCGATGCGCAAAGTGACGCCGCGCGATTGATCGCCTATCTCACTCAATCCAGCGACTTCAGCACGGTAGCCTTTGGTACCGAAGGCGGCTTGTTCCACCAGGCCGGTATTCCCAGCGTGATTTGTGGGCCTGGCAGCATGGCGCAAGGTCATAAACCCGACGAATTCATCAGCATCGCTCAGTTGGATGCCTGTGACGCCATGTTGCAGCGCTTAACCGCATGGATGAGTCAATAATTACTGTGACAACGTCACACCAATTGCTTTGGAGAGTTCATGGTTAGTGCAGAAATCACCCGATTCCCACAGCCGGATATGCCGCGCCCCGCAGTGAAAAGCAGCAACATCGCCGTACAGTTAGATGGCGTGCTGAAGAAGTTTGGCGACGCTATCGCACTGCACAAAATTTCCCTGACTATTGAGGAAGGGGAATTTATTACCCTACTCGGCCCATCGGGCTGCGGCAAAACCACGTTGCTCAATTTGATGGCCGGTTTTGCTGAAGCTGATGGCGGCGAGATTTTTATTGATGGCGAATTGGTCACGGAAATCCCCCCTTACCAGCGTGAAATCGGCATCGTGTTCCAGAACTACGCGCTGTTTCCGCATATGACGGTGGAGAAAAATGTGGGTTATGGCCTGCGTATGCGTGGGGTGCCTAAGGCCGAAATCGCGGAGCGCGTTGAGCAAGCATTAGCGTTGGTCAAACTGGCGGGTTACGGCCATCGCAAACCGCGTGAACTCTCCGGCGGACAACAGCAGCGTGTGGCACTGGCGCGTGCGCTGGTGATCCGTCCAAAAGTCTTGTTGCTGGATGAGCCATTTTCCGCGCTGGACAAGAATCTGCGTTTATCGATGCAGGTCGAACTGAAAGCCATCCAGCGCAAGTTAGGCGTCACCACGGTGTTTGTCACCCACGATCAGGGCGAAGCGCTTAGCATGAGCGATCGCGTGGTGGTGATGTCGGCGGGGCATGTGCGCCAAATCGGTACACCGGATGAAATCTATCGCCAGCCGCGCGATCCGTTTGTGGCGGGCTTTGTCGGTGACGTCAACATCTTGCCTGGACGTTATGCCGGGCGCGATCACGCTGCGGTGCTTGAGCTGGGCGGCAACGCGCTGCGTCTGCCGGCAGAACGCGTGCAGGCGAGCGTTGGCGAGCGACTCGATGTGTACGTGCGTCCGGAAAACATTCAATTGGGGCCGCTCTCTTCGCATTGTTTCCTGAGCGCCACGGTGATCACCCATGTGTTTCAGGGCGATCACGTTGATGTGCATCTTGATGTGCCAGCGCTCGGCAGCGCCTCGCTGTTTGCGCGCCAGTCGGGTCTGGAATCCCTAACCCGCTGGCCAGTGGGTAGCGTAGTGGGCATCACCTTTGATGATGAAGGCGTGTGCGCCTTTACCGCCGCTAAGCAAGGATAAGATCCGATGGTGCCTGAAATGATGAACGCGGTAATTGCCCGCCAGCCGGGCGGCGCAGAGGTGTTAACGGTGGTAGAACGTACCGTGCCACAACCTGCGGCGGGTGAGGTATTGATTCGCGTCGCCAGCGCGGGTGTTAATCGTCCTGACATTATGCAGCGTAACGGCATGCCAATCCCACCGGGCAGCTCAGATGTATTCGGTCTGGAGGTAGCAGGTAACGTGGTGGCGTTAGGTGCAGGGGCTAGTGGTTTCACCATCGGCGACGCGGTAATGGCGCTGCTGAACGGTGGCGGTTATGCCGACTATTGCGTGGCGCGCGCTGAGTTGTGTTTGCCGGTGCCCGATAATCTGCCTTTGGCGCATGCAGCGGGCATCCCCGAAGCGGCGTTTACTGTGTGGCACAACCTGTTTGAGCTGGGCCGTTTAGCCCCCGGTGAAACCGTACTGATTCACGGTGCCGCCAGCGGCGTTGGCACCTTTGCCATCCAATGTGCGCACGCCTGTGGTGCACGTGTGGTGGCCACCGCAGGCGGTGCCAACAAAATTGCGGCGCTGCAACAGCTTGGCGTCTGGCGCGCCATTGATCGTCATAAAGAGGATTTTGTCGCGGTGATTGCAGCGGAAACCGCAGGGCAAGGCGTGGATGTGGTGCTGGATAACGTGGGTGGTGATTACGTGGCGCGTAATCTTAGCGTGTTAGCGCAAGGCGGGCGTCATGTGAGCTTGTCATTTATGCAGGGCGCGAAGATCGAGCTCGATCTGCAATTGGTGATGCGTAAAGGATTGAGTTTGACCTCTTCCACGCTGCGCCCCAAAAGCGCTGCTGAAAAGGCGCGCCTGGCGGTGTGCATCCGCAAACATCTGCTGCCGCTGATCGTAGCAGGCAAAATCAAACCCACGCTGCATCAAATTTTGCCGCTGGCGCAGGCGGCGGATGCACATCGAATCCTTGAGGCCAACGCCAACATTGGCAAAGTGTTGCTGAGCGTGGATCAGCAAGGAGCGTTGGCATGATGCAACTGTTTTACGCCACCACGTCTGCCTATGTGCGTAAAGTGATGGTGACTGCGCATTGTCTTGGGCTCACGAATGAGATTGAGCTTCTGGATTCGGCGGCGCATCCGGTTGAACGTGATGAGCGCATCGCCATCGTTAATCCGTTAGCCAAAGTGCCCGCACTGCGAACCGAACAAGGGGCATGTCTGTACGACAGCCGCGTGATATGCGAATACCTCAATGCCAGCGCGAAGGGCGACTTAATCCCGTCACAGGGTGATGCGCGCTGGTTGAGTTTGTCGCGCCAGGCATTGGGCGACGGTTTGATCGATGCCGCCTTGCTGGCGCGTTATGAGTTCAGTGCCCGCCCATTGGAAAAGCAGTGGCAAGGCTGGGCCGATGCTCAGCTGAAAAAAGTCCATGCGGCGCTACGGGAAATTGAGTGTCAGGTTGCGGATTTTAGTACGCAGCCTGATGATGTGGGTTTGATTGCCATCGGCTGCGCGCTCGGTTATCTCGATTTCCGCTTCGATGCTCTTAACTGGCGGGCAAACCATCCGCTGACTGCCGCGTGGTTCGCCCTGTTCGATGCCCATCCCGCGATGGCCGCCACGCGCCCGCATTGATCGCCATTAATCGTCATTCGGTCACCCTTTCGGGCGACAACTGCACAGTGACTCAGGAGCTTAGATGACACAGCAGATTTTTTTCCTTAACGGCCCGAACGCTAATCTGTACGGCATGGACAAGAACGGCACTTACGGCAGCGAAAGCTTTGCCAGCATTGATGAACGCTGCCAGCGCCGGGCAGCATCACACAACATCACACTGCAATTTCGCCAAAGCAATCACGAAGGCGTGCTGGTTGACTGGATTCAGGAAGCGCGTCAGCAGGCTGCCGGATTGATCATTAACGCCGCCGGTTTAACCTACAGTTCGGTGCCGATTCTCGATGCATTGCTGATGTTTGATGGCCCGATCATCGAAGCGCACATGAGTAACATCTGGAAACGCGAGCCGTTCCGCCATCATTCGCTGGTATCAAAAGCCGCCACTGGCGTGATTGCAGGCTTGGGCGTGATTGGTTACGAACTGGCAATAGATGCGGTAGTTGAGTTGATCAAGGCGAATGCGGCATGAGTATTTTAGTCTTTTACAGCGAGTTCGACAGTTTTGAACAGTGGTCAGCGTTGCTCGCACCGCATCTGCCGGGCGTAACGCTTTGTCGGGCGGAAGAGGTGCAAAACGATGATGAGGTGCATTTCGCGTTGGTGTGGAAGCCGCCGCACGGTTTTTTCGCCCCTTATCGCAAGCTGAAACTGCTTATAAATCTGGGCGCGGGCGTTGATTCGCTGGTCGGGCGCGATGATTTACCGGATATCCCCATTGTTCGTTTGTCTGATCCGCATATGGCGCGGATGATGGCCAGCTTCGTGCTGTTTGCCGTGCTGCGTTATGTGCGTGACATTCCGGCTTTTGAGCGGGCACAACGTGAACGACGCTGGCATTACCTGCATCCGCGTTCGCCGGAAACCGTGCGCGTTGGCGTGCTGGGATTGGGTGAATTGGGCGCGCACGCCGCGCAGGAGCTGGCGCGCCAGGGATTGGATGTGCGCGGCTGGTCACGATCGCAGAAAACCATCGATGGCATTACCTGTAGCAGCGGAATAGACGCGTTGGATGCTTTCCTCGCCGGCAGCGATATTTTGGTAGTGATGCTGCCGCTCACGCCGCAAACCCAGGGCTTACTGAGTGCTGAACGACTGGCACGGTTACCGCACGGCTGCGCGTTTATCAATGTGTCGCGCGGAGCGATTGTTGATCAGGCGGCGTTAACGCAGGCGTTGCAGCGTGGACAGATCGCCGAGGCGACGCTGGATGTGTTTGACCGCGAACCGTTGCCGCCCGAAGATGCGCTGTGGGGTATGGATAATGTATTGATCACGCCGCATCTGGCTTCGGTTGCCATTCCGGCCAGCGCGGCATCGCAGGTCGCCGCGAATATCCAGCGCGCCGCACGCGGCGAAGCGGTATTGCATCAGGTCTTTCCGCAGCAGGGGTATTAACCGTTGGTCGCCATTCATGGCGACCAGGGATCTCACGCCACGCGCACCACTTGCGGATCGAAATAACTCGGAGCCGCCATGCCGGGAATGTATTGGTCGGAAATAAACATGCGGCAACGCTCGGCAAAAGCGCTTACCACCCTGGATTGCTGTACCTGCGCCATGGTGGCATAACCCAACTGCATCGCCTTGTTAACCCCCGCCAACCGCACGCGAATCAAGCGTTTACCATCCTGAGACATATGCGCTTTAGGTCGTACGTTAGCGATACCAAAGCCGACTCCGTTGGCCACCATCGCGCGCACCGTTTCCATACTGCTGGATCGCATCACCACATTCGGCGTCACCCCGGCTTCGCTGAACAAGCCAAGAAAATATTCACGACTCCACGGCATATCCAGCAGCACCATCGGCGCTGCAGCCAGATCCTGCATCGAAACCGCGGATTGTGTGGCGAACGGATGATGCTCACCCACCATTACATAGGGCGGCAGTTGCGCCAGCGACTGGAAAGTCACATCGCTGGCGGGCACCAAATCATAGGTGAGGGCGATATCGATATCCGCTGAGCGCAGCTGTTTTAGCAGCAACTCATGATTGCCTTCCACCAGCGAGATACGCACGCCGGGAAAGGCGCGGCCGAAGCCAAACACCAATTCCGGCGTCAACATTGGCGCTAACGTATCGAGGCAACCGACACGCAGCGGGCCGCGTACGTTGTTCATTGATTCCGATGCAATGGTGTAAAGGTTCGACATCTGTTCGAGGATCAGTTTGGCCTCTTTTAATACCTGATGGCCGATTGCGGTGAGTGAAACGCCCTGAGCATGGTGACGCACAAACAGCTGCACGCCAAGCTCAGACTCAATGTGGGTGATGGCGGCGGAAATCGACGGAGAGGAGACGTGAATACGCTCCGAGGCGCCAATAATGCTGCCCGCTTCACCGGAAGCGACAAAATATTCCAGCTGACGCTGGGTGATGCGACTGAGCATGCAGGTTCTCCTGAGATCGCTGACACGCTCATGTCGCGTCAGTCATTCTAATAAGGTCGATTCAACTCAAGCATTTCTCATGCCAAATTCCGACTCACAGCATAATCACCTGTCCTTGCGCCAGCGACCATTCGCGTCTGCCTCACTCCTGCTTCAGAAAATCCTTGTTAAGCAGGCCGCTTTTTTAGCCTCAGAAATCCTGATGCAACAGCGAGGGAAATGCTGTTTTACCCAATCTCACC
The DNA here is from genome assembly GCF_005281435.1 of Pantoea sp. SO10. Classification (NCBI taxonomy): domain Bacteria; kingdom Pseudomonadati; phylum Pseudomonadota; class Gammaproteobacteria; order Enterobacterales; family Erwiniaceae; genus Pantoea; species Pantoea sp. SO10. The sequence goes on from NZ_CP040096.1 coordinate 630,722, forward strand.
GCAACGGCATTATCGCTTCAACACCCGAGAGCCGCCTTCGCACTGTTTTAGAGCATTGCGACGCGATGGACCAGACGGTGGTGCAAAGCAGCGACAACAGCCATTTCATTCATTGGGGACAAGAATATGTTGCGTAAGATAGGTGCCTTAACGTTATTGACCACGTGTGTATTAAGCGCAGGGAATGCAGTGGCCGCAGATAAGCTGATTGTCAGCACCTGGGGTGGCAGCTTTAAGGATCTGATTGATCAAACTATCGCCAAAGAGTTCACCAAAGAAACTGGCGTAGAAGTGCAGTTCGTCACCGGCGGCACCATCGATCGTTTGAACAAAGCCAAGCTGGCGGGCGGTTCGCCGGAAACTGACGTCACCTTTACCACCGCGCATGTCGGTTATCTGTATGCCAATAGCGGCCTGTTTGAAAAGCTCGACATGAGCAAAATCCCTAACGCGGTGAATCTGGTACAGCAGGCCAAAGTCAGCCTGTATCACCTTGGCGTGTGGGGCTACGTTTACACCATCGGCTACCGTCCAGATTTAGTGCCGAAGGGCGAAGAATTTACCAGCTGGAACGATCTGTGGCGTCCGGAACTGAAGAGCTCGATTGCGCTGCCAGATTGGGATCCGAGCCATATCATCGCGGTGTCCGCCAAACTTTCTGGCTCGGATGCAGCGCATTGGGAACAAGGCCAGTCCAGGCTGAAAGCGCTGATCCCGAACATCAAATCCTTCTATACCGATGATGCCAACAGCCAGCAGCTGATCTCCACAGGTGAAACGCCGGTACAGGTGATGCTGTCGATGAACGCCTACAGCATGATTGCAGAAGGCGTCAACATTAAGCTGGCAGTGCCAAAAGAGGGCGCGATTTTGGGCGTTGATACCGTCGGTATCAATAAAGGCAGCAAACATGCGGAACTGGCCTACAAGTTCATAAATATTGCGCTGAAACCGGAAATCCAGCAGGAAGTGGCGAAAATTTATCGCGGCAGCCCAACGGTGACCAATGCGCATATCGATCCAGAACTGGCGAAGCTGCCTGGCATGCTGACCACACCTGAGCAGTGGAATGCCACCATCAACACCGATCCGCAACTGCGCGCGGAGAAAACCGCCGAGTGGCGTCAGTGGTTCTCTGAAAACATCATGTCACATTGATAAATAGCGGCGGCCGATTGGCCGCCCGATGAGTCGCAACACTTTATTCAGGCAGCAACGTCTATGACGAAAAAACCGACATTCTTACCCTGGTTCATTATCCCCGCTACGTTCACGGCGCTTGGGCTGGTGGTGGCCATGTTTGCCGTGATGCAGTTTAGCGTGCGGGCCTATATTCCAGGATCGCTTGATGTAGGCGGATTCACGCTGGCGAACTTTAACGGTCTATTCAAGAAAATCTATGCCGATGCGTTTATCAACACGGTGATGCTCAGTGCGAAAACGGCGATTTTTGGGCTGCTGATGAGTTATCCGCTGGCGTATGCGCTGGTGAGAACGCGCACCACCTGGATCAAATCCACCATCTTGATTATCGCCATTACGCCGCTGTTTCTCGGCGAAGTGGTACGGACATATTCGTGGATCATCGTGCTGGGTAATAGCGGCTTCCTCAATAGCTTGCTGCTGGCAATGGGTCTGATCAATAAGCCGATCCAGTTTATGTTTACCCAAACCGGCGTGGTAGTCGCGCTGGTGCACGTGACCATGCCAATCATGGTGATGATGCTGGCGACTGCGCTGTCGCACATCAATCCTGATTATGAGAAAGCCGCCACCAGTCTGGGGGCGGGGCCGATTCGCACCTTGCTGACGGTGACCATTCCGTTATCGATTCCCGGTATCGTTTCCAGCCTGACCACCGCGTTTGCCTGGACGTTCAGCGCCTTCGCTACGCCGCAACTCATTGGTGGTGGACGCGTCAGCACCGTGGCTACCATGGTGTATCAGCTGGGTTTCTCATCGATGAATTTTCCGTTTGCCGCTGCGCTCAGCATTGCCGGTTTGATTTTGACCATTCTGCTGTTGATGGCGCTGAAACGTATGAGCCGCTTCCTCCATGCGATGGGAGACCACTGAAATGACCCGATCCCTCAACGACAAATTGATTATCCTGGCGGGACGCTCGCTGGTGATTGCGATTTTGTTGTTCGTGTTGCTGCCAACCATTGTGGTGTTGATCTCTTCCTTCAGCAGCACCTCGGTGCTGTTCTTCCCGCCGAAAGGCTGGTCGCTGCGTTGGTTTGAGCGTGCTGTGAACTACGATGACTTCCGCCACGGCTTCTATTCAGGTTTGATTGTGACGGCGTGGGCCTCAACGTTGGCGGTAATTATTGGCGCCACGCTGGCGATTGCCATTGAACGTTACACTTTCCCCTGTAAACAGGTACTGGAAGGCGTGCTGTTGTCACCGTTGTTTATTCCGCACTTCACTATTGGCCTCGGCTTACTGATGCTGGTCTCGCAGTTAGGCATTGGACGCGGTTATTCACTGGTGATCTTCTGCCATGTCGTGCTGGTACTGCCGTTTGTGCTGCGCAGCGTGTATGTGTCGCTGAAAAACCTTGAGCAACGTATTGAAATGGCGGCTGCAAGCCTCGGCGCTTCGCCGTTACGCGTGGTATGGACCATAACCGTGCCGTTGATTTTGCCGGGCTTGTTTGGCGGTTGGTTATTTGCCGCAATTCTCTCCTTCAACGAATTTACCGCTTCGCTGTTTATCACCACGCAAGCGACGCAGACCTTGCCGGTGGCAATGTACAACTATGTGCGTGAATTTGCCGACCCAACGCTGGCTGCACTGTCGGTTATTTATATTGCCGTAACGGCGACGATGTTAATTATCGCGAATAAGTTTTTAGGCTTGGGGAGAATATTGAACGTCGAAGCAGGGCATTAATGTATTCGCACGAAATGCTGTGCATATTGAATAGCACAGCATTTATTAATCTGAATAGTAGTCATCCGGCACCTGATTACTCTTTTCCATGAAAAGATCGGGGTCGATCATCTTTAGGGATCTCACATGTCAGTAGAAAAAATTAATACCGTGGTGGTCGGAGCGGGTCAGGCAGGTATTGCGATGAGTGAACATCTGTCGTTAATGGGTGTGCCACATGTGGTGTTAGAGCGTAGCCGTATTGCTGAACGCTGGCGTTCAGAACGTTGGGATTCATTGGTGGCTAATGGCCCAGCCTGGCACGATCGTTTTCCTTCAATGAAATTCGATAATATTTCCCAGGAAGCGTTCCCACCGAAAGAGCGGATGGCGCAATATTTCGAAGACTACGTAAAAATGCTCGATGCGCCGGTGCGCACCGGCGTGGAAGTCCATTCGGTTGAGCGTCTACCAGAACGTATCGGTTTTAAGATACTGACGTCGGCCGGTGAATTTGAAGCTGACAATGTGGTGGCGGCTACCGGTCCTTTCCAGAAACCCGCTTTTCCACAGATCGTGCCGGAAAGCGCTGCGCTGCATCAAATCCATTCATCGGCGTATAAAAATCCGCAGCAGCTGCCGCAGGGCGGCGTGCTGGTGGTGGGCGCTGGTGCTTCAGGCTCACAAATTGCGGAAGAGTTGCGTAAATCTGGCCGTGAAGTGACGCTCTCCATCGGCGAACATTACCGTCCGCCACGTTCCTATCGTGACCGCGATTATTGCTGGTGGCTGGGCGCGCTGGGCTTATGGGATGAAGTCAAAATCAAGCCGAAGAAACAGCACGTTGCTTTTGCCGTGAGTGGTTATGAAGGTGGCAAAACGGTCGATTTTCGCCGACTGGCGCACATGGGCATTACGTTAGTGGGGATCACCAAAACCTGGGATAACGGCGTGCTGAGCTTTGCTGAGGGTATAATGGACAATATTGCTGAAGGCGACAAAGCGTATTTCGACGTACTGCGTGATGCCGATGCCTATATTGAACGTAATGGCCTGGACTTACCGCCCGAGCCGCAAGCATGGGAATTATTGCCAGATCCAGAATGTTTAATTAATCCATTATCAGAACTGGATCTACAGGCCGCAGGTATTACCAGCATTATCTGGGCCACCGGTTTTAAATTTGATTTTAGTTGGCTGAAAGTGGATGCCTTTGATGCTAATGGTGCGCCATTCCATAAACGCGGTATTTCCGCCGAACGGGGTATTTACTTCCTTGGCTTGCCCAATCTGGTGAATCGCGCATCATCATTTATTTATGGCGTATGGCACGATGCCAAATATATTGCCGACCATGTGGTTTTACAAAACGCCTACACCGATTATAAAAAGTCGTAAAAATCTCCGTGAGATCGCCATAAATTCGGCCCCTACAAAAGACAATAAAAAAGCCGGACATTGTCCGGCTTGATTCACTTCTGGCGGGAATTACAGCGCCATATCCTGTTTGCCTGATTCAGTACGCGGCTTAGCCTGCGTTGGCGCAACCGTCTGATCACCCATGTTGATGACCGGCGGCTTGGTCAACAGCAGCGTCGCTGCGGTGTTGTCCCAAACTTGCTGCGTCAGCGCGGTGTTGCCGTTCAGCTTCTGGCCGAAGCTTGGCACGATAGCGCGGATCTTCTGCTGCCACTCTGGCGAAGCGAACTGCTCTGGGAACAGCTTTTTCATCACGTCGAGGGTGATTGGTGCAGCAGTCGATGCGCCCGGTGACGCGCCCAACAGTGCCGCCAGGGTTTTCTGCTGATCGGTCACGATTTCGGTACCCAGTTTCAGCAAGCCACCTTTTTCGGCATCTTTCTTGATGATCTGCACACGTTGACCCGCCTGAATCAGTTTCCAGTCCTCTTTACGCGCGTTTGGATAGTACTCTTTCAGCGCAGCAAAACGGTCGTCGTCATTCAGCATCACCTGACCAATCAGGTATTTCACCAGGTCGAAGTTGTCGATGCCCACATGCGTCATCGGCATGATGTTGCTGGTGGTGGTCGCGCTCAGCAGATCGAACAGCGAACCGTTTTTCAGGTACTTGGTGGAGAAGGTGGCGAAAGGTCCAAACAGCACCACTTTCTTACCGTCGAGGGTACGTGAATCGATGTGTGGAACCGACATCGGTGGCGCACCTACGGAAGCCTGACCGTACACTTTTTCCAGGTGACGATTAGCGATCTCTGGGTTCTCGGTCATCAGGAACGAACCGCCGACCGGGAAGCCGCCGTAGTTATCTGCTTCCGGAATGCCGGTTTTCTGCAGCAGCTTAATCGCGCCGCCGCCAGCACCGATGAACACGTATTTCGCATCAACTGAACGCTTATCGCCGCTCTTCACATCTTTAATAGTGACGTGCCACGAGTTATCGCCGTTACGCTTGAAATCAGTGACTTCTGACAAGGTTTCCAGCTTGAAGTTCTGATCTTTCTTCAGGCTACCGATCAGCTGACGGGTGATTTCACCGTAGTTAACATCGGTGCCGACTGGCGTCCAGGTTGCCGCAACTTTCTGGTTCGGGTCACGACCTTCCATCACCAGCGGTGCCCATTGCTGGATCTGCTGATGATCGGTAGAGAATTTCATGCCCTGGAACAGGGTGGTTTTCTGCAGCGCATCGTAACGCTTCGTCAGGTACTCGACGTTTTTGTCGCCCCAGACGAAGCTCATGTGCGGCGTCGAGTTAATGAAGGAGTGCGGATCGTGCAACACACCGCGCTGCACCTGCGACGTCCAGAACTGGCGCGAAATCATGAAGGATTCGTTAATTTCCAGCGCTTTGCTAACGTCGATTGAACCGTCTGCACGCTCAGGCGTGTAGTTCAGCTCCATGTTAGCAGAGTGACCCGTACCGGCATTGTTCCAGCCGTTGGACGATTCCAGCGCGACGCCGTCCAGCTTCTCAACCATCAGCTGTTTCCAGCCCGGTTGCAGCTCTTGCAGCCAGGTGCCGAGCGAGGCGCTCATGATGCCGCCGCCAATCAACAGAACGTCAGTTTTTTCTGGTGCGTCTTCAGCGCGAACCGCTGAAGAGACAAGCAGCGCTGCCAGCGATAGGGCAGACACGATCTTTTTGGTGTGAGTCATTCCAGTCCTACTTATTATGCAATGCAGGTGAACGTTAAAAATTCGGTTTGCACATTAAGAGATTGTTACGGAATGATTAACTTGTTTTTAGTTAATAAAGTATTGGTGTTAATTAATTAACTTAAAAAAATAAAATAGCGTGAAATATAAGCAGAAGGGGGAATTAATCGGAGATAAACCGCTTAAGCTGCGCGGTTATTCTTTATATCGGTAGACGCGACTTAGGTCAAATAAAACTCCTGCTATTTTACACACATTGCGTAGCGGCGCGATTCATCGCGCAATCAATTGCGCCGCTACAAAGTGTGCGCGAAGTTTTTGCTGTTCATGGCGACCAACTTAGCTACTGCACATTTCATAAAACATCACTTCACGAAGCGTGTTCGTTCCCCGCGCACAAACTGATTTACCCTAACGTCTCTAATGACTTGTTTTACTTTTCGTGTGGGCAACGGCATGGCTAACAAAACACTGTATGAAAAACTGATCGATCAGCATGTGGTTCGTAAGTTAGATGATGAAGGGCATGTGCTGCTCTATATCGATCGTTCGATTCTCAATGAATACACCAGCCCGCAGGCGTTTAGCGGCCTGCGCGATCACCAGCGTCTTGTGCGCAATCCGGGCACCATTTTGCTGAATGTCGATCACGTTAACCCAACGCGCCCCGAGCGTGATGAGGCGATGACCGACGCGGGCGGACAGTTACAAGTCGATTACTTCCGCCAGAACGCCGCGCATTTTGGCATCGAACTGTTCGATGTGCTTGACCCGCGTCAAGGCATCGAACACGTCGTCGCACACGAGCAAGGCCTGGTAATGCCCGGTATGGTGATTGCCGCAGGCGACAGCCATACCACAACTTACGGCGCGTTTGGCGCGCTCGGTTTCGGCATCGGCACCTCGGAAATCGAGCACCTGCTGGCGACGCAAACCCTGATTTATCGCACCCTAAAAACCATGCTGGTGACGGTGAGCGGTGAGCTGCCGTTTGGGTGTTCGGCGAAGGACATCATCATGGCGCTGATCGAGCAGATTGGTGCATCAGGCGCAACCGGATTTGCCATTGAATTTGCCGGTGTTGCCATCGAAGCGCTGAGCATGGAAGGGCGCATGACACTGTGCAACATGGCAGTGGAAGCCGGTGCGCGCGGTGCGATTATCGCGCCGGATGAAAAAGTGTTTGCCTATATCGCCGGCAAACCGCAAATGCCGACCGGCGAGTTGTGGCAGCAGGCCGTAACGGAGTGGCGCGATTTACGCAGCGATGCGGACGCGCGGTTCGATAGCCGCATCGCCATCAACTGCAGCGATCTTGAACCCAAAGTGACATGGGGAATCAGCCCGGATCAAGCCAGCGCCATTGCCGGCCGCGTGCCCGACCCGGCGCAGGAAACAGATGCGGTGAAACAGCAGACGCTGCTTAGCGCGCTGCAATATATGGGGCTGGAACCCGGCACGCCGTTAGCGGAGATCGCCATCACGCATGCCTTTATTGGTTCCTGCACCAACGGCCGCATTGAGGATCTGCGCGCTGCCGCCGCCATTATCGACGGACACAAAATCGCGCCGCACGTACGCGGCATTATCGTGCCGGGATCGACGCAGGTGCGTCAGCAGGCAGAAGCAGAAGGTTTAGCCGCGATATTCGTCAACGCCGGTTTCGAATGGCGTCAATCGGGCTGCTCGATGTGCCTGGCGATGAACGAAGATGTGTTAGCGCCCGGCGATCGCTGTGCGTCCGGCACCAACCGCAATTTCCCTGGCCGCCAGGGCGCGGGTGCGCGCACGCACTTAATGAGCCCGGCGATGGTTGCCGCCGCCGCGATTGCCGGCCATCTGGTTGATGTCCGCAAATTCATGACTGCAGAGGTTTGAGATGGAAGCATTTAACAACATGACGGGCACGCTGGCGCCATTACCGGCGGCCAATATTGATACCGATGTGATCATGCCAAAGCAGTTTCTCAAAGGCATCGATCGTAAGGATTTGGATCGCGGTGTGTTCTTCGACCTGCGCTTCCTGCCCGACGGCCGTCCAAATCCCGCTTTCATTCTTAATCAAGCCGGTTGGGAAAACGCCACCTTCTTACTGGTGGGCGCCAATTTCGGCTGTGGATCAAGCCGCGAACATGCGGTTTGGGGACTTAATCAGCTCGGCATCCGCGCCATTATCGGCACCAGTTTTGCCGGCATCTTCGACGATAACTGCCAGCGCAATGGCGTTTTGACGCTGACGTTAAGCGAAGAGGATTATCAGCGCCTGAGCGAGGTTGCGAACAATGCCGCCAGTAATCGCATTACCGTGTCGCTGGAACAACAGGCGATCCTCTTCGATAATCAACGCATTGCCTTTTCGGTCAGTGCGTTGAAACGCGAGATGTTATTGGGCGGCGGCAGCGCGGTGGACTGGACGTTGCAGTACGAATCTGACATCACCCAGTTTGAAACGCAGCATTTTGCCCAGCGTCCGTGGCTGAAGCGCGATCAAATCCAACAGGATGCACCAGCATGAGTGAGATTATGCCACGCGGTGATTCACCCTTTATCAGCGGCTTTACGCTGAGTGATGTGCGTCTGGCGAACGGCGTGACGCTGCGCGTTGCGATGGGCGGCGAAGGTCCGCCACTGCTGATGCTGCACGGACATCCGCAAAATCATCTGGCGTGGCGCAAAATTGCACCGCAGCTGGCGCAGCAGTATCGCGTAATCCTGCCGGATCTGCGCGGTTACGGTGACAGCGACAAGCCGCCGAGTGATGATACGCATCGCGCTTACTCGAAACGGGTGATGGCGCAGGATATCAGCCTGTTAATCGAGGCGTTGGGATTAGAGCGCGTGGTGTTTGTCGGGCACGATCGCGGTGCGCGCGTGGGCCATCGGCTGGCGCTTGATCATCCGGAAAAACTTTCCTGCTGCGTGTTTATTGATATTGCGCCGACCGCGACCATGTACGCCTTAACCAACAAAGCGTTTGCCACGCGCTATTTCTGGTGGTTCTTCCTGATTCAACCTTATCCATTACCTGAAACCCTGATCGGCCACGATCCGGCGTTATTCCTGCGTAAACACATTGATGGGCAATTAAAAACGCCGGGCGCCACCGAGGAGGTCATATTCAACGATTACCTGCGCTGTTATCAAAATAAAGAGATGATTCACGCGGTGTGCGAAGATTATCGCGCCGCGGCGACGATTGATTTAGACGATGATGCGCAGGACAGCACTAAACGCATTGAGGCGCCGCTCCTGTTGTTATGGGGAGAAAAGGGCACGGTTGGCCAGTTATATAACGTGGAGGAAACATGGCGGGATAAAGCGCGCAATATTCAGGGCAACGCATTACCTTGCGGTCATTCACCGCATGAGGAAGTGCCTGAACTGTTTTTAAGTCAGCTTCAGCCCTTTCTGGATTCTGTGTTATAACCGGCTAAATTTCGCTAACGCCGTGATGGTGATGAAAATACTGCTTGCCGGAAAAAGTTATCAGAAGCCGCTTCAGGGTTGGCCGTCGGTCGAAGATCTGTATGTCTTTATCAGCGTAGCGCGCTATGAAGGTTTTGGCCGCGCTGCGATTGAGCTCGGCCAGTCGCCATCCTACATCAGCAAGCGGATTGCCATCCTCGAAAAGCAGCTGGAAACCCGGCTGTTTTTCCGCACCAACCGCGTGATGCGCCTGACGCCAGAGGGTGAAAAGGCGCTGGAAGGTGCATTGCACGTGGTGCACGAAATGGATTCCTTCCTGAATAACTTTCAGCAGTGGCGCGGCGAATTAACCGGCGATTTGACTGTGGCCTGTTCATTTGGCTTTGGTCAGGATTATTTGTCCGATGCGATTGCCGAATTTATGACGCGTCATCCGTCACTGAACATCAAATTGATGCTCAGCGATCGCGATATTGATTTATTGCAGTCAGGCACTGACGTCGATATTCGGGTGGGTGATGATGTGAATCACGCCTACATTGCACGAAAATTAGCCGCCAATCGGCGTATTCTTTGTGCTACTGCAGATTATTTAGCCCGGTCACGTCCGCTGGAGACGCTGGATGATTTAATCGATCACAGCTGTCTTATTATTAATGAGAATAATAATACCTTTGGGCATTGGACGTTAACGGACGGCGAAAATAAAATCGTTTGTCGCCTGAATAGCCATTATTCATCGAACAGCGGAAAAGTGATTCTGAATTGGGCACTGAAATCGCACGGTATTGCGTTGCGTTCTGCCTGGGATGTGGCGCCGTATTTAAGCGAAAACCAATTGCTGCACGTATTACCGCAATGGTATCAGGAAGCAAATGTCTGGGCGGTTTACACGCAGCGCGCGTCTGAATCGCCACGCATTAAAGTGTTTATTGATTTTCTTGTCGACTATTTTGCAGAAAAAAGCCTGCCGATGATGAAGGGTAAATTATAAATACCCTAAATAATTCGAGTTGCAGGAAGGCGGCAAGTATGTGAATCCCAGGAGCTTACATTAGTAAGTGACTGGGGTGAACATGCGCGGCCAACGCTCCTGCAACTTGAAGTATGACGGGTATTAGCATTAGCCATAAGCCACTTTGCTATTGATGTGATAAAGGGTGGCAGTGGCGGCCATGACGTGCTGACCATCGTGCGCCGGTTCGTGGGATTCCACTTCGGTGATGTGATAACCCACCGCACCGGCAGCAACGGCTTTCTGCACAAAGGCATCATTCAGCTCTTCCATTGAAGTCGCCCAGCTTACCGAAGTAAAGCCTACCGGATGAATCGATGAAAGTTCGCGATGGGTTAAATCGCCGCGAATTAAAACCGGTTTAACAGATTGCGGTGTGAAAATAGATATTACGTCATTAATTAATTGTTTCATGGCGATACTCCTCGCAAATAATAACTGAGCCAATGGCCGCAGCTACGAATCTTTCAATTGTTGGTAATGTGCTGACACCCTAAATGTTTACGGCGAGTGATGATTGCCGGTGAAGTTAATAAACACCTTTTCAGGTTAAGCGTTTTAGCTTTAATTGCTAATTAGATGTTAAGAAAGATTCAGCCACAACTCATTCAACCTTACGCGACTATTTTTGCATCTGGTTACATTTGGTGCGTTAACCCTAACAGTCGACAGGAAGTTGAATATAACGCCTGAACAGTAGCGGCGCGATTTATCGCGCAATGAACTGCGCCGCTACAATCCCTGCGTTTTATGTCATCGGCAGATTAAAATTCGCGCTGCCCGCCCAATTCAATGACCCGATTCGGTGGGATATTAAATTGCTCATGTGCGCGCTGTGCATTGCGCTGGCAGAAGTGGAAAATACCGCCTTTAATGCGCATCAAACCTTTTCTCTTCTTCATCACCAGCGTGTCGTGCGAGGTGAAGAACGAGGCTTCATTGACGGTACAACCCAATCCTTCCAACCCGCACAAATGCAGGATCTCGGCCATCGATGGCGTCTCGCGCCAGCCGTAAGCGGCGGTCACCTGCCAGAACGTTGGCGACAATTGAGTGATGCTCAGACGCTTCTGGTTGTAGACGCGCGGGATATCGGTGGTGCGAATATGCAGCAGCACCACACGTTTATGCAGCACGCGGTTGTGTTTAAGGTTATGTAGCAGCGCCTGCGGAATCTCATGCTCTTTACGTGAGAGGAAGATTGCGGTGCCCGGCACACGACTGGGCGGATGGGTTTCCAGCGATCGCACCAGCGCCTGCAGGCTCTCAGGATCGTTATTCAACTTGCGGATCAGGCGATTACGCTCGCTGCTCCAAATCAGCATCAATCCCATCATGCTCAGCGCCAGCAGCACCGGCACCCAACCGCCGGACAGCAGTTTCATCAGGTTAGCGCTGAACAGCGGCACATCAATGCTTAACATGCACAGCAGGAAAACCAGCGCCACCGGCAGCGGCCACTTCCAGTTACGCAGTGCTACCACGCCCGCCAGACAAGCGGTGATCACCATGGTGCCGGTCACCACAATGCCGTACGCCGAAGAGAGCGCCGAAGATTGTCGGAACGCCAGCACAATCACCGTCACCGCGACAAACAGCAGCCAGTTCACCACCGGAATATAGATCTGACCGGACTCCGTGTGCGAGGTGAAGATGATGCGCATCGGCGGCAGAAATCCCTGACGGATCGCCTGATGCGTCAGCGTATACACGCCGGTAATCACCGACTGCGCGGCGATCACCGTGGCCAGCGTTGACAGCACAATCAGCGGGATCTGTCCCCAACCCGGCGCGAGATTAAAGAACGGGTTATTGAGAGCCTGCGCATCGGCAATGACCAGCGCGCCCTGCCCAAAGTAGTTAAGCACCAGCGCGGGCATGGCGATCACCAGCCAGGCCATACGAATCGGCGCTTTGCCCAGATGTCCCATATCAGCGTAGAGCGCCTCCGCGCCGGTCACCGCCAGCACCACCATGCCCAGCGCGGCAAACGAAAGCGCTTTGTGGCTAAGCAGGAACGTCAGCGCATAGGAGGGATTCAGCGCGTAAAGTACTTCAGGATTAAGCAGGATGCCGCGAATGCCTAACAGGGCAATCGACACAAACCAGACAAACATCACCGGGCCGAACACTTTACTGACCTTTTCGGTGCCGTGTTTTTGAATCATAAACAGCAGCGTGAGAATCGCCACTGCCAGCGGCACCACATATTTATCCAGCTCAGGTGACACCACTTCGATACCTTCGATCGCCGACAGTACCGAAATCGCCGGCGTGATCACGCCATCGCCGTAGAAGAACGCGCCGCCAATCAAGCCTGCTAACACAATGATGTGCGAGGCTTTCGGCCCAACATGCTGGCGTGCCAGCGACATCAGCGTTAATACGCCGCCTTCGCCATCATGATCGGCGCGCATCACAAAGCAGACGTATTTCAGCGTCACGATCAGCGTCAGCGCCCAGAAAATCAGCGACAAAAATCCCATCACTGCGGTGGTGGAGACGGCGCCATTAGGCAGAATGGAGAGGCACTCTTTAAGGGTATAAAGCGGGCTGGTGCCGATATCCCCAAACACGATCCCCGCGGCCGCCAGCATGCCAGCAGGCAAGGACTGTTTTTCACTTTGACTCATAGATTTCCTGTGTTTTATCAGGGTTGAGGCTAATGAGGGCGAACATACCTGTTTGCGACCGAAGCGAACAGTGGCAGGCGAATTTACGTACAGCATTTTTACGCGTAACGCCGATATTTTTACACCATTTTTATATCGCGCTCATTTTTCACGCTGAGCGTAGTGGAATATTTGACTGCGCACTGAGGCCCAAATATCACATTTAAACATATATAAACCAAAGCTCACTGGAGCGGTTTTACCCGCAGGAAAGCTTAGGGCATTTATTCATCATTTACCCATGCGAGCATAGATTCTAGCCAGTTAAATGCACAGTTTTTCCTGTAACGAACCGATGGGTTGAAAAATATGAATACAGTACTCATAACGGGTGCAACTGGATTTTTGGGCGGTGCGGTCGCGGTTAATCTGCTCAAGAAAAGTGATCATTACCGACTACTTTTATTAGTGCGGGCTAATAGTCAAGCTGCAGGATTAGAGCGAATTAAGGAAAACCTGATTAAATTTGGCGTTGCAGCCGGTCAATTAAACAGGCTCACCCACGAGAACATCTTAATAGGCGATCTTGCTGAGCCGGAACGGTTTATTGACGATGCGCGCTTGACCAAGGTTACGCATGTGCTTAACTGCGCCGCTGTCGCCTCGTTTGGCGCGAATCCCCTCATCTGGAAAGTCAATGTAGAAGGCACCTTCGCATTTGCCAGTCGTATGGCGCGGGTGAAAGGGCTCAAGCGCTTTGTGCATGTCGGTACCGCTATGTCGTGTGCACCCGAAGCCAATTCGCTGGTGGTAGAAAGTGAGTTGAATACGCTGCGCGAACAACACGTTGTGGAATATACGTGGAGTAAAGCAACAGTTGAAAGAATGATGAGCGAGATGTTACCTAATCTACCCTTAGTCATCGCGCGACCATCCATTGTGGTGGGGCATTCGGACTGTGGCTGTGCGCCGTCGCCGAGCATTTTTTGGGTATTTCGCATGGTGCTCACGTTAGGCAAATTTATGTGTGAGCTGAATGACCGTATTGATGTGGTGCCGGTCGATTACTGTGCCGATGCGCTGGAGTTGTTATTGACGGCACCCAACGTGGAGAAGACGATTATTCATATTTCAGCGGGCGAAAATAGCAGCGTCACGTTTGCCGAGATTGATCAGGCGATGGCACAAGCCTCGGGACACGTTGCGGTGGCCGAAACGTATCAGAAAGTGAATTACCGTGAACTGGCAGCGAGCAGGAGCTCATTCTCTTCGCTGTTTGGTCCCTGTAATGAACGCATCTTATTACGCGCCATGAATCTGTATGGACATTTTTCAAAACTGAATGTGGTATTCAGCAATGAAAAATTGCTGGAGCTGGGTATGCCGCCATCGTCAAAGTTTACTGACTATTTGCATCATTGTGTCGCTTCAACGCGTAATGCAACTATTGCGGAGTTGATGGAGGTCGATTTTAAATAAGCTGAAACTGCGCAGTTAATATCTGCGCAGTTTTCGCCAAATTACCAGCCTTTAATAATATCGCCTTTGTAGATCTCGTTGGCTTTATCCAGCACTTCTTGTGACTGGAAGGCTTGTTTCAGCTTCTGCACGTTGGCGCTGTCTTTATTATCTTCACGCGCCACAATCGCATTCACATAAGGCGAGGCTTTGCCTTCCATAAACATGCCGTCACGCGAGGCAGAGAGATTAACCAGCGCGGCGAAGTTGTTGTTGATGATCGAAAGATAAACCTGCGGATCGTCCAGCGTACGCGCCAGCTGCGGTGTATCCACCTCAACAATTTTCAGCTTCTTCGGATTGTCGGTGATATCCAGCGTGGTTGGCAGCAGGCCCGCTTCCGGTTTCACTTTGATCAAGCCCTGCGCCTGCAACAGCAGCAGGCTGCGGCCGAGCGTGGTGGCTTCGTTGGAGAGGGTCACGGTGGCGCCGTCAGGCAACGCTTTCAGCGTTTTAATCTTGCGCGAGTAGCCTGCAATCGGGAACACGAAGGTGTTGGTGACCACGGCGAAGTGGTAGCCGCGCTCTTTGGATTGCATCTCCAGATAAGGCAGGCTCTGGAAGGCGTTGGCATCGACATCTTTGTTGAACAGCGCTTCATTCGGCTGCACGTAATCATTGAAGGCCACCACATCGACATCCAGCTGATATTTGTCGTGCGCAACTTGCTTCACGGTATCCCACAGCGCCTGGTCAGGTCCGGTATTAATGGCCACTTTGATTTGATTTTCATCATCTTTGTTGCAGCCACTAAGCAGCGCCACGGATGCAGCCAGCAGCGTGGTGAGTAAAATTTTCTTCATTGCGCGGATTCCCTTTAAACGTAGGGAACGGACTATAATGGATGTTTAGACGTCTGTACATCCATCCGCAGCGCGTTTGCTTACAATTCGTTCAGGAGAGAGACTTCTGCAAGCAGGCAATATATTTCTCGCCCGACTGCATCACGATCCGCTGCGCATCAATGAGAATTTGGCGATGCTCAAATGCGCCGTATAAGCGCGAAAATTTTAGCGCCGCCAGCCGACGCATAATATCGCTGACTGCCGCCGCCGGTAACGGCAGCATATTTGGATAGCTCCACATAAATGACACCGCATCTGCGCCAGGCGTGACTTGCACGATATCGCCACTCAACAGCACGCCGTCATCGTGCGTCCAATGCAATACGCATCCGCCGGCAAAATGTCCGCCAAGGCGAACCAGTTTCACTTCCGGCACAATTTCCAGCTCGTCATTTTGCCAAAGATGAATATGCTGGCTGTCGCGCATAATCCATTGACTATCTTTAGCATGCAGATAGATCGGCGCGTCGAATGCCGCTGCCCAATCCTGCATGGTGCTGTAATAGTGCGGATGCGATATAGCGATGGCGTGAATACCACCGAGCGCGGTAACAATCGCTTTGGTGGCATCATCGAAATTAGCGATGCAATCCCACAAAATATTGCCGTGCGGCGTTTGCAGCAGAAACGCGCGTTGATTAATAGCAAAGCTGGGCACGGTTTGCAGACTGAACACGTTGGCAGCATGCTGCTGCCATTTATTGCAGTGTGTGGCTTGCAGGCTATGCAGTTGAGTCCATTTTTGCCCGCTGGCCGGCACAAACTGTCGTTCGTCTTCACATATTTTGCAGTGTTCGATTTGACTCTGTTGCTCATCGTAAGATGTGCCGCAGGCGGTGCAGACTTTGATCATCATGAATTCCTCTCGTCTATTTGAGATTCATTCTAGAAGCCGAAATCAGGGCGTGCGCAGATCATTACAGATTGTATTGAGGACGTTGCACCGCATTTGGGGTGGAAGAGGAAAGTGGGCATTCCGTAGAGTCGCCATTTATGGTGACCAGGTGCGCATGCATGCGCATCCTACGAAATCGGGCGTAAATACTGGCATTGTGAGGTTAAAGTTGCGGCTGCAACTGATAAATCCACGCCATTATTTGCTCGCCATTGCTGGTGGTGACATCAACTTCCACGCGATCGTAGCCATCTTCAAACTCATCCAGCATCGGCCAATGTGGCTCGAGCTTGTCAGACATAAACAGATAACCCGGCACGCGCGGGCCGTTTTCCTGCAACACAATGCCGGGAAAATCCGCTGCTGCGCCCCAGCCGCGTTCATAAAAGGTGCCAGAAACCGTTCCCGCCAGCCATTCGCCACCGATGTTTTCCAGAATATGCGCATTTGAATGGCCGGGCTGGAGCGTACCGTAAACAAATAAACGTTTCATTTTCCCTCATAAAATCAAGCAAAAGCGTTACTTTAACTCTCGGCGTTAGCGAAGTCATCAACCGCCCAATATGCGATGTGCGTTGCCGTAAAAGTGACTATTCTGAAGGACCCGGGATGAGAGGTAAAAGATCAATGTTGAATAGTTCGAGCATTTGTCGCTGCAATATAAAACGCTATCCGCAATCCGCTCAGTTTGATGGCAAAAGGTTTAACAATAAGATCCCACGCCAGCAGTTAGGATTAACTGAGTTCGCCAAACTATTCTGGGATTTTGCCTTTAACAAACCGAAAAATACCGCACCTGAATCTGCGCTGCCGCTCATCAAACTCGACGCGCAGCAACTTGCGGCTGCGGCGGATAACAGCGTATTTCGCCTTGGCCACTCATCATTGCTATTTAAAATGCAGGGCAAATACTGGCTGACCGATCCGGTATTTACGCAGCGCGCCTCACCCTTTAAGTGGTTTGGCCCGAAACGCTTTCAGCCTGCGCCGATTGCGCTTGAAGATTTGCCGCCCATCGAAGGGATCATTCTTTCGCATGATCATTACGATCATCTGGATTATCACACCATTTTGCAGCTCAAAGATCGCGTGCGCTATTTCCTGACGCCGCTGGGTGTCGGTGATTTACTGATATCATGGGGCGTTGCGCCGGAAAAAATCACCCAGCTGGATTGGTGGGAATCAAAGAATATCGGCGGTATTCATTTTGTCGCCACGCCATCGCAGCATTTTTCTGGCCGTGGCATGTTCGACAGTAATAAGCGGCTGTGGTGCTCATGGAGCATTATCAGCGATGATTTCCGCCTGTTCTATGGCGGGGATTCCGGTTATTTCGATGGTTTCAAACAGATTGGTAATAAATTCGGCCCGTTCGATATGGCCTTTCTGGAAAACGGTGCGTATGACCGTCGCTGGGCCGATATTCATATGCTGCCACAAGACACCATCAAAGCCTTTATCGACCTCAATGCGAAATGGCTGTTCCCGATTCACAATGCCGCTTTCGATTTAGCGTTTCATGCATGGAATGATCCGCTTAATCAAATAGTGACGCTGGCGCAGGAACAGCAGATTAATGTGTCGATGCCACAACTCGGGCAAGGCGTGCAATTTTTGCAGCCGCAGCAAGAGAAAAAGTGGTGGTAAATGATGCCCGATTGCCAGGCAATCGGGTTATCCGGTTATTTCGTCATACAGGTTACACAGGCGCGTGCGTAGAAATAGCACCGCTTTGTGCTTGCGCGATAATAACGTCTGCACGCTGCTGCCGCTCTGTTGCGCCAGCTGATTAAAGCTGTAGCCGAGCAGTTCGGTTTTCTCGAATACCTCGCGCTGCGCGTCAGGTAATTCGGCTAAGGCTTCTTCCAGTTCTTCCCACAGCAGCGTTTTCAGATACTCATCTTCCGGCGTCTGCGGCACGCCAAATAAAGTCTCTGCCAACTCATCTTCCGGGAAATCCTGCTCTTCGCGATCACCAAAATAATCAGCGAGCGGCAGCTCACGTTTTTTCCGCGCCCGGTCGGTCATTTCATTGCGTGCCGCCCGGAACAGCCAGGCGGCGACATTCTCCACCGGCTGTTCCACCTGCATCAGCTTATAAGTGACTTCCTGCAAGATATCGTCGGCATCTTCACGTACCGCGGTTCGCCCGCGAATGAACGCATTTAGCTTAGTGCGGCAGGCGGTGATTGCCGACATCAGCAGTGAATTCTGCGCCATCACGCTTACCCGGCGTCGCTGGATTTGGGCGGATTATTCTCTGGCTGCGGACGCGTTTCACCTCGCTCATCATAACGACCATGCCAGTCGCAACGATCATGATGACCACGATGACCAAAGCGATTGCGGCGATGCTGCATAAACTCTTCGCGCTGTTCTGGCGTCATCTGCATCCAGCGTTCGTGCATGCGGCGACGCGCCATGCCGAACATGCCCGGACGGAATCCCAAACCGCCAAACAAGATGCGGCACAACGCCAGCAAGCCCAGCGCCTGCCAGAAGCCGATGCTTTTCACGCCGATGATGCCCGGCAGCAACGCATTCCACAGCGACATCACCAACAAGCCCAGCGCGGCGATAATCACCGCGCCCATCAGCAGCGGTTTCGCCAGGCGATGACCGCCAAAATGATCCCGATGACCGCGTCTGTGCATATTAAAATCTCTCATTGTTTTGTCCTCATTACATTAACGGATAACTGCTGGTGATGAGGTAGACGAATGAGCAGTGAGAATATTGCTGAAAAAACGTAAAAAAAGAAAAAGGCCGCCGGATGGCAGCCTCGCGTTATGGATTTTTCACTGCTGAATCAGCGCCTGGCTTTATCGTGGCGTGGACGAATCACAATATCTGCAATCTGCGTATCTTCCGGGCTATCCACAATAAACCGCACGGCGCGCGCCACCGAACTCGCATCGAGATACTCCTGCGGATTGATCGGTGCATGGTTACCCGCGCGGGCACGCGAGGCTTGATTCATCGGCGTATCGGTTGGGCCGGGCGCGACTGTCGCGACCCGCACGCCATGTTCGCTCTCTTCGCTACGCAGCGCATGCGCCAGCGCGGTAAGGGCAAATTTGGAGGCGGAGTAAATGACGTGTCCCGCTAACGCCAGCGTCCCCGAACCGGAGTTGATAAACACCACTTTGCCCTGCGAGGCGCGCAGGGCGGGCAAGGTCAAGCGCGTGAGTTCTGCAGGCGCAATGACATTAATGTTCAGGTGCTGTTGCCACAGTTCTGGCGTGGCGGAGAAGGTAGTGCTGAGAATCGAGATCGCCGCCGAATGCACCAGCACATCAACCCGATTTAATGTGGCGGTGAACGCGGCCACGGCGGCAAAATCTGTGATATCCAGTGCAAGCGGAATCACATTGGTGACCTGTTCTAAAGCCTGCAACGTTTGCTGATTGCGCCCAATCGCGTAAACCTGATGATCGGCCGCCAATAACATCACGGTTTCCAGGCCAATGCCGCTGTTGCCGCCGGTGACAATCGCGACCGGTAATGCTGATGCTGTCATAGATTCCTCTCCTGTTGATGATTTCAAGCTATGGAAAAGGACGGCCGCAGGCAAATGCCGAAATTGACTATGAATTGCTGGCTTTCGCCATACAGCTTTTTTAGGGTGCGCATTGATGCGCACCAGGTCGAAATTTACACCTTTTTCAGGCTGCCAAACGTCTGTTTGCCGTTAAAGAACGTCGCCATCACCGGCGCGATGTGCGCAACAGCTTCCGCAGAGCAACTGGCGTTAACCAGCATCATGGTGGCGTGGTCCTGTGCTTTCGGCCATTGCTGTTCGCCGTGGCTATTCAGCGGCAACACCTCGTTGGTGGCGATACCTAACGCGCGGCTCAGAGAATACTCATCCGGCCCACGATAGAGCTGCGAATAGACGTTGGCTTTCTCCAGCATGCTGCCGCTGCCAAAGGGCTGCCAGTGATCGGCGATGGTGTCGGTGCCCGACCACACCGGCACGCCAGCGGCGCGCAATTGCGGCAGCGGCATGATTACGCGACCAATCGGTACGGTGGTGGCGATACTAAACTGCTGCTCTTTCAGTTCCTCAATCATCGCCGTCAGTTCGTTACCCTGTAACGTCCCCAGGGCAAAGGCGTGGCTGAGGGTGACTTTGCCTCGGAGCTGCGGATTGTCGCGCACGGTTTTCAGCATGTAGCGAATCGCCGCCACGCCGTGCGGCTCGGTTTCGTGCAAGTGAATATCGATCGGTGCAGCGAAATCGAGCGCGATGCTAAACATCGTATCCAGAGACTTCTCCATCGTGCCGTCAACGTTAGTTGGGTCTAGTCCGCCGACGTAGTTCGCGCCCATCTTCATCGCTTCGCGCATCATGCTTTCAACGTGCGAACGCAATAATCCGTGCTGTGGGAAGGCGACAATGTCGGCATGAAAATCATCGCGATGGTTGGCAATCGCCTGCTGCAGATGCTCCAGACCGTGTAATTTGCTGACCGGATCGATGTTGCAATGGCTGCGTGCAGAACTGCTGCCTTTGGATTGCAGCAGGCCAATCAGTTTCCCGGCACGGATTTCAGAATCCGGCAGCAGTTCGGGCAGGATCTGCTCTTCCTGATGAATCATATCGATCACGCTATGGCGCGGCAGCGGGGCGTGCCAGCTTTCGCCGTAGAAGGTTTTATCGAGATGGATATGCATGTCGCGCGTGGCGGGCAGCAGCAGATAGCCGGCGGCGTCCCACGTTGGCAGATTAAGGCTGACGCCCGCAGGATGAACGGCGGCAATCTTGCCAGCATTCACCTCAACATCATACAAACCGGTTTGCGTGGCGGTGATGACATCCTGTTTGCGGATAAAGGCTTCTTCCAGGCGCACATTGCGCAGCAGAAAGTGCGTGGCATCAACGCGGCTGGCATGGGCTGGTTGGCAGGTTTCTGCCGCCTGCATGCTGCGGCTCATGCCCGCGTTGAGTAAGGTGCCTGCGGCGGTGAGTTTCATGCCGGCGGAGAGAAAATCCCGGCGATTGCCAGGTGATAAGAGGCTCATGAATTATTCTCCTTGTAGGGGAGAATAACCCTAAAATAGCCGCTGGCAGGGCGCTGCGATATTTTCCACTGCTGGCTATGGTGAAAACTAATGACCTTAGTGATTGCTACTTAGCGAGATGAATTCGTACCTGATGATTCCCGACGTCGCAGCTGAGTGTGATGGCATCATCGGCACTCAGCACATCATCCAGCCACAGCTTATAAGCGCCAGCGGTGCGCAGCATCTCAATCTCATAGCGCGCGGACCCTTCATGATAAATCACCTTCGCGCCCCGCCATGCTTTGGGCAGACGCGGACACAGCCGCAATTTATTGCCGTGGCGCGTGATGCCGAGCAGGCTTTCGATGATCAGCTGATAAGTCCAGCCCGCCGATCCGGTGTACCACGTCCAGCCGCCGCGACCTTCATGGTTCTCGGCGCTGTAAACATCCGCCGCCATCACGTAAGGTTCGACTTTGTAAGTTGCAACAGCGGCAGCATCAAGGCTGTGATTGATCGGATTGATCAGCGCCAGCAACGCCCATGCGCGCTCGACCTGGCCCATCTCGGCGAACGCCATAATTGCCCACAGCGCGCCGTGCGTGTATTGCCCACCGTTTTCACGGATGCCAGGCAGATAACCGCGAATGTATCCCGGATTGGGGCCTGCGCCATTGAACGGCGGCGTCAGCAGTTTAATCAGGCCGTTATCGCTATCCACCAATTGCTGATCGAGCGCCTGCATCGCCGAGGCGCATTTGTCGTGATCGCCAGCCGCAGACAGCACCGACCAACTCTGCGCGATGGCATCAATGCGACATTCTGCGTTGCGCTGCGAACCCAGGGTTTCACCGTTATCGAAGTAGCCACGCAGGAACCATTCACCATCCCAGGCGAGCTGATTGAGCGCCGTTTTCAGCTTCTCCGCCTGTTGTTCGCACAAGCTGGCGGCTTTCGGCTGATCGATACGTGTGGAGAGCGCGGCAAAGCGCGTGAGCACGCTGTAGAGGAAAAAGCCGAGCCAGACGCTTTCACCTTTACCGGCAATACCGACTTCGCTCATGCCGTCATTCCAGTCGCCGGAACCCATCAGCGGCAAACCATGCTCACCAAACCGCAGACCATGCTGGATGGCACGCAAGCCATGCTGCCACAGGTTTTCCTGCAGCTGACTGACGTTCGGCAGGCTGTAAACTGACTCTTCTTCGGCGGTGAGCAGTGGCGATTCAATATAGCTAATCGGCTGTTCTAATAGCGCAAGATCCTCCGTGGCGGTGATGTAGTGGCAGAGTGCAAAGGGCAGCCAGAGATAATCATCTGAGCAGCGGGTGCGCACGCCGCGTCCGGCGGGCGGATGCCACCAATGCTGCACATCGCCTTCAGGGAACTGGCGGGAAGCGCACAGCACCAGCTGCTCGCGCAGTAAGTTGGGCGCGGCGTGGGTGAGCGACAACGTATCCTGCAGCTGATCGCGGAAGCCAAACGCGCCACCGGACTGATAATAACCGCTGCGCGCCAGCAAACGGCTGGCCAGCGTTTGGTACAGCAGCCAGTTATTCGCCAGCAGATTTACCGCCGCATCGGGCGTCTGCACCTCGACTTTGTTTAACAGATTGCGCCATTGCTGCTGCACTTTCGCCAGTTCGGCTTCCGCCTGTTCGCTGGGAAGAAATTGCTGCATCAGCGTCAACGCCGCTGCGGTATCTTCCGCCGCGCCTAACACAAACACCAGCGTGCGCGTATCGCCGTCAATCAAGGTGGTCAGCGTTTGCAGAGTGGCGCAGGGATCGAGCCCCGCGCCGGTGTTACCCGACAAGCCTCGCGCTTGCATCATCGCTGGCTTACGCGTCGAGCCATTGCGGCCCAGGCACTCAAGGCGATTACCGCTGAAAGCAATCTGATTGCCGGATGCGGCGAAGAAGGCGGTGCGCATCGATCCGCTGCTGGTATAGGGATTTACCGCCAGAATGGCGCTGCCATCCACTACTATCGCCGAAGAAGTTTGTACATGGCGGGCAGATTGGCTCACCAGCTCACCCAGCACCCATTCGACGTAGCCGGTGATCGATAAATGACGGGTTTTGCCAGACAGATTACTGAGCTGAATCAGAGTGATTTTCGCCGCCTGCTCGCCAGCTACGAAGGTGGTGAGCGTGCTGCTAATGCCTTGCTCCTGATGCATAAAGCGGCTGTAACCCATGCCGTGCTGCGTCAAATAATCTCCGGCGCCGCGCATCGGCAGCGGCATAGGTGACCAGACATCGCCGCTCTCCTCATCGCGCAGATAAAAGGCTTCGCCCGACGTATCGCTGACCGGATCGTTGTGCCACGGCGTCAGGCGGTATTCATGCGCATTTTCATACCATGTGTAGGCCTGACCACTTTCTGAAATCACGCTACCAAACTGTTTATTTGCCAGCACATTGCACCAGGGAGCGGGCGTCTGCTGATGTGGGGACAACAAAATGTGATATTCACTGCCATCGGCGCTGTAGCCGCCGGTGCCATTAAACAACTGCATGTTTTCCGGCTCAGCGAGGCGGGCGGGCGCAGCAAAGGCCTGTTTATGCGCCAGGAAGCGGCAAGGCGGCGCCACCGGCTGCGGTTTTAACAGCACCGTCAGCTGGTCGGCCAAACTGCCGTTGCGGCCTTCCAGCACCACGGCAGCTACGCTGAGTAGCAGCGTGACATCTTCGGGCGCAAAGTGCTCGCTTTGGCGCAGGAAGATGCCGCCAGGCTTATCGGTCAGCATCTGCATCTCGCCTGATGAAATCATTTTGATCAGCTGATTTTGCAACAGCTGCTGATAGCCGATTTGCTCGCCGTTGAGGATCACCAAATCTACCGTCAATCCTTTCTGGCGCCAGTATTGATGCGCTTTAATCAAATTGCTCACCAGGCTGAGCTGGGTACCGTTTTCGATGCGCACCAGCACGATCGGTAAGTCGCCAGACAGCGAGTGTCGCCACAGCGACGATTGTCCCAGGCGATTTTGCTGCAGACGTTGGCTGTCGCCGCGCATTTCAGGGCTGGCAAAAATCACCGCGCTGGCGAGCTGGTTATACAAACTGGCATCTTCAGCGAGGATATTCAGCTGGCGCAGCGCCACCTGACTGTGCGAGGCCGCCATTTCAAATACCCGATTGGCGTAGACATTGTTGCGATACTTCTCAAGCAAGCCAAGGCAGGCATCACGCTGCGTGGTGACGCCATACACCAGATCGAGGGTGACGGATTTACCCGCTTTGATGGCGATTTTCTGGCGAATCGACAGCAATGGATCGAGCACCGCACCGGCGCTGCCGCTGAGTACGCCATCGGCTGCCATCGCCTGCGGATTGGCGGCGGTTCTGCCGCGACCAATAAACTGTGCGCGGTCGGTTTCATAATGCGTATCGCGCTCGCTGGTGCCATGAATCAGCAGGGCGTGGAACATCCACAGCGGCTCGGTTTTCTCATCGCGCGGGCGGCGATGCGCCAGAATCGCTTCCAGTTCAGTGACGATTTCAGTTTGCAAAAACAGGTTGCTGAACGCCGGATGCGCCATATCGCTGGCGGCAGAAGCCAGCACCACTTCCGCGTAGCTGGTGATATCTATTTCACGCAGCTGGCGTGAATGGTTGGTCAGGACGATGCGGCGGATTTCCACATCATCTTCTGGCGACACCACCACCTGGGTGCGGGTGCTGAGCGTTTCCATGCGCGATTCAAACTCCGCGCCGGCGTCGGTAAAGCGCGCAATGTGCTGCGGGCGCGCATCACCGCTGGGCTGGAACGTCGGGCTAATCAGCTCGCCGGATTGGCGATCGCGGATGTAGCAGAAGATACCGTGCTGATTGCTGGTGCCATCGGCGCGCCAGCGGGTTAACGCCAATCCTTTCCACTGGCTATACCCGGTGCCGGATTGCGTCACCATCACATGATAATTGGCATTCGACAGCAGCTGGATTTGCGGCAGATGCGCCGCCGAGCCGCTGAACTCGCGCAGTTCGGGCGTATCTGAACGCGGCTTGATCTCGCTGGTGTCAACGAACTGCCGACGCGGCGTATACAGCTCAATGTCATCCGGCACGCGCTCCTGCAGCAGCAAGTAGGAAGACTGGAAGCGCGCACTCGACATAAACCGCGCCACCATCGGGGCTTCATGCAGCAGGTGCGAAATCGCCAGAAAACCCATGCCCTGGTGGTGCGCCATGTAGGTTTTCACCGCGACAAATTGCTGGCCGCGCGCCAGGCGCTGCGCGGTGAAATCGAGTGCCTCATAGAAACCGTATTTGCCGCAGGCACCCATTTTCTTCAGTCGCATCAGGTTGTCGGTGGCCTGATGCGGCAGCACCATCAGCGCCAACAGCGAGGCGTAGGGCGCAACCACATGATCATCGTTGAGGCCACGCTTAAGCCCCAACTCTGGCGTACCAAAAGCTTTGTATTGATAGTTTTGGCTGTCATCGAACGCGGCGTAAGCCGACTCGGAGACGCCCCACGGAATCTGCGCGGCATCACCGGACGCGATCTGCTGCTTCACCGCCGACAGTGCCATTTTTTCCAGCAGCGTATCCGGGTAAACCGGCATCACCAGATGCGGCATCAGGTACTCAAACATCGAGCCGCTCCACGACATCACCGCCGGTTTGTTATCCAGTTGGGTGAACAAACGGCCCAGCACGAACCAGCTTTTTACCGGCAGCTGATTGGCGGAGATGGCGTAGTAGTGCGTCAGGCGCACTTCGGACGGGAAGAGATCGTAATGGCCTTTATCGAGCGCGCCGCTGTCGAGATTGTAACCCACGCTGAGCAGCGCGGTTTTTTCGACATAGAGAAAGCGGAAATCCATTTTTGCATGATCTTCCAGCCGTCCTTCCAGCTCCAGCAAGGTCGCCATGCGTTCACGTGCGGCCCACATCACAGACGCCGCGAGCTGAGAATGGAGGCCGGGGCGATGACGCTCTAACTCACTCAGCCACAGCAGAGAAGGCAAGGCGGCAGGCAGATCATCATCCGGCGTGAGCCAGCTGAAAAACAGCGTCCACTCCTGCTGCAAATCGCTGAGCTGGTGGATAAACCGTTCGAACCATTTCACCTGCAACGGCGGCAGCTGCATCTGCGCCAGCAGAATTTCACTCAGCGTGATCAGCGACGAGAGATGGTTGGCAATCGCAGCGGGCGAGGCCTGCTGTAGCGCAGTAAACTGCTCGCTTAACTCATCCCAGCGATCGTTATGCTCTGTGCCCATTTGTGCTTTCGCCAGTGACAAGGTGTCATGCAGACCGGCCATGATCACTGGCAAGGCGAGCACCGGCAGATGCTTCCACTGCGCAAGCCCGGCCTGCAGGGTGGCGAGGTGCGCGGCGAGGTTGCCGCTATCGACGGTAGAAACGTAGCGCGGATTTAACGGTTTCAGCGTGTAAGTGTCATACCAGTTGTAGAGATGTCCACGAAAATGCTCCATGCGATCGAGGCTATCCAGCGTGGCGAGCGAACGGGCTATCACCGGTTTCTGCGTAATGTAGCCAAAATCCCATGCGGTTAAATTGGCCAGCAGCGACAGCCCGATATTGGTTGGCGAGGTGCGATGCGCCACCACCGGCTGCAACACTTCCTGAAAATTATCCGGCGGCAAGTGGTTATGTTCGGCGGTGACGAAATCTTCAAACCAAGCCCAGGTGTGACGCGCGGTGTGGCGCAAAAACTGTTGCTGCTCGGTGGAGAGCTTTTTCTGGCGCGAATGGGCCGGTTTACTCAACTGCCACAATAAACACGGCGTGATCAGCCACAGCAGCGAGATCGGCAGCGCCAGCGCAATCAATTCAGGATTAACCAGCGCGGTTAAAAGTGACAGTGCAACGCCCGCCGCTGGGTTAAACCACATCGCCTGATAAAAATGGCGCAGTGACGGCGTGGGCGATGAACTGCCCGCCGAGGCGCTTTTCCATTCATGGAGAAACTGCCCGCTCACGTTGAGTCGCCACAGCGTGACGATAATCGCCTTCAGCGACCAGTAGCTTTCATGCGGTAGTGTCGCCAGCGTCAGTCCCGCGCGGCTCAGGCGCATTAACGCATCCGAAGACAGGATAGAGAGATGATGCTGCCAGGCGCGCGTCTTGCTTTTGCGCATGCCTTCCATGCTCAACGCTAAGGCGCTGGGCAACAGCAGGAACAGCGCAATGCAGCCGAGCCAAAACGGCGGATTCGCCACCCAACTAAATGCCAAAAACATCAGCAGCAGCAAGGCGGGCGCAATCAGACTGCGACGCAGGTTGTCGAACAATTTCCAGCGCGACAGTGCACTGAGCGGATTGGCCTGATAGCCGCCATCCTCCAGACGCACGCGCAGTTTCAGCCAGTTCAGCAGCTGCCAGTCACCGCGTACCCAGCGAAAACGCCGCGCGACATCGCTGAGATAGTTATCCGGGTAGTGTTCGTACAGCACCACATTGCTGACCACGCCAGAACGCGCATAACAGCCTTCCAGCAGATCGTGGCTGAGCACCAGATTTTCCGGGCAGGCATTACGCGTCGCGCGGGTAAAGGCCGCCACATCGTAAATGCCTTTGCCGACAAACGAACCTTCGCCAAACAGATCCTGATAGATATCGGAAGACATCGATGAATACGCATCGTTGCCCGGCACGCTGCTGGAGAGACGCGCGTAGCGGCCCTGGCCGAAGGGCGGAATTTCCTCCGCCAGACGGGGCTGCAGAATGGCATAACCTTCCACCACGCGATTCAGGCTGTCATCAAACACCGGCGCATTGAGCGGATGCGCCATAATGCCAATCAGCCTGTGCGCGGTTTCTCGCGGCAGAATGGTGTCGCTATCGAGGGTAATGACGTATTTCACCGTGCGCATTTGCGCCTGGCTGGCGCCGACGATGACGTTAAACATCTCCGCTTCGCCCTGCAGCCAGCGATTGAGCGCATGCAGTTTGCCGCGCTTACGCTCATAACCCATCCACACGCCCTGCGAAGGGTTGTGCACGCGGTTGCGATGCAGCAGAGAAAACAGCACATCATTGTGCGACTTGCTGCTGTAACGGCGGTTGAGCGCCTGAATTTTCAGCACCGCATAACCGATGATTTCAGCATCATCGTCATCGTGTTCGGTCGCGCTGTCGGTGAAATCGGCCAGCAGCATAAAGCTGATGTTGTCGAGCGCGTTACCGAGATAGCTGGTTTCAATCGACCGCAACAGCGCATCGGTGCCATGTTTGCTGCTGATTAAACAGGGGATCACCACCAGCGTGCGATCGCCATCCGGTACCGCCCGCTCGTAATCAAGTCGCGGAAGCGGTACCGGATGGCGGGTGCGGGTTGTCACTTCGCTGAGCAGCTGCAGGGCGAGCTGGCTGCTGATTAAAATTACCGCCGGCACCAGTAACAGCCACAGCACCACCGACATCGCGGATTGATGAGTGAAAAACAGCGCTTCGGCGCTGAAAGCGGTGGTCAATAACGTCAGGCTGCCCAGCCAGGAGAGCAGCGGCGTTTGGCTGAGATGATGGCGCGCCTGATTAAGCCAGGAACGGCGCGGCTTTAGCTGTTGCTCAAGCTGCGCGCGCCCTTTATCCAGCAGGAAGTAACCAATATGCTGTTGGCGCGCTGGCAATGCGGCCTGACGACTCAGCGCCAAAACCTGATTGGCCACGTTTAGCTCGTCGAATTCGCTCTGGCGAGCCAGCTCTTCAACCACATGCCGATATTGATCGCGGCTGTCAAAATGCATCTGGGGATAAATCCCGGCGGGATCCTGCGCCAGCACTTGCTCGACCAGGCTCAGCGACTCCACCAAATCCTGCCAGTTGATTTCGCCAAGCTGGCGCAATCCGGCAATGCTGTTGCTGACCGAGAGCTGACTCAGTGCCAGCTGGCGGTTGAATTGTTCAATCACATCCGCAGTATTACGCCCGGTGTTCAGCAGGTGTTGCTCCACCCACGTTAGCGCCAGCGAGTGATTCTGCCCATTCAGTTTGCGTGCCAGTTCGGCGACAAACGCGCCGGAAAGCTGATCGTTTTTGTGCGCCATATCGGCGATCACTTGAATCACGCGAGTGGCGTCCCTGGCGGAGTGATGAACGATCTCATTAATCCACGCTTCGGCCTGGCTGCGCTCCTGATGAATCTCAGCAACGCCTTGCGCAATACGTGCGAGGTTATCGAGCAGCGCAAAGCGCAGCATGGCGGGAAGCGCCCAGAGTTCACCCATCAGCAGCGGCGTCACGCGTTGATAAGCATGAATAAAGGTCGCCAACACTGCTGACTCTAAGCGGCCATCACTGTGGCTGATCATCTCATCCGCGATCGCCTGAATGCGCAAAGAGTGCGCGGGGTCTTTCAGCGCAGGTAAACCCTGACCAAATTTGGTGGGCAACAGATGGCGCACCATCCGAATTTGCTCTTCGATAATATAAAAATTATCCAGCAACCATTCGCCAGCCGGTGTCAAATTACGCTTCTCACCGGTACTTAATATTTCAGCGCTTTTTATCAGCGCCTGTTCGTTTTCCGTCAGCCGCTGCAATAATTTATAGCTTTTTTTGGCGTCGGAAAGATGATGCGTTTTTGCCAGACGCTCGCCATATATTTCCATTTGCCGCTCGGAAAAAACATCTGGCCGGTTCGCCTGGTAAACACCGCTGTGATGTAAAAACTCAAAACTACTGCGTGCCGTTGCCGGAAGCGCACTACTGCTAATGAATGACCCGGTGGGAAGTTTATTTTTCATAATGGCGTCGCAAAAAATCCAATGGATTATAAAAGTCAGCACTATCAACAGGAAAGTTGACGGTATAAGAGAGGGCGAGGGAAAATATTTGTCTTATTTGAGTATAGTGCCAAATCGATCTTACGGTTGGTTTATTAAATAAAAGTTAATTTAAAACATTTAACTGAACGTAATGATGGGGTTGAGGATCTTTAACGTTGTTGTCAAGTGTGAGTGGCAATGAAAAAAATCAGGTGTGTTAGAATCAGTTAACGGAAAAAGGAAATAAATTATGAGCTGGTTAAATCAATTTTTAGAAAGCTTATCACGCCGGGAAGTCAAAACTCAGTGTCCAGTCTGTAAAAAGTTTTGCCCACAATCTTCCTTAAAGCAAGCGCGCGGACAGGCTATGTTGTGCCCGCACTGTAAATCACTGTTTATTGCCGAGGAGTAAGCCAATGCGCCATATTCTTGAATGGATTGATGTAAATGAACAAGCGCCCGGCTACAAGCAGGAGTGCATCGTGCAATTTGAAAATGGTGAGGTGCAGGGCGGCTGGCTTTACGGCGGGCAATCGCGCAGCGGCGAGCATATTTTCCTTGAAGCGCATGCGGAATATGAAACCAGCATGGAGGTGAATTTCTGGATGTCATTGCCGCCAGCGCAACCGGACCAACTCGCTGCGTTTCATTCGCCGATATGAAAGAGCAAAAGATAATATTATCGCTCATATTCGATAAATGACCGTTGCGCTTCAGCCTGATCGACAAACTGAAAAGCGTAAGGATGTATCAGTTGTTCATCACAATACCAGCAGTCATTAACACGTTTAAAAACGTCACCCTGATGAAAGGGTTGAACTTTATCCAGACGCATAACGGCATATTTGCCATTGTTGAAGGTAACTTCATACAGAGAAATTAATCCGAGCGGCATTAATCTGCGTTCGTGAATAATTTCGCCGTTGAGCTCTGGCGGCCCTGGCTTTTTCATTATGTTCTCTCCGATTGACCTGATTTAAGTCTGGCAATGATTTAAACAATGCGGCGAGTTTATTTTCAGGCTTCGCTTGTGAATTATCTATTGTCCGCCAGGATTAAGTCAGGCTTATGTGCCGGCGTAATTCCTTATTCACTCTCGCCCACGTTTTTACCTATCTGATATTCTATTCTACAAAAAGGCCATATTATGACGATTAAAACACTGCAAGATCTGTTTGTGCATGATCTCTCTGATATTTACAGCGCAGAAAAACAGATCACCAAAGCGTTACCAAAAATGATTCGCGCAGCCTCTGATCCTAATCTGGTTGCGGCTTTTAAACAGCACCTCGAAGAAACGCGCGGACAAATTGAACGTATTGATCAACTGGTTGAGCTCACGGAAGGCGTGCAGATCAAACGAATGAAATGCCATGCGCTGGAAGGTCTGGCCGAAGAGGCGCAGGAAATTATCGATGAAGTAGAAAAAGGGCCGGTTTGCGATGCTGGACTGATCGGTGCCGCACAGAAAGTTGAGCACTATGAGATCGCCACCTACGGCACCTTGCGCGCCTTAGCCCTGAAGCTGGATTATCAGGATGCCGCCAGGTTACTGGGTGAAACGCTGGAAGAAGAAAAAGCCACTGATGAAAAACTGACGCTGATTGCTGAAGAGCAGGATTAATTCCTCGTAGAGGAGGTTGATGCATCGGCTAAAAATGCCCAACCTCTTCGATCCTGAAAAATCCGCTTGCGAATTCCTGGGTTAAAAATCACTTCATTCTCAGTATGCTAATCCCTATTTTTTCAAACTAACGTTTGAACACTGTTCTGAATACAGAGGGATTTGCATGTCTGCTCATCATCACTCCGCAGAGCCCAAAACGGTTTTACGTGCTGGGCGCTTCTTATTGATGCAGAAACTATTACGCCGCGACAAAACGCCCGTTGCACTATTACTGCTGGCTGCGCTGGTCGGTGTGCTAACCGGTTTGGTTGGCGTAGCCTTTGATAAAGCGGTGAATTTTGTGGTGCAGACGCGATTGAGCTGGCTCGCGGATGCCGGTGACAATCTGCTGGTGAAAATAATCGGTGCGTTTTTCCTTTCGGCATTACTAGGCGCTATTGGCTATTTCCTGGTGCGACGTTACGCGCCAGAAGCGGGCGGATCGGGTATTCCTGAAATCGAAGGCGCGCTGGAAGAGCTCCGACCGGTGCGCTGGTGGCGCGTATTACCAGTGAAATTCATTGGTGGCATGGGCGCGTTAGGTTCAGGCATGGTGTTGGGTCGCGAAGGGCCAACCGTGCAACTGGGTGGCAATATCGGCGGCATGTGTGTCGATCTGTTCCGCGTTAAATCTTCTGAATCCCGCCACACATTGCTGGCAACTGGCGCTGCCGCGGGTTTATCGGCTGCCTTCAATGCGCCGCTGGCGGGCATCCTGTTTATTATTGAAGAGATGCGTCCGCAGTTTCGTTACAGCCTGATTTCCATCAAAGCGGTGTTTGTTGGCGTTATCGTCTCCAGCATTGTTTTCCGCGTGTGTAATGGTAATGAGGCGATCATCAATATTGGTCAGTTGCAGGATGCGCCAACCAATACGCTGTGGCTTTATCTGGTATTAGGCGTGTTATTCGGTGGCTGCGGCGTGGCATTTAATCGCTTCATTTTCCTCGCGCAGGATCAGTTTCAGCGCTTGCACCAAGGTCGCGTGGCACCTTGGGTGCTGTGGGGAAGCTTACTGGCTGGCGCGTGCGGCGTGATTGGCCTGGTGCTGCCACAAGCCATCAACGGCGGGATTGCCCTGATCCCCGATTTCTCCAGCGGTAGCTATAGCGCGCTGGCCTTGTTTCTGCTCTTCGCACTGCGCACGCTCATCACTGTCTGCTGTTTCTCCTCCGGCGCGCCAGGCGGTATTTTCGCCCCGATGCTGACGCTAGGCACGCTGCTCGGCACCTGCTTCGGCCAGCTCTGCATGCAGTGGCTGCCGGGTTTACATTTGGAGCCGGCAACCTTTGCCGTGGCCGGAATGGGCGCGCTGTTTGCGGCGTCGGTGCGCGCGCCGCTGACCGGCATTGTGCTGGTGCTGGAGATGACCAACAATTATCAGCTGATTTTGCCGATGATCATTACCTGTCTCGGCGCAACGCTGGCCGCGCAATTCTTCGGCGGCAAACCGCTGTACTCCGCACTTCTTGCACGCACGCTGGCGAAGGCGAAACAGATAGCGTAAGGCCTGGCTTACGTGCGGGCGCTGACACATCTGCTGCGGCGCGAGGACCACCGGACCAAAAGTGACTCCGGCCTGCGCATTCGCGCGACAAATCACGTGTTCGTTTAATTAGTGCGCACCGGGCAAAAAGGTATTCATCAACCAGCCAGAAAACGCGGTCATCGCGGTGCTTTCGGGCCGCGATTGCAATCGCGTTAACCAATAGCCGCCGAGATCGATTTCAGCGGCGAAAGGGCGCACCAGCTTCTCGCTTTGCAACAGGTGATTAAAAATCCTCACCGGTGCCAGCGCAATCCCCGCACCTAACAATGCCGCTTCAATCATCGTCAGCGACGAGTCAAAAATCATCACCGGATGCGCAGGCGATGGCGCATGTTCGTTCATGCTTTGCAGCCATTGGCTCCACTCATCACGGCGGAATGAGCGCAGCAGGGTAAATTTGTGCACGTCTGCAGGCTGTTGTAACTGCCGGGCAATGGCCGGATTACACAGCGGTGATAACGGCGCAGGACAAATATACTGCGCCTCGGTGCCGTGCCAGGCGCCGCTACCAAAGCGAATGGTGTAATCGTGGCCTTCGGCAGCCGGATCGACGCGATTGTTGTGGGTGGAGAGTTGCAGCTCAATGTGCGGATAACGGCGGTTAAAATCCTCTAAGCGCGGCAACAGCAAGCCGGTGGCAAAGCTTCCCACCACACCAACTTTCAATTTTTCACGCATTTGACCGGATGAGAAACGATCCAGCGTATCGGCAATAAGATCGAAAGAGTCGTTGAGCACCGGCAATAGGCTTTCGCCTTCTGTGGTTAGCATCAATCCGCGCGACACCCGCACAAACAGCTGGCAACCGAGCTGCTGCTCCAGCGATTTTACCTGCTGGCTCACGGCTGCATGGGTTACGTGCAGCTCAATCGCCGCATTAGTAAAACTTAGATGACGTGCAGCGGCTTCAAAGGCTCTAAGCGCGTTCAGGGGAATATAGGGTCGTGTCATGCGCCTACCTGTAAGATTTTCTATTGTCTGGCGCTAAAATTAACAGTTTGTTGCACCCTGTCAAATTGGTCAAACTGCCTGCGAAACAACAACCCGGAAGGTTAACTACAGTGAAATTGATTTCTCAAACATTGATAGCTACAGCGCTGACCTCGGCGTGCTCCATGGCGTTCGCCGCGAAGGCGGATGTGCAGGCAACCATTGATCAGGCGATCAAACCGCTAATGCAGCAGCAATCGATTCCCGGCATGGCGGTAGCGGTGGTGGTTAAAGGCCAGCCGCACTATTTCACCTGGGGCATGGCGGATGTCAAACAGCAGCGCCCGGTCACCCAAGACACGCTGTTTGAGCTGGGTTCGGTGAGTAAAACCTTCACCGGCGTGCTGAGTGGCGTTGCGGTGAATAAAGGCGAGATCGCGCTGAGCGATGCTGCCAGCAAATATTGGCCGGCACTGAACACGCCGCAGTGGCGCGACATCACGCTGCTGCAGCTGGCGACTTACACCGCTGGCGGCTTGCCGCTGCAGGTGCCCGATGCCGTGACCGAAGAAAAGGCGCTGGCGAACTTCTATCAACAGTGGCAACCGCAGTGGGCGCCGGGCAACACGCGTCAATATGCCAACAGCAGCATCGGCTTATTTGGCTGGCTGGCGACGAAACCCAGCGGGCTGACTTTTGAACAGGCAATGCAGCAGCGCGTATTCACGCCATTGCAGCTCAAGCACACCTTTATCACCGTGCCTGACGCCGCGAAAAATGCTTACGCATGGGGCTACCGCGAAGGCAAACCGGTGCGCGTGTCGCCGGGCATGCTGGATGCTGAAGCCTATGGCGTGAAGTCGTCGATTAAAGATATGGCGCGCTGGATGCAGGCCAATATGGATCCGCAGCAGGTTAACGATAAGCCGCTGCAGCAGGCGCTGGATTTCGCGCAAACGCGTTTCTATCGCACCGATGCGCTCTATCAAGGTTTGGGGTGGGAGATGCTGGATTGGCCCGCTCAGGCGGAGATGGCGGTGAAGGGCGCGGATAACAAGGTGGCGCTTGGGCCGCAGCCGGTGCGGGATGCCGAATCACATCCGCGTGTCAGCGCGTCGTGGGTGCATAAGACCGGCGCAACCGGTGGGTTCGGTGCTTATGTCGCCTTCATCCCGGAGAAACAGGTTGGCATTGTGATATTGGCAAACAAAAATTATCCCAATACCGAGCGGGTTAAAGCCGCGATGCAGATCCTGAAAGCGTTGCAGTAAGCGTATGGGGTGAACGCCTCGCCCCATCAACTACACTTAATGGGTGATCAACAAAGGAGCTTCAGATGAGCAATCACCCTAAAGATAAACGCGACGTGAATGATGAAAAGCATCCCGCCAAGGACAATCCCAGC
Source organism: Pantoea sp. SO10 (assembly GCF_005281435.1). Taxonomy (NCBI): domain Bacteria; kingdom Pseudomonadati; phylum Pseudomonadota; class Gammaproteobacteria; order Enterobacterales; family Erwiniaceae; genus Pantoea; species Pantoea sp. SO10. The sequence continues at coordinate 666,343 of NZ_CP040096.1, forward strand.
GAACACGGTGAGATCCCCAGAACGCGCGATGACAGTGAAGACGACAAAAAAGATCCGTTTAACGACGAATAACAAACATCATTAGCAACGGCAGCGCGGCAAACAGCGTTAATGCGGTTGGCGCGCCTGCCAGCATAAAGAGTTGTCCAAACAGCAGCGATCCCATCACCTGACCCGCAGCCAACATATAGAACAAGATGCCTACGCCAACGGCGGGGGCATTGTTGGTTGCTTCTGCGCCCCACACCAGCAACACGCCCGAGAGCGTAACATACGCCGCGCCACCCAGCGCCACGGCGGGAAACAGCCAGGCTGAATAGTGATGGCTGAACGCCAGTAGCAATAAGGGCACGGCAAGGCAGCATTGCGACAGCCAATAAACCCGCTTCATCCCCATCCATTTCGCCATCGGGCCGGTGAGCGCGCCGATAATGCCTGCTGCGCCAGCGATGAGCCACAACAGGCTAACCATGCGGTCGCTGACGTGAATGTGATGCAGCAGATCCGGGCCGAAGCTCCACCAAGCCGCGCTGGCGACGCCGCTGAACAGTGCAATGAAGATAAGGCGCTGCAGCGAACGCTGCCGCAGGTGGCTTAACCAGGATTCACGTTGAGCGTTTTCACTGTGATTGGGTAGCAGGCGCCAAATCGGCACCAGGCAGATCATCGCCAGCGCGGCAAAAACCGCACAGGCGATGCGCCAGCCGCCGGGCAGCCAGTACAAAATTGGCACTGACAACATAATGCCCATGCTGGTTCCGGCATTGATAACCGTGTTCATCTGCGGCTGTTGCTCAGCCTCAATACGCTGGCTGACGGCGCTCGCTAACGCAGGCGAGGCGAGACCGGCGCTCATACCGGCGATAAACAATCCCACGCCCAGCATCCACGGCGATACCGCGCTCGCGATGATCAACAAACCCAACGCGGCACACAGCGCGGCAACCGCAGCTGGAAATCGCGGCCCGGCGCGGGCGGTCATCATCGGCGCGATCAACACCGCCACACAGTAAGCGGCAAAGCTACAGGCCGAAAGCACGCCAGAAACGCGCCGGGTAAAGGGGATGTCGTGCATCACCTCGGGCATCATCAAGCCCCAGGCGAAACGCGCCATACCGTAGGTCACCGCGATAAGTGCAAACCCGGTGATGCCGAGCGCCGTACCCTTCATGTCTGTTCACTGAACGCGATAAGCTGCAGCGCGGCGTTTTTACCGGCTTCGCACGCCTGCGCCGCGCCGATGATCAGCGCGGAAGTCAGCACACCTTCAAACAGCAGCCAAACCGCATCCGCTAGCGCGACATGCTGCTTGCCGAGCGCCTGTTGAATGGCGCGTGCAATGTAATCGCGCATCTTGTGGCGGTAAGCCAGCGCCTGTTCAGCTAGCGCGGCATCTTCTCCGGCGTATTCGCCCCATGCCTTGAGAAACAAGCAGCCATTATTGCCATATTGCTGCATCCAGTCGGCCATCGCATCGAACATGTGGCTGACCGCTTGTGGATGGTCCGGCGATTGCAACGCGGCGAAGAAACGATCTTGTCGCGCCTCCAGCACCGCGGCCGTTAGCGCTTCACGCGAGGGGAAATAGCGATACAAGGTGCGCGTCGAGACATTCGCCTCGCTGCAAATGCGATCGGTGCTGATGGCGTGAAAGCCGTTGAGATAGAACAGCCGCTCGGCGGCATTGATGATATCGAGTTTCTTTTTCATCCTTAAAAAGTAAACCGATCGTTTTACTTTTGCAAATTTGGCTTGTCATCCATTTCGCCCATTTTGTAGGACATTTCCCCGGAATTGGGAATATCGCACCGCTTATCTGATTGTTTTATTGGTAAGTTATTTTAAACTACTTGGGACAACTCCTGTCGTCGTAGAAGAGGTGAAGATGGCGAGTATTTTGATAATTGATGATCATCCAGTCGCACGTCTTGCGGTTCGTTTTTTACTGGAAAAAGATGGGCATACGGTGGTAGCCGAAGCGGAAGAGGGCCACCAGGCGTTGAATATGATCAACGAACATCATCCCGATCTCATCGTGCTTGACCTCGATATTCCTGGACTAAGCGGCATTGAGCTGATCGTGAAATTGCGCGCAGCGGAATATCGCGGTGGCATTCTGGTGTTAACCGCTCGCGATGATGACCACTATTTGAGCCGCTGTATGAGCACCGGGGCCGATGGTTTTGTCGGTAAGCGTAATAATCTGGAAGAGCTGGGTGATGCGGTGCGCGCCGTGATGCGCGGTTACGGCTACTTCCCACTGAAGCGCCGCGATAATAAGGGCACCAATAAAATGCCCGAAGCGGAAGTGGATGCGATTAAAAATCTCTCAAGCCGCGAATTTCAGGTTCTGCAGCATCTGGCGCGCGGTATGAAAGTGATCGATATCTCTGAGATCATGCACATCAGCAATAAAACTGTCAGTACTTACAAAACCCGCATCCTGACCAAACTGGCGCTGAATTCTACACTCGAATTAATCGATTTCGCGCGTCGTCATCATCTCGATTAGTGTGCTGCGTTGCACAGAAAGAGGCTCTCTTGGCTAAATCTGCAAAATCCTTAGATTCACTACTTAGCCTGGAGCGCCTGCGCACGTTAACTGGCCACGATGAATCCCTGCTTTACGCCATGCTTGCCATGACACTAAAAAGTAATTCCACGGATTTAAACGTAGCTGCAGCGCTTTATGCCCGCGCGGATTGGGGTGAACTCGCCAAAAGCGTGCACCGTATTGCCGGAGCCGCGCAGATCACCGGCGCTCGTCGCGCTGAACATGCCTGTCGCCAGCTAGAAACAGCCTGCCTGCAATCTCCCCCTGACAACATCTTCTTAGCCAATCTGTGGTCGGAAGTCTCTCCAGCAGTTGAAGAGATCAATGCCAGTATTGCTGATTACCTCGAGCAGCATTCTGCTCAATAAATCCTGACGCCCGCATCAATGCTTACATTGGACTACAGCGGCCTACAAAATGGACTACAAGAATTACAGCCTATCTTGACAAATGTAGGCCTCCGCTCTGATACCTGACATCCCCTGTAAACCGTAATCTTTACGCCATCAGACGGACACCTTCCCTTAAGCAACACCAGGTCTTCTTAAGGATACTCAGTCTGAGGACCGGAGCGATTAGCCTCCACGTAAAAACGACAAACAGGGAATCATTCTCGTGAGCAAAACTACTCAATCTATTTTCGCTGCTTCCGCTTTGGCTCTGCTGGTGATGAGCGCGTCGTCTCAGGCATCAGACGGTACCATCACCTTTAATGGTGAACTGACTGCCAGTACCTGTGACGTTATCGTTGCCGGCCAGGGGGCAGATGCCACGGTCGTGCTGCCAACGGTATCAACTGTCAAGCTGGCAAACCCGTCTGATGTTGCGGGTCGTACTGGCTTCAACATGGCGCTGAATAACTGTAGTGGCACGTTGAAAACGGCATCAGCCTTCTTCGAAGCGGGTGCAACGGTTGACACCGTAACCGGTCGTCTGAAAAACATGGTCACGGCCCCTAATGGTGGTGCAACCAACGTTAGCCTGCAATTGCTGGATGGGGACAACTCAAACGTGATTCAGGCGGGCAACCAGAATCAAATCACAAAAAACACCTTCGCCGACGTGGCCTCAGGCAGCGGAACGCTGTCCTATGCGGTGGAGTATTTCGCCGAAAATGCCACCACCCCGGGTTTGGTATCAAGCAACGTCGTTTACTCAATTATGTATAAGTAGTCATCGTCAGGTGGGAGAAATCCCACCTTTCTTTCTCAGGATTTCAACATGAACATCTCCCGTAACAAAACCCTGCCTTTTTTTGCTTTGCTTTGGGCAACCTTAATGAGTGGCCAGGCATTAGCCAGCATCGTCATTACCGGTACGCGCGTTATCTATCATCAGGATGACAAAGAAGTCTCCGTGCAACTGAAAAACGTGGGAGCTTCACCCGTGTTGATCCAAAGCTGGGTTGATAACGGAGATGCCAATGCGACACCTGAGAACATTCAAACGCCTTACATCATCACGCCACCGGTGAACCGTGTTGATGCAGGGAAAGGGCAGACTTTACGTTTGTCTTTAAGCAATTCTGGCGCGTTTGCCCACGATAGTGAATCAGTGTCATGGCTAAACGTGCTGGAGATTCCGGCTAAAACCAAAGACAAGGCGGAACTTAATACCTTACAGATGGCGTTCCGCACCCGTATCAAACTGTTTTATCGTCCAGCAGGACTGAAGGGCGATGCGAATGAAGCGGTGAAATCGCTGAATTGGTCTGTGAGTAATGGCCAGCTGAAAGCCAGCAATCCAACGCCTTACAACGTCTCGCTAGTGACGGTTACGGTGAATGGACGCACGATTGACGGTGAAATGGTGCCGCCACTCTCCTCGTTGACTTTCAAAATCAGCGCCAGCGCAGGTGCCAACGTAAGCGGCGACTACGTTAACGATTTCGGGGCCGTTCAGCCTTTTACCGCTGCCATTAAATAACTTCTCTCTTGAATCTCTATCTCCTATAGCCGGCATGTCAGGACGTGCCGGAAGGCACGCTTATGACTTTTACCAGAGAATCTTCAATGCCACTGCGTTACACCTTATTAGCGAGCGCGGTGTTTACCGCGTTATTAAGTGGCGCACATCAAGCCTTTGCCGCTGAAGAGGCGGAGTTTGACGCCAGTTTTTTACAGGTCAGCAAAGGGGGAGCCATCGATCTGACGCGCTTTAACCAGGGCGCATCGGCTACACCCGGCACCTATCGCACGTTGGTGTACGTTAATGAACACTTGATTGCCAATCAGGATATCAACTTCCGCGAGATGGCAGATAAGCAAGTTCGCGCCTGCATACCTTCATCATTGCTGAAAAAGATCCCGTTTAATGCCTCGGCGCTGCCCGCGTCGGCTGCGGATCTGCTCACGAGTGAAAAGGATTGCAGCGATTTAACGTCTGTATTGCCGGACGCCAGCGTGAGCTACGACAGCAACCAGTTGCGTCTCGACATCTCCATTCCGCAAATCTATCTGAATAAGGTGCCACAGGATTACGTTGATCCAGCGTTATGGGATGAAGGGATCCCGGCCTTCATGTTGGGATACTCGACCAATGCCTACACCAGCCGCTCGGCGGGACAGGTGTATAAATCCTTCTTTGGCGGCGTGAACGCAGGGTTAAACATCGGCGGTTGGTACCTGCGTCACAACGGCAACTACAACTGGCAGCAACAAGGCGGCAGCGGTTATCAGTCGCTTAATACCTATGTGCAGCATGATGTAGTGCCATTGCGTGGACGTGTTGTCGTCGGGCAATCAAATACCAGCGGTGTAATTTTCGATACGCTGCCGTTCAGTGGCGTTCAACTGGCCAGCGACGAGCGCATGTTGCCGGAATCTCAGCGCGGCTATGCCCCGGAAATTCGCGGTATCGCGCGCACCAACGCACGCGTAACGGTTAGTCAGCAAGGTCAGGTGATGTATGAAACCACCGTGTCGCCGGGCGAGTTCCTAATCAACGATCTTTATCCTACCGGCTACGGCGGCGATCTCGAGGTAACGGTGATTGAAGCGGATGGCAGCAAAAGCAGTTTCCGCGTGCCTTATGCAGCGGTAGCGCAATTGCTGCGCCCGGGAACATCCCGCTATGACGTGACGGCGGGTAAACTGCGTGCCGACTACATTCGTGATGACGTCGCGCTCTATCAGGGCACCTGGCAATATGGCTTAACCAACAATGTTACCGGTTACGCAGGATTGCAGGCGAGCCAGAATTATTACGCGCTGCAAGGCGGAACGGCGTTAGGTACCCCGCTGGGTGCTTTTGCTTTTGATATTACGCAGGCCCGCACCCATTTGCGCAGCGTTGATGAGCAGCAAGATGCCAGCATAACCGGGCAAAGTTACCGTATTAGCTACAGCAAAGCGGTGCCGGAAAGCGGCAGTAATCTGTCAATCGCTGCTTACCGCTTCTCAACGTCCGGTTATATGGATTTTATGACAGCGATGCAAAGCCGTGATGCGCTGCAACGTGGCGCTAGCCTGGATTCCGTATATCGTGCAAAAAACCGATTCTCGGTCACCGCCGGACAAACGCTGCCGGATGTATGGGGAAATGTCTACCTCAGTGGCTCGGTGCAGGATTACTGGAATCGTCAAGGTAACGAAAAACAGTTCCAGCTTGGCTATAACAATCGCACCGGTTCCGTGTCATGGGGGATTTCCGTCAACCGTAGTTACAGCAGCTATGGCAGTTCACAAAACAGTTACTTGCTGAGTTTCAGTATGCCGCTGGGTAATGATAATCAACGCCATACGCCGCTATTACGCACTGAACTTTCACATGACAATGATGGTCGTTGGGGGCAACTCGCCTCGATTGCCGGTACGGCGGGAGATAATAACCAGTTCAGCTATGGCGCAACGGCGCGTCACGCTGCGGCAGGTGATGGCAGCAGCGGCTCGCTCAATGGACAATATCGCGCCAGTGCTACTAACCTCAGCGGTTCATTGAGTACGGGTAAAGGTTACCAGAGCGGTTCTGTGGGACTTAATGGTACGATCGTGGCACACAGCGGTGGTGTAACCTTGAGCCCGTACACTGGCGATACCTATGCACTGGTGGAAGCCAAAGGTGCGCAGGGCGCGAGCGTGTCGTCCTATCCGGGCGTGTTTGTCGATAACAGCGGATATGCGCTGGTACCTTATCTCAATCCCTATCAGATGAATGAGATCGTGGTGGATCCCAAAGGCACGTCAGCGGGCGTGGAGCTTGAGAACACCTCTTCACGCGTCGCACCTTATTCAGGTGCGGTGGTGAAAGTGAAATACAAGGCGCACCGTGGTCTGCCAATACTGATTTCCGCGAACTGGCAAGGCAAACCCTTACCGTTTGGCGCCGATGTGCTGGACAGCAAAGGCAAGCAGGTGGGTTCCGTGGGTCAGGCGGGACAGGCATACGCCTTGGTGGAACAAGAGCAGGGCACATTGACGGTGCGTTGGGGTAATGATGCAAATCAATCGTGTCAGTTACCCTATAAACGCATGCCTGAAGTAAAAAACAGCAAACCTGCACTGCAATCCTTTAATGCGGTTTGTGGTCGCTAAATGTCAAGTGCCTGATGGAGCAACTCCGCCGGGCAGTTAAACATCGCTAAAAACTTTAGTTTTACTCAATTTGGCCGATTATTAAGGTGTCATTCTTGATAAGAGGCCACAACATGACTCCCCGCAACGCCATCCTGTTTGCCTTTCTCACCAGCTTATATTCAGCCAATGTGCCAGCTTCGGGCAGCACGCTTCATTTTCAGGGTTATTTAAAAGAAGAGACGTGCGAGATAACCTTGCAGCAAAAAAACGTTAAGACCCATTGTCCCAGAACCACTCAACCGCGTATTTCAGCAATTCGCTCTGATGTCCGATTCAAGGCTTTGCCTGGTCGTCAAGGCAGTATGAAGTTAGTGTGGGTTGATAATACAAAGCAGAAAGGAATTATTACGACGACCTATCGTTGAGTATTGCAGGTGAATGGAACGCGATTGACTGCGACCTCACCAAAACGGTTGGTTTGCACGTTTCGTACTAACATGATGGGATTCAGATATAAAAAAGGGAATAAGGTATACAACCTTATTCCCGCTCATTTAACAATGCTTAATCAGTAATAGCTTATATTGAAAATCACTTTACCATTTGCAACACCAGGTGAAACGGTGCCGCCTGTTTTTATATAGCGCGCGGAGAAAGGCAGTAAAACCGTCCCCACCGCGTTACTGGCCATATTTTTATCGAGCGTCTGGTTGAGATTGACCGGTGCAGGTGAAACCTTTCCGTCGGCTATTTGAATACCTATACCTTGTGCGGAATCAGCACTGTTGTCCAGACTCATAATGCTCTGAGCGGCGTCAATGACCCCATTACTCGGTGTGAATCTAATTTTGATACTGTTCGTCACCCAGGTTCCTGCGGCAAATCCGCTGCCAGTATGATACGTAGGCGGTGCGCTGGGATTGGAATAATTACCCTGAAATGCTGGGCAGTTGGTCAATCGAATATCAAATGGCACCCATGAGGTGGCATTGGCTTTGCCTGTACCAAACCAGCTATTGATTTCCCATTTGCCCATGTTGACGTTGACATCGGGTGTGGTGCAACTGGCGGCGATCACATTCAGACTGCCGGAGAAGTTAAGTCGATAGGGCGTATCAGGAATATTTACTACAGGCGTAACAGATCCGGTGGTCAATAAAACGGTTGGCAACTGTGCACCATTAACTGTACCTGCACTCATTGGGCCGGTCTTAATAAAATGAAGAGTAAATGAGTTACCATAATAAAAATGATAGGCTGTATTTCCCACCGGCGTCGTCCACTTTTTTACCGCTGAAGTGGTAATGGCTTGATTGGCGGTAGTACCGTCATTATTGACAATGGCGACACCAAGACCGGGAACACCTGTTTGAAATACTGCGCCCGCATAATTTCCAGTCCAGCCCGGAACTAATGCCGGTGCATTGGTCAGGCTAAGATACTGGTCAATACTGAACCCATTTGATGTTCCTTCAGGACGACAAACTAACCAAGGTTGTTTACCTGTACTGCCTATCACCTTAAGGGTATGCACTGTCGAGCCAACCGGAACGTCAGCGCCAACGGAAATATTCGCAACTGAAAGCGGAACAGTTAAATTTACCGGGCCAGAACCGGGATCATAATCACAGCGATCTGCCCAAGCCAATAGGCTTGTGGTATTAATCAGTAAAAATAATATAGCGACGATAATTTTCTTCATGACAAACTCGAATTCACGCGTTTAGTGGAATGTGCTAAAGGCAAAGTTAGGGATTGGACGTCATTTTAATAATTGTTTTACCGGCACTCCATCAGAGTGGAATCGCAATCATGTAAGGCATTTCGTACAAACAGCGTTAGCGAGATTTTTATCTACTTTGAAAAAATAGTGTTCTGCTCATTCACAGGTCACGCCTCTCATCCTTATGCACCGTTCTGCAACGGGCGTATCAGAAAAAAGCTATGCCACGACTCACATCCATCTTCCCGCTGGGTAAAAATTCTCTGAGCCCTACAATTTGGTAAAATGTGTTGTTAAGTTATATTGTTACAGCAGGACGAGTAGGATCGGATTGGCGCAAAACTGCTGAAAAGCTCAGGGTCAGGAATAGGAAGCATAAGTAATTTCCTACAGACCATTCTGTTAAAACCGGATAGTGTAATCCGCCCTGGGAACTCATTGATAACCCGCTCAGCGTAGTCATCAGGATCTCATTTCTATGAAAAAAGTAATCATTGTTGATGACCATCCGGTTATCCGATTTGCCGTAAAAATGTTGCTGGAACGCAATGAGATGGAAGTGGTGGCCGAAACCAATAACGGTGTCGACGCTATTCAGAAAACACGGGAATGTTTGCCAGATTTAGTGCTGCTGGATATTGGGCTGCCAAAAATTGATGGTTTCCAGGTGCTGGAGCGGCTGCGCACCCTGAATTTGTCGCTAAAGATCTTAGTGCTGACATCGCAGTCCAGCAGCCATTTTGCCCAGCGCTGTAAACAAGCCGGTGCAGATGGCTTCGTCACCAAATCTGATGATATGAGCGAATTATTAGATGCCATCAAAATGGTGATGCGCGGGTACAGTTTTTTTCCGCAATCAACCTATCAATCGTATGAGCAAACTGACAGCTATCATGATGACGACGGCTTGTTAGAGCAACTTTCCGATCGTGAATTGAGCGTGTTAGTTAGCATCGGTAAGGGCATGGGTAATAAACAGATTGGCGAACAATTGCTGCTGAGTGAAAAAACGATCAGCACTTATAAACATCGTCTAAAGCAGAAGCTCAATGCGCAGTCGCTGATCGATCTAATCGATTTTGCCCGTCGTAACAACCTGATCAAATAGCCGGTGCTATGCGTACGCTTTGCTGCATTTTCCTGATATTGCTCTGTGCCGCGCGGGTTCCTGTGCAGGCGAAAGAGTTTCATTTACTGACTCGCGCCTCATTTGAGGGGCTCAAACCGCTAGTGCTTTCGACGGAAGACCGTCATCTGCTGCAGGATAAAAAGCAGTTAGTAATGGGCATTTTTCCCAGCGAGTCACCGCCTTATGGCATGACTAACATGCGGGACGAATATGAAGGATTGAGCGCCGACTATGCTGGACTGGTAGCTAAACAGCTCGGCTTAACGCTGCACATTGAGCAATATGCGTCGCTGGAGCAAGCACTCAATGCGTTGAAAAGTGGCAAGATCGATTTGGTGCCGTCGCTCACTGCGCAGCAGGATGAGAGCCCGCTGCTTTTTTCTGATCCTTATGCCAGCGAACAACCGGTTCTCGGCATGCGCGCCAACGATAACGACCCTTTGCCCGGCGATCTCCACAATATTGATGTGGCCGTGGTGAAGACCTATCTGCCTTTAAGCCTGCTGCGTCAGGCTTATCCGCACGCTAATTTCCGCATGTATGAAAATTATCAGGATGCGCTGAGCGCCGTCTCCTTTGGAACCGCGCGTGTCTATCTGGGCAACAGTTTTTCCCTCAGCCGTAACTTTTTAAATAATTTGCGCATGGTCCGCTTTAGCCAGCTGCCGCAGAAGATGATCAGTTTTGCGTTTTCCGAGCAGGCGACAGAACTTCAAACGCTGGTGAATCGTGCAATCAGTAACGTGCCGCAGGAAGAGAAAAACGAACTGTTGCGTATTTGGCAGCCCGACATGGTGGGGATGAACCAGTCGCTGAATACCCCACCTTTCACCGCTGAGGAACGTAAATGGATGATGGCGCATCCGGTGATAAAAATGGTGATGTTCAGCCAGGACAAAGCCGCGCCGATGACCATTATCGATCAGAGTGGCGCGCTGCGTGGCATGGTGAGCGACCTCATTACGCTGGTGACATTAAAAACCGGCTTGCGCTTCAGTTTTGAAACCGTGGATACCTCCCAAGAGTTGGTAAACCGCGTCAACAGCGCCGATTTTGATATGTTCGCCTCGCTGACTCCCAGCGCTCAGCGCGAGCAGCAAATTCTGTTTACCCGACCTTATCTGCGCAGCACCTTTGCCCTGACCACGCGCGTGGGTAACAACGATATTCATTCGCTGCCCGATCTGCGCGGCAAGCGGCTGGCGATGGTCGCCAACACCAGCGTCGAAAATATGGTGCATGCGCGTTATCCGGAAATTGAGATTGTGCCGGTACAGAACATCACAGAAATGATGGCGAAGGTGGACAAGGGCCAGGCCGATGCGGGCGTCGATATTCTGGTGATGGTGGATTATCAGATCAAAACTCACTTCCAGAATAAGTTAAAGATGGTCAGCGCGATTGGCAGTTCGCCCGCGTGGGTTTCGTTTGGCGTTGGACGCGCCGATCCCGAACTGCGCAGCATTCTCGATAAAGTGCTGCTGAGCATTCCGCCGGTGGAGATTGAGGAGCTGGCCAACCGCTGGCGGCCCAGCGACCTGATTGTTTACGACAGCTTCTGGCAGCGCTATCAGGCGGTGCTGATCGCCAGCATCATCTTCTTTGTATTGCTCATGTTGATGGTGATCGGCTGGGCGCTGTATCAGCGACAAATTATCCGCCGGAAAGCCGAGCTGCGGCGTGAACTGAATGTGCAGCTGGCACAGTTACAAGCGTTGGTGACCAGCATGCCGTTCCCGGTTTCACTGCGCGACAAAGATGGTCGTTTAACCTACTGTAACCGGCGCTATTTAGTGGAAACCGGTGTGATTTATGAAGAGGCGTTGGGCAAAACCATGCCCGAACATCCCGGCTTACGCACGCCAGAGCAGGCGGCGTTTTACCACAATCAGCTGATTGATGTGGTAAAAACTGGCGTTCCGATCGTTGAAGATCGCCGTTATGACCTGTGGGACAACCCGGATTCTTCGATTGGCGTCACCGTTTATCAGTGGATCCAGCCGTTTAACGACAGCGATGGCAACGTGGTCGGTGTTATCGCCGGTTGGATGGACATCTCCGAGCGTGAAGCGCTGTTTGCCGAACTGCGCGAGGCCAAAGAGCGGGCAGAAGATTCCAGCCGCGCTAAATCAGTATTTCTCTCGACCATGAGCCATGAAATCCGTACACCTATGAATGCAATTATCGGCATGCTGGATATGGCGCTGAAAAAAGGGCGCAGCGGCGAGCAGGATTTGCAGGCATTAGAAGTGGCATACGATTCGGCGGAAAGTCTGGTGGGGCTGATTGGCGATATCCTCGACATCTCGCGCATTGAAGGCGGCCAGCTGGAATATCATCCGGAAGCGGTGCATCCCGGCAAGCTGATCGATAACCTGATGAAGGTGTTTCAGGGGCTGGCGATTGACAAAAATATCACGCTGACCAGGCACATTCCCGAAGATGGGTTGGAGCAGGTGCTCGCCGATCCGTTGCGCATCAAGCAGGTGCTGTCCAATCTGTTAAGCAACGCGATCAAATTCACCGATCAGGGCGGCGTCTCACTGACACTCACCCAACGGAAAGATGTCGCTGCCGGCCACGTGTATCTGGTGATTGAAGTGCAGGACAGCGGCATTGGTATTGATGAAAAACAGCAGGCCGCGCTGTTTAAACCCTTCAGCCAGGCCGATAACCGCCGCGCCGGAACCGGGCTTGGTCTTTATATCAGCCGTACCATTTGTGAAAAGATGGGCGGAACCTTAACGCTGAGCAGTGAAAAAGGTGTGGGAACCTGCGCCCGCGCTACGTTGATGTTGCCGATGGCGGAAAGTCAGAGCCTCGAGCTGGAAGAGAAAGCGGAAGAGGGTGAAAAACTGCCGCTCCGTTCGGTGCTGGTGGTGGATGATAACGCAGCTAACCGTATGCTGCTGGCGAAACAGTTGAGTTGGTTGGGGCAACATGCGGATTTGGCCGCTGATGGTCATGAAGCATTACAGATGTGGCAGCGTGGCAATTACGATGTGGTGATCACCGACTGCAATATGCCGGGTTTAAATGGTTATCAACTAACCGAGATTATTCGTGAATCGGAAGAAGATTTAGGGCGTGAACCGATTTGGATCATGGGCTTTACCGCGAATGCCATGCATGTGGTAATCAAACGCTGCCTGGAAGCCGGCATGAACAGCTGTCTGTTTAAACCCTGCTCGATCAGCAGCCTGGCGGCCGCACTGCGCGCGATTGGTGCAGAACAAACTCCAGCGGACGTCACCGTGCCTGCAGCGCCAGAAAGTAGCGACGTCGATCGCCAGATGGAAGCGGCCATGCGCGATTTGATGGTTGCCACGCTGGCGGAAGATTTGACGCAGCTAGACGAGCTCAACCTCGACCATCATCGTGCTGAAATTGCCGATCTGGTACATCGCATCGCGGGCAGCGTGCGTATCGCCCGCCAGCATCGGTTGGCTGATGCCTGTCTGCAGCTGGAGATCGCCTGCCGCGATCCACAACAGCAAAGCGACACATTGCAGCCACGCTTGAGTGAGCTGGTCACGCGGTTGGCAGCTTACCAAGCGCAGCTGGAGAGTGTAGCGGTTCTGAGTGATATCGCCGAAGAGGAGTAAATAGTTAAAAGCCGGCGCGCTGGGCGGAATCTGTGGTTTCCTTTGTGCGCAGACAACTCGCCAGAATTTCACGTAACTCTGTTGGCGTAATCGGCTTGGTCAGGCAGCCATCAATGCCTGCGCTGCGGCAATCTTCGGCGGCATCAAAACTGCTCATCGCCGTCAAAGCGTAGATGGGTGTTGCTGCCAGCTGCTGGTTTTTCTCCTGTTGCCGAATCGCAAGGCTCATGGCAAAACCGTCCATCTGCGGCATCGTGCAGTCGGTAATGACTAATCCAATCTCATGCTGATGTTGCTGCCAAAGCGTCAGACCTTGCTGGCCATCTAACGCGCTCAGTACCTCGCAGCCTGCCTTTTGCAACTGCTGGCTCAGTAACAGGCGAGCGGGAGGATAATCGTCAACAATTAGCACTTTAAGGGTGGGCTGTGCCGTAGCGCGCGGTGCAGCTGGCGATGCGTTTACCGGTGCCGCAGAGAAGTGCAAGCTCACGCTGTTGCTTTCACCGGCAACGCTGTTGACTTTGAGCTGCGCACCGGCGTCCTGCGCCATACGCTGGCAGGCGGCCAGGCTAAAGCCGGTTTCCGCCCAAGCGCGCGTATCGTCAGCGCCTTGCAAACTTTCCCAGCGCTCGGCCAGCAAGCCGTCGCTCTGATTGCTAACCGCGATCGCCAGCGGTAAATAGCCATTAGGTTCCTGCGTTTCACAGCACAGCGTCACCGTGATATCGCCGTGCTGAGTGTGTTGAATGGCATTACGTAACAGGCTGGAGGTGATACGAATGATCAGCAGCGGATCGAACTCCACGCGCGGCGCATGGGGATCGAGCGTAACATGCAGGCGCAAACCTTTCTCCTCAGCTTGCTGCTGAAATAGCGCCACCGTACTGCGCAGTAATGAAGGCAGGTTCACCACGCGGATGCGGCTCTGTTCATCACGCGCTTCGGCACGGAAAATATCAAACACATCGCCGGTGATGGAGAGCAGCGAGCAAGCGGATTCATACACCGTTTGCAAATTTTCATTGTGCTGATGCTGGCTGTGTAATCGCTCCAGCTCTAACTCTAACAGGCCAGTAATGGCGTTGAGCGGGGTGCGAATTTCGTGGCCCATGCTCTTCATAAACGCGTTACGCGCCGCGAGCACCCGATCATTCTCTGCTTTGGCTTCCTGCAGTTGACGAATCAAGGTTTGATTACTGTTGAGACGTTCACGCAGGGCCTTTAGCGACTGGCACAATCGACCAATCCACCAGCCTACCAACAGGAGCAGCAGCAACCCCAGCAACATGGTGATCGCGATTAAGGTGGGGGAAAACGCGCGTGCTGATTTCTGATCCGGCGCCAGGAGTGTGTCACGCCAGGAACTGGCCATACTCATCAGCCTATCGGGAGGCGTTTGTTGTAGCGCTTTGTTGAGAATACTGAGAGCAGGTGAGTCTGCTCGTTGGGCGGCAAAGCCCACGCTGTAAGGTTTTACCGGCAGCGAAAGCGACTGGTGTAGACGGTGGAATGGGTTGCGCTTCAGCTGATACTGTACCGAGAATTGCGATCCAATCGCGCCGTGCGCCTCGCCGTTGTTGACCAGCACCAGCGCCTGCTGCAGCGTGTCGGTGACGATCAGTTGCAACGTGGGATACCAGGTTTCCAGCCACGGAATCAGCGGATTATTCTGCTGGATAGCAATTCTCTCGCCCTCCAGCTCGTGCAGTGAAGCAGGCTGAATGGTGTTGCGTTGCATCACCAGCACCGCTGGCGTCACCAGCCAGGGCTCACTTTGCGTCATCGACAGATCGGCAGCTTCCGGTTCCCCCGGTATCGTCAGGCTGCTGGCCAGCACCGCCTGCGGATATTTCACCCACAGCGCGGTCAGCTGTGCATCGTCTTCAGCCATTTGATAGTTGAACTGTAAGCCGAAGCGCTCGCTGATGTGCCGCAGCACATCGACCGCCAGTCCAGAGGGTTCACCTTGCTGGCTGATATAACTGATAGGTCCGCGACGACCATCCAGCAATACAGTGATGGCCGGATTTTGCTGGCTCCATGTCAGCTCTTCCGGCGAGAGTGATAACGCGGGATGACCGATCACCGCTTCACGATCCATGCCCCAGCCTTGTGCAATGCGCAAACGGCTTACCAGCGGCAGATGAGTGAGCACATTATTGATGGCGCTCAGCAATTGCGGTTCGGCAGCCGGCACGCCAAAAGTGAGCCGGAACTCGCCGAGTGAAGGATGCGGCAGCAGCCACAGATTATCGAGTTGATTATTACGCTGAAGATAGCTGGCGGTAGCATGGCTAAAACCGGCGGCAGCGGATTGACCAAAGGCGATGGAATTGATCGCCTGATAGTAATCTTCAAACGCTTCCGGCGAAGGACTGATATCTGGCAGCGTTTGACTATCCATCATGAGTAACGGCAGCTTACCGCGCGGCGCTTGCTGTCCGGCGCGCGTGACGATCACCGCTCGGTCGTTAAGCCACGGCAATGAAGCGTGCACCGACGTGTGCGGCGACAGATCGGGTGTCCAGATCGCCAGCATGTCGACTTTTTTGTGATTCATCGCGCGAATCGCCTCTTCACGGCTGCGATAGTGAGTCAGCTCAAAATGTACCTGTAGCGTCGATTCGAGCAGCGCCAGATAATCTGCGTCAATGCCCGCCAACTGGCCACGCTCCATGCCCAAGCTAACCGGCGGTTGAGATGCGCCCCATACGCCGACGCGCACCACGGGATGCGTTAGCAGCCACGCGCGAACATTCGCGGCAAAGGTCACCGGCGGCGGATTGACTTCAATGCGCGGGGCCAGCGTCAGCACGTTTCCTTGCGCATGTGGCAGCCCTGGCATAAAAACCAGCGTCAGGAGAGCAAGCAAGAGGTAAAAAAGCAGTCCGTTTTTCATCGTCAAATAATCGGTAATTTTTCTACCTTGATTTTGACGTAATACTGCCTGGAATCAGCCAGGCCAGGTCTTGGTTTTTAGTAGTAACTGTATGAAAAATAATATAAGTATTTTCCTACGCGCGCCTAAGCATTCAGCGCTTCAGAAAAGTCCCGGTAATGCCTATGCTGGGCCAAACCGTATCAATATGAGTTTCAGGTTACCGAGGTGGCAGATGGCCGTGTTTCACGCGAACAAAATTAAGGTGGTGATGCTGGATGATCATCCCATGATGCGCTTCTCATTCGAAGTTGCTGCCACACGTGAACCCGATATCAACATGCTGGCGACATTTGGCACCAGCAAAGCGCTGTTGGCCTGGCTTGGGCAGAACAGTGCCGACGTATTGGTGCTGGATTACATTCTGGGTAACGACCAGTTAGATGGCTTATCGCTAATTAAACACATCCGGATGCATCATCCGCAGTTGAAAATTTTGCTCTCAACGTCGATGGAAAGTGTTGCGGTAATTCGTGCGGCTCTGCATCTGGGCATTAAAGGCTATATCACTAAACGTGAAGAGACCCCGGCTTACTTTGCGGCAATCCGTAATATTGCTGCTGGCAAGCGCTCGCTGCCGGATGACATCGCCAGCCAGCTAAGCCAATTGCCAAGCCGTAAGCGGGATCGTCCTATTTTGCAGGAAGATTCGAACGAGGTTTCGCGTGTTTCACAGCTGAGTAAATTGCTCACGGCGCGTGAAGCGGAAGTGATTCGCTGTTTTATTGATGGCATGCAAGTGTTCGAAATCGCTGCAAAACTCAATCGCAGCCGCAAAACCATCAGCGCTCATAAGCAGACCGGCATGAAAAAACTCGGCATCGCGTCGGATTTGGAGCTGTTTAAATATCGTGGCGATCTGTTTCAGTAACCGCTGTGCTTAAAGCGCCGCTTCCAGCCGATCCAGCGCAAACAAAATGCCGTAACGGCGCGCGTGTTGCGCTTCCGGCAGCGGCAACCAGATATCGGCCTGATTGGCGAGATCTAATGTCTTCGCACAAAGCGCAATCACCGGCGTTTTTTGAATGTGCGCATGGTGTACTGCGCTAAGCACGTGGCTGTTAACGGTATCAGGCGCGAGAATCAGCAACAGATCGTCCGGTTGCAAACGGCTCAGCGTCATGCTCAGCAGGTTGTCATCCTGAATCCACGCGCTGGCCAGTCCGGCGTTTTGCAGGCGCTGATGGACGTCCGCCACCAGCGTAGTTTGCAGCCCCGATGCGCCAATCAGCAGTACGCTTCGGGCTTTACGCAACATCTCTGCGGCACGTTGCCAGGTCGCCGCTTCCGCTTGACCATATTGCTGGGTTAACGCTTGAGTAATGGCCTCAATCGGCGCAATCGCGTGAGGGGGTTGTCTCTGTGGCGCGCGCGCCAGTCGCATACGCAAATCACGGATATCTTCGCAACCCAGCGAACGCGCAAAGCGGGTGATGGTGGCGGCGCTGACTTCTGCGCGGCCGGCAAGTTGCTCGATGGTGGCGGAAGCGGCAAAAGCAGTGTCGCTGAGAATCGCTTCGGCAACGCGTTTCTCCTGCTGACTCAGCGACGATTGCCGCTGGCGGATGACATCGATAAATTCAACATCCTGCTGCTGACCGGCTTTCCGCACCTGATGGAGAAAATCATCAAGATCCTGACAGCCCGCCGAAGTGGCAAAGCGTCTTAGCACATCCGGACTCACACCAGCCTGTGTAGCCAGACTCTCCATGGTGACGTGTACATTGGCGTGCAGGTTCGCCAGAATAAAACGCGCCAGCCTCGATTCCTGCGCATCCGCGCGCTCCGACTGCTGTCGTAATTGCCAGACAATATCCATTAGCTCATCACATCCTCAGTAGCGAAGGTCCATCATGCATGAAATTATTTTTCATGTTGAGTTTTTTTTCATCTCATCGCGGGGTCTTAGCGCCGTTTGTTGGGCTTTTTACTGTTAAATTACGGTTAAGATCACACTCATGAAAAATATTTTCATGACGATTTTAATTGTATCCACTTGATTTGTATCAATAAATTATCTATCCATCAGAAAATCCTCTGCCCGCAACCACTTTACAGCGTCTCTGAGACAGGTCTTAAATGACCGGAACAAATCACAGGAGAAGAAATTATGCGCATCGTACTTTGCTGTGCTGCTGGCATGTCAACCAGCATGCTGGTGAGCAAAATGCAGCATGCCGCTGCAGGTCGCGGTCTGGAGATTGACATTAAAGCCGTGCCGGTGGCGGAATTCGAACGCATTCTGCCAGATGCCGATGTGGTTCTGCTTGGCCCGCAGGTGCAGTTCGAAGCAGCCCGTCTTAGCGCTATTGCCGCGCCGCAAGGCAAATCTGTCGCCGTCATCGACATGATGGATTACGGCATGATGCGTGGCGAACAGGTGCTCGATAAAGCGCTGGCCTTACACGCTTCCTAAACGTCCTTTTTAATCATCCGACTGACATTACACGGCGTTGTGCTGTGGGGGATTCTGCATGTCTGAAATCGTGGCTATCGAGTTCGAAGAGGAAATTATGCTGCTGCTGGTGCAGGCCGGCGCAGCCCGCAGTGCGGCCATTAGCGCGCTGCGACTGGCGCGAGAAGGGCGCTTCAGCGAGGCGCAGCAACAGCTGGCGGCGGCAGGTGAAAGCATCTGCGCTGCGCACCAGCAGCAGACCGCGCTGATTGGTCTGGATGAAGGCAGCGGTAAGTTGCCGGTCACACTGATTCTGGTGCACGCCCAGGATCATCTGATGAACGCCATGCTGATTCAGGATTTGGCTGGCGAAATCATTGAACTCTACCGCCGCACAGCGGCAGGAGGCACAGATGCTTAAGATCGCAATTATTGGTGGTGGCAGCAGCTATTCACCGGAGCTGGTGGAAGGGATCATCAATCGCTATGCGCAGCTGCCGGTGACGGAACTGGCGCTGGTGGATATCGAGCAAGGGCGTGAAAAGGTTAATGTCATCGCCGATCTTACTCGCCGCATGCTGCAGCAAAACGGGCTCGAGCAGGTAAAAGTGAGCGTCCATTTTGAGCTGGATGACGCGATTCGCGGTGCTCGTTTTGTTCTGACGCAGCTGCGTGTGGGATTGCTGGCCGCGCGCGCGGCGGATGAGCGCCTCGGGCTGAAATATGGTCGGCTCGGCCAGGAAACCACGGGCGTTGGCGGCTTTGCCAAAGCGTTGCGCACCATTCCGGTGATGCTCAAGGTAGCGCGCAAAGTCGAGGAGCTGGCGCCGGATGCCTTCATCATCAACTTCACCAATCCGGCGGGGATTGTGACGGAAGCGGTGTCCCGCTATAGCAAGGCGAAAATCATCGGGCTGTGCAATGTGCCGGTGAATATGCATCACATGATTGCTGGCATGCTCGACGCGCCCTGGGATGACGTGCAGCTGCGCTTCGCCGGGCTCAATCATCTGGTGTGGGTGCATCAGGTGACGTGCCGCGGCGAGGATGTGACCGCGCAGGTGATCGAGCAACTGTGCGACGGCCAATCGCTCACCATGAACAACATCAAAGATATGCCGTGGTCGCCGCAGTTCCTGCGCGCGCTCAAAGCGATTCCGTGCCCGTATCACCGCTATTACTGGCAAACGCCGCAGATGCTGGCCGAAGAGCAGGAGAAAGCGCAAAACGGTCATGAAGGCACGCGCGCGGAGCAGGTGATGAAAGTGGAAGCGGAACTGTTCGCACTGTATGCCGACCCGCATCTGGCGCACAAACCCGAGCAGCTGAGTTTCCGCGGCGGGGCGTATTACTCCGAAGTGGCGGTCGAGCTGATCAGCGCCATTCACAATAACAGCGGCAAAAATCTGGTGGTGAACTGTCGCAACAACGGCGCGATTCATGGCTTGCCGGATGACGCGGTGGTGGAGGTGAACTGTCTGGTTGATGCGCAAGGCGCGCATCCGCTGGCGTTTGGTGAGTTGCCGCCGCTGATGAATGGCCTGACGCAGCAGATCAAAGCGTTTGAACGCCTGACTATCGAAGCCGCAGTGCATGGCGATCGTGAGCAAGCGCTGCTGGCGCTGCTCGGCAATCCGTTAGTCGGTGATGTCGCGACCGCCGAAGCCTTGCTTGACGAAGTGCTGACCCTAAACAAGCCGTGGCTGCCGCAGTTCGCCACGCCATAATCCGTTGCGCCACTGAGCCAGAGGAACACCTATGTCTAACCGTACTTTTATAGACCGTTATGTCTTGCCCGTCGCACTGAAAATCGCCGGTCAGAAGCATGTGCTCTCCGTGCGCGACGGCATCATTCTCAACATGCCGTTTATGCTGATTGGCAGCTTCTTCCTGATCTTTGCCTATCTGCCGATTCCGGCATGGGGCCATTTAATGGCGGATCTGTTTGGCGAGACGTGGCGCAACAAACTGCTTTATCCGGTGCGCGCGACCTACGACATCATGGCGCTGATCTCCAGCTTCGGCATCGCTTACCGCCTGGCGGAAAAGTATCGCACGCTCGATCCGCTCACCAGCGGCGCGATGGCGTTAGTGGCGTTTGTGATGACCATTCCGCAGCAGACGCTGTTTGCTCCGGTGGAAGGCGCGCCGACGCAGTTGGTCACCGGCGTGTTGCCGATTTCACTGATTGGCAGCCAGGGTTTGTTCGTGGCTATCGTGGTTGCGCTGCTCTCGACCGAGATTTATCGCTTTGTGCACAACCGTAATCTGGTGATCAAGATGCCGGAGGGCGTGCCGCCTGCGGTGGCGAAATCCTTCCTCGCGCTGGTACCCGGTTTTTGTGTGCTGGCGGTGGTGTTGGTGATTCGTCTGGCGGTGGAAGCATCGCCGTTCGGCGATATCAATAACCTGATTGCTACTGTGATTGGTTTGCCGATGCATCACGTGGGCGGCACCTTGCCTGGTATGATTTTCTCGGTGCTGCTGATTGGGATTCTCTGGACGCTTGGACTGCACGGCGATGCGATTGTGCTGGTGTTTATTCAGCCGGTTTGGCTGTCGAATATGAGTGAAAACCTCGAGGCGTTTCAGCACAACCAACCCATCCCGCACATCTTTACCCAGCAGTTTTATGATTTGTGGATTGCACCGGGCGGCACCGGCGCGCTACTGGGATTGGTGATTTTCATGCTGATTCGTTCACGCAGTCGCCAGATGAAACAGCTCGGTAAAATTGCTGCGCCGGCGGCGCTGTTTAACATCAGTGAGCCATTAGTGTTTGGCATTCCGCTGGTGATGAACCCGTATCTGTTCCTGCCCTTTATCCTGACGCCGGTGGTGCTGGTGATTGTGTCGTGGGCGGCGATGAGCACCGGTTTGGTGGCGCCTCCGGCGGGGATTGCGCTGCCGTTTACCACACCGATTTTTGTCAGCGGCTATCTGGCCACCGGCGGGCATATTTCCGGCACTGTTTTGCAGGTGGTGAATCTGACAATTTCGCTGGTGATTTACTATCCGTTCTTCCGGGTCTGGGATCGTCTGAAGTTCCGCGAGGAAGAGGCCAGCCTGCAGCAAGCAAAAGTGGTGAGCGGCGAAGCGGTAACGCCTTGAACACCGGGGCAGAAGCGCATCAATGTGCGCTTCTGCAATCTGTAAACCGATAAACAACAATGCGCATTAATCACCTAACAGGACTAATTTACAATTCTCTTTGGACTCTAACTATCACTCAACTGACTGTTATCGCTGATTTTATTCCAATTGCTTAAAATAACAGCGGTTTTATTAAAAGAAAATTCTGTACTCTTATTCCGTGTTTGTATATTTTTGTGATCAAGTGGTGACATAACTTCTTTCACCCCGAAACCCACGCTACTCAATGTAAACGTCAGCAGGCTCTCTTGATAGACATTTTCTCTAAAATTAACAACATTCCCCTTTTATTAAATTCAATCAGCTTAATGAGATCATTTGCGTTCTCATTTTTCAGACTATTCCATTAATTTTTTATTACTCAATAAAGTGCTGGCACTAACGTCGCCAGGGGAAACGCATGCAAAAAATGAATATCAGTACCGATTTTATCGCTTATTTCAATTGTGGTTCTGTAAAGCTGAAATCTGAGGCCGAAATATTGGGCTCAATTATCACCGCTATCATAAAAGACAAAAAAACTGTTACCAATAAGAGCATTATTGCCTATCTGCTGGCAGAGCTTGAGAGCACCAATGATGTGATTTTCCAGGATTGCCTGCGGAATACGCTGCAAATCGTGGTAGGAAAGACGCCGGATGATGACGGCTTTTTCAGTTAAGATAATCTCCCACAATTAAGAACGTGGGTTTTAAAGCGATTCAATTTTAAAAGTTCAGGATTTATCTGACAGTATCAGGCCATGAGAATGGCGTTATAATTACTGGCCCGACCAGGATAATCTGGCACACAGATAAATCCAACAATAAGTGATATTTTATGAATTACAGCAATTTTTCAGCAAAAGTGAGTTTCTGGCCCAATATGCATTTCACCGCAATTGAAATTGTACAGTGTGGCGATCTCTACGAAATATATGCGACGGACATTTCCCGTCTCGCTAAAAGTAAGCTTTTTGTCGGGCGCACCCATGATAAAAATCTGGCAGATTCCTACGCGAAACAGTTCGAAGAGTGGTTACCTAAAGTTAACCGTGAAATGAAACTGCGTGACATTACGCAGTTAACAGGAAATATGCCGTCGCAGGCTTTTTGTGGAAAACGCGATCTTGAAATTTTGCCGAGCCAGGCAGAATTTTTGCGTAACCCTCATCAATGGTAGTCCTCAGTAATTAGTCTTAAAATGCGAGCTTGCGATTAAGATTATTACTCTCTTAAAGGCGGTGCTGCCCATCACCGCCATCAGAAATAAACTTTTACTCATTCAACGGTTAAATCGTATACGTTTAGCCTGCTCATCGCTTTCGCATTATACAAAACTGAACCAGGCTCAACATGTCATGGTTAATTATGTATACAAGCGAGGAACGAATGGATTTTGTACAACGCACGATTGATTTAGCAATGAAAAACGTTGAAGAGGGCGGTCGCCCATTTGCAACAGTCATTGTTCGCGATGGCAAGGTAATGGCTGAGCGCGCAAACCAGGTCGCACAGACGAATGATCCCACGGCTCACGCTGAAATACTGGCCATCCGCGAAGCCTGCCGTGAATCAGGCAGCGAAAACCTCACCGACTGCGACATTTACATTCTTGCCAGCCCTTGTCCAATGTGTCTGGGTGCACTCTATTATTGCAGTCCAAAGCAGGTGATATACATCACCAAACGCGAAGAGTATTCGACGTATTACCGTGACGATCGTAAATACTTTGAACTGGACACCTTTTACGCTGAATACAGCAAGCCAATTGAACAACGTCGCTTGCCGATGAAATATCAGCCTCGGCCGCAGGCGCTGGACGTCTATAAACGCTGGCAGGTTTTAAATAAATAAACGCGTGTTAGTTGCTCACGGCTACATCCCCCCCAAGATGATCAACACCCTTGCCACGTACCCAACTGGTGCAAATCCCCTCGATTTGCACCAGCAAAACTCATAATGTCCACTTATAACCCCGCACAAAATTCATTTAATTCAGCGCATTAATAATCTGGCACGCGCGTTGCTATTCGATTGGTAGAGATGTTGGACCAATTAGGGCATTGCCATGCAGATACCGGCTGAGCTTCATCCTATTTCCACGCCGCGCAGCGATACGCTGATTCTCGATGCGCTAACGCGCTATATGGCGCAGTCGGGTGCGCAGCCCGGCAGCCGCTTGCCGCCGGAACGCGT
This sequence comes from Pantoea sp. SO10, assembly GCF_005281435.1. Lineage (NCBI taxonomy): Bacteria > Pseudomonadati > Pseudomonadota > Gammaproteobacteria > Enterobacterales > Erwiniaceae > Pantoea > Pantoea sp. SO10. The sequence goes on from NZ_CP040096.1 coordinate 690,531, forward strand.
GCTGGCGGAGAAGCTTGGCGTCAGCCGCAATACGGTGCGTGAAGCACTCAAACGCTGGGAAGCGCTAGGCATTATTCTGCGTAAAAAGGGCAGCGGGACTTTTTTGCAGGCGGAAGTGGGCGTCAACGACAGCTTCTTATCGCTGCGCTTTAAAAACGACTCGGCCAACATGCTGCACGCGCTGGAAGTGCGCCGCATTATCGAGTCGGAATCCTGCGCGTTGGCGGCTCAACGTGCCTCGGCTGCCGATCTGAACGAAATCGAACAACGTCTTAATGAGATGGAAAAAGTGCATCTGGCGATCGGTTCTGCCGGTGCGGAAGACTGGGCATTTCACGCCAGCATCTATCGGGCTGCCGGAAATCCATTGCTGCTACAAATGCTCAACGGCATTTACGACTCATTTCATGCATTTTTCGAATCACCACCGGAACAGGCGCTGTTTTCAGACTCTTTCCCGCTGCACCGTGAACTCTTCAACGCTATCCGCCAGCGCGATTGCATGGCAGCGCGCGCCATCTGCCATCAAATTCTCGATATCACCGAACGCGACATGAAGGATGTAATGAATGCCAAACGATAAGTTGATTTCGCAACAAACGCTGCTCACTCACGATCAACGCCATGAAATGGGCGCGGTCACTACGCCGATTTACCAGTCTTCGCTGTTCACCTTCAGTGATTACGACAGCATGATCGCGCGCTTTCGCGGCGAGAGCGATCAGCCGCTCTATTCGCGCGTCGATAACCCGACGGTAAAAGCGCTGCAGGACAAGATGGCGGCGCTGGAGGGCGGCGAAGCCTGTCTGGCTTTTGGCAGCGGCATGGCGGCGATCAGCAATGCGATTCTCAGCGTGGTGGCGCCGGGTAAAAAAGTGGTGTGCGTTAACCACGTTTATCCCGATACCTATCGCTTTCTGCGTGGCTTCTGCCAGCGCTTTGGCATCGTTACCGAGTTTGTCGATGGCGATGACGAAGCTGCAATTGGTGCGGCCTTATCGGATGCCAGCCTGCTGTATCTGGAAAGTCCCTCAAGCTGGGTGATGAGTGAACAGAATCTGAATAAGCTCGGCGCGATGGCGCGCGAAGCGGGCGTGGTCAGCATGATCGATAACAGCTGGGCTTCACCGATTTTCCAGCAGCCGCTGCTGTGCGGCATCGATATCGTGGTGCACTCGGCGTCGAAATATATCAGCGGCCACAGCGATGTGGTGGCTGGTCTGGTGATCGCCAGCCAGCAGCACATCAACAACATTACGCGTCACATCAGTCCTTACCTCGGCGGCAAACTTTCGGCGCATGAAGCGTCACTGCTGATGCGCGGCCTGCGCACGCTGCCGCTACGCATGAAACACCATCACCAAAGCGCGCTGACTATTGCTGAGAAACTGGCGGAGCATCCGCTGGTGACCGACGTCTGCCATCCGGGGCTGAAACCGCAGTCGTGGTCCACCTTGCGCGGCTACAGCGGTCTGTTTGCCTTTGAAGTGGCGGAGCAGGTGGATATTCCACAGCTGTGTAACTCGCTAGAGCTGTTCCACATGGGCGTGAGCTGGGGCGGATTTGAGAGTCTGGTGATGCCGGCGATTTCGGTGATCAACCAGGCCAGTGAATTTAACTCGGCGGTGGATTTCGGCGTCTCGCCACGCCTGATCCGCATCTCGGTCGGCCTTGAAGAGACCAACGATTTGTGGGCCGATTTGCAGCAAGCCCTTGCCAGCGCGAATCGCGCGTAATCACTCACTGGAGAAAAGTCATGACGCAACGTTTTGCCGTGAAAGCATTAGTTTTAGCCGTGGGTTTGAGTGCAGCGATGAGCAGCCTCGCCGCCAAGCTTACCGTAGTGGAAGTGATTACCAGCCCGCCGCGCACCGCGCTGCTGCAAAAAATGCTCGATGAGTATAAAACCCAGCATCCCGGCACGGAGATTGAGCTGATTTCACTGCCGTGGGGCCAGGCGTTTGAAAAGCTCGGCACCATGCTGCAGAGCGGTCAGGTGCCGGATGTGGTGGAAATGCCGGATACCTGGCAAGGATTGTATGCCAGTAACAATATGCTGGAAGACCTCGAGCCGCGCCTGAAAAGCTGGGATGCCACGCCGCAGCTCACCGATAAAACGTTGGCCATGGCGCGCGCCGCCAACGGCAAAGCCACCATGGTGCCGTACGGCTTTTATCTGCGCGCGCTGTTCTGGAATAAAAAGCTGTTCCAGCAGGCAGGATTGAGTGAACCGCCCAAAACCATGGAGGAATTCGCCAGCGATGCCCAGCGCATCAGCAAATTGGGGAATGGCATCAGCGGCTACTGCATGCGCGGTGGCGTGGGCGGCATCAACGCCTGGATGATGTTTATGGCGGCGATGAACGGTTCGCCGGAGTTCTTCGATAAACAAGGTAACAGCACGCTGACCGAGCCGGGTGCGATGAAAGGCGCGCAGCTGCTGGTGGATATGTATCAAAAGGGCGGCGCCTCGAAAGACAGCGTTAACTGGGGCTTCAATGAGATCGTTTCGGGCTTCTATTCAGGTAAATGCGCAATGCTCGATCAGGATCCCGACGCGCTGATCGCCATTAAAAACAGCATGGCGGCCGATGATTTCGCTGTGGCTCCGATGCCGGTTGGCCCGTCAGGCAAAGCTTTCCCGACCATTGGCTATACCGGCTGGTCGATGTTCAAGCAGGGTAAACAGAAGGATCTCGCCTGGCCGCTGATTACCTTCCTCAGTGACAAAACCAACAACCTCGCATGGTCAAAATTCGTCGGCACGCTGCCGATTTACAAAGGCGCCGAGCAGGATCCGTTCTACCAAACGCCGCAGTTCGCCGGCTGGTTCAAAGAGCTGAACGATCCTAACTATGTGCCGCTAACCATGCCAACCCATCTCAAAGGCTGGGGCTATTTCAACTCGGTGATTGTGAAAGAGAGCAGCCAGGAGACCTTGCTGGGTGAGAACGATACCGAAAGCATGGTGAAAGATTGGGCGAACTATCTCAGCAAAGAGCAGAAAGCCTGGCTTGCCACGCAGTAACCTTTAACCACGCGGAGTGTGATTATGATGCTTGATGCTTCTCTGCCCAACAGTCCGGCGCGCCGCCGCCTCCGCTGGAGTCGGCTGGCTGAGCCGTGGTGGTATCTCTCGCCTGGCCTGTTGCTGATCGCTTTGTTCATCTTTGTGCCGATGGCGATCGGCATCTCCTATGCGTTTCAGAGCATTAACCTGCTGAATCCGCTGGAGACCGGTTGGGTCGGCTGGGATAACTTCAGCGAGATGTTTAATGACCGGCGCTTTTTCAAAGCGCTGGGCCACACGCTGAACTGGACGCTCAGCTCGCTGCTGCTGCAGTTCTTTTTCGGTTTGGCCCTGGCGCTGCTGCTCAATCGTGAATTCCGTTTTCGCCGTTGGGTGCAGGCGCTGGTGTTCTTGCCGTGGGCGGTTCCGGCATTTCTCTCTGGCTTGACCTGGTCATGGTTGTTCAATCCGGTCGTCGGGCCGCTGCCGCAGTGGCTGAGCGATTTGGGCGTGCTGAGTGAGCCGTATAACATCCTGTCCGATCCGCAGTTGGCTATGTGGGGACCGGTGATCGCCAACGTCTGGTTTGGCATTCCGTTCTTTGCCATCACGCTGCTGGCGGCGCTGCAGTCTATTCCCAAAGATCTGTACGAAGCGGCCTCGATTGACGGTGCCAGCGGCTGGCAGCAGTTTCGTCGCGTCACGCTGCCGTTTCTGGCACCGATGATCGCTATCACCGTGATGCTGCGCACCATCTGGATCGCCAATTTTGCCGATCTCATTGTGGTGATGACCGATGGCGGTCCGGCGGGATCGACCTCGATTCTCTCCAGCTACATCTTCACCACCGCCTATCGCAAGCTCGACTTTGGCTATGCCTCAGCGATGGCGGTGTTTCTGTTACTGCTGATGACCTGTTATGCGCTGGTGTTGCTGCGCATCCGTCATCAGCTGCTGAAATAGGAGGCGACGATGCGACTCTTACCGCTGATTGGCCATCGCCTGAGTATTGCGGCGTATCTGCTGTTCGCGCTGTTTCCGCTGTATTGGATCATCAAAATCTCGCTGACGCCGGACCAACTGTTGTTTAGTCAGGGCGTAACGCTGCTGCCGAGCGGCGTGACCTTTGGTCATTTCAAAAAAGTGCTGACCGACAGTGATTTCCCGACCTTTTTTACCAACAGCCTGATTGTCTCGTTTAGCACCGCGTTTCTTACCACCCTGATTGCCGCTGCGGCCGGCTATGCCTTTTCGCGCTTTCAGTTTCGCGGCAAAGTGCTGACCGCCGGGCTGCTGCTGTTCACGCAGATGTTTCCGCTGGTGATGATCATCGCACCGATTTACAAGGTGATGGCGCCGCTGGGCCTGACCAACAGCTTGCTGGGGCTGATTCTGATCTACACCGCGTTCAACGTGCCGTTTGCCACCTTCCTGATGCAATCCTTCTTTGATGCGATTCCCAAGGATCTGGAGGAGTCGGCGATGCTGGAAGGCTGCACGCGTTTTCAGGCGCTGTATCGCGTGCTGATGCCGCTAACCTTGCCGGGCATGGCGGCCACATTGGGCTTTGTGTTTACCGCAGCGTGGAGCGAGCTGCTGTTCTCGCTGATGCTGATCAACAAAAACGAAGTGATGACCTTCCCGGTTGGGCTGCTCAGCTTCGTGTCGAAATTTGCCGTTTCCTGGGGCGAGATGATGGCGGCGGTGGTGCTGGCGCTGATTCCGGCCTGTCTGTTCTTCGCCTTTATTCAACGCTATTTGGTTCAGGGACTCACCGCCGGTGCGGTTAAGGGGTAAATCATGGCTGAAATCACGCTCAAACAGATTGATAAGCGCTATGGCAACGTTGAGGTGCTGCGCGATATTAACCTCACCATCAAAGACGGCGAATTCGTGGTGCTGGTGGGACCTTCCGGCTGCGGTAAATCGACGCTGCTGCGCACCATCGCTGGGCTGGAGCTGGCAACCGGCGGCGATATCCGTATCGGCAACCAGCTAATGAACGATGTGGCACCCAAAGATCGCGATATCTCGATGGTGTTTCAAAGCTACGCGCTCTATCCGCATCTGACTGTGGCGCGCAATATGGGCTTCAGCCTGGAAATTCAGAAGCGTCCGCGTACGGAAATTGAAGAGAAGGTGAGGCGTGCGGCGGAAATTCTCAGCCTGACGCATCTGCTTGATCGCCGACCCAAAGAGTTATCCGGCGGTCAGCGCCAGCGTGTGGCCATGGGACGCGCCATCGTGCGTCAGCCGCAGGTGTTTCTGTTTGATGAACCGCTGTCGAACCTGGATGCGCAGCTGCGCGGTCAGATGCGCGTCGAGATCAAGAAGCTGCACCAGCAGATGAACAACACCATTGTGTACGTGACGCACGATCAGGTTGAGGCCATGACGCTGGCGGATCGCATTGTGGTGCTGAACAACGGTGTGATTCAGCAGGTCGGTACGCCGCTCGAGCTGTATGACACACCGGCGAACAAGTTTGTCGCCAGCTTTATTGGCTCGCCATCAATGAACTTCATCAATGGCATGATGACCGCGCAGGGCGTGCGTATTGGCGATAGCGCACAGCTGCCGTTGAATCAGCATTGGTCGCAGCATCAGGCTGGGCGAGCGGTAATTTACGGTATCCGCCCCGAAAACGTGGCGATTGCCGAAGCGGGCGCGATGAATGCGCTGCCGTTAGAAGTGTCGCTGGTGGAGCCGACGGGATTATCCGAGCTGATTCATGGATCGCTGTTAGGGCACGACATTATGCTGTTCACCACGCAACGTTCTGGCGCACAGGCGGGGGATATTCTGCCGGTGACCATTGATGCGGATCGCGCGATGCTGTTTGATGCGGATTCGCAAAAGCGTTTATAACGCGTGTTACAGCTGCCTGTTTGCACAGGCAGCTCAGGGAATTACTTAGATTGCTGCTGTTTGCTGTCCGCTTCTTTCTGCTTTTTGTTCGCCATATGGTGACCAACCGCACAACCCGCTGCTGCACCCGCAACGCCGTGATGCGCCACGTGGCCCGCCACGCCGCCGACAACCGCTCCTTTGATGCAGCCCTTCGCTTCGACCTGAGAAGTGACCGACAGCAGCACGCCCGCAGTTAATACAATCAGAGAAAATTTACGCACTGGATTTATTCCTTATAAAGTTAATAGCGTGTAAATACACGCTTCCAGTTTAGTAAATGGAATAAATCCTACCGTTATAAACTGTAAACAAAGATATTTTAGCGCAATACCCTAATGCGGTTTAGTGAACGCTTTTTAATCGGCTTATTTAACATTATTAATCATTGATAAAAGTCACAGACTAATGGAATGCGCTAACGAGTGTTTATCACGCCTGTAGAAGAGAGTGCAGCCTCCTTGCTGCCCGCATTATCGTTAACGTTTCAGTCTGGCCCAATCGACAAACTGGCCATCCTTCATCACCGCCGCTTTTTCCGGAAAATAGTGATAGAAAATGACGGTCAATCCATCGCCTTGCATAACACGCGCAGAGTCGGTGGTGGCTATCTCCGCCATCATCTTGCCGTCGCAGGTGACTTCATGATTCTTCACATTAAAAGTGAATTTTCTGAACTGATAGATTTTCAATTTCGCTGCATCCTAACCGATAACAGTAAAGCAAAGTGAGGTGAGAAAAGCAGGGTTTGCGGCTTTCATACTAATTATTTCCCGTGGTGATTTTTCGCCATGAAAACGTACGCGAGGCCACTAAGACTTTTCTTATCTTTAATCAAGTTGGATGAGCTTGTTTTTATCGGGGAATGTCATCGCGCCGCGGCGATCATTTTTATGCGGCAGGACTTGCTGATAGCGCTGCTGAATTAGATTGGATTTTACAAAACAATTGTTTTCTCTTAACCTGACTGACGCACGTTGATTTTCTCAAGATAACAACGCCATTGGTTAATAACTCTTAAGCTTGAGTAAATATGACTACACAGAGAATTAAATGACCAGCAGTTATGATGAACAGATGAAGGACCGAATGATTGGTGAGGCGCTGCTTGCTCTTTTAGAAGACCAGGTTGCAGTATCCTCTGCGGCGCTGATAGCCAAACTTGAAGAGAAGGCGGAAACAGAAGAGGAAAGCTACAGGCGAGTTGCCTGCCAACGCGCACTGGCGGATGTCAGAAATCATAGCGTCAGGACCAGCACGCAACGCGACGGACAAGATTTTAGTAGTGAGAAGCATGCTAATATCCCGAATCAGAAAAAGCACTGATTACGACGCTAAACACTTTTCCGCAATCTTACTCATCGCGTTGACATAATCCTGCTTGAGCTGAACGGGCGCGGCTTCTTCTTGCTGCTTCAATAGCGCAGTAATGTGGTCAAGTTGCAAAGGTTGATCGGATTTAAGCAGGCATGACACGGCGTGACCAATGACAGCATGAATGTCATCCATATTTTCCGCTTTCTCGTCTGACATCACCTTCTCCTTAATCCCTTTGCTAATTAACATTTTTCAGCTTGCTCCAAAGCATTCATAGGAATGTATTATTTCGCGCCCTTAGGGCAGGGCATTGATCAGTTTCTGGCGCAGCGTGGTTACACGTGCAGTGAGATCGGCCAGTTCTTCATAAGGCGTATCCATCACTGACACCATGCCAGCCGGAACGCCGGCCGCCGCGATCTTTAATTCTTGTCCCTGCTCAGTGACGGAGATCAACACTCTGCGCTCATCGCCACCGACATCGCGTTTTCTACTGATAATGCCAGCCTGCTCCAGTCGTTTTAAAAGCTGGCTGAGCGTGCCTGAATCCAGCTGCACGCGCGCGCCCAATTCAGAAACGGTGACATGGTCTTTTTCCCACAGCGCCAGCAGCACCAGATACTGCGGATAGGTCAAACCCAGTGGTTTCAGTCGCGACTGATAAAGTTTGGTCATCGCAAGGGACGCGGAATAGAGCGCGAAGCAGAGAAACTGGTCAACAGTCACCGGCGCTTCACTCTCTGGACCTACACAGCAAACTTCATCGTTTAACTCTTTCATATCACCACTATTTTTAAGGCAGAGTTGCAGTCATTGAGACTGAAAAACGTGAATATATTGACATAAATTAGATTGAAGTCAATGTAATTTGGATTGGCTATTTTTTGTTAATATCTATTGTAAATCATAGGATTAGCTATAATTTCATTAACAATCGATGGTAACGCAAGGTTTAAAACTTCTATGGATTCAGCAACGCCCGGTATTCTCATCCTCGCGGCAGGTAAAGGTTCGCGTTATATCGCCAGCGGCGGCAGCGGCAATAAGTTGCTGGCCAGCATAAACGACGATGCGCCGACGGTAATTGAAACGGTGATTGAACAGGCAACGCTGAGCGGGGTGCCGGTGGCGCTGGTGACGCGTCCCGACTATCTGGTGGTGCGCCAGCATGCAGTAAAGGCAGGCGTGCAGCTTGTGCTGTGTGAAAGTGGCGGCAGCGGCGAATCCATTGCGGCGGGTGTGGCGATGACCGCTCACTGGAACGGATGGATCATTACGCTGGGAGATATGCCGTGGCTAACGGTGGATCATTATTGGCAAGTAAAAGAGGCGTTAGAAAAGGGCGCGGCGCAGGTGCGTCTTACCTATAAAGGTAAACCCGGCCATCCGGTCGGGTTTGCTGGATGCTACGCTGAGGCGTTACGCAATTTGCAGGGCGATGAAGGTGCCAGAGCGCTGCTGGAACCGCGCTTACTGGTCACCTTTGAAGCGGATGCTGCTGTACAGCGCGATTTCGATGTGGTGGCTAAACCACGTTGAGCCGAGCCGCCGCGACATCCGCAACAATTGATAGCGCTAGCGTGCGCGCATCGCGCGCCTGGGCAAAAATGCCAATCGGCGCTTTGATGCGCGCAATCTCTTCCTCACTAAACCCTAGCGACAGCAGTTTCTTAACGCGCGTTGCATGCGTGCGCCGACTTCCCAATGCTCCGATATAGAAGGGTGCAGAACGCAGCGCTGCCAGAAGTACTGGGAGTTCGCGATCGAGATCGTGATACAGCAAAATCACCGCCGTAAAGGGATCAACGGCCTGCGCCTGCACATCCTCGCCAGAAAGCACCTCGTAACCAGCGGCCTGCGCAATCGACGCCGTCGCCAGCGCTTCGACTGAACGTCCATATACCGCCACGCGTGTTTTTGGCAGATAGCCGGTGATAAAGGCATCCTCCTGCCAGCCGGTTATCTCAGTGCAAGCAGCGCTCGCCAGCCGCTGAAACGTCGGCAGATAGCGCAGCGCTGCGGGTTGACGCGTTGCCAGCAAATCCAGCACGTTTCTCAGCGGTTGCGCGTCACGTAGCTGATGGAAAGCCAGCGTGATGCCGCCGCCACAGGGCAGCACAATATCCAGATAAGGCGATCCTTCGCCATATCTCACAAAGCGATCTTTACCAGTGGCGATGACTTGCAACGCTTCATAAGCCGCCGCCGCTTCCACGCAGCCGCCGGAAACATAGCCGCAATAGCGGCCATCTTCCCGCACCACCATCTGCGCACCCAATGCCCGCGCCGCGCCACCGCGAATCTCAACCAGCGTGACCAGCACGGCAGCGGAATCTGCCTCCATTGCTTCAAGCGCGAAGCGCAGGATGCTTTCACTGTCATCGGTCTGCAAAGCCTGCTGCGGCTTGATCTGCGGTTGCAGATCGTCATCAATCAGTAGCTGCTGCAATGCGCTTCTCCTCAACTTTAGACAAGGGCAGGCAAGCCTTTAAGTAACTTATCCAGCGTCACCGGATAGTCGCGCACGCGTACGCCGGTGGCGTTGTAAATGGCATTGACGATTGCCGCGCTGACGCCGCACAAGCCCAGTTCACCCACGCCCTTTGCTTTCATCGGTGAGGAGATGGGATCGGTGTCATCAAGGAAAATCACCTCCTGCTGCGGGATATCGGCGTGAACCGGCACTTCGTAGCCCGCCATATCGTGGTTGACGAAATAACCGAGGCGTTCATCGACGAACAGCTCCTCCATCAACGCGCCGCCAAGGCCCATCGTCATGGCACCAATCACCTGACTGCGCGCCGTTTTGGGATTGAGAATGCGTCCGGCGGCACAAACCGCCAGCATGCGCCGCACGCGCACTTCACCGGTAGCGACGTCCACGCCGACTTCAATGAAGTGTCCGGCGAAAGTGGATTGCTGATATTGCTCGTCAAGATCGCCAAACTCGATGGTGTCTTCCACGGTGATGGTGGCTTCAGCTGCGGCCTGGGCGAGCGGCGCGCTCTGGTTTCCGTCATGCACCTGACCGTCGCTGAAGGTAGCGCGTTGCGCATCAAAGCCCAGTTTGCTGGCGACCGCTTCACGCAATTTCACGCAGGCGGCGTAAACACCGGAAGTTGAGGTGTTCGCGCCCCATTGTCCGCCGGAACCGGCAGAAACCGGGAAGTCTGAATCGCCTAAATGAACCGCCACACGCTCAATCGGCACGCCCATCATCTCCGCCGCCGTTTGCGCGAGGATGGTATAGCTGCCGGTGCCGATGTCGGTCATGTCGGTTTCAACGGTGATGATGCCTTTATTGTCGAGATGCACACGCGCACCGGAAGGCGCCACCATGTTGTTACGAAAACCGGCCGCAACACCCATGCCGACCAGCCACCGTCCCTCTTTGACCATTGCCGGTTTGGCGTTGCGTCGTGACCAGCCAAAGCGCTCGGCGCCGGTATTCAGGCACTCAACCAGCTGGCGGCGTGAGAAAGGGCGCTCGGGTTTGGCCGGATCGACCTGCGTATCATTGAGGATGCGGAAGGCGATCGGATCAATGCCCACTTTTTCCGCTATTTCATCGATGGCAATTTCAAGCGCCATGAGTCCAGGCGCTTCACCCGGTGCGCGCATGGCGTTACCTTCGGGCAGATCCAGCGTCGCCAGTCGTAATCCGGTAAAGCGGTTAGCACCGGCGTAAAGCAGTTCCGTTTGCTGCACGGCAGTTTCAGGTGTGCCACCCGGCAGGTTCCCCGACCAGCTTTCATGCGCGATGGCCTGAATCTTGCCGGCTTTATCGGTGCCGATGCGGATGTGCTGAATGGTGGCCGGTCGATGTGTGGTGTTATTGGCGATTAATGGCCGAGGCAGCATCACTTTGACCGGACGCTTAACCGCGCGCGCACCCAACGCCGCTAACACCGCATCGCTGCGCAGGAACAGCTTGCCGCCAAAGCCGCCGCCAATATAAGGCGACACGATACGGATCTTCTCCATCGGCATGTTGAGCGTGGCGGCCAGATCGGTGCGGCACCAGCCGATCATCTGATTCGAGGTCCAGACGGTGAGTTTATCGCCTTGCCATGTCGCCATCGAGGCGTGCGGTTCCATCGCGGTGTGGCTTTGGTCAGGCGTGGTGTAGTGCGCATCCAGCTTGACGTCAGCGGCAGCAAACGCACCGGCGAAATCACCCACGGACTTATCTGGCGTATCTTCGGGCGCGGAGGTAACGCCCGGCTTTTGCTGCGCGAGATCATAAGCGCCGCGCTCACGCTGATAATCCACCTTCACTAAACTGGCCGCAGCACGCGCCTGCTCAAACGTCTCCGCCACGACCAGTGCGACGGCCTGGTGATAGTGTTCGATGGTGTCGCCGGCCAACAGGCGAGCGGTATTTTTATCGCCTTTGCCCAGTTTTCCCGCGTTGTTAGCCGTTACCACCGCTAACACGCCCGGCGCATTTTGCGCTGCCTGCACATCAATGGCGGTGATTTTTCCTTTGGCGATCGGCGCGCCGACCACATAGCCGTACGCCGCATCGGGCGCTTCGTGATGCCATTCGTAGGCGTAATGCGCCAGGCCGGAGGTTTTCAGCGGGCCGTCGATACGATTGAGTGGCTGACCGACCACCTTGAGCTGATCAATCGGGTTATTGCCTGCGGGTTTTTCGAATTTCATGCGTTATCCTCTCGCTTCTGCCAATACGGAAGCGAGCGTTCGCTGCGCCAGAATGATCTTGAACTCGTTTTCAGCGGTGGGTTGCGCAGTGGCGAACAGCCGATCGCTCACCGCCTGCGCGCCCTGAATCACCGCGTTATCCGCCTCTTCCAGCCGCCACGGCTGATGTGCCACGCCACCGAGCGCCACGCGACCGGATTTATCCGGCTGAATGATGGCGGCAACAGAGACCAGCGCAAAAGCGTAGGACGCGCGGTCGCGCACCTTGCGGTAAATGTGTGTGCCGCCCAGCGGGGCCGGCAGTGAAACGGCCACAATCAGCTCGCCAGGAGTGAGCACGGTTTCCAGATGCGGCGTATTGCCAGGCGCACGATAAAATTCAGCAATCGGGATTTTGCGCTCTCGCCCATCCGGGCTGACCGTTTCGATAATCGCATCCAGCAAACGCATCGCCACCGCCATATCGCTCGGATGGGTGGCGATACAGGCCTGGCTGGTTCCGACCAACGCATGCTGGCGACTGAAGCCATCCAGCGCCGCACAGCCGCTGCCGGGTAAACGTTTGTTGCACGGTTGGTTGGTGTCATAGAAATAGGGGCAACGCGTGCGCTGCAGCAGATTCCCCGCGGTGGTCGCCTGATTACGTAACTGGCCGGAAGCGCCAGCCACTAACGCGCGCGACAGCACGCCATAATCACGGCGAATACGCGCATCGGCCGCCAGATCGGTGTTACGCACCAACGCGCCTATGCGTAATCCGCCATCGGCTGTGGCCTCGATTTTGTCCAGCTCAAGACCATTCACATCAATAAGATGCGCGGGCGTCTCAATCTCCAGCTTCATCAGATCGAGCAGATTGGTGCCGCCGGCGATGAATTTGGCATTAGTATGTTGCTGAGCGCTGGTAGCGGCTTCAGCCGGGGTTTTGACCCGCTGGTAAGTGAAAGCTTTCATGATTCCAGGCCCTCCGCGTACTCTTCAATCGCCGCAAGAATGTTGGAATAGGCACCGCAGCGGCAGATATTGCCACTCATGCGCTCACGGATTTCATCCGCAGTCACGTTGGGCGCGGAAACCAGATCGTGGGTGACGTGGCTGGGAATGCCCGCTTTGATCTCTTCCAGCACCGCCATCGATGAACATATTTGCCCAGGCGTGCAGTAGCCGCACTGGTAACCATCATGTTTGATGAACGCCGCCTGCAAGGGATGCAGCTCATCCGGATTTCCCAAACCTTCAATGGTGGTGATTTCCGCATCCTGTTGCATTACCGCTAATGTCAGGCACGCGTTGATGCGACGTCCGTTGACCATCACCGTACAGGCACCACATTGGCCGTGATCGCAGCCTTTTTTGGTGCCGGTCAAATGCAGGTGCTCACGCAATGCATCCAGCAGCGTGGTGCGGGTATCAACGTTTAATTGCTGCTGTATACCGTTGACTTTGAAGCTGATCGGCACCATTGACGGCACAGGTGTTGTTAAGTGTTGGCTGCTCATGCCAAACCTCCAGTAAAAGGGTTAAATGTTGGGGTACAACTTATTTTTGTATGGTTTTAGAAGGGTAAGCATAGTCGGCATCTGCGAAAGCATTATCCGTAATCACTAAATGGGTTAATGAGCGGGAGTAATAAAAGCAGGTTAGGGCGGTGAATAGCCCGAGAAAAAGCGCTTTTCTGGGGCCGCAGCGGCTAACTATTTCGCCAGGTTTTTGATATTTTCGTCAATGCGCGCCTGGAGAAAGCGCAGCGTTTCCGCAGTGATTTGCTCTGGGAACATATCGACCGCTTTGCGGGCAAAGCCAGATGCAACCGAACAGTAATTATCGATGATATCGCCTGCCTGCCCTGGCGTGAGTTCAGTTTCCTGTTGCCCGAGCGCTAATCCCGCTCTGGCCGCGACATCCGCCTGCTTCATCCGCTCAACAGCTTGACGATTTCTTCGGGTTTGCTAAGAGTTAAATCCAGCATATTGTGGCTTAACGTCCAAAAATGACTTTAACACTCAATATTATGGAGTTAATCAACGCTTTCGGCGAGTTGTTGTTCCAGAAAGGCAATAAACGCTCTTACCTTTGCATTCAGCGCCGAACGCTCGTTGACGCAGGCATAAATATTCATCGGTGAAGCCACTACGTCGCTTTTCTCACCTTGATCTGAGTGGAATAAAGGTATTAGTTGACCACTCTCGAGCAACGGCTGAGCAATAAAACTCGCCAGCCGGGCAATTCCACCGCCGTTTTCGGCAATTTTCGCGATGATATCAATATCATCGCTGATGAATTCTGGGTTGAGCTTTGCATTCACCGGCTGGCCACCGACCATAAACGTCCACGGAAGAAAGCGTCCATCGGTTGGATAGCGGAAAACCAAACAGGCGTGCTGGCTCAGCTCTTCAGGGGTTTTAGGGATGCCCGCACGCGCCAGATAAGCGGGTGCCGCGCAGAAGATAAAGGGTAATGAGGCAATTTTGCGGGCGATCAATTGATCGTTCAGTTGCGCCTCAATACGAATACTGACGTCAACGCCTTCCAGGCGGTGGTCAACATTGCGATCGGTACTGATCAGTTCGATATCAATATCGGGGTAAGTTTGTTTAAAGGCAGGCATCAGTGGAGCGAGAACGTGTCTGCCAAATGCCGCCGTGGTGGCGATGCAAAGCGAACCCTGCGGTTTGGTTTCAATCGCTGCGGCCTGCGAGGCAAGGTCAATATCATGGGGAATGTGTCGGACTTTTTCGAAATAGCGTTTCCCGCTTTCGGTTAACGTCATGCTGCGGGTAGTGCGTGAAAGCAGCCGCACACCCAAATGTGTCTCCAGACGCGCGACACTTTGGCTTACCGCTGCTGGACTCATTCCTTTCGCCCGCGCGGCGGCGGCAATGCTGCCGTTCTCAACTACGCGAATAAAAGTGTTGATCAACCCCAGTAAATCCATAGATCCCTCAATGCGTGATTCGTTACTTTTACTTAATAATGATTAAAGCAGAAGCGTTCTACTCGCATCCTGATTCACTTGATAGGTTAGTGGCTGTTTTGCTTAAACTTACTGAAAAGGATCACGCTATGACAACAGCAACCGAGAAAAATACCGCCCGCACCCGCCTGCCAAAGCACGTTTCACCTTACATCTTCGCGCTGTATATGGCGACTATCATGGCGTTTCTGATGAGCCTGGTCATTACTTTCGCCGAATTTGGCATCGGGCCGCATTATATGGAAAATGTGATGAATGCATATCAAGTTGCGATGCCCGCGGCTTTTGTTTGCATACTGGTAGTGCGCCCGATTGTGGTTCGGTTGGTCGGGTTGACAGTGCATGGTCATTGAGTCGTTTGATGCTCCTCGCATCAGTTTTATTGGGGGCTTCCAACTCTGCTCTGTAAAAAATCGATGAACGCTCGTACTTTTTCAGGTACATGGCGGGTATTGGGATAAAGGGCAAAACGCGCGTGGCCATCATGTAATCAAAGGCCGATTCACTCTGGCAGAAGCGCAGGTGCATCAGACGACCGGTCGCGTCATCAATGTAAACCAGCAGGTGACATTATCAAATAGCACCCACAACTTAAGTGCGCATAATCATGATTATGTTAAATCAAGCATCTCATCGCGCACTCATACCACGTCTAAACCCGATATCAACCGTCACCCTTTCAAGTGACGTTTAACGTTAAACACCCGCGTTAAGGCGGCTGGTAATAATCTCAAGGCCAATCTTTTGGCCATATGAAAGTTCAAGCGTGTTGCCATCGGGATCGGCGAAGAATGCCCAATAACCGACGGGAGCGGCTGATTGTTGCGCTGGGCGGCGTAACACACCTTCGCATTCAGCCTGAGCAACCCTGGCATCAATCTCTTCTTTACTGTCACATGCAACGCCAATATGACCAAACGGACCCAGAGGCGTATCCACTGTGGTTTGAGATTGCACCAACACCAACGCAAATGGACGCGTTAAATCAGAAAGCCATGCGACTTTTTGCGCTTCTGCAATGCCTGGTGCCCGCTCATGGATCACCTGCATCCCTGCGTAACGTTGATAGAAATCGATGCTGCGTTCTATATCTCTCACTTGCAGCGCTATGTGGCTAAAACCAATATCGTGCTCTTTCATATTCCAATCCTGTAAAATAAGCAGAATTGGAATATGACATATAATGTTGATGGCACTTGTTCACGAATGCCTAAAGATGAAGCTCATACACCACGCAAGGCACATCGTAATGTTGCTCAATCGCTTTGTAGGTCATACCCAGCCGCTGCATCACCTTTTGCGAAGCGGTATTTTCAGGATCGGCCACCGCAACCAAATATTTAACGCCAACCTTTTCTACCGCAAACTTAACTATCGCCTGCGCGGCTTCGGTGGCAAAACCTTTGCCGTGATAATTGGCATTGAGACGCCAGCCAATTTCCAATGGCGCACCATCCTGATTGGCTAAATGCTGCAGACAGCAAGCACCGACGATTTCGCCAAACTCTTTTTCCCGCATCGCCCACCAGGAAAAACCATATTGTTGCCAGCGCGATTGAACGCGTTCGATACTCGTCAGGGTCTCTTCTGGCGTTTTAACTACGCCATTGCTGATGTAACGCATAATTTCCGGATCGCTTTCCATCGCTCGCAGTCCGTTAAAATGCGCCAGCTCAAAGGGTTCCAGCCGCAGTCGGGTTGTTTCTAATTCCATCATTCCTCCACTTTATCAAGAGCCTACACCAGCGTCATCGCATACGGTGGCTCTTCAGAAATATCCAGCTGCTGCGCCAGTTAACTATGTCGGCTATTTTACCCAACAGCAAATGAAACGCGCCAGGCTGATATACCACCCGCTGCTTTTCCTGGCTGTGCATCGCTTCATGTTCTTATTTCCGTTGCACATTTTTTCCAGTGGCAAGCCCGATGCAAGGCTAACGCCCAGCGCGGCCATACGTTCACCCAGCGGTTATATCTCAACAAAACTGACATGCCTTTAAATCTGTAATCGTGAATTTGGGAAATTTCGTACAAACCTCCCTTCCCCAGTCCGATATTCATAGCGTCGGGATCGCGCTTTAATGCCGGCATAATAAAGATGGGGATAACTATGTTGTCATTGACGCTGATAGACAATAACAAATGGATTACTGAAGGGATTTCGCGTTATTTTTCCGCGAAATTTATTCATGTAAAAAATATAGATAGTGACGATATTGACTCAGCGCTGAGTAAGATCGCAGGAACGGATTTGCTCATCAGTGAATTAACCGCTTATGGCCGCGATGTGCAATTCTTTACCGAATTATTGCTAAAAGTCCAACGAACTTCTCCAGACACGCGGATTATCGTGCTAACCGATTTGCATGAGAAAGCGGTCATAAGCTATGTGGTCAGTTTGCTGCCAGGTGTTACTTTTCTTTCGAAAAAGTGCAGTCTGAAAGCGCTTTCTGATGCTGTATTAGGTTTACCGTTGGCTACAGAATTTGAGGCGGGTGTTCGCCGCACCAAGCAAACCCTTTCAGCGCGGGAGTTCGGCTTATTGCGCATGCTGGGGCAAACCAGCAATCTCACCGATATTGGATACAAACTGCATCTCAGTTGTAAAACCATCAGCCATCATCGGCAGAGTATTATTCGCAAGCTCAACTGCGCCAACAATAAAGAGTTATTCAGCCGGTTAAGCCGGATGGGATATCACAGCAAACCGGTTTGAACAAAGGGGCATGGCATCGAATATTGTGTGATTACGGTTGCATTTCCGTCAATGATTGCTGGTTAACTGCGCACGCCGAGGCGCAGAATGGAATATATAACCATATATGAATATATATTCAATGACACAATCATCTGAGGAGAAGGTCTAATGAGTTCCTACACGTATCCGAAATTTGGTGCCGGATTGTGGCACTTCGCCAACTATATCGATCGCTACGCCGTAGATGGTTACGGGCCAGCGCTTAGCACCCTTGATCAGATTAAACTCGCTGGCAGCGTCGAGGACCTTTCCTATGTTGATGTGCCCTATCCCTTCACCGAAGGCGTGACCGTAGCGCAGGTTAAACAAGCGCTCGCCGATGCCGGATTGAAAGCGATTGGCGTGACGCCAGAAATTTATCTGCGCCGCTTTTCACGCGGTGCTTTCACCAATCCCGATGCCACCATTCGCCAACAGGCATTTGATTTAATGCACGAAGCCGCCACCGTAGTGCGTGAGCTGGGGGCTAACTACGTGAAAGTCTGGCCGGGTCAGGATGGCTGGGATTATCCGTTCCAGGTCGATCATAAAAACCTGTGGAAGATGGCCGTGGAGGGTATGCGCGAACTGGCGAGCGCCAATCCAGACGTCAAATTTGCTATCGAATATAAACCGCGTGAACCACGCGTGAAAATGACCTGGGATTCAGCTGCGCGTACGCTGCTTGGCATTGAGGATATTGGGCTGGATAACGTTGGCGTGCTGCTCGATTTTGGTCATGCACTGTTTGCCGGTGAATCCCCAGCGGATTCCGCCCAGCTGATTATCGATCGTGGTCGGCTATTTGGTATGGACGTCAACGACAACCTGCGCGGCTGGGATGACGATTTGGTGGTCGGTACCGTGCACATGACCGAGATTTTTGAGTTCTTCTATGTTCTGAAGATCAATAACTGGGACGGCGTGTGGCAGCTTGATCAATTCCCGTTCCGTGAAGATCATGTTGAAGCCGCCAATCTGTCGATTCGCTTCCTCAAACATATCTATCGCGCGCTGGATAAGCTGGATATCGCCACGTTGCAGGAAGCGCAGCGTGAGCAAAACCCGCTAAAAGCGCAAAGAATTATTCAAAATGCGTTGCTGACCAGCATAGAACAGTGATTTTACGTCGTGGGTCGTCATTTATGGCGTAATGGTGATCAGTCAAGCGCCGAATCAAATTACCGCACCTTCCGTAGCGGCGCGATTTATCGCGCAATGAATTGCGCCGCTACAATGTGTGCTCTCGGTAATTACGGGTTTTCATGTCTTAACTGAGGAGCATTACGTCATTTATGGCGACCTCAAATGCGAACGCCGTACTCGCATTTCACCCCGCCGCCAATGCTCATCCGCACTCTCGCGACCATCAATCAATCGGTTTAACGCTTCGGCGATCAGCAGATCAATACGTTGGCTAAAGGTGGTGAGTTGGCAGCCTGGCGCGCTGGCTTCTTCAATATCATCGAATCCCACCACCGCAATCCTTGGCCTGGTCGGGGCGGCGCGCATCGCTTCCATCGCGCCGAGCGCCAGCACATCGTTTTCACAGAACAGCGCATCGATTGCGGGCGCATCCGGTTGATGCAGATAATCGCTCATCGCTTGCCAGCTGCGTGCACGATCGTAGCTGCCGGCTTTAAGCAGCACATCAATTTGACAGCCTGCTTGTTGCAGCGTCGCTTCAAATCCCTCTTTGCGCAGCAGATGTGACGTTGGTGTATCCGGACCTTGCATAAAACCAAACCGTTGCGCGCCCTGCGCCAGCAACAGCTCGGCGATCTGCTTGCCGGCGGCATAACCATCAATCGCCACCACATCGATGCCCTGCGCATGCGTATTGCGGCACAGCTGCAC
This sequence comes from Pantoea sp. SO10, assembly GCF_005281435.1. Classification (NCBI taxonomy): domain Bacteria; kingdom Pseudomonadati; phylum Pseudomonadota; class Gammaproteobacteria; order Enterobacterales; family Erwiniaceae; genus Pantoea; species Pantoea sp. SO10. Next base: position 709,998 of record NZ_CP040096.1, read on the forward strand.
CAGCGGAATGTTGTACATATCCTCCACCAGCGTAATCAGCTGTGCCGATAACACCGTACCGAGAAACAAAATGCCGTCGATCTGCAATTGATCCGCCTGCGTCATTACCGATCGATACGGCTCGCCGTCGGTGATGTTGAGGATCATCGCCATATAGCCGCGACGTTGTAGCTGCTGCGTAGCTTCATTGAGAATCATCAGCGTATGCGGATTTTTCAGCTCGTCGATTACTACGCCAATAATATGCGTTTTCTTCTTTACCAGACTACGCGCCAGCAAATTGGGCCGATATCCCAGCTCTTTAGCGATGCGCATCACCTTCTCGCGCGCCTTCTCAGAGATTGAAGCGCCAGGCATAAACGCGCGCGATACCGTCCATTTCGACACGCCGGCAAGAAGCGCCACATCGCTGGCCGTGGCTTTTTTCACTGTTCTGGTCATCGGCTCCCTTCCGCAAATTAGCTGACAAAAAGTGAGCATAAAGCGATTCCTCATGTAAGCAAGAGGCGATTTTTGCAAACTTTGCACCCGGTTGCATTTTTGTAATGCACTCGGGTGCAAATCGTGATGATTTTGTGATCGTGGTGATGAAATCGCTTTTTGCTGCGTTGACTATTTTTCAACCGTGCCAGAGAGTGAATGCAGCACATCGCGTTGTCCGTCTGAACATGATGTCAATCAGCAGGAGTGATCCCGCTGATTTTGCACCCGGATGCAAAATAATTGAAACCTCCCCTACAGAGATAAAAAAATGAAATTATTCAAAGTAGTAATGCTTATCTGCGGTTTGCTCAGTGTGTTCACTGCCCAGGCGAAAACCTACATGGTTGGAGTCGCTTTGGCTAATCTCGATCTCAATTTTGTTTCCATCTTACGAAGTCAGATGGAAAAGCAGCTTAAAGACAAAGAGCTTAACAGCCAATTTGCCGATGCCAAAGGCGATGTATCTCTGCAAATCCAGCAGGTGGATGATTTCATCAATCAGGGCGCAGACGCGATCATCATCAACCCGGTGGATACGCAAGGCGTAATGCCGGTGATCGCCGCTGCGCAGAAAGCCAATATCCCGCTGATCTTCGTGAACCGTAAACCCGAAGTGAAACTGACCGGCAAAATGGCTTACGTCGGTTCAGATTCGGCGTTAAGCGGCAAGATGGAGATCGAAGCCTTAGCCAAACGTCTGGATAACAAAGGAAATATCGCCATTCTGATGGGCGCCCTCTCCACCGAAGAAGCACGTCAGCGCACCAAAGCGGTTGAAGATTATGTGAAGGATCATCCCGGCCTGAAAGTGATTCAGAAACAGAGCGCCAACTGGCAGCGCAACGAAGCGGTCGATAAAACCCTGTCATGGTTGCAGGATGGGAATGATATCAACGCCATCATCGCGAACAACGATGAAATGGCGATCGGGGCGATTATGGCGCTCGATCAGTTGAAGAAAAACAATGTGTTAGTCGCCGGCATCGACGGCACGCCGGATGGTTTGCAGTTTATTAAGAATGGCAAAATGGCGGTGACGATCTTCCAGGATGCGAAAGGCCAGGCGACCGGTGCAGTCGATGTGGCTTACGACATGCTGAGCGGTAAAAAGACCGAAGCCTACAACTGGGTGCCATACCAGACGGTGACCAAAGAAAATTATCAGGAATTCACCAGTAAAAATCAGAAGTAACGCCGCTCTTGTTGGGTCGCCGATCATTCATGGCGACCTGCTTATGACCAATGCCTTTAAAGCAACGCTAAGTGCGAATTTTGTTGCTTCCATTGCACTATTAACTCGCTATGTTGGGGTTAAAAATGGAGGTCAACATGCTCAAACCGTCTTCGCCCTGGTGGTGGGATCTCTCAACCCGGGAATTCAGTGAACTTGATATGGCGAATATCGTCGCCGTGCTGCCGATTGGCGCAGTTGAACAACATGGCCCGCATCTGCCGGTGCGTGTGGATGCGGCGATCAACGCCGGCATTATTCAACGCGCGGTGAAATTATTGCCCGACGATCTTCCTTTGCTGGTGCTGCCCGCGCTGCCGATGGGTAAATCGGATGAACATCTTGCCTATCCCGGCACCCTTTCGCTGCCGTATGACGTGTTAGGCAAAGTGTGGTTCGAAGTCGCGAAAAGCGCCTGGCGCGCCGGAATTCGCAAGCTGATTTTCTGGAACTCGCACGGCGGACAGCCGCAGCTGATGGAGATCGTCTGTCGCCAGCTGCGCATCGAACTGGGCATGTTTGCCGTCAGCGCCAGCTGGTTCCGTACCATTGATGCATCGGATCTCTACAGCGCGCATGAACTTAATCACGGCATTCACGGCGGTGAATCAGAAACCAGCATGATGCTGCATTTGCACCCTGAACTGGTGCAGATGCAGCACGCCGCTAATTTCGTTTCCACTTCGGTGGCGCTTGAAGCGACCGGCGGAATTTTAACTCCTGAAGGCGGCATTGGTTTTGGCTGGATGGCGCAGGATCTGCATCTGTCTGGTGCCACCGGCAACGCCGCAACGGCGGATGCTGAGCGCGGTGCGATTGCCACCGATCGTGCCGCGCACGCGTTATTAAAGCTGGCACGAGAAGTCCATAATTTCGATATTCAATTCCTGACCGATCGCACCGCGTTCTCGTAGGATCGCCATTTATGGTGACCAGGTGCGCATTAATGCGCACCCTACGATTAACGCAATTCCGACATCATCCCTTTAATGGTTTCGGCGAATACGCTACCAATCGCGCTGGTACCGCGATCGTGGCCGATCAACATCAGCGTTTGCGTGTGCTGCGCCAGTTCGCGCACCGGAATATAGATTAACCGGCCGCTGCGCTGGTCAGATTCAATGTCAATCGGCGTGAGAAACGTGAGAGTTTGATCCATCATCGCCGACTGGCGCATTACCTCGATCGAATTGGTTTCAATAACTGGCTGCATATTGATCGAGGCACGCGCGAACACTTCATTCAGGTAAGGCCGAATCACCATCGATTTGTCGGCAATCACCACCGGATACGGCAAGCAATCACTCAAACGTAAACTGGATTTCTCCGCCAGCGGGTGCCCCGCGCCCACCACCGCACCCAATCGCACCGGCACGCTGGCAATGCTGCGATGTACCGGCTGCAGGTCGAAATCAAATCCAATCCCCAAATCGGCCTCGCCGCTGGCCACCGCGTTAATGATGTTCTCGCCGGTGGTGAGCTGTTGCAGCAGCAATTTCACGCGCGGATTGGCGCGGCGAAACTCCGCTGCCACGCGCGGAATCAGGTTTGCTGCTAATCCGCTCATCATTGCTACCGTCACTTCGCCGCGCCGCAGTCCCTTCAGCTCTTCGATTTTCATCTGCGCGATTTCAATCTCTTTAAAGCTCTGCCGCACATGATGAATCAGCGTTTCACCGGCGGCGGTAAGGATCATTTTGCGCGGCAAACGCTGAAACAGCGGCGTGCCCAGCTCCTCTTCCAGCGCAATCAGCTGGCGGTTAATCGCCGACGCGGAGATGTGTAGCCGTTCAGCCGCTTTGCGAATTGAACCGCTGCGCGCCACCTGATCGATATACACAAACAAACGATGTTGCAGCATATTCCCCCTGCGTTGCCTTTTAGGCATCGGTAAGTACTAAAAATGATGCTTTTAAGATAATGATCTTCCGGTGATTAATACATCAAAACCACACCAGGAGAACACATGATGGCAGACGTATCCCGCAGAAAGTTTGCGAAGTTAGTGGCTGGCGCACTGTTGTTACCCGCGCTGGCACCGATGTTGTCGCGCAAAGCGATGGCGGCGAATAACACCATAAAAATCGCCCTGCTGTTGCCCGGCTCGGTTGCCGATGGCGGCTGGAGTTCGCTGGCGTATGCCGGATTGCAGAGCCTGCAAAAAGCCGGTTTCAGCGTTGCGCACAGCGAAAGCGTGTCGCAGGCGCAGATGGATCAAACCATACGTGGCTACGCCGATGACGGTTACACGCTGATCATTGGCCACAGCTTTGAATACGGCTCGGCGTTTGTCGAAATCGCGCCGGAATATCCTGACACCTACTTCTTCGCGTCCACCTTCAAGCCAGGCGAAAAATCACCGGACAACGTGGAATACGTCAATCTCGCCTATCTGCAAGGCGCCTATGCCGCCGGTGCGCTGGCGGCGCTGATTTCCGAAAAAGGCAAAGCGGTTGGTTTTGTCGGCGGCGGAGATAATCCCACGCAGCAGGCAATGATGCGCGCCTTTATTCAGGCCGCTGAGAAAACCCGTCCGGGCATCAAAGGCATGGGCGTGGTGACCGGCGATTACGACAACGCCGCCAAAGGCCGTGAAGCTGCCACCACCATGATTGGCAACGGCGCGGATGTGATTTGGCATGCCGCAGACGTCACCGGCCTCGGCGCGATGCAAGGCGCGGCAGCGGCGAAAGTCAAAGCTATCGGCTGCTATGTCGATCAGCGTGATGTCGCGCCCGATTATGTTGCCTGCAGCTTCCGCCAGAACCTCGACTGGATGGTGGAACAGGTTGGTGAGTCGGTGGCGAATAAAACCTTCAAAGGCGGCGACGAATGGCATCCCACCGTTGGCAAAGCCTGGTCGGTGGTCAATGGCAGCGAACACTACAACGCCAAGCTGGTGAGTGCCAGCGCATGGGCGCGCTTCCAGCAGATCTGGCAGCAGCTTGATAGCGGCGCGCTGAAGCCAGTGGTTTAACCATTATGACAGCAACAGCAAACATCCGCGTTGCGCTGAAAAATATCACCAAACGCTTTGCGCGCGTGGTGGCCAATGATGACGTGTCGCTCAGCATTAAAGCCGGCGAAATCCACGCGCTGCTGGGTGAAAACGGCGCGGGCAAAAGCACGCTGATGCAAATTCTTTACGGCCTGTATCAGGCCGATGAAGGCAGCATTGAGGTGGATGGCCAGGCGCAGCGTTTCCGCGATCCCAGCGATGCTATCGCCTGCGGCATTGGCATGGTGCATCAGGAATTTATGCTGGTACAGCCGATGAGCGTGGTGGAAAACGTGGTGCTGGGATTGAAAGAAGGCGCTAGCGGCGTACTTAATCTGCGCGCGGCGGCGGCGCGTTTGCAGGCGCTTTCGGATAAACACGGGCTGGCGATCGATCCCTGGGCGAAAGTGCAGCATTTGCCGATTGGCGTGCAGCAACGTGTGGAGATCCTCAAGCTGTTGTACCGTGATGCGCAGGTGCTGATTCTCGACGAACCGACGGCGGTGCTGACGCCGCAGGAGAAAGCCGGCCTGTTCGCTACCCTGAAATCACTGTGCGCAGAAGGCCGTTCGGTAGTGATTGTCACTCACAAACTGTATGAAATCATGGCGATTGCCCATCACGTTTCGGTGATGCGCGGCGGCAAAATGGTCGATTCGGTGGATATTAAAGACACTTCGGAACGCGATCTGGCACGCCGCATGGTTGGTCGCGATGTGGTGCTGCGCGTCGAAAAAACGCCGTGCCAGCCGGGCAAAACCGTGTTGCAGGTGGATAGCATTGCGGTGCGTGATGCCAGCGGCCAGCAGAAAATCTGGCGCGTGTCGCTCAACGTCGCCGCTGGCGAAATCCTCGGCATTGCCGGTGTGGAAGGCAATGGTCAATCGGAGCTGGCGGAAGCGCTGCTTAATTTGCGTGAACTTGAAGCCGGTCGCATTCTGCTCAATGGCGAAGACATCAGCGACGATTCCCCCGCTACCCGCCGCCACAAAGGCATCAGTTTTATTCCGGCGGATCGCCGTGGCGTTGGTTCGGTGACCGATTTATCGATTACTGATAACGCCATGCTTGGCCGCCAGCGCACCTTTACCCGCGCGGGCGGCTGGCTGCTGGACCGCCAGCGCATTAGCCAGCATGCGCGCGACATCATCGCCCGCTTTGCGGTACGCACGCCGGATGCCGATTTCGAAGCCGGAAAACTCTCCGGCGGTAACCTGCAAAAGTTGATTCTCGGGCGCGAAGTCGCCAGCAATCCCTGCTTATTAGTGGTTGAACAGCCTACGCGCGGGCTGGATGTCGGCGCGATTGAGAGCGTGTGGCAAGGTTTGATGGCGGCGCGCGATCGCGGCTGCGCCATTCTGATGATCTCCGCCGAGCTGGAGGAAATCATCAATCTCTCCGATCGCATCGCGGTGATGTACAGCGGCCAGATTGCCGGAGAAATGGACGCCGCCGACGCCACGCCAGAACGCCTCGGCGAACTGATGGCGGGCGCGCACCTGAAAAAAACCGGAGGCAACCATGAAGAAGCTGCTTGAGCGACGTCTGGCGCCCGCCGAATCCAGCGGCGCGCTAGTGTTAACCAGTTTTTGCGGCATCCTTGCCGCTTTCATCATTGCCGGTTTGCTGTTTATCCCGTTTGGCGGCAATCCGCTCTCGGCTTATGGCTTCCTGTTTGATGCCGCTTTTGGCTCGCTGCGCAGCTTCGGTCTCAGCCTGGTGCAATCCACGCCGCTGATGCTGATCGCGCTGGCAACCATCGTGGTGTGGCGCGCCGGGCTCGGGTATATCGGCTTCGAAGGCTGTTTTCTGCTGGGTGCCGCTGCGGCCAGTTGGATCGCGCTGTCGGGTACGCCGCAGGGCTTTCCGTGGGCGATTCCCGCGCTGCTCTACTGGCCGATGGTGCTGATTGCCGCCTTCCTTGCGGGCGCGCTTTGGGCCGGTTGGGTTGGCGCGTTACGGGTAAAATTTGGCGGCAACGATGTGCTGATTTCGCTGATGGCCAACTATGTGGCGCTGTTCATAGTGCAGTATCTGGTTTCCGGCCCAATGCGCGCGCCGGGCGATCTGCCGCAGACGCCACGTTTGCCGGTGGAGAGCTGGCTGCCGTTTGTGATGAACGGCATGCGCGCACATTGGGGCATCGCCATCGCGCTAGTCGCCACGCTGTTTGTCTTCTGGCTGATGCGTGCCACGCCCGCCGGTTTCGAAATCAAAATTGCCGGGCTGAATCCGCGCGCGGCGCGCTACAGCGGCGTGGATGTCAATCGCCGCCAAATGGGCGCGGTGCTGCTCGGCGGCGGATTGGCGGCGCTGGCGGGATTGTGCGCCGTATTGGGCGTGCAACATCGGCTGATGGAAGGCATTTCCGGCGGCGTCGGCTTTATCGGCGTGGTGGTGGCTTTGCTGGCACGCCTCAATCCGCTGCTGGTGATCCCGACCGCCATTCTCTACGGCGGGCTGGAAGTGGGCGGTAGCGCCATGCAGCGCCAAACCGGCTTGCCCACTTCGGTAGTGTTGATTCTGCAAAGTCTGGTGGTGCTACTGATTCTGGCAGGCGATCTGTTGCGCTATTACCGCATCAACCTGCCCGGCGGGCGTAAATCGCGCAGCCAACTGGCGGAGGAACACTCATGAATCTGTGGATGAATCTCGATAACGCCTTTTTCGTCAGCTGGCTGGCCGCCGCGGTGCGCCTTGCCGGTCCGGTATTACTGGCGGCGCTGGGCGAGATCTATGCCGAACGCTCCGGCGTACTGAATATCGGTATTGAAGGCACTATTCTGCTGGGCGCGCTTTCCAGCTACATGACGGCGGTTGAGAGCGGATCGACCGCGCTGGGCTTTATCGCCGGTGGCGTCGGCGGACTGCTGGTTGGCTGCGTGCTGGCGGCGCTCTACCTGCGCGCCCATGCCAGCCAGATTGTGGTGGGCATCGTCTTCAATATATTGGCAGCGGGATTAGCCACCTGGATTTACGCGCTGGTGATGGGCAATGCATCCTCACCTACCATCCCAATGCTCGAACCCTGGCATGTGCCGCTGCTCTCTTCGCTGCCGTTTATTGGCCCGATTCTGTTCCAGCAGCCGCTGCCACTCTATCTCACTTTGCTGCTGGCGGTGCTGGCGCACTTTGGTCTGTTTCACACCCGCTTCGGCCTGTCGCTGCGTGCGGTGGGCGAAAACCCGCGCGCGGCACATGCCGCCGGGCTCAACGTGTTGAAGATTCGCACGTGGGGCGTGCTGTTCTCCTGCGTGGGCGCTGGATTGGCGGGCAGCTATCTGGTCACGGCGCAGATCGGCCTGTTCCGCGACAACATCGTCAGTGGACAAGGTTTTATCGCGCTGGCGATTGTCATCTTTGGACGCTGGAGCCCGCTTAAAGCGCTGGTCGCCGCTTTTATCTTTGGCGCCGCAGATGCCCTGCAACTCTCGCTACAGCTGTTTGAAAACACGCTGCCGCCGCAGGTGCTGCTGGCGCTGCCTTACTTGCTCACCATTCTGGCGATGTCCGGCGTGGTGGGACGCACATTGCAACCCGGCGCATTAACGCAGCCTTATCGAAAGGAATAAATTATGAAATCGTTTCGTTTCAACAATCTTGCGGATGTTAAGGCGTTCCGTATCAGTGCGGACAGCAGCAACTATTTCGCCATCTTGTTCGACAAGCCGTTAGACGGCATTGAGAACATTTTCGTGGTGGAGATTTTCAACGTCGGCGGTGCTACGCCACCGAATGAACACGCCACCGCGCACGAGTTCTTTTATGTACTACACGGCGAAGGCGTGGCGCGCTGCAACGATGATGAACTTGAGATAAGCAAAGGCGATTCTCTCCTGCTGCATCCGGGCAACGATCACGCCATTCGTAATACCGGCAGCAGCAAACTCTATACGCTGACGGTGATGACGCCGAATGAAGGCTTCTCTGAACTGATTCGTAGCGGTGACCCTGTCACGCTCGATGCTGAAGATATCCGCGTGTTAACGGGAGCCTGATATGCCGGAGAACGTTTTAGGCAGCAGTCGACACAATCAATGGCGCGTTTCAGCGCAAGTGGTTGATACGCGGCGTCCAGCGCAGGTGTCGCGCAGCGTGCAGCTTACATCGCGTGAACGTTCAGTGATTTTTGATCTGCAGCGCACGGCGATCCTGGTGATTGATATGCAGAACGACTTTTGTCATGCCGAAGGCTGGCTTGGGCATATCGGCGTCGATGTCACGCCCGCGCGCGCGCCAATTGCGCCGCTGCAAGCCTTGCTGCCGACGCTGCGCGCCGCTCAGGTGCCGGTGATTTGGCTCAATTGGGGCAATCGCGCTGATAAACTCAATCTCAGCCCCGCGCTGCTGCACGTCTATAACCCGAACGGTGATGGCGTGGGATTAGGCGATCCGCTGCCGGTTTCCGGCGCGCCGGTGTTGCAGGCCGGCAGCTGGGCGGCGGAAGTGGTGGACGAACTGACGCCGGATGCCAATGACATTCGCGTCAACAAATACCGCATGTCCGGTTTTCAGGACAGCGAACTCGACAGCATTCTGCGCAATCTCAACGTCACCACGCTGCTGTTTGCCGGTGTTAACGTCGATCAGTGCGTGCTTTGCACCTTACAGGATGCCAACTTTCGCGGTTACGACTGCCTGCTGCTGGAAGATTGCAGCGCCACAACCTCGCCGGCTTATTGCCGCGATGCCACGCTGTATAACGTGCAGCAATGCTTTGGATTTGTGGTCAATGCCGCTGAATTACAGCAGCAACTGGAGAACGCCTCATGAGTTATCTGCTGGCTGACGGCTGGATGATCACCATGAATCCGCAACGCGAGATTCTGGAACAGGCCAGTTTGCTGATTGAAGATAAGACCATTCGCGCCATCGGCACGCGCGACGCTTTGCAGCAGCGCTATCCTGAAGCGGAAATCATCGACTGCCGCGAACGCATTATTATGCCGGGCATGGTGAACACGCATACGCATCTGTTTCAGACGCTGCTGAAAGGTCTCGGCGATGACATGGTGCTGAAAAAGTGGTTCACCTGCATGACCGGGCCCAGCGCCGTAGCGTTGACCGAAGAGGATGTTTACGCCGCCGCGCTGCACGGCTGCATAGAATCACTGCGCTCGGGCGTCACGTCGCTGGTCGATTTTATGTACGCGCATCCGCGCCGAGGATTAACCGCCAAAGTGATCGAGGCCTTTGAAGTCAGCGGCATTCGCGGTCATGTGTGTCGCGGTTTTCTCACCAGCGGCGCAGAGCACGGTATTCCTGCTGAATTGATCGAAACGCCTGAACAGGCGCTGGCCGATGCGCGCGCGGTGATCGATCGTTATCACCAGGTCGATGGCCGGGTAAAAGTCGGTCTGGCACCAAGCATGATTTGGGCGCTGGATGAGAAAGTGCTGCGCGGCACGCGCCAGCTGGCGAATGAAACCGGCGTGCTGATCACTACGCATGTGGCGGAAACCGATTTTGAGATCGAGCAGGCAAAGCTGCGTTTTCAGGCCAGCGACACCGAATTTCTCAGCGATATCGGTTTCCTCGGCCCGGACGTGCTGGCGGTGCATTGCGTGCAGTGCAATTCGCGCGACATCCGCGCACTCAAACATCATGACACGCGTGTGTCGCACAATCCCTGCAGCAATCTCTACCTCGCTTCCGGCGTGCCGCCGATTCCGGAGATGCTGGCTGCCGGCTTAACCGTTGGTTTGGGTTCAGACGGCCCGGCCAGCAGCAACAATCACAACCTTTTTCAGGCGATGAAAGTGGCGGCGCTGCTGCAAAAAGGCGTGCACCGCAATCCCACCATTATGACGGCGGAAAAAGTGCTGGAGATGGCCACTATCGACGGTGCGCGGGCAATTGGCCTCGAACATCTGGTGGGTTCGCTGGAAGTCGGCAAACGCGCCGATTTGGTGATCGTTGATACCTCGCATCCGGCGATGACGCCGATCCATCATCCGGTTTCATCGCTGGTCTACTCGGCGCTCGGCCACGAGGTCAGCGATGTGTTTGTTGATGGCGCTTATCTGCTGCGAAATGGTGAGTTTACCCAGCTCAATCAAAAAGAGGTGATGGCGCGTTCGCAACGTGCAGCGCATTCACTGGCGGTGCGCACCGGCAATGATAACGCGCGCGGCTGGCGATCGGCGGCGTTTTAAATTGAAGTGCTAATATTTTATCTTTTATGTTCATTAAATGATAATTTATTAGCACTTTTTCGTTTTTTATTTAATCATTAAAAATGGAAGACAGTTCGAAAAAGTGCTAATATTTTATTCATTAACCCCATTTAAAGATAAAATAGTGACACAATGGCACAGCGAACTTCTCTGCTTCTTCCTCAAACGAGCGATATGCTTGCCGCTTTTGGAGAGAGATTAAAACTCGCTCGTAAAAGAAGAAAACTTACGGCTAAACAGGTGGCGGAACGCGCGGGAATGACCCCGATGACGTTGCGTTCGCTTGAAGCGGGTAGCGCGGGTGTGACTATCGGAGCCTATCTGGCTGTGATGCAAGTGTTAGGACTCGAACAGGATCTCAATCTGCTGGCTGCTGAGGATACTTTGGGTCGCCAACTGCAAGATGCACGTCTTACCTCAACGACTAAATTATTTGCTGCTAAATCAGCGTATAAGGTAGATGAGGGTGAGAACAGCACACAGGTAGCTGAGGCTTATGAGCGCGGAGTTGAGCAAAAAAACGCTCAGACAGTCACCTCTGCCGGCCTCGCCTCACTGCTAATTTCAGGGAAGAAAAAATAGGACCCGACAATGACCATGATTAGCGTCTACGCCGACTGGAACGGACTCAAGCAACCAAAACGTCTCGGTTATCTGCATATTCGCCGCAGCCGGGCGCGTGAATCTTTTGAATTTCAGTATGATCCGCAAGCGCTTAGCGATCCCGATTTGATGTTGATCCAGTTAGATCCCGGCATCCACTTATTCGAAGGGCCACAATATCCTGCCCACAATCGTGCTGGATTTGGAGTGTTTGGCGATTCCAGCCCCGACAGATGGGGACGCTTATTGATGGAGCGTCGTCTGGAACGCGATATCCGTGGCGGATTATTGCCTTCCGGCACGCGCATGTTTGAATCCGATTTTTTACTGGGGGTTCATGACCTGTATCGCGTGGGTGCTTTACGTTACCGGCTGGAGGATCAGGGGGAATTTCTTGATAACAGATTGGAAACTGCGGCTCCCCCATTTACTGAAATCGCAGCACTTGAACGTGCAAGCCGCGCGCTGGAAAGCGATCCGGATAACCGTGCTGCTCAGGGACGTGAATGGCTCAGGATGTTGATCGCTCCAGGCGGTTCTCTGGGTGGCGCACGGCCCAAAGCCAGTGTGGTTGATGAGCAAGGTCAGCTATTTATCGCCAAGTTCCCCAGCATCCGCGATGAATATGATGTGGGTGGATGGGAAATGGTCGTCAATGCTCTCGCCACGGCTTGTGAACTTAACGTTGCCGCTGCCATGGCGAAAAAATTTGCCAGCGATTATCACTGTTTCATGGTGCGCCGTTTCGATCGCACGCCCGAAGGGAAGCGTCTGCACTTTGCCTCCGCGATGACCATGACTGGCCATACTGATGGCGAAGATGCATCCACCGGAGTGAGTTATCTCGAACTGGCGGAAGTATTGATTCGTCATGGTTCCCAAACCAATGCTGATTTACGCGAGCTGTGGTCGCGGATTGTCTTTAATATGCTGGTCTCTAACACCGATGATCATCTGCGCAATCATGGATTTATTCTGGTTCCAGGCAAGGGCTGGCGGTTATCTGCCGCCTTCGATCTCAATCCAGTGCCCTATGCTGATGGTCTGAAATTAAATGTGACGGCAGCTGATAATGCGCTTGATCTCGATTTGGCGCGTGAAGTTGCGCCCTATTTCCGGCTGAAGGCATCTGAAGCCGAAACTATCATAGAAAACTTCAGCAGCATTGTTGCGCAATGGCGCATAGTCGCCAGACATTTGGGGTTATCACAACGTGAGCAGGAAAAAATGTCTGATGCGTTTCGACTTGCGGCGGCACATTCCGCTTAACTTACTTTTTGCTACAACATTCAAACTCATAGCCCTCTGCAAAATGCGCTTTTCGCCCTAAGCTTAAAGCCATTCAGCCACTGAAGATGAGGTTTCAATGAGTTTACTGTTTAGTACGACGCAACTGGGTAAGTTAACGCTCGATAATCGCATCGTCATCGCGCCGATGTGCCAATACTCTGCGGAGGATGGCAAAGCCAGCGCCTGGCACCGCATTCATCTCGGGCAACTGGCACTTTCCGGCGCCGGTTTGCTGATCATTGAGGCGACAGCAGTGGAAGCCGCCGGACGTATTTCTCCGGGCGATTTAGGCTTGTGGGATGATGCAACGGAAGCGGCTTTAGCCAGCGTTCTGCAAGATATCCGTCACTATTCTGACACTCCCATTGGTATTCAACTCGGTCACGCCGGACGCAAAGCGTCCTGCGCCGCGCCGTGGCTGGGCGGCAATCAGCTGTCGCTGGAGCAAGGTGGCTGGCAAACCGTTGCACCATCCGCGCAAGCCTTTAATCCTGAAGATCGTGCACCGGTTGCGCTAAGTAAACAGGATCTTGAGCGCCTGAAACTGGCCTTCGTTGACAGCGCGCAGCGTGCGGCGAAACTCGGTATCCAGTTGATTGAACTGCATGCTGCGCACGGCTATTTGCTGCATCAGTTCCTGTCGCCACTGAGTAACCAGCGTGAGGATGAGTACGGCGGCTCGCTGGAGAATCGTCTGCGTTTCCCTCTGGAAGTGTTCCATGCGGTGCGCAGCGCCGTGCCAGATTCAGTGGCGGTAGGTGTGCGCCTCTCGGCAACGGATTGGGTTGACGGTGGCTGGGATGTTGAGCAGTCGATTGTCTTCAGCCAGCAACTCGAAGCGGCGGGCAGCGATTACGTACACGTCTCCAGCGGCGGCTTGTCACCGCAGCAGAAAATCACGGTCGGTCCCGGTTATCAATTGCCTTTTGCACGCGACATCCGCAAACAGGTAAAGATTCCGGTGATTGGCGTAGGCTTGATTACGGAACCCAAGCAGGCAGAACAAGCATTACAGGTAGGTGACGCAGATTTGATCGCGCTGGCGCGCGCAGTACTTTACGACCCGCGCTGGCCGTGGCATGCCGCCGCTGAATTGGGTGCGCAGGCCAAAGCGCCACCGCAATACCTGCGCTCCGAGCCGCACGGCCTGAAAGGCACGTTGGTATCCAACAAAGAGTAATTGTTTTAATCAGGTACCGGTTGAAAGTCGAGTCGCCATTTCTGGCGACTCATCTCATCCACCAAATTCCGGTAACACCCCAAACCAGCTCAACAGCCAGGCCAATATATTCATCGCGCCAAACACCAACAGAAAAGCCACCGCCAGCGAACAGCGTTGCTGAGATTTCCATGCCAGCAGCGCGGGGATGATCACCGCCCACAAGGTAGCAAACAGTCCGGCAAAACCAATCGCGGCGACAAAGCCATTCGGCCACCAAATCGAGGCAAGTAACGGCGGCAGGAAAGTCAGGCTGGCGGTTTTCAGGCGTGCGACGGATGAATTCCCGAATCCCAGACGATCGGCGATGAAATCAAACAGACCGGCGGTGACGCCAAGGAATGAGGCAATCACGGCGAAATGCGAGAAGATCGACATCATCAGCGCCAGCGCATTGACGTGCAGATGCGCACGCAGCGCCGCCATCAGCGCAGCGATATCGCCGCCCTGCTTCACAATCTCAGGAAACGCGGCGCGAGGTAGATTTCCCATGGTGCTGGTTAGCCAAAACAGATACAGCGCCAGCGACAGCAGCGTTCCCAACACCAAAGCCCGCGTGATGTTCTGCTTATTGCCGCCGTAATAGCTCACCAGACCGGTGATGTTGCCGTGGTAACCAAACGAAGCGAGACAAAACGGCAGCACGCCGAGTGCATAAGGCCAGTAACGTTCACCGGCAGCGGGTCCGCTCAGTAACGACGGCATGTTCACCTGTGTCAAAAGGCCGCCAAACAGCACGATTAACAGCAAAATTTTCGCCAGCACACAAAAGGTCATGAGGCGACTGACGCCGGTCGTACCGAGCCAAACGACGACGGCGACGCACAGCGTCAGCAACACCTTGGCTTCTGCGGTTGAGATGGGTAATCCCAGCTGACTGATTGAGTGCTGATAGACCGGGCCGCTGGCTGAAATATACGCGTATGTCAGGATGCCAAGGACGAATAAGATGCTGAGGCCGTTCAGTGCCGCCCAGCCGCGTCCAAGCAAATCTTTGGTTAAGGTGTCGTAACCCGCGCCCGGCGGATACGTGAGGCTGACGCGCATAAACAACAAGCCGGACAGCAACATGCCGCCCCAGCTGATCAGCAGTAACATCATCGCCCAGCCAAACCACGCGCCCGCCATCACCACCGGCAGCGTAAACATCCCTGCGCCCACCACGGTGCCGCAAATAATCATCGCGCCCCACCATACGGAAGGCTGGCGGCGGGACAATGTCATCTCCGTCATCACTTATTCCCTACAAAACATCTTAAAGGCGGCGATGATACACGGGAAAACGCTGAGAAGAGAGTGTGATACGCGATAATACGCGCGCCAGTTAAACCTGACGCGCGTTTAAGGAAGGGAAAACAACTTAGTTATAAAACGCCGGTTTCACTGGCATAGTGACCGGTACGATGTCTCCGGATTTTTGCGCCGCAACACAGGCATCGGCAGCAACCGCCGCAGCGTAGCCATCCCAAGCAGACGGGCCGCTCATCTCACCCGACAACACGTTATTGATGAAGTCCTGCAACTCCACGTCATAGGCATCGATGAAACGCTTTTTCCAGTCGGTAAGAATGCTGGTGGAGAGTTTGGCTGCGCTGCGCGTTTGTACCGACATCGGTTCAGGCAGGCGCGCAATACCGCTTTCGCCGACCACTTCACACTGAATATCGTAGCCGTAAGCGCAGTTAACGAAGATTTCAACGTCGATGCGCACGCCTTTGGCGGTTTCCAGCAGCACGATTTGCGGATCTTTCAGATGCGAAGCGGCTTTACTGGTTGAGCGCGGGTAGATCACCTGTGCACTGACGTAATCATCTTTCAGCAACCAGCGCAGCACATCAAGCTCATGAATCAACGTATCGGTGATCGCCATATCAGTAGTGTAGGAATCGCCGACTTCGGGATTGCGATGCGCGCAGTGCAGCATCAGCGGTTCGCCGATGTCACCGTTCTCAATCACCGCCTTCAGCGCGCGGTAGCCCGCGTCGTAAGGACGCATAAAGCCGACCTGCACCAGCTTCTTACCGGCGGCGATTTCCGCTTCCACGATGTTCATACAACCCTGCGCGGTGACCGCCAGCGGCTTTTCGCAGAACACCGCCTTGCCGGCTTTGATCGCTGCCAACACAAACTCTTCATGGGTTGGGCCCCACGAGGTGACCAGAATCGCCTGCACCTCTGGCGCGTTAATCAGATCATGTGCGTTGTCGTAAATCTCCGCCTGAATGCCGAGATCGTGGATGATCTGCTCGCAGTTGCTGCGGTTGATGTCATTCAGCGCCACCACACGCGAATGTTGCAGCACCTGGCTACAACGACGAATGTGTTCGCGACCGATCGCGCCCGTGCCAATTACACCGATATTGAGCGTCATGGAAGTGTTCCTTAGTTATTCAGGTAAGCAATGCTGGAGTGGATTTCACGAGCAATTTGTTCTTCGCTCCAGTTATCCATCACCGACGAAAACGGTTCGAAAGCGTAAATGCCGCGATAGCCCATCTCTTCCAGACGCTGCACTTGTTGTTTCGATTTCAGCACATCGTCGGCGCTTAACATGATGCGCTCTTCGTCGGTTAACTGATGCGTTGGGCGCGCGTGGGTCACGCCGGACAAATGCACCAGCCCGATATTGTTGACGTCGATGCCGCCAGCAAAGTCTTGTTCAGCCCCTTCGTACAAATGATGGTGAAAGGTATCCAATACGATTTTGAACGGCGCGCCGGCTTGTTTGATCAACTGCTGTGCCAGAGCCGCTGAACGCAGCGAGCTTTGCGGGAAACCGAGCGGCTCCACCAGACCGGCAATGCCATATTCGGCAAACAGTGGCGCCAGCGTTTTTAACGCATCGACGGTTTGCTGCTGGGAAATAACGGTGCCGTCATTCAGTGGGCAAAGGACTAACGCTTTCGCACCGGTGGCACGCGCGTCTTTTAATAAAGCGCGCGTTTTCTCCAGCACGTCATCGCTTAATTGGTTAAACGGATAAACCGCATTAATAGTTTCAATGGTAAAAGCATGCTGCGTCGCGAGATGGCGAACTTCTTCGCCTGTTAAATTATCGGTCACGCTACCACTTTTCATATCATTGCGGATTTCGACTTTATTTAACCCCAGCTTTTCAACTAGCGAGAAAAAACGCTCGAGACTAAGATTAGGCGCGATTTTACGATTAACGCAGAGTCGGTCATGGCTTATTTTGTAGGTCATAGTGTGTTCTATCCTGAAAGAGTAATATTTATTAGCTTCTGTTTTGTTATGTCGCGTCGATATCTTGCGATAGTAAGCGATGTTGTTTTGCTGCTCTGCCAGAACCTTGATTGATTTACATCAATGCAACATCATTTGTACAACTCATGGAAATAGTGCTCGACCTGTTCCAGGCTGCGTCCTTTGGTTTCCGGGATGGTGCGCAACACGAACATCGATCCCCCAATACCAATCACGGCAAAGGTTAAGAAGGCACCGGCCAGACCAAATGCCGCCAACAGCAACGGGAACGCCATGGAAATGGCGAAGTTGGCCATCCACAACGCAAATACCGCGCCGCCCATGCAAATACCGCGCATCCGCGCTGGAAAGATCTCGGAAAGTAATAGCCAGGTAACTGGCGACAACGCGCCTTGCTGGAAGCACAGAAACATCAGCATGCCCGCCAGCACCAGATAGGCGCGCAGCAGATTGACGTCGCCTGCCGGGTGATATTCCGGCATGAAGAAACACACCGCGGCGATAAAAAACAGGCACGCGGTGCAGCCCATCTGACCAACCAGTACCAGCGGACGACGGCCGATTTTGCCGATCATCCAGATACCGATCAGCGTCATCAGCACCGAAATCACGCCGTTGGCGATGGTGGCGAACAGCGCGGCATCGTTGCTCAAGCCGGTTGCCGTCAGCATGGTAGGCGCGTAATACATGATGGTGTTGACGCCGGTCAGCTGCTGAATCGCCGCGATGCCGATACCAAGCAGGAACACTTTGCGCAGCCACGGCGTACGCAAATCGCGCAGGCGGCCTTTGCCCTGTTGCCGGTTCTCTTCGATGGTTTCTTCTATCTCTTCCAGCTCCCATTCGACGTCATCGGCCGCGCGGGTTTTCTCCAGTACTTTGCGTGCTTGCTGGCTATTACCGCGCATTACATGCCAGCGCGGGCTTTCCGGCATAAAGATCATGCCCAACCACAGCAATACCGCTGGCACAGTTGAGATAGCGATCATCCAGCGCCACGTGTGTTCTCCACCCCAGATTTCATTGAAAGTGGCGTTGGACACGTACGCCAGCAGCTGACCTGAAACAATCATCAGCTCCTGCAAGGTCACCAGTTGACCGCGCTTGTTTGCCGGGGCAATTTCCGCGATATACACCGGCACCGTGGCCGCTGCGCCACCGACGGCGATTCCGAGGAACAGACGTGAAGCGATCATTGAGATAACATCCGGCGCGAAGGCCGAACCGATGGCGCCAAGGGCAAAAATAAAGGCCAGAGAAATGATGATCTTGCGGCGTCCCAGCGCGTCCGCGAAATGACCGGCGAGCAGCGCGCCAAAAGCGGCGCCAAACAGCAGTGAACTGGTGACTAACCCGGTGGTAAAGGGCGTGAGTTGCAGATCGTCACGCATAAAGAGTAAAGCGCCTGATACTACGCCGGTATCGTAGCCAAACAGCAATCCACCCAGCGTGGCGACCAGCGCAATAATTTTAACAAATGGCTCGGTGCGCGTGTTGCTATTGGGGCCGGAAGCGGTGTTAGTGGATATATAAAGTTCTCTTTCCATAATACCTCCTGGTGAAAAAAATTAAGGAAATACGGCAGAACAAAACAGAGCACTCACGCTAGCGGTGTTTTTATTTCATGTTAATTTTTATTTGAAATTTGTTTTTCGAAGTGTGAGTTCAAGCATTTTGGGATTTTTATTTTGATGGATTTACATCAGGGGAATGTGTTTATTTAGGGACGGATTTGAGGGGATAAATAAAAAAGGTCGCCATTAATGGCGACCATAGGAATTAAAACATCCAGCGTACGCCGGCATTATAACGCCAGCCTTTGGTGCCATTACCGTCTATTTCCTGACGATAATCCGCTTCGGCGTACAACGAAACATCACGCTTCAGCGTTGCGGTGCCGCCAATGCCGACATCCCACATCTGGCCAAATTTACCGCTATCGAAATTCACGCTCTCCGGCGATCCGTTAGCGCCGGCGCGGGTGGTCGCCGATCCGCCCCAACCGCGCGTATAGCTGGTGCGCAGATACGGCGTATATTGCTGCCCCGCCTGATCCTGCCAGGTGCGATCGAGACGCGCACCCACGCGGCCGATGGTTTGATCGTAATTGCTCCAGCTAACGCGGGTGTTATCCCGATCGACCACATCATCCATATCCAACTGCAAATACATCAGCTGCGCCTGCGGCTCGATGCGTACACCGTTAGCAAACTGCCACGGATAACCGGTTTCCAGTGAGGCGCCCCAACCGTTGCCCTTCAGCTTGCCCACCTCTTTCTGCCGCGCGATATCGGTGTCGCCGCGATGCCAGTCAAACGACAGCGCGCCATCAAGATAGAAACCGCTGTCGCGCAGCCAGGTGGCGTATAGCGACAACGTATCGTTATCGAAGCTGGTCGAACTGTAGCCGTCCACCGCGTCCGGGCGAATACGTGCGTTACCACGCGTGTAAGCCAGGCCCGCGCGCAGGCTGTCGCTGGTGCCCTGCAGATGCAGCAGATTGCCGCCGAGCTGCACGGCGCTGTAATCGAGGTCAAAGTCATAGCCGTACTGGCTGAGATCGCGATTGGTTTTGTACTTCAGGTTGGAGCCCAGATAACGAATAAACATCTCGCCGCTGCCGTTGCTGCTATCCGCACGCAACTCACCCAAACGCTTATGCAGATCGTCCATCACCGCCATGTTGTAATAGGCCAACCCAACCGGCGCGGAGATATAAGAAGGCATCTGCGGCGTCACCTTCGGCCGCACCACATTGCCCGCTGTATCCGTCACAACATTATTCGCCAGGCGGTAATCCCACGCCGCGGTGTTTTGCGTAGCGTACAGGCCGTATTGCCACGGACCGCTCGCCACATAGCCGTTGCTCAGCGCAAAACTGTTCGCGCTGGCGCTGCCGGTAACCTGCGCCAGCGAGATACCTTGATCCGGCGTGATGATCGCCGCGCTACCGGCGAGCGGCGTGACGTCGAGCAGCGTGGTACCGCTAGTATTGCCGTTGACGCGCAGGCTGTCGCTGATGCCGTTGGCGACAATTGGCGTATTGAGCTTCACGTGACCGCCCGTCGAGGCCAAATCACCATTAATGGTTAAGGTGTTACCCGGCGCGCCGCTGCCGTTGGTGAGGTCCAGCGTGCCAGCATTATTCACCACCAGAGAACCGTCAGTCGCGCCGCTCAGCAGCGGATTGACGCCATCGCCTGCAAACAACGTCGATCCCTGACCGATGTTGATGGTGCTGTGCGCCAGCTTGAGGTTATCGGTCAGCGTCCATTGCGTGTTGTAAAAGTTAATGGTGCTCCAGCCGCCGCCCAGATTGGTGCCTTTGCTGAGATCGTCTGCTGCCAGCGAAGCGCCGCGCGCATTAATGTCGTTGAAGCTCAGCGTGCTACCCGCGCCGTTGTCGGTGGTGATATGGCGCGTTTTCGCCAGGCTGACATTCTCGACCAGCGCCTGATTGTTTCCGCTGCCCATCGTCAAACTGCCGTCAATGGTGCCGCCCGAGAGTTGCAGCGTGTCATTGCCGTTACCAGTGTTAACGTCACCAACCACACTGCCCGACAGCAACGCAAACTGGTCGTTACTCGCCCCGCCCGCCACGATCACGGTTCCTGGGATCGGCGCGCTGAGATTGCCCTGGTTGATAAACACCGATTGGCCGCCGCGTAAATCGATAATAGGTGCCTGGGTACTGAGTGAAATGATGCTGCCACGGTTAATCACTTCACTGGCGGTGCTGGTAACGATGGCGGAACCACCGGTCATTCCGTCCACGTTGTACACCGCGAGCGTACCTTCGTTGATCACGCGGCCAGTGGTATTTGCACGAACGCCAGTGCTGTTGGAACCGGTGATAAAGAAGTAGTAATTCGGGCCAATCAGCAGATCGTTACTGGTGGTCGAACCATCTTCATTTTCAAAAAGATAACCCACGCCTTCAGAGACGCCAATATAGGCGCTGCCAGTAGGATCAAACGAGGTGGCTGAACGTATCGCGTTGCCACCATTGATCTCAAGTCGTGCCCGGTTAAGGGAAATATTGCTGGTTTCCGCGCGGTTGTTAATTACGTTGCCTTTATAAGCGCTGAGTACTACGTGATCGGCGATAAAACCGCTGGCACCGTGATCGATTAAAACGGTATCCGCATTGTTACCGGCGTAGGTTGTGCTGGTGTAGTTGAAATAATCCTCGGCGCCATCACCCACAATGTTCAGCACGCCGCCATTGCTGACGCGTAACGCGCTACCATTATCCACCTGTAACTGGCCGCTCATCTGCGTGTATTGGCCGTAACCGTTGCTAACATCGACGCCCACACCGTTGTTGACGTGAATCGTGCCGCGATTGATAAGGTTGCCGCCATAGTAAAGTCGGGCGCCAACATCGTTGTTGTCGGTGAGTTCAATATTACTTTGGTTATCAATGCGGGAACCGTTACCGCTGCTGAGTGCCGTGACATTGTCACCTGAACCGGTGATCGGCGCGGTAATATACAGCGCCGCACCGCCGCCATCGGTGGCCGCCCCCACGCTATTCGCGCCAGTCAAATTAATGCCGTTATTGATAATGCCGTATGCGCCCTCTGCCGCACGCACCGCTGTCGCGCCATTGCCTGTCACATCATAATGATCGCTACCAAAAATAGTTGTGCCCATGCCGCTGGCGTTGATGCCGGTGGTATTCGCGCCGCTCAAGGTGATCGCCGCCGGTTGCAGCGGATAGAAAATCGTGCCCGCCCCAATGCGATACAAGGTGGAGCCATCCTTACTGACGTCAGTTTGCCCGCCATTTGTCACGATATTGGAGAAAGCTGCGGTGGAGATATAGCCGGTCTGATTCTCATCATGGAACACCACTTTGCTGTTCTCGCCCAGCCTCAATAATCCACCGTCCAGCAATTCAACCCCGACGGCGTTACTGCCGTACAAATTGATAGTGCCGTTTTGGTTGATCTCCACACTGTCGCCCACGCCTAAAATTCCGTGCGTTGGCGCATAATCAGGCGCATTACCTGCGGTAACATTCAGCGTTCCCGTATTGTTGATGGTTGCCGGGACCGAATCGCTGAATGAAAAACCTTCGGCATAGAGCGCGGTGCTGCCATTGTTGACGCTGATATCTCCGCTGTTGGTGACGTTTGCGCCCCGCAGCGACTGAATCCCAACCGTATCGCTGCCGCCAAAGCTGATGTTGCCGGTATTGATCAGCTGCGCCTGGTTTTGCGCAATCAATCCCATCTGGCGATCAAAATCGCTGCTCATTGCGGCATGGTTAGTCAGGCTGCTGTTGTTGAAAGGATGCAAAAGACTGTTGGTGATGTAGCCGCTGAGATCGTGTTTGTTGCCATCAACCAGCGCCGCGAGGCTGTTGTAGTTGCCGAAATTCAGCTGCGTAGCCGCATCAATGGTGCCTTGCGCGCCGCCTTCGACCACAATTCCCGTGGAGTAACCGCCAATATTCAGGGTTGCGCCATTGGTGTTGATGTCCGTGCCCTCGCCGCTGCCGAACACGCCGGTGGAGAAGGATGCATTTGGCGTCAGCGTCATGCCACGACCATCAAAATCCGCGCCATCCTGATTGCGGAAAATGGTGGAATACCAACCAGAAGCGCCGTAGCTGCCGTTGCTGGGCAAGTTGAGTTTGGCATCTGGGCCAATGGTCAGGAAATTGATCTGATATTGGCCGCGGCCCGAGGTTGGCACCGCGCTTTGCGCCACATTCACCGTGGCATTCCCTTCGGCGCGGATGCCTATCGCCGCATCGCCGCTGAGATTAATCGGCCCACTGAGATCGGCAGAGGCCGCGCCGCCATCTTCGCCGTTCACCCACACGGCGGTGTTGCGCGTGCCATTCAGGGCATCAGCGCGACCGTTGACGTTAATCGCGCCGGTTGACCACGCATGCGCACTTTTCCCAGCCGTTGCGGTGACTTTCAGGCTGCTGCTGTTGTCGCCGTTTAGGTTGATGATGCCGGCATTGCCCACCTGCCCGCCGCTACCGGAATTAATCACCTGCATGGCGATATTTTCAGCTGGTTTAAACTGTGCGCGACCGTTCACATCAATCACGCCATTGTTGAGCGTCACGGCATCCGGCGCGTTCTCAACCCGCATCGCGGTGGCGTTCTGCACCAGAGAACCGATAACGATATGACCGTTATTCACCGCGCTGGAATCAAACAGTTGCGAAATCCCGCGCGTGCCGCCGGTCTGGTTGATCGCCACATCTGCAGTAGCATGTGTCGCGCTGTTTTGCGGCGTGCGTCCGATATAAAACGTGCCGTTATTGATGAAACTCGATGTCGTGCCGCTCAGTACCACGCCAGCGCTGCTGCCGCTTCCCACGGTATTAGTAACACCGAGATTGACGGTGCCATTATTCACCGCGCTGCCATCGCGCAACGTCAGCGCACTTGAGCCGTCGGATAAGGCATGATTGAGCACGCCATTGTTGGTAAAGCGGCTGTTGTTCACCGCCACGGTTGCCGCGTTAAAGCCCAGCGTGCTGCTATCCACGCCGCTACCGTCGGCGTTATTGAAGAAACCGCCGTTGATCACGCCATTATTGATGCCGCTGCTGCCGTTGGTTAACACCAGCGCGTCGTTGTCCGTTAAATTGTTGCCGGTGCTGGAGAGTTTGCCGTTAATAGTGGCGGTAGCGCCATTATCCGCGCGCATTGCGCCGCCGTTAGCGTTGACCACTTCCAGCGTTTTGCCAGCATTGATGGTGGCGGTCGCTTTAGCGCCATCGGCGCTCAGCACAATGCGTTCGCCAATCGGTTGGAACACTTCATCATCGGGATCGCGGGTATTCAGCGCCCACACCACGCTGCCGCTGGTGAAGCTGAAGGCTTTGTCGAATTCGTTGTTGTAGCTGGCGGGATCGAGATTAGCCGTCTGCAACTGCGCGATCAGCCAATCGTTGTACTGTTGCAGTTCGCTCAGATTGGTGACGTTGAAATTCGTGACGCTGCCATCTTTGGTGGTGACGCTGAAATCGCCGCTGTAATTGACCAGTTGGTCATCGCTGTACGCCCAGCGCGCGCCGTTGGGTGCCTGAATGGCGGTAAAATCGATGCGGTTATCAGCGTCCCAGTTCATATTGCCGCTGCCGATGGCGGAAAATAAGCGGCTCTGTTTAGCCGCCATTTCCCAGCCATTATCCTGCGTGGATGCGCCCGGCGTGCCGAGTTGCACATTGATGGTGCCATTACTTACCGACGCCACGCGCGCGTTGAGATATTGCTGATCGTTCACCTCTTCATAATCAGTGACTGCCTGATCGAGCCCAATCGGTGCCAGATTGCTCAGCGCCGCCGTGTTGTAGGTGGAGTAATGGCTATACAGGCCATTGGCGACATCAGAAATAAACATCTCGTTATTCTGCGCCCCGAGCGAAAGCCGTTCTCGGCCGGTTAAGGTGTCGGAAAACAGCCTTCCTTGATCCTGTAACTGCCCCAGCGTGGTGGACACTGCGCCACTTTTGCCGGGCGCGAACTGCGGCAATCCGGTTAACGATTGCGTGCTGCCATTGCACACGCAAAACACGCCGACTTTGTTGTCATTCTTTTCCGGCGTGAACGGCTGAATCACGGCGGCCCAGCTTGGCAGCGCAGGAATCATCATGCCTTGCGCGGCGAGTAAACTGATAACGAGCGGTTTTAATTTGAACAACATCCTTTCCTCCAGAGAGAAAATAAAATTTTCGGCATGGCGAAACGCCGCCAGGCATGACGTTTTTTAGAAAGTGATATTGAAAACAGGAGATGCGTGCAGCAATGAATTGAGTTATCTCAACACTTTGTAAAGAAAACGTCTAGATCGGGTTAAAGGATTAAGCTGAGATTAAGTCAAATTAGGAATTTACCGTTGTTATTCAGCAGTTAACAATCATCTACCTTTGATGCCAATTCATATTAGATCAATGAAATAGCGTGATAATTAGTGCCAGCCAAATATGGTTATTCTTTATTAATTTAAATGCATTATTCATTCACGGTTAATTAAGATTATTTGAAATGGTGCGCATAAATGCGCACTTGGTCGACATTTATGGTGACCGCCTTTATGCAAATACTGCATTAACATTGCCAGATTATAGATTTGTGAAATCCCGCCAGTGCAATAGCATTGATTCCTTTGGTTTTCCGCTGCCTTTTCCCCCAATTGGATCATCACCTTCATGCGCAATATGCAGTCGCGTTGCCTGTCCCTGAACGACTTCGAGAAGTACGCCCAACGTTATCTGCCGCATCCGCTGTTCGCCTACGTCTCTGGCGGCGTCGAGGACAATATCGCACTGCGCAACACGCTGGCGTCTTATGCACGCTACAACCTGATCCCGGAAAACATGGTGGATGTGTCGCAGCGCAGCATTGCAGTTGAGCTGTTTGGCCAGCGCTACGCGGCACCGGTTGGCATCGCGCCAATGGGCATCTCGGCGTTAACCGGGTTTGACGGCGATTGCACGCTGGCCCGCGCGGCGATGGAGAAGAAGGTGCCGTTTATCATGAGCGGCTCTTCGCTGACGCGGCTGGAAGATGTGGCGCAGGTGAATCCTGATATGTGGTTCCAGGCGTATCTGCCGAAAACGCTGGAGGAGATTGATGCGCTGATTGACCGCGTGAAGCGTGCCGCCATCCCGGTGCTGGTGATCACCGTCGATACGCCAGTTAAAGCCAATCGGGAAAACAACGTGCGCGCCGGATTTGCCACGCCGTTCCGTCCCAGCCTGCGTCTGGCGTGGCAAGGCATTACGCATCCGCGCTGGTTAACCGGAACTTTATTTAAAACACTGCTGAAAAGCGGCATGCCCTATTTTGAGAACAATAATGCGCAACGTGGCGCGCCGCTGTTTTCGAAAAACGCGGTGCGGGATTTCAGCGGCCGCAGCCACTTAACCTGGCAGCATATCGGGCATATCCGCGCGCGCTGGCCTGGCGCGATGGTGATTAAAGGCATTCTCAGCCGCAACGATGCACTGCGCTGTAAAGCCATCGGCATCGACGGCATTGTGGTCTCCAATCACGGCGGCCGACAGCTGGATACGGTGATCCCACCGTTGTATGTGCTGCCGGAAATCGTCGAAGCGGCCGGTGAAATGACGGTGATGTTTGATAGCGGGATTCGCCGCGGCATCGACGCCATCAAAGCCATCGCGCTGGGCGCGCAAGCCTGTTTTGTCGGGCGACCGTTTAATTATGCTTGTGCGGTGGGCGGTTTAGCGGGTGTCAATTTAGCCATTGATTTGATTACCAGCGAGGTGAGCCGTGATTTAGGCATGTTAGGCGCGGCGTCGCTGGCGGATTTAGGGGAGAAGCATCTTCGAGCACACATACCGTAGCGGCGCAATTTACTGCGCAATAAATTGCGCCGCTAAGGTATGTGCATAAATAAACACCATCACCTACGGCGCGGCAGCGAAACCAGCATTAAGCCAAACACGATCAGCACCACGCCAGCAAAGCTGCTCCAGCGGAAGGCTTCACCCAGCATCGGCAAGTAAATCGCGGCCAGCCACACCAATATATAACTCAAACTGAGCAGCGGGTAGAGCCGGTTAAGCGGCAAATGGCGCAGCGCCAGCATCCAGCACAGCATCGACAGCGCATACGCTCCGAGGCCCATCGCCAACAGCAGCAGCGGTTTCCAGTGCTGCACACTCAGCAATTCGCTTAATGGCGGGAAATCCAGCATCGCCAACCGCAGCACCAGCTGCGCCAGCGAAACCAGCAACACGCTGCACAGCGCCAGCATCACGCCTTTCATAAATGACTTCCCATCAGCGCCACGCCAGCAACAATCGCCAACGTACCGATCCACTGCTGCACGCTGTAGGTTTCGCGCCAGAGCAGACGCGCGGCGATCGCCACCAACACAAAGTTAAGACTCAGCATCGGATACGCCACGCTCACCGGCACCACGCGCAATACCGCCAGCCACAGCAGCATGCCGATACCGAGCAGCAGGATGCTGAGCGCCAGCCAGGAAATCCCCTTTTTGATGCCGAGATGGGCCGCCTGCTTCTGACACAGTTGAGCGGCACAGCTCAGCACGCTCACCAGTAAAATCAGCAGCAGATTCATGGTTTCGCATCGTAGCCGTAGTAAACCAGGCGGCCCTGACGATAGACATCATCCGGTTCCGGTAGGTTTTTATCCGGCGTGCTGTCGCTGGCATTCAGCATCAACACCAGCGAAACCTTGCCCAGACGACGATGGATACGCAGCCAGTCGGCAAAGCTATCTGCATTTATATAGTGTGACTGTGCATCCGGGTAGCTCAGGCCATATTGCAACTCACCTTTGGCATCGTAGAAATTGATGTCGCTGCGCTGCAGTTCCCAGGCCACCGCCGATGCCACGCCCGGATTGTTGGCCAGTAGATATCGACTATCCGCCAGCTGATCGTGTACCGCACTAACAAAACTCTGCGGCTGCTTGGAATCGCGCACCTTGTCAGGAATGGCAAATCCCACCAGTAGCGCCAGCGCCAACGGACAAAGCGCGGCTAACTGCCAGCGACCCTTCTCCGGCTTGCGGCTTAGCCAGCCCATCACGCCCCAACCTATAAAGGCGAGCACCGCACAGAGCACACCCATCCCTTCATCGCCGCTATAAACCGGACGATGCGCAACGCCCCAGGGGGCCAGCACCACTAAAACCACTATGGTGGTGATCAAACCGAACAGCAGATTGATCCAACCGTTTACCTTTAACGCTTTAATCACCTGCGCCGAACCGCTGTGTGCGTAATGCGCCATCAGCAGCGCAAGCGGTGCGAAACACGGCAGAATATAGGTCAGCAACTTGCCTTTGGCGATGCTGAAAAACAGCAGCGGCAGCAGCACCCAGCTCAATAAATAGATCGGCCCGGCTTGCTGGCTGCGCTGACGCCACGCGCCAATCAGCGATCCCGGCAGCAGCGCCAGCCACGGCAAAGTGCCCGCCAGCAACACCGGAATGTAGTACCAGAATGGCGCTTTGTGCTGCGCGTCCGACTCAGCGAAACGCTGAATATGCTCGACCCAGAAGAAGTAGTGCCAAAAATCCCCTTCCTGTTGATTGATCGCCAGCGCCCAAGGCGTGCTGAGCAGCGCAGCGACCAACATCGTCAGCGGCCCCCAACGCAGCAGTTCGCCAAAGCGACGTTGCCAAATGGCCCAAGGTAGAATCGCCAGTACCGGCACCGCCAGCGCGAGAAAACCTTTGGTCATAAAGCCCATCGCGCAGGCCGCACCCAGCAAAACATATCCGATTAATCGTTGCCGCGTGCTGCTGGCCTGCGACGCCAGCCAGTAACTGCACATCGCCGCGACCAGCCACAGCGTCAGGATCGGATCGAGCACCGCGTAGGTGCCGACGCCGTACACCAGCAACGAGGTGAGAAAAATCATGCTGCCGCTCAGCGCGATTTTACGGCTGGCGAACATCTGCGTGCCGAGCCAATACACCAATACCGCGCTCAACGTGGTGCTGAAAATCGATCCGGCGCGCACGCCAAAGTTAGTGTGACCAAACAGCAACTGGCCGAGGTTATTGACCCAATAACCGGCGATCGGTTTCTCGAAGTAGCGCAGATCGAAGAAGTGCGGCACTACCCAATTGCCGCTAAATAGCATTTCCCGGCTGATTTCGGCATAGCGGGTTTCGTCCGGCTGCCACAAGGCGCGGAACTCAATCGGGATCAGGTAAAACAGCGCGAAGAGCGCGAGGGGTAACGCGGTTTTAGTGACTGTACGCATCCGTGGTTCCTGTAAAAATTAGCGCTGGCAGCCTAGCCAGCCTTCACGCCCGGGAATATGCCCGCGCACGATGTTGCCCCGTGGCAGCGTAGTGAGATCGTCGGGTAACAAGGCGCTGAGTGGACAAAACTGAATGTCTTGCTGCTCCGCACGCCTCAGCAGATCGGCGAACGCCTCAAGCCCGACAATCCCTTCCACTTCGGCATGAATGGTGTAAACCGGCGAACCGCTTGCGGCATGGATCTGCTCGAGAATGAAGTCGTTATAACCTTCCGCGCTCACCGATTGCCCAACCACTTCATCCCAGGTCGGCAAGGTCACCGGGATTTGTACCGTGCCGTGGCTGCCATCACTGAGAATCGGTATAAATGGGCCGCTGCCGCGACAATCACTGTTATAGCTGAAATCAAACTGCTGCTTGGCAGCCACCACGCGACCATCAGCGCGCCAGCCCGCCACCGCTGAACAGGTGACATTGTCACCGATTATCGCTTCCAGCGCCTGTTTACCGCGCGCAATTTGCTCAACCAGTTTCTCTTGCGGCCACACACCCGCCCAGGTTTGCCAGGCAAAGTGATCCCACGCATGCAAACCGACTTCATGATGATCGGCGGTGGCGCTGATGATCTCCTCCAGACCGCGACCAATCTCACGTCCCGGCCAGGCGGTGCCGGCCAGCAAAATATCCCAGCCGTAGAGTGATGCGGCGCGCGACCGCAGCATTTTCCACAGGAAACGCGGTTTTAACAGGCGCCACAAGTGGCGCCCCATATTGTCCGGCCCAACGCTGAAAAAAAAACTGGCCTGCAGCTGATGCAAACTGAATTGCTCCAGTAACGCCGGCACGCCAAGTTGGGTGCCGCGCCAGGTATCGACATCGACACGCAAACCGACTTTCTTCATGGTTTATCCTGTAGCTCAACGGTGCGCAGGAAGAAGTCCAGCGTGTTATCGATGGTGGTATCCATCTCTACGGTTGGTGTCCAGTCCAGCAGACGACGCGCGTTTTTGATCGACGGCTTACGGTGTTCCACGTCCTGATAACCTTTGCCGTAATAGCTGCTGCTCTCCACTTCACGGAAGCCGGCAAACGGCGGGAAGTTGCTGCGCAGCGGGTGACGTTCGAAACTCGCCAGCAGACGCTCGGCCAACTCTTTGATGCTGGCTTCGTTATCCGGGTTACCGATGTTGACGATCTGGCCGTCGCAGTTGTTCTGTTTGTTTTCGATAATACGGAACAGCGCTTCGATGCCGTCGCGAATATCGGTGAAGCAGCGCTTCTGTGCGCCGCCATCAATCAGCTTAATTGGTGAGCCTTCCACCAGATTAAGGATCAGCTGCGTGATAGCACGAGAACTGCCGATACGCGCGGCATTCAGATTATCGAGGCGCGGCCCCATCCAGTTAAATGGACGGAACAGCGTAAAGCGCAGCCCTTCTTTCTCACCGTAAGCCCAAATCACGCGGTCCAGCAGCTGCTTAGACACCGAATATATCCAGCGCTGTTTATTGATCGGCCCAACCACCAGATTAGAGTGATCCTCATCGAAATGCTGATCGGTACACATGCCGTACACTTCGGAAGTCGATGGGAAAATGATGCGCTTTTTGTACTTCACGCAGTCACGAATGATTTTGAGGTTCTCTTCAAAGTCGAGCTCAAACACGCGCAGCGGATTGCGTGTGTACTCAATCGGCGTGGCGATGGCCACCAATGGCAACACCACGTCGCACTTCTTAATGTGATACTCGATCCATTCTGAGTGAATGCTGATGTCGCCTTCGACAAAGTGGAAGCGTGGCTGATCGAGGAAACGGCTGATGGCGTCAGAACCGATGTCTAAACCGTAGACTTCGAAGTTATCATCCTGCAGCAGACGCTCGGTGAGGTGGTTACCGATAAAACCGTTCACGCCGAGAATCAGCACGCGCGTGCGTCGTTTCACCGCCGCCACCGGCTGAGAATAGAGCAAGGCGCCCTTCACCATACCGAGGTTTTGCGCCAGCTGGCTGCCGTTCATGAACACGCCGTTATCGCTTTGACCGGTCACCACTTCCAGCGCGCCTTCAGCGCAGGCGATCAGGAATGGCTCAACAGAAAGCACGGTACCCGGTTTGGCCTGATGTTCAGTGCTGTGTACGCGACTTTTCCACACCACGAATTTCACCGTTCCGGCATAGGCGAACGCGCCGGGCCACGGATAGGTCACCGCGCGCACCAGATTATTGACCGTGTGCGCCGGTTGTTCCCATTTAATGCGGCCATCTTCTGGCGTGCGGCGCCCCACAACCGTGGCTTCGCGCTCATTTTGTGGTGTGGTAACGATATCGCCGCGTTTCACCGCCGGTAATGCGCCTTCCAGCACCTGCGTTGCACAGGCAACCAGCTTGCGATGCAGCGTTAACGCGTTGTCCTGCTCGTCAATCGCCACGCGCTGTTGCGCCACGATGTCACCGGCATCGGCGCGCTTCACCATGCGGTGCAGCGTTACGCCGGTTTCGGTTTCGCCATTGACCAGCACCCAGTTCAGCGGTGCGCGGCCACGATATTTGGGCAGCAGCGAACCGTGCAGGTTATAGGCACCCAAACGCGCACAGCTGAGAATGCAGTCGTTTAACAAAGCGCGGTAATAGAAGGAGAAGATGTAATCCGGTGCCATGGTTTTAATGCGATCGACCCACAGCGGATGATTGACATCCTCCGGCGCATAGACCGGAATGCCCTGCTCAGCGGCTAAACGCGCAACGGAGTCGAAAAAGTGGCTCTCAGTTCCTGTGTCTGAGTGGGTGAAAATAGCGCTGATTTCATAGCCAGTGTTCAGAAGTGCAGAAATACCCGCACAGCCCATTTCGGCGTAGGCGAAGACGACAGTTTTCATTGCTCAATTTCCTGTACAGATGAGGCGTTTTGCTGTGGGTGAATCACACGTTGGATGAAGTAGCGCGGACGGGCGCGTACGTCGTTGTAAATGCGGCCGATGTATTCGCCGAGTAATCCCATACCGATGAACTGCGCGCCGACAAAAATAAACAGCACCGCGAACAGCAGGAACACGCCGTCACCGGCCCATACCGCGCCGAGGAACAGACGCAGCACAATCAGAATCAGCGAGAAGGCAAAACCGGCCAGCGCAATCAGGCTTCCGACGATACTCAGCAAGCGCAGCGGCGTGGTGGTCAGGCAAGTGACCAGGTCAAACATCAGGTTAATCAGCCGCATAAAGCTGTACTTCGAATCGCCAAATTCGCGCTCGGCGTGCGCCACCGGCAGCTCGGTGGTGCGGCGCGCGAAGGTGTTGGCGAGGATGGGAATAAAGGTGCTGCGTTCGTGGCAGTTCAGCATCGCATCGACGATATGGCGGCGATAAGCGCGCAGCATGCAGCCGTAATCGCCCATCGCTTTGCCGGTGACGCGCTGAATCAGATGATTGATGGTGCGTGAGGCGCGACGACGGAACCAGCTGTCCTGGCGGTTTTGACGCACGGTGCCCACCACGTCATAACCCTGCTTAGCCGCTTTCACCAGGTTCGGGATCTCTTCCGGCGGGTTTTGCAGATCGGCATCCAGCGTGATGATCAGGTCGCCGCTGACGTGGCTAAAGCCCGCCATGATCGCCGAGTGCTGACCGTAATTACGGTTCAGCAACACGCCAACCACATGGCTGCCCGGCATATCGGCGGCATCGGCAATCATCTCGCCCGAGCGATCGCTGCTGCCGTCATCGACCAGCAGAATCTCGTACGCCAGATTTAATCCTGCGCAGGCTGCATCGGTGCGACGCACCAGCTCCGGCAGGCTCTCCTCTTCGTTGTACACCGGGATCACCACGGAAACTTTGCGAATGGTTTTTTCTTCCAGCATGTCAAACTCCAGCGATCTGACGTAATGCGCTAATCACGCGCGTGACATCTTCATCGCGCATATCAGGGAACAACGGGATTGAGCAGATGCGATCGCTATTCCATTCGGTGTGCGGCAACGAGAGTTGCGGATAGCGTTCGCGATAATATTTGTGGGTGTGCGCGGCACGGAAATGCAGCCCGGTGCCGATATCCTGTGCTTTCAAGGTTTCCATAAGCGCATCACGACTGATGCCGCACTGCGCCTCATCAACGCGAATAATGAACAGATGCCACGCGTGTTGATGTGACCATTCTGGCTGCGCCAGCGGCAGAAACGGCGTATTCGCCAGTTCAGTGAGATAGCGCTGCGCAATCGCCGCGCGGCGCTGATTGATGGCGGGCAGCTTTTTCAGCTGCACCAAAGCAATCGCTGCGCTGATATCTGGCAGGTTGTATTTAAAACCCGGCATGATCACTTCGGCCTGCGGCTTGCGGCCGTGCGTGTGGCGATCGTACGCATCGACGCCAAGTCCGTGGAATTTCAGGCTGCGCATGCGGTCGGCCAACGCCGCATCATCGGTGACAATCAAGCCACCTTCGGCGCAGGTCATGTTTTTGATGGCGTGGAAGGAGAAGATCGCCGTGCCCTGCTGACCAACGTGCTTTCCTTTGTAATAACAGCCTGCGGCGTGCGCCGCATCTTCAATCACCGGAATGCCATGGCGCTCACCGATGGCGCGAATAGCATCTACATCAGCGGGCGCGCCAGCGTAATGCACCGGAATGATGGCGCGCGTACGCGGCGTGATCGCCGCTTCAATCAGCTCCGGCGTTACCATCAAGGTGTCGCGGTCGATATCGATCATCACCGGCGTCGCACCCAGTAGCGTGATGATGTTGATGGTGGAAACCCAGGTCAGCGAAGGCGTGATCACCTCATCGCCAGGCTGGATGCCCAGCGCCAGCAGCGTGACGTGCATCCCCGCCGTGGCGGAGCTGACAGCAATCGCATGCTGATTGCCAGTGAGCTGGCAAAAAGCCTCTTCCAGTTCGGCATTTTTCGGGCCGGTGGTGATCCAACCCGACTCAAACACCGATTTAATGGCGGCTAACTCTTCTTCACCCAACGAGGGCCGTGAGAATGGTAGAAAATTCATTATGTTACCTTGGAATTAAGCACTATTTAACGGCCATTTATTCCAAAATACGCGGGTTAACTTAACGCAACATTAAATGAGAAGGGTACTAAGTCGGCTTTTTCTGACACGTTGAGGATTGGTAGAGGAAGGGTCAAATTTGCCGGTTTATCATCATGAACCAGCACACTTCTTAAGGTTAAATTAAGG
>NZ_CP040097.1:0-133570 GCF_005281435.1 Pantoea sp. SO10
GGGGGATCTACGCCGGAACCCCAGAAAATTCCGTCGTTCCACATTGTGAACATTAATCGGCTTATTCCAGCCGAAGAATGTTGGAGCGACGTCCGGTGAGTGACATGACGGTCTCGGTCACACGGACCATCAGGACCGTTACGCGGGGCCCAGTTCGATTACATTGTGGGACAGGTCGAGACAATCTTCGCAGTCCCGGCAAACCCAGTGCAGCATCGGCCCGACCGGATCTGGATGGTCGCTGAACGTTGTCAGCGCCGCGTCGTACTGAGCATCGGACGTGCTCGAGCGCAGTATCCGCTCGAGATTAGACTCGATGCTGTCCAGGCTGCATTCACCGATGCCGGACTTGAACACCGTCACACCGCCTGACGGGTTGACCGCGAAGAAGAAAAACGCCTTCGTGTCGACCATGTGCGACAGGATTGTCCTGGCGATGAAGTTGCTCGGATTGATCAGCGCATTGAAGATGCGGTAGCCGTAAAACTCTAAGCCGAAGTGTACGACCTCGAAGTCGTCGGTGCCGCGTATCGAGTGGCCAAAGTTGAAACCGCTGCGTGTTACGTCGTTCGGAATGTCATCCACCGGCCGCAGTGCCAGGCAAGCATAGTGCGTCTGGCCCTCGGCCACGAGTCCCATCGCAAAGCAGGGCGCGCGCTCGGCCAGCAAGGCCTCGACAAAATTCCGGTTCATGCGGAGCGTTGGCAGCATCGGGCATCCTTCATCGTGAATCAAATCAACATTTGCCGACCTGGCTGTGCGGTGCGTCGACGTCGAACATCAAAGGCTATACATCGTCGAGCTCGAACAGCGCGCGATCGGCGGGCCGCGACAGATAATCGTCCATCATCGCGCGGAAATCGGCTTCATCCCACTCGCCGCGATCGACACGCCGCAGCAACGCCTCGCCGGCCAGCATGATCTTTCGCTCGCGATCCGCGCGCGTTTGCTTGACCTGCTGGCGCTGCGCCTTAGCTGCCGCTTTGCGGGCTGTTTTCAGCTCCTGCAGCTTTTCGTCTGTCGCATCGAGACGACGTTTCAGCATGTTCATTCTGGCGTCCTGTTCGAAGAAGCGGTTTGCGCGGGAAACCGGCGCGCCGGCGTGCGCCGGTTCGTTACATTCGCGCCGTACTGTCGCGCCCAGGTGCGTACCGAGGGAGCGATATCGACTAACGTCGGCGGCATGTTCGGCAACACATCCATCGTCCAGCCACCCAGCCGCTTTGGCGCAATATACGCCGGTCGCCAGCTGCCGTCGGCCAGGATATCGATCACGAACAGCGACGTGCCGACGCTCAGTCGCCAGGTGTTGACCACGGCTGGGGGTAAAGGATTACCTGGTTGTGGCATCGTATTCCACCGTAACAGGAATAAGGGATTCCAAGCCAGAACCGCCGAAAATTCGATCACTCCAATTCGAGCCCTGCAATGAGCGCGTCCAGGTCGATTTTGTTGTCGCTTTGAAAAGTGTAGTGCCCGTTCAAAAGGATATGCCGCCAGGCTGCCGGTGATATCTGCGTAAGCCGCGCCAGCGCCTTGGCGTTGCCACTGGCCTCCCATTTCGTCAGTAGATGCGACAGAATCGCCGAGTTGTAAAAAATGATGACGTTGGCGATCAGCCGGGCGCACTGGTTGCTGATCTCGATTTCGATGTCGGTGCGGCCGGTCAATTCCTTCTTGCCGCCGACCTGGGCGATGGTCGAACGAAGCTGATGGTAAGACTCGAGGCGGTTTTGGGAGCGATGCACGTTTCGCTCGAGCTGCGGGTCGCGCAGGTAACGCAACGTGTAGATGGTACGAATGAGCTTATCGAACTCAAAAATCGCGCGACGTGTCGGGTTTTCCTGCGAGTACGTACATAGTTTGCGGATCAGCGAGCCCTGCGTGATCTCTTTGAGGCCCAGCGTGGCGACGATCTGATCGATATTTGTCTTCTCACTGGTGATGAGCTGCCGATCGATTTGTCCGATCGGCTGAATCAGGCATTTCTCGTACAGCGCCGGGTCGTCGATACAATACAATTCCTGCAACTGGTCATCGAGGTTTGTGAAGCGAGGCTCGAAGCGCAACCCGAACCAATACAGGATAGCGAAGTTGGCTTTGTTGATGCTGTGCATGTCGCCGGTGATCGCAGTCGGCACTATATCCGACGTGTTGCGATACCAGATGTCGAACACGTGATGCGCCTCGTACTCGTGCGCGCCGATTAGGTAGCCGTTCAACGGGACATGATTGCACAGCAGCGTGTAGGCGACGACGCCTTTGCCTCGTCCGAAGTATTTGCGCGAGTAACGCGCCTTCACGGTCGGTCGCTCGACGCCGAATTTCTGCCCATCGACGGCGCTGTACAGCGCATCGAGATCGAACGAGTAGTACGGGAAGATCGGCAGCGCGGCGATGGCGTTGCTGATGCAGTCGTTGGCCGCATGCAGCGTCGCCTGACGCAGATACTGCTGGTAGGTGCTATCCAGAACGTGGTACGGAATGTCGCTGGTGCGCGCCATGACATGGTTGCCATGGTTCATTGCCTGAGCGATGATAACCGCCATCAGGCTATCGGCGTCCGCTACCTTCTTCGCGTAGCGCGGCTGCAATGGCGTCAGCGCCGACAGGAACTGGCACTGGCCGTTGACGAAGCGGAACACGTCGGCAACATCGCAGAATGGCAGTTGCTCGTAGAATGCCTGCTCACGCACCTTCTGGTTCTCGGTTTTCGGTTTGCGCCAAATCAGCTTCTGCGTATCCTTGTCGTATTCCAGGTGCGTAAGCTTGCCCTGTTTCAGCTCTCGGTTGAAGGCCAGCCATTGTGCATGCAACTCGGCCGCTAACGCATCGAGTTGGGCATCGATTGGCTGCTGCAGGAACGGGATCTCCATCTGCGCCAGCGCGTCGGCCTTCTCGTTCATCGAAACAAGCTCGTCGGAGAAGTGACGATGTTGCAGACTGTCGTCGAGATAGATCTCTCCCGACTGGAAGCGCTTCCGGATCTGGCGGTACAACCAGAATTCGTAGCGATCGGCGTGCAAACCGGTCGGCTGACCATCAGCGCCGAAGATCAGCAGGTACGGTCGCAGGCGCTTCGGCAGCGTGGCCGCGGGACATTCGGCGAGCGGTCGTTGTGACAGGCGCTGCTGTTTGGCGAAGGCCCCCTTGACCCAAGCCAGCGCCGCGAGCCACGGGTTGTCTGGGGAGGTGCCGACGAAGTCGAGCTCGACGTACAAGGGGCGCAGGTGACGGCGAATACGTTTGGCTAGGCCGTCCACCGCCAACCAGTGTAGTGCCAGTTGACTCAGCGGCTTGACCGTCATGCGTTGCGCCGTGTTTTGTAGCACATCTTTGGCCATGATTTTATAGGCGCGCTGACGCACCTCGCCGAACGGCGTCGGATCGGCTACGCTGTCGTCCACATAGAGCGACAACAGGCGGCCGATCTGCGGCGTTTCCCGATGGCGTTTTACTTGCTCGGCGATGAGTGACTGTTTCGCGCCCGCGCTGCTTTCTTCCTCGAGCTGCTTCATGTGGAAGGCCATCGCATCGACCAGGTTGTCGGTGAGCTGTCGGAAGCGCACCCAGGCGTAACACAGCAGGTAGAGCTGCGCCTGATCCGCCTTCAGGTTGCGCAGGTCGTGGACGGTATAGAAGTTCGCCAGGCTTGCGTAGTACAGCACGTTCTGCTGCGAGATATCCAGCCGGGGCAGCAGCGTCCTGGCGATTTCGTGCAACGGCTGCAGCGTGCCGCGCTTTTCGCGTTCGCGGACCATCTGACGCCAGCCGAAATTCTTGGCATCCTGTTTCAGCGCCGCCAGTTTCGACAGAGTATCATCGCGCACCAGAAGTTGGTCTAGCGCGGTTTGGGTCAATTCGTCCAATACGCCGGTGAGCAGGTCGCCCAGCCGCCGACGTTCGACGGACAGGGCTTCGCTGACTAGCTCTTGCAAGGTCGTGTAGCCGGGCCGGATCATCTTGTGCTCATTGAGCCACACGATGAGCTCGGCGGCGACGAATCCCGGTGTCACGTCGCGACGTACGATCTGCGCGGCCTGCTGCATGAGTTGCGGCAGGAAGGCGGCCACCCACGGTCGATAGCCGTACAGTTCAGCGATCTGTTCGCGCTGGGCGTAGTACTCGTGCCGGGTGATCGGCTTGCGTTCGAACGGCTCGCCGTGGAAATAGCGGCTCAACACGAAATCGTAATCGTCCTCAACCTCGTCCCAATCGAAGCGGAAGAAGGCGTGCTTGGACTTGAAGTAGCCAATCTGCAAGATGCAATAGACCTGCGCGGGTATGGAGGGCCGGCTACTGGCGAGCGCCAGTTCGGATTCGGTCAATGCCAGGTATTCCAGCCGCTGCGCATCGTCGAAATCAGGCAGGCCATACAGGGCTTCCTGTTCGGCGTCGGAAAAGACGCTGAGCAGCTTATTCTTGTTGATCATCGACCATCCTCTCCACGCAACGTCAGATCCTTCAATTTTGTGATATCACGACATGGGGTACGACAGAAATATTGAACTCCCGCATTCTACAGAGATAAGCTTTATTATCTCTGTGGCATTGTTTCCATATTAAACTCGATGACATGAAAACGCGCCCCACGAGCCCGTCCGCCGCCGACATCCCGACCGACTTTCCTGATGCTGATGCACTGGCAGCGCTGCGTGCCTGGTACGAGGGCGCATCCTCGCGTGAGGCGGCACACCGGTACATGCAAGATCGGCTCAGCCACAGCCAGTCAGCCCGCGGCGTCATCGGCCAGATCCGCCGGCAACTGGCACTTTATGCCCGTAACCGACAGCGGGCAGATCTGGCCACGCTGTTCGAATGCCCGGCCCAAAAGCGTATGCATCATGCGCGCGCCACCACGCAGGCTGTCGAGCTACTGCGCATCATGCCTGCGCCAGCTCCGCAGATCGGCGACGACATTGCGCACTGGCTGCCGAATCGCGCTGCCCGCACCCTGCACGCGGCCGGCATCCGGACCCTGGCCGATCTCACGGTACGGATTCCGCGTCGCCGGCAGTGGTGGACCGTCATTCCGGGTCTCGGGCCGGCCAGTGCAAGAAGGATCGAGGCCTTCTTTGCCGCGTACCCGGCGCTCACGGAGCGGGCCCGCGCACTGATCATCGCGGATCGGCAGTCAGTCGTGACGCCTTGGGAGCAACTACGGCTACCGCACGAGATCGACGGATCCGCCGGCGCCTTCCGCGCACCGGTGTCGGCCTGCATCCTCGGCGTCGACAACGATTACGACGCTATCCAGGCATGGCTCGCGTTGCACGAATCCCCGGCCACGCAGCGGGCCTACCGCAAGGAAGCCGAACGGCTGATTCTCTGGGGCATCGTTGCTCGCGGCAAGGCGCTGTCTTCGCTGACCACCCGGGATGCCACCGACTACAGGGCGTTTCTGCGCAGACCTACACCGCGAGAACGCTGGGTCGGGCCACCGCGGCCGCGCACATCAACGGACTGGCGCCCGTTTGTCGACAACCTCTCGGCCCGTTCGATTGCGCATGCGCTTGCCGTGCTCAGCGCCATGTTCCGCTGGCTGGTCGAGCAGCGCTACGTCGTGGCCAACCCATTCTCCGGCATCAAGGTACGCGGCAGCAAGCGCGCCATGGCTCTTGAAACCTCGCACGCTTTCACCGAAGGAGAATGGATGCTGACGCGCACCATCGCCAACGGGCTCGAGTGGTCGTACGGCTGGCAGGCGCCCGCTGCGCAACGGTTGCGGTTCATGCTGGATTTCGGCTACGCAACGGGACTGCGGATCAGCGAACTGGCTGACGCCACACTGCGCAGCATCGAAGTCGACGCAGCCGGTGATCACTGGCTGCACGTGGTCGGCAAGGGCGGCAAGCCAGCCCGCGTTACCCTGACACCCCTAGCGCGCACAGCGCTGGACCGATATCTGCAGGAGCGGGGGCTTCCTGTCAGCCGTGCTCACTGGAATCCGACCACGTCCCTGATTGGCAGCCTTGACGACGCCGATGCCGGCATCAAGCCCTTGCGGCTGTGGGAAGTCATGCGCCGGTTTTTTCGGCTCGTCGCGCAGATTATCAAGAACGACCATCCGGTGCTGGCTGAAAAGCTGCATCGGGCCTCTCCGCACTGGATGCGGCACACCCATGCGACCCACGCGATCGCCAGAGGGGTTGAGCTGAGCGCCGTACGAGATAACCTGCGTCACGCGTCGATTTCGACCACGTCGATTTACTTGCATACCGACGATGTAAAGCGGGCACGGCAGTTCGGGCAGGCATTTACCGACTGAGTTACTCGCTCGGCACGTCAGGCAACAAACCGATTGACGTTCACAATGTGGAATGACGGAATTTTCTGGGGTTCCGGCGTAGAACCCCTTTC
Organism: Pantoea sp. SO10; assembly: GCF_005281435.1. NCBI lineage: Bacteria > Pseudomonadati > Pseudomonadota > Gammaproteobacteria > Enterobacterales > Erwiniaceae > Pantoea > Pantoea sp. SO10. Next base: position 6,361 of record NZ_CP040097.1, read on the forward strand.
AGGGAAAAGAAAAAGCTGCGTCTTCATATCACCAGCGCCTACCCGGTGACGGAAAGGCTCGGCGGAGCACCGGCTAACTTCTTCAGTATCGCCTATGCGTTACGCGCTAACCGCCCCCTGCCTGTCCCTCCTAATCAGGGGCAAAGGCGACGCCGTTAGTTTCAATGTCCCCAGAAATAACAAAGCCCACCTTAAGGTGGGCTTCGCCAGTGTGACAGAACATCATCACTCTGGTATTCAGAACGCCATTACCGGGCATGGCCTCGACCAGGTAGCATTGAAGTATGCGCTGGTTGCGGGATGTCTGAATGAGAACATTCAGTCTGCTGCATCCATCAGTAAACGAACTTTTAAGCGCGCTCACTAGTGGTTATATTAGTCGAAGTTTGACGATCTCGTCAACCGACTTAGAACTATGCTATTGGCTTAGGGCCTGGCTTGTTAAATCAGACGATACGCGATGAACAAGTGGCATTTGAGTAGATCATCGATCAGAGCTGCTTACTTTCGCACTGCCAGTATAGTGCAGTAGTTGAGCCCCGGACAGCAGATAAATCAAGTGCGACTCATCAACATTTATCTCCGGCTCGAATGAAAAAAGATCCCTTCTGAGGGTAGATCCCGCGTAGATCCTTCCGGAAACGCCTCTTCCCCTCAAACATAAAACCAAAACTCAAATCCACAATTCGAAGTGGATAAATATGTACTCCATTTATCCACGATGATAGAGTGTTAGCTGTATCACGCTAAGGGCCGCGCGTGGCATTACACGTGAATCTGTCAGGCATAAAGGCCTAAATCAATCTAGGAAACAGATTAAACCACTCAGGAAGCGCAGCCGGTTTTTCCTACGGAGCGATATCCCAATGACCGGAGTATCTCAATGTCACAAACCATGTCCCAGAAACTCGCCAGAGACAGTCTTGGAAATGCTGAAACCTTTGCAGGAGGTGTTTACGTAACCAAAAACGGAGTAGCTGAATTATTCATTCAGACTGCTGCTGAACGCGATGTGGAACTGCGTGAAATGCAAGAGGAACGCAATATCAACGCCCTTTTCAAGCTGGCCACGCTGGCTAAAAAGGAAATCGAAGACGGCAAGGGCATGACCCCGGATGAAGCCCGGAGGAAACTGCGTGAGGCCAGAAAATAACAACGAGGTATTAAGTGTCGCAGCAGTTCAACGTGATTATCGCACCTATGGCGGTGCAAAGTTTGTCGGATATCGAATCGTTTAAAAGCGGTTTCATCGGGGCTCAGCGCGCAATGGAGCTGGTTGATTTTCTGCTCGACGATGCGATTGAAGCCATTGAACAGGATCCTCTGAGATATCGTTTCAACTATCTTCTCCAGAACCGGGGAATGCTGCTGCGTGAGCGGCTGGATGTGGATAACGAATATCGCGTGCTTTATGATTTTGATGGCCAGAACATCGAAATTCTGATGTTCGTCAGCATGAAACAGGATTTTGAAAAGCAACTGTACCGGTATAACTTACTGAACTGACACTTAATGCCCGGCTCGCCGGGCTTTTTTTTATGCTTCGCCACGCATGGCCAGAATCATGGGGCCGGATGGCCACTACTGAAAACTGAGTAGGTTTCGGCTTTGTCGAGTTGGTTTCTGACCAGAAATTCTTCGATTTCCCTCCTCATCTCTGGCAGAAGCTCCAGAACATCAAGCTGCTCTGAGACATTGTATTTTTCTGGTTCCGCTTTTAACTCACATCCTGCACGATGAATGACAATGGCGCCCAGAGTTAACATGTAAGGTGTCTCATCATAGAGAAACCCCGGAGATTCGGGATACTGCTTCTCGAAAAGTTCCATCAGCCTCATGGCCTCAGCCTTCGTTTCTTGTTCTTTGGACATGAGCAATGCTACTTGCCTGGCCTTAAGCGTTTTGTAGTCCACTTCAGCTTGGCGTTTGCGGGGATCGCCCGATTTCTTTTTCACAGGATGCTGTTCTCCCAATGTCAGATGAACTGTCTCTGTAACACTAAAGGGTATCCCTGCTTATTTTCAACGTTAAACCCATCATAAAGCCTGAAATACGCCTGCTTCAGTTGTCACTCGGGCAAGTCATTGTAATAAAGAAAGGCTCTGACAGCGCACGTCAGGGCCCAGAGAACCCATGAATCCCCCCGGTCCGATTACCTCCTGTCTGATTGCTGTTTAAGCAGCGGCCTTTCAGGCGCACTGAAGTCAGATGGTCGCAGACGAAAGAAAGAACCCGCAGCTAAAACCTTCAGCAATGAAGAACTTATTAGTTACAGCATCCATTAGCACAGCCACTGCAGTTCCGGCCCTCCGGGCCGGACGGCGGCGGCTTTTACAGGGGAACATCGGGGCTGGTGCGGGGAAATGGGTGTGTTTTTGGTTGATGTGAAGTTCAGATGTCAATGGCCGCAGCAAGGTACGTATGGAGGGGCTGGGTGGTGAGGTTCGCTACTATCCTGAGCGAGATGGTGATGTATGCTGTAACTAATAGTGTGCTTTTTTTGGCTTAATGTGCATTTCTTCTGAACATTTAGTATGGTCTGTAGATGAATAATGATTGAGGTGCATATGAACTCATCAGCTTACGACCACGGAATCAAAGCGGCTTCGGTCTGGAAGCGTCTGACAAGCGTTTATAGTGATGTTGATTTTCGCTTTACTGCATGGGCAGAGAGTAAAGGGATTCCGGTAGCGATCGGGAAATCATTAGTCCCCTTCTCAGCCCTGTTACTTCTGGCCATAGCTCTAATAGCAGGGTCTGCAGCTGGTGCCATAATTATTGCAGTCGCTGCGTTCGTTTATATGGTTCGCTACATCCAAATGAGTTACGCAACTTCTGCTGATCCCGAAGAGTCACCCCCAGCGCACGGGCCTGAATTTAGAAATGGTCGCGATGGGTACGGTTATTATTACGGTTCAGATGATTCAATTTTTACATCAACAAAATCAGTTGATAATGATGAAGATAATAAGACTTGAGGACAGAACTGCCCTCAAGCTGATTGAACAATTACAGTTTCACAGCACCTTTCATTTTACTCACTGCCTCCCCCCGCTCTGCTCAACTTTCGCTGTGCCATTTCTGAATGCTCCATCTAGCGCGCCGCCTATTCTGATGCCTGCCCAGGAAAGCGCCCCCATCCACACTGCCGGCAATATTAGAAACATTGTCGCCATGACAAAATTCATGATTAGGTCATCCGAACTGTTCTGGAATCCGGCCATGTTAAAGCTGCTGTGCGTGTCAGAGCTGTAAAGCGCAGTGAGCAGCCAGCTGTCGAGCCAGCGAGCCAGTTCCCACCAGAACGTCAGGAAGTTCAGCGCAAACAGCACAAACGAGAGCGTTATGACGGTCTTAATCTCATAGGCGGAGAAGGCCAGAATTAGCGGCAGAATTACCACGATGGCCATGAGCAGCACAGCTTGGACCATGGGCAGTGCCTGACGCATGGCATCGAAGGCCGGGAATGCGGCCAGACTGCCTAATGCGGTGCCGCCTATCGCCGCCACACGGGCAACAGAGTTATCCAGCGTGAAATCAGCATTGCCACCATAGCCGGCGTAAACGTGTCCACCCTGCGACACGGTCAGACTCTCCGGGCTGACCAGACGACGGATAATCGCTTCTTTGTAGTCAGCCGTATTGCCGCCGATCATGGTCATGGCAGCTGACAGACGGGTCCATAACCCCGGATCAGCCTGATCGACGACGCGGGCCTGCAATCCGGTCTCTGCCTTGCTCCACCATTCACTGCAGGTAGGATACCCCCCCCGTCCCGTGTCCGGTCTTCCACTGTCGCGGCTTTCACTCCAGGGGAATTCCGCGCGGGGCGTTTTCGACTGCAAGCTGCCGTAAAAATTACTGAGGAATGTTTGACTGCCTATCCACTCAATATCCCTCAGGGTGGCTTTGTCTTTCGTCTGCCCCTGATCCTGACGTTTCCACATATAGAGCGCGAGGGAATAACAGTCGTTGGTAAAGTCCTGCAGCTCCTCTGCGAGGGCTTTATTGTTGACGCGCGTGTGCTGAACTTCAAACCGGAGCTGACGCATGTCCGGACGGCAAGGGATAGTGGCAACGGAAGCCTGAGTGATCCCTTTTGCCAGCTTGTGAACCAGATACCACCATACCGGCGCGGCCGCTGTCTGATCGTTAATACTGGATATGACAGGGGAATACCCGGTGTCATCAGGCGCTTTGGGCGTCCATGTACCGCAGGTTTGCGCGCGCGACGTGTCATATTTGATGGTACTCATGTCCACATTCATCAGCGGCATACAGCAGGCAATCATGACCAGAAAAGAGGTATAGATCGCATGCTCCATGCGGGGTATAGACAGCGCCCCCTTGTTCCCCTCATCTTCCCCTTCTTCACGAACCTTCAGCCAGATGCCGATAAGTCGGAAAGCGACGGGTACGGCAAACAGTCCTGTGGTGATAAGGATATTCCAGAGGCCGTTGTTAACAACCCAGCCGAGCAGCGTAAGAAAATATTCCAGATAGCTGTTAGTCAGCATCATGATGCTCCCGTGCCGCTGAGCAGCACCAGTTCACAGACAACGGCAAAAATGACGCTGACTGCCGCAATGCGGATCAGCGGCTGACAATGCTGTGGACCGAAGCCCGGCGCACGGAAAATTTTCATAAATCCCCACGCCAACGCGCCATATACCGCCAGGCGCCATATCAGCCAACCATAGCGGGCGTGATCCATCCATTCACGGAATGCAGCTGCCTGAGCCGGATTTTTGACGGCTTTATCCGCAACAATGAGTCCGGCCAACAGGATTGCCAGCAGAGCGCCGGCGGAACACCGTACGCGGAACAGCGCCGGGTGGCGGCGGAAAAATGAGGGGCGTTGCGCCCCGCGTTCAGTTTTCATAGGCAGCGCCCTCATCAGTTGTTTTCCGTTTCAGGAACGGCAAGACGGTTAACGCGGCTGTCGGTGCTGTCATCACTCTGCGTCTGAGGGTTGCTGTTAACGCGTCCGTTTTCACGGTCGATGATGGTGAGGACAGAGTTACGTGACAGCTCGCGTTTGAGCTCCATTTCATTTCGTAATGCCGTGATCTCGCGGTCGATGGCCGTTACGCGACGGTCTCCTTCCTCGATGGCGGCGTTCTGTGCCGCAGCGTTAGGTTCAGACATGCCGGTCACAATCATGCGGCGCATAATCAGCGCGGTTTCAACCGTGTCTGCCATTGCCAGTTCGCCGGCAAGGCGGCCGGTCAGGGCGGCATTGTCAGGATCTCTCTGCAGTGCCCTGATGACGCCGGCGGTAATGGGGAGGCTGCCGGTTTTGAGTTTTGCCAGGTTTGTCGCGTTGGGCTGCTCGGTGCCGTTGACCAGTTTTACCAACTGTTCCGTGTTCTCTTTAGTGGTCTCTTCCAGAATGGGGGCAAAACCAGTGCCCGCCTGCGTCGCGCCGGGCTGCTGTTCGTCATCGCCACTGGTGCATTGTGAGGCATCGCTGCAGGTGCGCAGGGAGCTGTCCCCCACGACCTGAACCACGGCTTTAGCCGCTTCTTCGGCGCTGGCATACTTGCCGCAGGCCCCGCCGTTACAGCTGTTCGTGTTGACAGAGTCCGTACTGAGCACCGGCAGGCTGTTCATCATGTTGAATCCAGCCGCCGTTAAATCATGCGTTGGCCGGATAGCCAGCTGTCCCTGACCGCCACGTTTCTGCCCGCCAATCCAGTTCTGTCCTGAATTACCCTGCAGCTTGTCCGCAGAATTGTTCACGCGGACAGCATCGGCGTCACCGCTGTTCACCAGCGAACGGTATTCATCCATGACCGCTCCCTGTGTCCATTTGTTGTTGCCGGCAAAATCCATCATGCGTTTCGACATGTTCTGGCAGTTGAGCTGGGCTTTATCAAAAGAGACGTTTGCCTGCAGCACGCCGTTGGTGAGCATGTCGTACAGGCCGGGATTGGCACGCTGAATAATCATGGCCGGCAGACTGGCGACGGCACCGGTGGCGTTCTGCACCACGTCGCCCATGAGGTTTTTAAAGCCGCTGGTGACCCCGTTGAGCTGATTGCCTACGGTCGTTTTCAGGTCAAAATTGCCGCACATCAGGTCGCTGCTCCAGCCAGCGTTCATGCCGAGCTTCCGCATGCTGCTGCGCGTTGCCGGCTGGGAGATCACAGAGCCGCCGCCGAGCGTGTAATAAAGCTTATCCGAGACCCCGCCGCTGACGTCTTTGCCATAGCCAATGGCGCTGTTATTAACGGAGGGAAGTGAAATACCGAATGCGCCGGACGAGTCATCTTCGGCCGCCTGTACGGATGTGACTGCTGCGGAGATGCACAGTGCAAGCGCGGCAGATTTAAATTTAACGGGTGACATGGTGCCTCTCAGAAATCAGTTGAATAGAGGAAGGTCTGGCCGCGTCGCTTGCAGCAGCTGTAGGGCTGCCAGAGTGCGTATGCTTCGTTGCCGTCCTGAGCGATGGGATAAGCACCGTCCGGGAAAACGGCGCATGAAACGGAAAGTGTGGGAGACAGGCGCTGCCATTTATGATTGGCCGTGCCCGTGTTTTCTTTCACCTCTCCCGGCGGCCAGTACCCCGCTTTGTGCGTACCTTTCAGTACCTGATAAACGTGGGGCTGGCCTGAACGGGTGATAATGTCGGCGACACGCTGCGCGACAACAGCTGATGCTTTGTCGTCGTCGGTCTGGCTGGCGAAGCCTGAGCGGGGATAAATATTCCCCCACATATTGGCGCTGGCCTGACTGCCCAGTTCGCGCTGCCCGGGAACCAGCGCCTCCGGATACAGGGACTCAGGCAATCCCGAACGCCAGACAAGTGAGTCCAGCGTGCTCAGAAAGTAGGGATTAAACGGCGTGGCGGCGGTGTCGCACGAGTAACCGGCAATGCTGCCGCCAATGACGGAGGTGGCAGGGTGGCCTATTGCATCTGCGTACTTAAATTTGATGTTGGCCTTACGACGTCCGGGGTCTTTGATGACGCCGGCGTTACCGCCTCCGGCCGGCGCTCCGCTTGTCAGAGCGCTGTCTACCGTACCGGACGCACCGCTCATAAACGCCATTTCATTCCAGGGATTTCCCCCCGGTCCGGTGTAGGTGGAGACCACCACCTCGGGGATAAAGTGCGTCACCTTCACTGAGGTTTTCACTGAACAGCCAAACGGCGTACACATCAGCCAGTAGCAGATGCCGCTGACGCGCCAGCTGATACAGTCCTGGGTGATGGCGCTGGCAATAATGCCGGCAGTATTAATGGCAGAAACTGTGGCCGGCGTCGCGGCTGCTACCAGCACGGTGGCAACACCGGCGGCGTTGAAGTGTATTCCGGGGGAGAAGCGCATCATTTACCCCCCTGACTGCGGAGCGTGGCAGCCCGGGCAACGTCGGACGTGCCATAAACCACATCCCGATCATCGAAAACGACGGCGGGGAACTTATGTAGCCCGATCTCCCAAGCATGCACAACCTGCCGGTATGCCTGAGCAATCTGCTCCTGCTGTCCGGGCCACTGCGGCGACTGAATGATTTCGCGAGCCTGCTGAGCGGCTAACTTCGGATCTGCAGCCAGCTGGCCGAAAATGGAGTCCTGCAGGCGGTCGGGGCCATCAAGCCTGACAACAGAGCTTTCTTCAGTCAGATTCTGAGGGGGATGTTCGGCATCGGTATACACAACGCTGCCGGCCATCAGCTGAAACGGTACAAACAGGAAAAGTGAGTGTAATAGCCTGAGTCGCATGGCGAATCTCCGTTACGATAACAGGCTGTCAGAGTGGCAGTACGGGGTCATGCTTTCATCAGTAAACTCTTTTTGCGATTTTGAAAATTTCTGAGGGAGGCGGTTGTGCTATTTTCACGATAGTTTTGAATCCTTGAAGGAAATATTTTTTATAAAAGATCGTAATCAGGTTATCTCACTAAATTGAGTTTTATAAACTTTTAAAACTTAACTTAAATTTCCCGTAGACCTTTTCAGCTTGGAAGAATCGCACATGACTCAGTGCTTGAGTGCTACAGATACTTCTTACATCATCAATTTCTGACTGTTCTGTTTTTAAACCAAAATAAACTGACTTTATTGCATATGGGTTAATTGCAATGTCAGCATTAGCTGAGTCTTTTTTGTAGATTCTAAATTCCTTTTCATACTCCCATTTTACATATTTCCTTGACAAGATAGCATCGACTGTACCTTCCGGATCAGATAGGTAATTTGTAGGCGTATATTCATCATAATATTTCATGATCCTTGGTCCTAGAAAGAACCCTAAATCTTCTCTTAAGGATAACTCAATAGCTAAACCTTTATGATTATCCGCATAATGTGACCAAAGAAGAATTTCCTCCACACTTCCTGACAATGCTAAGACACCTCTTGAATTAACGGCTTTATCTTTAGCATCCTTAACCCATTTTGAAACGACACTCTTATCTTGCTGAATTAGATCGCGTCTATCTCGTGGGATTTTTGAATACCCTCCATTACTAGCAAAAAAATTCTTTATTTCAGACATTTTATAGGTGGTAACTTCATCCAAAGAGCAATCAAACGGGTCGTTAAAAGCTGTAGGACTAGAGAACCTGAACGTACAGTCTCGAAGAATCTGTTTTCCGCGTTTAATTGTTCTAAATTTAAATAAATTTTCCGGGTATACGCCATCCTCAATTCCTTTTAACAATAAAGCTTGATGATTCATTTTAACTCCATACTTAATTATTTAGCTGGCACGTTATCGCTGCTAGCGAGTCGGATCGGAGGTGTGACCGCATCTAATGGTTCTTTTCTATAATAATCTATAAAATGCTTACCAAAAACACGGACTAAACTTTTATTACGAGTTTTGTTTATGTAGTCTTTTACATCATGAGCTTCGCGAATAACAACCTCATACCTGCGGTCGCCTTTATTATTTTCTTTGAAATCATTAAGTAAATCCATTGAGTCTTTCCCCAGCTTACCTGTAGTCCAAAACTCAACATAAATAGGGATTTGAGGGTAATGTATCAAGGCATGCTTAAAAAACACTGGTACTTGCTCATGAATCCAACGCTTAACATCTTTATGAAGAACTTCTGCATAAGGATTGTACCCCTTACATTCAATGAAGGTTACTTTTCTACTGCCATTCATCACCAAAACATCACAGTCAGCTTTTTTTCCCTTCGGATCTTTACACTGCACACCTACTTCTACATTCTGTGCGCTATCTCTTACAGCCTCAGCAACAATATATTCGAATAAATCACCACGAAGTTGAGAAGCTGCCCCTTCAATATGAGAAAGGCGAGTCATCACCTCATCTATTTGCTCTGATTTTTTATTTAAAAATGTAATGTTTTTCAGGGTTTCAGTAAGAGCTCGGAGTGCCTCTGCTGTTTCCTGACCAAAAAGATTATTGACAGTTGCAGGCACTATTCCTTGCTCTTTAAGAGCTGAAAATGCATCCTTAGAATAAGAATCTGCCACAAAGATGAAGAAGGTTTTTCCTGTTTTTGGTAGGCTCTTAATGGATCTGCATTTATTAATAAATGGAGCTATATGTTCTTCTTCTAGCCTACCGTTAAGTAATACGTCACAGCAAAAAAAACCAGGCATTGTGCCGCCTGAAGTTTTTTGTTGAATAAGGCCTGATAGGTAACTTGGTGCAGAAAGATCAAACAAAAAACCAGTTACCTTAGGTTCACTGACTTCTCTGTTCTTCAATTGTTCATAACTTACAAGGCCAAGATTTTTTGACCATTGTGCCACAGCCTTAAGCAGCACTGATTCAGTAACTATGCGAGCTTTTACTTCAATTTCTACGCCATTGAAATATTCATCATTCGATTCTCGTAATGCGATACATTCGCCAATGCCCGGTAAAGTTAATTTTTTTACAAGGCCATTACTGCATAGTCTCTGCAATACTACTTCATGTGATAACCTTTTACTCATAAAGTGAGGTGACCCACTTGCCGCAGGGAAGTGCGCTAAAGGCATGATTCCACCACGTGCTAACAGCGCCCCAATCGCGTAGCCATAAGCCGACTGTGTCTTTTGCAGCGTATTCGTGAGAATTTTCCAGTAACTCGGACTCCCGAACTGTTCAGGTAAATAGATGAACGCCTCTCGACGAGGAAAGAGCCCTTTCAGGCTACTTACCGTTTCTGCAGCTATCGCGCGAGATACTTGTTTCCTCGCCGCCAGGCGGGTCATGTTCCCTTCTGTACACAAATAGTCACACAGGTCAGAGCTGAGAAGAGGGCCTTCAATTTTTAGAAGATGCGTTAGGTTTTTAGGCATTGGATGTCACACTGCGTATATAATAATTACAAACACTCACACAGATGAGAATCAGTTAAACTTACATCAACATACTTATAGATCATATGGTTAAGTCATGAAATTCTAGATTTTTTATTTTATCCGTCACTGATAACTCTAAATGGAGTTTTATGCTAGGTAAAGCCAACTTAGTACAGAGATAAAATGCATCTTACCAGCAGAGTCATTGCGGGCTTCCTCCAAAATGCTCTATACCCACCAAGATTAAATATTATAATTATTTAATTTAATCAATGAGCTAAAGCCACAAATGCTTCGGCCTTGAATCTAAAAGATCCCTTTGAAACTGCTTTTTTACAATTTTTTCATCTACCGAGTGATAGCTCCCGTCACTGAGCCGTTTAACGAAAAAACCGGCTTGAAGGCCGGTTTCATAATGAGTTTGACTCAGTTAGGGAAAACGTTATTGAGCCAAAGCGTTAGGAAAACCATATCAGCTGCGTCAGGGACGTTTACATGCCAGCGTGGTGAATCAAATTCGTGGTCCAGTGGTAGTCCGGCGCGACCTTCCTGCGTCAGCAGAATGTCCGCACGTTTACCCCTGCTGTCCTCAAAATGCACTGAAACACAATTGCTCTTACCGATACGATGCGGGTTACAGGTAAGCGTGACCGGTGGTTGAAGCCGTGACCTCAGCGCATTTTCCAGTGCTGCCAGACGCTCAGATGTCGTGGCTGTCATCGCAGGTTCACCCTGCGGATGCAGACTGAACATGACCGGGGTAGGCGTTTCATCCGGCACAGGCCGCTGGGTCACTGGTTGCGCATACTTGAGCTTAATCATGCGGTCAGCATCTCTCTCTTATCGTTGTTTTCGGGCATCCCAGCCGCGTCAGTCGTCATCAGTCCACGCAGACGATCCAGCTTTTTCGCGACCAGAATCGCAGCATTCAGCTCAGAACAGTTATGTTTACGCATCAGCGCTTTGCGCTCGGCCTTCTCTTCTTTCTCCGTCATCCCGAGCGCAAGGTAAAGACTGGGCGGCACGGCACGGAACAGCGCTTCAATTTTTTTCGAGAGCACAACCCCTTCGGTGTAGCATCGTGAGAGCTTGCTGGCGGAAAGCAGCACAGCTTTTTGCTCCTCTGAAAGCGTCCGGAAACGGGCGATATCTTCCACCTCTTTTTTCGGCATAGTCAGGCAGATCCACCATTCCGCCATGTTCAGCATCTTGCCTGCAGCGTTCGGGTAATCCTCAAGGTTCTGCGTGGCAAGCCAGAGCCAGGCACCCAGCTTTCGCCACATCTTAACCACTTTGGTCATATAGGGCGCTAGGAGTGGATTAACCGTCACAACGTGCGCCTCATCCACGGTAAAAACAATATCGCGTTCAAGGTACTGGTCCCGCTCGGCTATGTTGTTAATGGTGTTGGTCAGCGACACCATGGTCAGCGCCATCTGCGCTTCGTATCCCTCGCGTGCAAGGTGCGCCAGGTCAATCAGCGTCACGTCAGCCTCCGGCCAGAGAGAACCTTCCTGGTTGAACAGTTCAGCTTCAAAGCTGCCCAGCTGCGTAAACATACCGAGCGACTCGGCCATTTCAGCTGCTTTTGCCCGGCGGGATTCGTTACGCACCTGTCCGCTTTGGTTCTCAGACTCCACTGAGATGGTGTTGAGCGCATTCTGCAGATCACCCGGCAGCATCTGCCGACCTTCGTCCAGGGTTTTGCGTGCGGCCATGATCAGCGCTTCGCGGATCATGGCGCGGTCGGCACGTTTCAGCGCTGCATCTTCCTTTGGGTCACCGCCGGTGATCATCATCCGGGCAGAAATTTCCATTTCGCCCAGAATGTCACGCTTGCCGTTTTCATCATCTTCCGGGTCGTCTTCAATATCCGGCAGATCGCTCTCATTAATCGCCGGCGCGGGCGCGTCGCTGTCAAACAGCTTATGCGCGTCAGCAAAAGGCGGCAGAGACACACCGCTGCCGGGTTTGACGCTGACCTTATTGACCGTCAGGCCAAGACTCTCGAAGTAGTCAGCGGTCAGCCCGAAGCTGTTACCGGCTTCCGCGATAAACAGGCGCGGGCGGTGAACCGCCATCAACTGACAGAGCATTGAGCAGAGCGTGGCTGATTTACCTGCACCCGTAGGTCCGAACAGCAGCATGTGTGCATTCTGAGAGCGGTCGTGTTTGTTCAGTGGATCAAAGTCCAGCACGTCGCCGCCACGGTTGAAAAAGCTGAATCCGGGATTGCCGGTCCCCGTCTCGCGGCCGGTGACGGGCAGGAGCCCGGCGATATGCTGGACCCACGTCAGCCGGGTATACCAGTTTTTCTTGTCGTGCTGCGGGTTAAAGCACATCGGCAACGCCCGCAGCCAGGTGTTCAGCGGACCGGTATCATGCTCGGCGCGAACCGGTTGCAGCCCTTCGTTCAGCAATACGGTGCTGAGCTCAATACGTTTACGGTTCATTTCGGGCATGTCTTTTGCCCGCAGATAGAAGGTGATGGCCGCGCGATACAGTTTGTGGCGGTTACCCAGCAGCTCTTTAACCGCTGCGACGTCCTGACGGACGCGGCCGGATTCGGTATTTTCACCGATGGCGTTTTTCGCCAGGCGGTTAAACTTCTCCTCCAGCGTATCCTGCGGCTCAGCCACAACCGTCATGCACAGCATGGTGCCTTCAGGAAAAGTGTCCATCAGGGCATTAATTTTCTTTTCTCCGCGACTCTTTTCGCCGGTGAGCGTGCCGGGCTCAGGCGGCTTACGCAGGCGCTCAACGGAAATGGCGGAGTGCGCAATGTTGTCCAGCCACCATACGCCGTTTTCCACGTCAGAACTCGGAGGCGTGAACAGCAGAGTTTCTGCAAAGTCATTCTCCGTCGGGATCATGCCCGCAGGCGTGTCCCGGCTGTCGTGATAGGCGGCAGCACGGTAAAAGGCTTCTTTGTCCATGCCTTCAGGGGCAGGATTGAACATCCGCAGCAGCCAGGAGTGTACCTGCAGGCCATTCTGACGGGTGCAGACGATGTTCACGCTGGAGAACGCGCTGCAGAGCCGGTCACACGCCTGATTCAGCATGCCAACCGGTGACATTAAATCACCGCTGTTTTTAGTCGCCCAGCGGTATATCACCATGCGCGTGCGTCGCTGCTGACCGCGCCACGGCTGGCCGGTGATCAGCTTGTCTTCAAACAACCCTTCAGGGCGGGCAATGCCGCGCAGGTGCTGTTCCGTTTCTTTAAGCCAGGCTTCCGTAAATTCACTTTCCTGCGCGTGCGGTTTGACGTAACCGCGCAGACGGTCAAGGCAGGCATCAACATTATTCTCATCCTGGCAGAAGAACTGAACAATCCAGGGGTTGTTCGCCAGGTCGTCAAAGCTGTCCTGCAGCGCATCTTCCACCACGTCGCGGATCTGCTCCAGGCGCTCATCCGGACGGCCTTCGGTTGCCGCCGGCGTCACTTCATACACGGCACCCACGGATATCCCGTCATCGAGCAGCAGACACTGCTCTTCATCCAGAAACTCTGCCCACGGCAGATAGTCCACGATGGACGGATTGTGCGCGTAAACGCGCTTTTCATCAGACTGAGACATCTTACCCGGGCGCGTAACCGGCTCCGGGCCGGTCTGCTCAGAGACGTCGGACAGATGAGCAGGCTTACTGGCTGATTTCCCTTTAAAGAGTCCAAACATTACAGGGCCTCCGTACGTTCACCTGGCATGGCGTACTGCGTCTGGTCATAGAACGGGAAAACGGTGCTGTAACCCGGCACGGGAGTATTACCCTCTGCCAGATGCGGGAACACGTACATCACCATTTCAGGGTTAGGCAGGCGCGGAAACTGCTGGCTGATTTCCGATTCCTGCGTGCGGCTGTAGCTCCGGTCGTCGCTGAGCGCAGCCTGCTGCTCTCCGTCCGAAAGCCCACGGCGCAGCGTGCTGCGGGCTTCACTGCCGCGTGTCGCTCTCGATTCACCGTCGGTGCCTTTCCACAGCTCCAGCATATTGCTGTTGCCAGGCGGCAGCATTTCATCTTTGTTCGTGGAACAGCCGGCAAGCAGGCTGGCTGCAACAATCATGAAAATCCCGAATTTTGTAGTCATACTCATGGTTATTATCCTCAGTCCAGTCCGCCGGTGCTGCCGTCTTCGCCTGACAGGGTAAAGTCATATCGCACGCGACGGCCCTTATCTTCGTAATCGATCGCCAGCTCGCGGGTAATGTGTACGGCCAGTTTCGCCCCCGGCTGCACGTAAATCGCGTCAAACGTCTGGCCGTATCGCTGTTTGACCCACTCGGTGATTTCATCCGAGCTGCCTGAAATCGCCTTGCCCAGCACGGCCTGCCCAGCGTCGCCGGTCAGCGTCGAGGTCACCCCGCCGTAGGCGTTTGTCTGGCTTGTCGTCTGGTTCTGACCGATGGCATCACCCGCCGCGCCGGCTGCACCCAGAAGCCCGATCGTTGGCAGATAGCTTGAGGCATTCGATTTGCGCGTGCCGGAGATGCAGGGGATCCCGTTTTCATCTGAAATCCAGCCGATGCCGCCGCTGGTGCCGGTCTCTTTCCCGCCGTTCTGGTTGCTGTTATTGCCGCCTTTGCCGCTGCGATCCGGTTTGGGCAGAGTACGCACCGTGCCATCGGTGAACACAAACGTGACGCTGTTGACCTGACCGCGCACGCAGGACAGGGTCCAGTCACCGGAGGCGGTGCCGGAGACGATTGCCCCCTCCACGTCCGGCAACTCGATGCCGTTGGCCGTCAGGTTGTCGTTGCCAATCAGCACCTTGAAAGGATACGGGTCGGTGACGGTGCCATTGATCGGCACGCGGCCGAGCAGCGCCGTCATCGCACGACTGCCGATGAGCGTGGAGTTTTCAGGCAGCGTATAAACCGGCTCGGCTTCGTCTTCAGCGCCTTTTTCAGCCGTCGAGCCCTTGACCTGCTGCTCGTAACTGGCTTTCTGTTTTGTAAGGGTGTTTTCGCTGAGAAAGGACGTCGGGAATCGGGACTCTCCGGCGCTATTTCCGGCACTGCCGCTGTTTTGTGCTGAAGAGGGGGCGGGGCTGTCCTGCGGCGTCACCCACATCAGGCCATCGCTGCCGGGGGCCGGGGCACTTCCGTCGCCGGCCCCCATGCCGTCGAGACCGAGCCCCAGCGGAATATCGCCGTCCTGGCCTTTTGCCTTATCGGCAAGATCTTTGCCGGCATTCTGCAGTTTATTTGTCAGCTCGTTGAGTTTTGACGTCAGGACGTTCTGTTGCTGACGCATCTGGTTCTCACGTTCGTGGTAATTTTCTTCCACGCCCTGCACGGCTTCATTTACCTGACCGGACACGTTGGTATTGCGCTCGCGCAGCTTTTCATTTTCGTCCAGAAGCCTTGCATTCTGTTTGTTGAGTGAATCCTGCTGCTGACGGACGGCGTTAAGCGAGCCAACGATCGTTTTCAGCGTATCCTGCGGGGTGTCGCCCTCGATGCCGAGTGCCTTGAGCTCCTGGGGTGACAGGTTCTTCAGCGCATCGTCAGTCTGCGCATGGGCGGCCTGTGCAGCGGGCTCCTGCGGCTTACTGTTATAGCTTTTCAGGGCAATAAAGCCGCCTCCGACCAGAATGGCCGGGATCATCACTTTGACCAGCCCGTTTGACTTAATTTTCATAACGGATCACCTTCTGAGCCGGACGGGAAGCGGCCTTGTGGACAGTGGACGGCTCACGCACAAAAGCGTCATCAGGACGGCCTGACGTGACGAGGTAGAGCGTGGTGGTATCTTCCGGCGTACCGGCTACACCCAGCCAGCGATGCTGAAAAGTGGCCGTGACAAACTGGCCCTGCAGCTCACGCGGATCGAGAATCACTTTACTGGAAGAACTGTTGCGGATCCGGAGAGCCACAACGGTGCGACCTGCCACGCCCCAGCCGGCAACCGGTGACACGGTCACGGGGGCAGAGGGGTACAGCGTGCTAATGCGTGACGGCAGGTGCGGATTAACGGGGTGTATTCCCGGCACTGCTCCAATGGTGCGTACCGGGGCATAGAGGTTCTGGGCTGCATAGCGCGTCAGCAGGACCGGAATGGGGGCCTTGTAGCTGACTTTTTTGCGTTTTGTCTGCGGGGTACTGCCCTCCCCGCCGGATTTCTCACCCGTGTTACCGGCTGCGCTGCTGACCGTGCTGACGTCACCGCTGTAAATGATTTTAACAGGCTCGGCAGACGCGGCAGCGGTGGTGCGCACGTCGAGCAGAATCACTTCACCGCTCTCCATGTCCTGCAGCTGCAGGCGGGTTTGCGAAAAATAACTGTCGGCTTTGAGATACACCGCGCCGCCGGTGCTCTGCACGCGCAGCTTGCCGTTCAGCGCCGGGGGAAACCCGACGCGCACGTTTTTATCAACGAAGACCACACGCTCCTGACCGATTTTCAGCGGTATCTGCAGCGGCACGCGTTCCCATTTCATCAGTTCATCGGCCTGTGCCCGCGAGGCGTGCATTGTGACCGTCGGCAGCAGTGAAAGTGACAGCGCGACAAGACAGGCTCGGGGGCTGAGGGTAAATGATGGCGTCATCAGAACATCCCTTTATTTTTCTGTTTGGGTTCTTCAGGCGCGGCAGACAGGCGTTGCGGAATACTCTCGTAGCAGTCCAGCGCCATGCCAAACGGGTTTGTTTCAGAGTCACCGTCCCAGCGCACGACTTTCAGGGGATAACGCACCATGGCGCGTTTTACCGGTTCGGTGAGGTAATATTCATCAGCTACAAGATCGAGTTTCACGGTCCAGCTATCGCGATCGATAACCTTCACGCTGTCACCGGAATAGCCGCGACCGGGAATTTCGTACACCACGCGGACACGATCGGTGAGCTCATTTTTTTCACCACGTACCTTTGCATCCTCCTCAAGAAACGCTTTGCACTGTGGCGTCAGATACGCTGAGAGCGACTGAATGCGGGCGGGATAATCCGCCTTACCGTTCTTAGGCCAAGCGTTGAGCTGCTGGAAGATGTAATACGCGAAGCCATAAACGGTTGGCGGCGGGATCTCCCACCACGGGCGCGTACTCCCTTTGCGCAGGTCTGGCGGGTTATGGATGGTCAGCTTCTCAGGCGCTCTCATCCAGCCGCCCATTGCGGTCACCAGTAAGAGCAGCAACACGACGCACGCCGCCCGCAGGGTGAAAATATGCTGATCGCGGCCCTTAACCGCGTGGCGAAAACGACTCATTTGCTACTCCTGAGGTTTTTGCTGCGTTGCAGGGACCAGCCCCGCGAGTGAATGATTAAACTGATATCGCCCAGCCCCATACGGCACTTTTTCAGTTCAAATTGCTGCCAGAGATAATTTTCCGGTTTTCCCCGTTTTTTGCTGGCGAGCCATTTGCCGCCAAAAGCAATCAGGACGAGAGGAAAAAGCAGTGTGCCGGTTGGAATAGCAAGCCAGCCGAAAACAAAGGCGAAAGGCAGTGAAAGGACAAAGCCGGATAACACGCCAGTCAGCGCCGCCAGACCTAACTCGGGGGTATTGAACCCCCGGAATACGACGGGCTCAGCGTTCAGGCGATCCGGTAGAAATCTGATGGTCGCCATTGGGGTAACGACCTTATGCGATGACTTCTGCGGACTTGCCCAGTAGCCAGATAACCGCAACCAGCATCACCACGCCGACGACAACAATGGAGCCGAATTTAGTCCAGGATGCGCGGTCATTACGCACCTCACCGAAGGTAACAAGGCCCGCTTCCGCCACTTTGAAGAATGCGAATGCACATAACACCAAGCCCCCAGAACCAGACCATCCTGTACGTGGCCGCTCAGCGTGCCCATCAGCCCCGTGCCCGTACCGCTGGAGGTTGGACCTTCCACGGTTGGTAAGTCGGCTAAAGCCGGTTTAGCGGCCACGGCACTTAGCATGCCGGCCGTCAGAATACGTGCCCAGGCTGATTTGGCTTTAGCGGTTACGCGGGTTACTGCAGATACAAATTTAGACATGATTTCACCTGTAAATAGAGTGGGTTAAGGGTTAACTGCAAAACATCCAGATACTGACGACTAACAACAAAACTGAGCGGATAATGGCTCTGCCCATGGCACCTTCCTTCAGCCGCTGACTGGTCCAGCCTGAGTAAACGTCCACGATTGCCCATGCTGCCCAGAAGAAAAGAAAGGCGATCAGCAGCCCGAGACAAAGCAGGTGCAGCAGATTCGGTTCCACATTTCCCGAAGCCGCTTTAAAAGCGACTTCCTGTGCAGCGGTCATCGCCATCAGGGGCGCTCCCGGCGGTAATTTCCCGCCAAGCCTGATAAATCACGGGGCTGAGCACGCGTGGGTTCCAGATAGCGGTCAATACCGGCGCTGATCGTTTTCAGGTCGCCGTTTGCCCGCTGGTAATCGAAGAAATAGCGGCCTCGTTCCAATGGGTCAGCCTGTGCTGCGGCAACCCGCGCCCGTTCCAGAGAAGCCTGCACCTGGACGATCATCCGCTGCGCGGATGCCAGCTCGTCTTTCTCAGATGCAGATACAGGAGAGGACGCGAGTGTGATCAGGCCCAGCACACCGCCGCAAAACAGAAGTCGTGTTGCCGGACAAAGAGATTTCATATGCACCTCCAGTGGTTATTGAATGCGGTAAGCATGCGAAATCCCGGCGTCGGGTTCAGCCGTTAACTCTTTTTGGAAAAATAAAAATTTAGAGGTCAGCGCGAATGCTGACTGAAGGGGTGCCAGATACTCGTGTTTGTTATAACTAAAATGAATTACTGACGCGGCGCTATGCGCCTCGCCTGCTGACGGCCGGCACCTGAAAACCATTTTCAGGTGCCTCCGTCCAGCTCCTATGTAGAAAACGGGAGAACATTAAATTAATTACCGAATGAAAAATTAAAAGCGGGTTCACTCGCTGATTTCGGCAATAGCTCAATGCTCAGTGAATCAAGGCGCAGCATGCGTAGACCGCTATCATGTATATAGGGGGAAAAGTCTATGTGTGGAAGATTTGCGCAGTACCAGAGCCGTGACATCTATTTTGACACTATCGGCGTTATCGACACCGATTACATTCACGACCCGGAACCTATCGCGCGTTATAACGTAGCGCCGGGCACAAACGTATTGCTCCTGAACGAACGTGAGCAGCAGCTATGCCTCGATCCGGTTTACTGGGGTTACGGTCCTGAGTGGTGGAATAAGCAGCCCCTTATTAACGCGCGCGTCGAAACGGCAGCATCAAGCCGAATGTTTAAGTCTCTATGGGCCAATGGCCGCGCGATTGTTTTTGCAGATGGTTGGTTTGAATGGGGACGAGGCGAGGAGAAGAAACAACCTTACTTCATTTATCATAAAAACCACGCCCCGCTATTCTTCGCAGCGATCGGTAAATCGCCGTTTGATGACCCGCAAGGCCACGACGGTTTTTTGATTGTGACGTCGGCCAGCAGTGATGGCATGCTGGATATTCATGACCGACGTCCACTTGTTTTGTCGGCAGATTCCGTCCTGGAGTGGATGAATGAAGACACAACACCAAAGCTGGCTGAGGAAATTGCGAAGGACGCGGCATTACCGGTGAGTGATTTTAACTGGCACCCTGTCAGCACCCGCGTTAACAGCCCCAAAAATCAGGGCAAAGAGATCATTGAACTCATCAAAACTAGCGACATATGAGTGTGCATAGCCAATAGACTTCTGCTCGATAATGTCCGCGTTGTGCCAACAGCGGACATTGTATATGGATAAAATACGAATGGCGGCGTGTATCCAGAATTATTAAAGAAACTTTATCTAGGTTCTTTTTAAGGTTATTTTAGCTCCGATGATGATCAATGTCATTCCAGACAACATGCTAAAAGATAATTTCTCTCCCCAACCAACATAACCAAATAAAGCAGCGAATATTACTGACAGGTAGGTCCAGGACACAATTTTATCAGTTGACGCATAAGAACATGCAGCAGACAGAAAGTATTGTGCGAGAGTGGTAACCACCCCAAGCATAAATAACAATGGAACAAGTGAAAGACTAAATGAATCCCATACCCATGGTAGAAATACGAGCGAATATATCAAGGTGTAGAGAGAAAAGAAGAGTAGTTGACTATAAGGGGTTTCTGTATCTGACATCATCCATATGGTGATCGTTGCGGCACCACCCATTACTCCAGAGATTATACCTGATACAGCACCTCCATTGATGCTATATGTCGCCACGCCACTGGTCATCGCCACGCCAATAAATCCTATGATAGTTCCTATCCAAACATAGCGATCGGACAATCTCCTCAGTACCAGCAATGCAATGACCGGGACAAATATTGGTGATGTTTGCTGAAGCAATACTGCAGTGCTCAACTCAGTATGTTTAACAGCATAGAAGTAGGTAATCAACGCACAAAATGTAAAAAATGAGCGAAGTGCATGGAGACCTTTCCTTTCAGATTTGAAGCTGAACTTCCCAGACACCAGACCTACAAAAGATACAATAATAAAGCTGAACACATTGCGCCAAAAGACCAATGACAGAACATCCATTTTGTAAGAAACATATTTGACAATCATCCCCGCCAACGCAAACATTAATGCAGATATCGTAATGTTACTAACAGCCTTAAATTGCATCATTTACCATCCTAAAAAATAAAATTCAAATCAATTTCTCAAGAATAAATAAAACTTTGTCTAAAGCTTAGCACCTAACTGACGCACTGACCGGATCACGGCTGAACAAGACGTCGTAAGGTCAGTGATGCCTGCCATATTTAAAATATATCCCATTGAAGATTATCGCCGCTTCGGCTTCATTCTTTTCCGCTTCATGAGAATGCCAGGCCACTATGACATATATATTCCGAGCAAGGCTGATTTGATTACTGCATCAACTCTGCTCATATTCTCTCCGGATGCATCTAAATTTCCTCCGGGTGTTTCAATCCCAACAGCAATGCGGATGGCATTAGGTAACAACTTATGCTGGATCATCTTAACGGTATTATCAGTGTGGAATTTTCCCCTACCCCAGCCGGTATTGCTCCAAAAAGACTGGTTCCTGCAAGATTCGCCGCTTTTTGGCCTGCGAAGACCATCTCACCTTTATGGACAGAGGTTCTGGAAGCGTTACCGTTGCGACGCTGACTGAAGGTGAGAGTAAAAACGCCGTAGCAGTAGCAGATAAAATATGCTTCATAAAAAGCATCATCCTGGTGACAGATATAAAATCTGCCTAATTTCCTTAATCAGCTGTAGCTACAAGCCGTATGACACGCTCTATATCACTCCGCGTCATAGGTTCATGGTCAAAATGATTATGGATCCCAACACCCTCAATTACTGCGTCAATCGCCCGTGCGGTTGTGGGGCTAAAATGCTGTTCCAGTGCCCGACGGCTTTGCTTCATCCAGCGCTGAGGAAGTGAATTCAGATGCGGATTTCTTGAAATAAATGCATAAAATTCAAAACTGAGGGTAAGTGTCCGCGGCGTCCCCCAGATTTTCTGGTCAATAATGTCCACAACGGCCGTTATAGCCTCTTCCCGTGTTGGTGCTCCGGTAAGCATTTTTGTGAACTCATCGCTGATCGTTGAAGACAGCCGAACAAAAGCCTCTTCTATGAGTTGATGAAGACTTTCGAAATAATAGGTAATCGAGCCAAGAGAGACATCGGCTGCGTCAGCAACTTTTCGTGAGGATGTCCCGGCAAGACCATTTTGAGCAATCACTTCAAGAGTGACCTCGATAAGGCGTTCCCGCCGTAGCGGGTCAAAACGGCGTTTTCTGCGTCCTGACCCTGCCGTTGTTTCTTGGTTTAATTCGCCCATATGCAAGCTCTCTTGGCATGAGTGTACATAGCTCATTTTATATGTACAATCGTACATATAAAAGAACTGTATGGAGATCAACAATGAACGAAGCTGAAAAAGCAGCAGCAGGTCTACTCTACGATGCAAATTATGATGGTGATCTGCTCCGCAGGCGTGATGAAGCTAAGCTAAAGCTTTTTAACTTCAATCACACGCCATTTACTGAAAAGCAGAAAAGGGATGACATTCTGGAAAGCTTGTTGGGCAAACGGGGTAAGAATTTTACAATTGAGGGGCCATTCTTTTGCGATTACGGTTATAACATTGAAATTGGGGATAATTTCTATGCCAATGTTAATTTTACCGTTCTGGACGGTGCTAAGGTCATCATTGGTGATAATGTGTTCATCGCCCCGAATGTCGGTATCTATACTGCAGGCCACCCGCTTGATGCAGAACGCAGAAATAAGGGCCTCGAGTATGCTCATCCGGTAACCATTGGAGATAATGTCTGGATTGGTGCTGGTGTAAACATACTTCCCGGAGTCACGGTGGGGTCCAACGCTGTGATTGGTGCCGGAGCTGTTGTTCTCAAAGATGTCCCCGAAGGGGTGCTGATGGCCGGAAATCCTGCGAGAGTCATCAGAAAAATATCCGAAGAAGACAAGCTACGATACAACTAACACTTCAGGGCAAGTTCTGCTAACTAATTAGACCAAAAAGTATCGAAATTTCAGCCTAGTAACCTCATTTCTAAACCTGAATCGGCAATATCTGCAGCAGAATCATTGCCGGTGAGATAATCTTTTAAAGGTGTCAGGTTGACCCGCTTTTCGCTGAGTAACATGCGACAATATTCACAATACGCGAGGCGCTCAAGTTCAAACGTCCTCTCCTGCTCAAAGCTACCTGACAAAGTGTTTAAGCTCTACCACAGCTTAGAGGTACAAAAACCACCTTAACTTACAATAATTTTCGATATCCAAACTGGCCCTTTCCATACCGCGGGGGGTTATCTGTAAAGCAGGTAAACACAGATTTTTGGCATGGGTTTATCGTATTCATCCATCCGCTAAAACGGCAACCTAACCCATATGGCCCACAGGATATAAACACCACCGGCAAGAAATAACAGGCGATAGACCCAGACAATGGCGTGTTCCTGCCGCAAGTAAAATTTCAGCGGGTTACGGTTCAGGTTGGCCGCATTGTGAGTTTTATGAAAGTGCGTCATCTGTTGCGCGCCTCTGCTAGCTAGTGCAATCATAAAACTGGTCATCATGATCATTACTAATGCCATATAGCTTTTCACCAGAAGCCTCAGGCTCAGGCCCAGCCATGGACTGTCGCCCTTATGCAAAACGGCGACGCCATTTTTTTAAGCGTAATCGCAGCAAAGCTAAGCGTAAGGTGCATGACCAGCAGGATGACAAAATGCTTCGCATTTGTGCGGAAAGTATTCTTCAGTGTGATACCAAAGTTCCAGGCGATAAACAGCAGTGTTGATACCAGCTACATCATTGAGTTTAGAATCATTCCAAGCCTACTCAGTAAATTTCTCAGTGGCATAATTTTGCCGAATGGTGGTATGAACGTCAGGATGATTTTTACTTCTAAATCGTAACTGACAATATTTCACGATTACTCGGGTTCTTTTGACTGACGGTTTTGTGCCAGGAGCAGACGTTGCTGACATCACTTTTTTGATTAGCTATGAGCAGTCACGCTGAAGCCCGTCTTTATCTTTCGCTATGGTGGTAGCCTCTATGGCAGCGCCATGGGGACGATGGATCCTTATAAGTCAGCGTTGAGGTTCCCATCACCACGAGGACCAGACCTGACAGCTTTATGAACATTATTAAAGTCAATCTAGCAGAATCTGAGTTGTCAGCTTATAGTGTTACGAAATATGAAATTGCAGCCAACATCTGACGTTGTTACTTACTGAGGTCAAAATGGGACGTTCGGCCGATTACACCATCCAAGGGTTTCTGTATCAGTTTAATATGACGCTCTCTGAATTGCTTAAAGCGGCAGATGAGGCGGAAATTACAATTGAAGGAATTGTAGAAGATATTGAGGTGGCTACATTTTCAGGTACTAAAGCCATTCAATGTAAATATCATGAGGCGCAGTCTAAGTATTCCATAAGCATACTTTATGACCCGTTGCTTCAGATGATGAAACACTTTAAGTCAAATCCAACTGCAAAAATAAAATATCATCTCTTCGTGCACTTCCCAAATAGCCCCACGGTGACCATAACCGATGTTGAGCTTAAAAGTGCTCTGAATTCTAATAATCAAAACTTAAAAACACTTATAGCTGATGCAGAAGGTGTTGATATTAAAGCGTTCCTGGAAGAGTTCTCAATATCGATTACACCAAAGTATGACGATTTGATGGAGGAGAATACTAAACTTCTTATCGCTTTGGGATTCAGTAAAGGTGAGGTTGAAACGTTATTTTACCCTAATGCCATTCAGATAATAGGTGAGCGAAGCATCAAACATGATGAGAATTTGAGGAAAATCACCAGAAAGTTCTTTCTGGAAGAACTGCGTCGTATTAGATCAACAGCTATATCACAATGGACCCTTGCATTAAAAACGCGACAGAAGGTTTTGGATTCCCGACGAAAGCAACTGAAAGAAAATTTGAGTTTAAATGCGCGCCTACGTTTCTTAGCAGTTTTCCCTGAACTCCTTGAAGAGTTCGATAGCCAGATAGTCCTGTTTATAAAATCCTTTATTGATAAATATCATTTTAAACAGTCTCATACCCACACTCCCATTTTTATATTGGATGTTTCTCAATCCGACTTTGATGATATTGCAGAACGCTTATACGATAAGGATGTGATTCCTAATATCGGACGCCATGTCAAAGCCTTCTCCGAAAAAAAGTTTTTCAGTGAGCCTATTGTTACCCGAGATAAAAAAGAATTTGTTCTTCGCTTTATTCGCTGGGACGATTACAAAAACCTTAACTCCAAAGTTAAAGCAGATGATTTTTTTGTAATAGGAGATGGAGATGTGACAGAACTGGATTTTCAGGATGTAAATCTTGAGGCTCTGGGTGCCGAAAAATTTGATGAAGTTAAATATATGATGGGGATCAGTAATGGCTACTAAAATCGGAGCTGTACTGTCGTGCGCGCCAGAGGCTGTCATCGTTGCAGTAGATAGTCTTGAGAAATTTGAAACAAATAAAGAAAACCTTCAGGTTGGTCGCTTCCTGAAAATTGCCCAAGGTAATTACGATTTTACGATTGTCACCATCCGTAATATCAAAGGTACTAACACCACTGATGCAGAAGGCAAGCCGACCTGGAGCTTCCTGATTGAGTGTCAGGCTATCGGAACGTTGGTAGATGATAAAAATTTCGACCGCAGTAGTCTCCTGTTACCGGTCCCCACTGAGCATGCATTCATTGCTGAAAATGACACCTTAGACAAAATCTTTTCAGCTGATAGTGAGCACGACTTCCCTCTCGGCAAGCTTTCCATGAATAAAGACACCGATCTTATGATCAGTGGTAACAGATTCTTCAGTAAACACATTGCCATCGTAGGTTCCACGGGCTCTGGTAAGTCATGCACAGTTGCAAGTGTTTTGCAGAGGATTGTTGGAATTGCTGAGTATAAAAACAACAATAAAGATCGGCAGAATAACTCGCATGTGGTGATTTTCGATATTCACGATGAATATTCTGCTGCGTTCAGTCTGCAAGAAGAGGAATCTTTCACTCTCGCCCGACTTGATATTGATACTCTACAACTGCCCTACTGGCTAATGAACTCAGAAGAACTTGAAAGCATGTTCATCGAAAGTAATGAGAATAACTCTCATAATCAGGTTAGTCAGTTCAAGCATGCCGTTGTATTGAACAAAGAAAAGCATAATCCGAACGTTCCGGAAGTTACGTATGACACGCCTGTATATTTCTCTATTAAGGAAGTCTACAACTACATAGAAAACCTGAATCGAGAAGTGATTGGTCGACTGGTGGGGGAAGATAAACCAAAGCTGGCTAGTGGAGATCTTGTCACCGATCGAACGATTTATTTTGACAAAATTCACGACTTTATCGCTGCCTCGTCTGCGGGAGCAACTAAGGCAACCGTCGGTCCTTTCAGTGGCGAGTTCAATAGGTTTGCTTCGCGGCTGGAGTCGAAACTTAAAGATAAACGGCTACGGTTTCTGTTAAATGCCAAGAAAGTTGACGGAAATGCACATGTTACAGACGACTTTGAGACGTTGATGAAACAATTCATTGGCTATCTGGATAAATCAAACGTCACTGTCATCGATTTAAGCGGGGTGCCATTTGAAGTGCTCAGCGTTACAGTCAGTCTGATCTCTCGCCTAATTTTCGACTTTTGCTTCCATTATTCAAAGCTGCAGCATGCCATCGGCAAGCTTAATGACATCCCGGTGATGTTGGTTTGTGAAGAGGCTCACAATTATGTACCTAGGGACGGACACGCATCCTATCGGGCATCTAGGAAATCTATTGAGCGCATAGCAAAAGAAGGCAGAAAATATGGCTTGAGCCTGATGGTAGTAAGCCAGCGTCCCTCAGAGGTATCAGAAACCATTTTTGCTCAATGCAACAACTTCATCTCTCTACGTCTGACAAATGATGCCGATCAGTCATATGTGCGACGACTATTTCCAGACAATTCGAATGGTATCACCGAGATTTTACCAAACTTGGCTCCAGGTGAGTGTGTGGTAGTGGGTGATGCGGTATTACTGCCTGCAGTTATCAAAATGCCACTGCCGGTTCCAGAACCTCACTCCCAAAGCGTTAAAGTTCATCATGAGTGGAAATCGCTATGGCGCGATGTGGCTTTCGAAAAGGTCATCGAACGCTGGAGGAAGTGAATATCATGTCGGAGTTCTGTTTCTTAAAGGAGCAGGATTGTAGGACAGGGCGAACTCCTCTACCTAATCCAAGTGGATCATCATGAAAGAGCAGACCTTATAAATTTAGACGTAATAGTCGACCGTCACGACCTTCAAGAAAAATCAGATGGAGTGAGCGAAGCAATATGAGTTTTTCGTAGTTAAATCCCCGTGGAACTGAAAATTAACAGATTTACCCACTATCCAAGTATGAAAAGGGTTAAAGATGAGTAATCTTCCTACTACAGTAAATACGACCGCAGTAACAACTGGTGTTGATAATTTCACAACATCATTAACTACCTACCTCACCGACTTGAATCTTCCGGCAAATGGCGTTTTAGTCGGCAATGATCAGAGATACACTGTAATCGATAACTTCCCAAAGGTTATTGGCGGCATTGACAGTGTAAGGCGTGCAGATTCTTTATATCTATCAAAGTTTATTGCAGCGTGCGGCGCTGGCCTTTTTGATGCAGCACTCAATTTTTTATGGAATGAAACAGTAGTAAATTTGAGATGGAAGGTTTCCCTTAACGATATAGACTATTTTTATGACAGTATCGTCACTGACACAAAAAGAAGAGATAAACTTAAAACTGTAGATGATTTAGTTAATATAGAGGAGTGGGAACTTGTTAAGGGTTGTCATCTAACAGGATTACTTTCTGATATAGGTTTTAAACATCTCGATTATATAAGAGACATGAGGAACTGGGCTAGCGCAGCACATCCTAACCAAAGTCAGCTAACAGGATTCATGCTCATCTCGTGGCTTGAAACCTGCATCAAAGAAGTGATTGCGAAAGAACCAGAACCCTCTGCATTACAAATAAAGAGAGTACTATCTAACATCAGAGGCGCTATCTTAGATGGTGAAGACTTAGCCCATATAAAATCCGCGATGGAAAGCCTGCCTCAAGATGTTGTTGATTCTTTCTTAAGAACTATATTTGGGATGTATACTAATGAAAACGCAGCTGTACAGATTAAGAATAATATAAAAGAAATTGCAAAAAAATGTTGGGATCTTTCGTCAGAAACTACGAAGTATAGTTGTGGTATAAGATATCAATCTTTTGCAGCTAACGGTGAGAGAGCTAGGAAAGATGCGGCTAATGAGTTTTTAACCACTGTATCTGGTCTTCCATATCTTCCATCTGATTCTTTGGCTGTTGAAATATCAATCAGAGTGACAAATCTATACCAAGCCCATTTTGGGTGGAATAATTTCCATAATGAACCAGCCCATGCATCTTCTTTGGCTGCATATATCTCTTCTGCTGGAAATGTTCCTGATTCAATTCGATTCGAATATGTTAAGACTTTAGTTTTATGTTATTTGGGTAACAGCTATGGTGTATCTAATATGGCCATTTCTTATTATCAGGAAATGATTGGTAAGTTCGGCGAGGCTGAGTTAAAAGAGTTCGTTAAAATAATTTATGATAAAGACGTAATATCTAGGCTTGCAACTCAAACATGTGCTTCTCGATATAAACATATAGCATCACATTTTGTTAGCAGAACTACCAATCAAATAACCTTGCAAGCTCTTAATGCGATCATAGCATCGACTGACCCACAGTTACCGAACCTATCAAAAGCAACGGCCTACGATAAGCTTATTCGCTCATACTAAATACTGTGAGGCAAAAAAAGCTTAGATCATATAACAGCCCTCTCTATCCGAGGGCTTTTTTACATGAATATCCGCTTCTCGCTCATAGCGGATAAACGTGCTAACGCTCGTTAAGAGTAGGGTTTATCCGGTCGTTCGCAATTAGATACAATCGAAACGCCGCTTCTGACGCATCGGCAAATCTAACCCTTTAATCGAGCCGAATTGATGGCGCTGGAGAGGTTAGGCGCAACCGCTTAGCGCAGTGCGGCTGACGCTCCGGCAGCGCCAGGAAGCCAAAGGGGGCTACTAAGCATGAACTATTTTGTCTGTTATGTTTTAAATTGAAATATTGCTATAATTAATTTCAATACAGAATAGATTTACGCAAAAGGATTAATCATGAATACAATTATCTTTAATTTCGAAAAACATCCGTTAGCGCTATCTTATGGCGCAATAGGTTCAGTGAAAAAATTAAGAGCTAAATCACAAAAAGATGAAATAGCCGTTAGTGTTGAAAAAAATATTGGCGACGCTATAAGCAAAACTGTATCTGTAGGAGAAATAGGTTCAGACTACCACATATACTTTATGACAACCCGGCCTCGCTTCAGACTGACGTCTTACCCCGAAGGTGATTTCATAAGAGTTAATAATGCTAATAAAACTAAAGTCGATATACTAAACATCGACTTTAATATAGAACCGGATCCGCGCGCTTTTAATAAAACCAACTCATCACCAATACAAGAAATACATAAGGCTGAAGTTAGACTATCTTTCAGCAAATATTTTAAAAGAGTAATTTGTGGATACGCCGGGGAAGATTGCGAGATCATTAACGTTTGTCCAACTGGATCTTTTACCGGAATTACATTTTACTTCAAAGATGATAAACCCGGCCCCATCTCTCTGAGGCTGACACCTGATTTAATGAAGTTTATAAATTTTACAAACCAGTGTGAGTTTTATAGCTTTCGTGATTATTTGCACTATGAGATACATTATATAGGTCAGTCAAAGCTTATTGAGGACAGACTACATGACCATGAAAAAACAAAAGATATAATGAATATATTAATGACGACAAAGTTAGAACATGAGCCTGTGATTTTTGCTTATTCCTATAAATGCGATTCCGATTTAGATCAGGAATTTTTGCGGGATTTAGTTGAAGCGGTTCTCATTAGACACTTCCAACCTCGACATAATAAAGAGATGATTGATTTCCCAAATGGCACTAGACGTAAGGAGAAATTATTGCAGGATGAAGTTAAAAGACTAGGCATTACATCGGTAATTATCCCCCCATTGGTCATATTGACGGATTAAATTTGTTTAATGATTTTCCTCATCCGCTATCTCTTGGTTATGGTTATACCAATTCAAACAATAGTACTCTTTTCACTAACAATTCAATCACATCAATACTATAGCGCCACTCATTAATAACCCTCCTTAACTGTATAAACACCCTCATTTTTTGGAGGAAATTATTGCTCGGAATGACATTAATTTTTACCGGCTTCCTTCGCGACACCTTTGCTGTTTTATTTTAAGCCTTCCCTAGCTACCGCGACCACATTAGATTTCGCTAAGCCAGCGCTTGCGCGCTGGCCCCAGCAGGCGTACTAGCATCGATACTTAAGGGCGAGCTGACTTACCAGCGCCGTTTCAGCCTCACATATGAGTCTCTCCAGCATATCCGCATGGTGCTGCATGGCGAGCGCAGAGTCAGGGATGCCAGCAGCTGTGGCCGGGCCTGCTCCAGCCGGATGCTAAGCATGGTTCACGTCAGTTCTGACAGCCTTTAAATAGTGCTGGGATAGTTGATGATACCTTTATCTACAAATATGACGGCTAATCATACTTCGAGTCTAAAGGTCCGTTTTCGCTCATTGCCGCCCTTCGCTGCAACACAACCTCTGTATAATTTATCTTCGTTTAAACCCCAAGACTTCACCGTGCAAGCCTGGGGTTTATTTGATCATAAATATTTTTTAAACGATGCTGTTGTGACCGTAATGGTGAACCCTAGCATAAGCGCTGCAGGCAACAGCAGAAGGTTTGGATAGACCGCTGAAGGCCAGGAAAGATAGGCCATCACCGGCAAATAGACGGCCGGTTTGATCAACCTTTTCGCACGGTGGTACAAAAACGAGGACTCATAACCGGCTCCGAACCGACGAAGGTCTCGTCGGCCGAGTCCTTCAACCACGGCGACACATATCACCAGGACGAACAGCGGCACAGACAGTGCAATGATAGTCACGCGGATCAGGGTCACGACAGAAACATATACCGTTGCCAGTATATACTGCTGGAGATAATGTCCCAGCCAGCTGCTGGCTCCCTTGAGATTGCGTGATACCTCGTTGCCGCTGTTTATCTCAGCCTGATAGGTATCCTGTATCCAGCTGACGATGCCACTGTCCACGAACGCCCACTGATAAGCATCAGTCACCCAGCGCGTTACCGTTGCAGCTGGTTCGGAAAGTAACAGGCTGCGGGTAAAATCAGAAGACAGATAGCCAAACTCGGTATTCATCACCGTCTGGCTGTGCGTAGCCCCCAATTCAGGCCAGAAAAACGCGATCCCGATGTATTCAATGACAAGACTCAGCATCAGTGAGGCCAGAATCACGCCGATGAGTTTCCACGGCCAGCCCCAGACCAGGTTATAGAACAACCCGTGCTCACGAGATTGCACGGGTTGTTGCTGCGGATACTGCTGCGGTGCGGTACGACGTGCCTCAGCCATGATCATCTCCCTTCACTGTTGCGATTGCTGAACTGCGGCTGTCCCACCATCCTTCACTACTGTGATAGTTGCGTCGCATCTCTTCGGCAAGACGCGCGATATTTTCAGGCATGTGAATGTCACCGGCATCACCCGCCGGCAACGGCATCCGAATTTTCCAGAGCTGACCACCCTCAAGCAGCGCGAACGCCTGGCCCTTTGGCAGCGTGACGATGTCGGAAGGCTCCAGCAGCGGCACTTTAATGGTGCCGACGCGGTCCTGCGTGCTGGAGGTAAAATCATGGTTTACGGTGACGTCAGCCGAATCCTGATGACCTGAGACCAGCGTTTTACTGTAGATTTCAACCTGCGGAAGCTGTGAGGTCAGCAGCTCGGCCGTCCGGTTCTCCCTGACGCGCAGCATAATCAGGTTGTTGAAGTTACCCTGAACCTGAGAGGTTTTGGCCGCGCTCCCGATCCGGGCTTCAATATCGGAGGACGTCTGCGTATAGGCCGTCACCTGCATTCCCGCACCGCCCCCTTTATTGATGAGGGGGATAAACTCATTGCCCATCAGTTCGTTAAACTCATCGCAGTGCAGATTGATGGCGTCCTTGCCCTCTTTGGATCCGGGCAGGCCGCCGTTGATACCGTGCTTGTAGATATGGCCGGCCACACTCACCAGGTCGGCAAACATGCTGTTACCCACGGCGCTGGCAACCTCGCTGTCGCTGAGCGCATCGAGTCCTACGTAAACGATGCCTTTTTTACGGATCACCTGTTCCCAGTCAAAAATGGGGCGGGGATCGTCCATATTCAGGTAATCAGGCGAGAGCAGCTCTGCCGTTTTACCGGTGGTCAGTTTTTCCAGCAGCGGCAGCAGTGACGCAACAATTTTATCAAAATAGGTACGGTCATAACGTACCGCAGAGCGCAGCCCGTCCAGTATCGGGTCATAAAGCTGATTGCCGGCGTCCGAGCTCAGCGCCACCTCAACGGCCCAGATACGCACAGCTTCCGGCTGTCCCTGCATGGCACGCGGTACGTCATCTTCACTGAAGGCGTTGGCATTATTTTCGATCTGGCTGTTCAGTTCCGGCAGCTTCTCGGTGATGATTTTTTCGGCGTAACGCAGATAAAGGTCGGCAATGTTGTTCACGTAGCGGGTAATGAGGCTGTAATCCGGACGTTCCCCAAGCGCGACCAGCGCCCGGGCAACAATATTGACAAATCGCCAGGCGAACTCGCGAAACGCCGCACTGTTCCCTTCGCCGCTGAGCTGGCCGGCGACGCGGGTCGCGACTTCCGATACGCGCCCGAAACGCCCCACGGCGTTATAACGCGCGGATATGTCAGGCCAGCCGAGGTGGAAAACCGTCAGCTCATCGCCCCGCCCTGCCCGGTGCGATTCCGCCCAGACCCTTTTAAGCAGGTCCGCGTCCCCTTTTGGGTCAAATACAATGGTGACGTCCCCGCGCCGTATATCCTGGGTGATCAGTAATTCAGCCAGCCGCGTTTTCCCCACGCGGGTGGTGCCATAAACTACCGTATGACCGACGCGCTCACGTAAATCGAGCGTGACCTCACTTTCATCCGGTTCAATGCCATGAATGGCCGGATTGCCCCCGACCGGCGGGAGCGGGCGAACGGGATTGAGCGCAGTATCGGCACTGAGCAGTTTACCGACCGCCGGCAGACTGCTTTCCGTTGCCTCCTCAAGCTCGCGGGCAAGTTGATAGAGCCTGGAGGGTTTCAGATAGTGGGCCACCTCCGGGCGCAGCGTATCTCGCAGACGCTGGGTATGTTTCTGAGTCCAGCGAAATCCTCTTCCCATGAAGAGCCGGCGCTTACTGACGGGGATTTGCTTTGACGTCATCACGTAACGCGGCAGACGGCGCAGATTACGACGGTAGCGAACAACCTGCATTCCCTGACGCGCACGCAACGCAGACAGCACCGCAAATCCGCCGGCGGTGACGTAGCTGACGGAGGGCGCGAGAGCCACCGCCCACGGCGCTGTGACGCAGACGACGGCGGCGGTGCCGGCTGCCACGGCCGTATTAAGCTCCACGGCGGGGCGCAGAAGCGCTTCAATAACGTATTTATCACTCACAGAGAAAACTCCTCGAATGGTTTGCCTGCCAGCAGCGCTAAAAGACGGTGCCCGCTGATAATCATCAACTGTTGTGACCCCCTGCTGACAGCCCGGCTTTTCTGGCCCGTACGGCCGGTATGAATAAACAGGCCTCGCAGCCCCATACACATCAGTACCGCTTCAAAATCTCGTACATGCGCCGGAGTAATGGACCAACTGTAGCGTTTGGCCTGAATCAGCCAGCACTCGCCGTTAAGTTAATATGTACCTTTCCGTCAAGGCCGCCGTCTCTGCTGTACGACGCATTACGCTGTACGGGATACCCCTGACGTTCAAACGCCAGCAACAGCAGCTCCTCAAAGACATACGGATTAATTTTGCGCAGATAGGTCATGCGCTGCCCGTCACCGTTAAGTTCGCCGAGGCAGGTATAAACGCGCTCAGCCGTCGCGCGATAGCGCTGATGCCGGCGCTCACTGGCCGTCTGCCGGCGAAAGCGCCAGAGAAGATAAACAATGACCGCCAGCAGAGCAGCCAGCAGAACCGGATTCCCCATCAGCAGGGCAGCGACATAAGGGGCAGATATCACTGCGGCACCTCCTGAGACAGGCCACTGTCCGTGATAAGCACAGGGTAATGGGTCAGCTGTAGGCGACGGGCAAGTTCAGATCCCGATGAGGGGGCCAGCTGAAGGCCGGGGACCAGGCTACGCAGCTCAGCAAGCGACGCCGGGTTATCGATGTTCACAATCAGGCCCGCCGCGTTTCTGGCTGCAAGCTGCTGTGCGTTGTGGGCCAGCCACTGAAGTGAATAACCGTCATCCCCGATGATAAACAGCGCCCCTATACCCGGCAGCGTCAGCGCCCGGGGGGCAACGTTACCCGGCGACATTTCAGGTGTTGTCACGGGCAGCATGGCCGCTTCGCCCTGCGCCGGCGGTGCGGCAGGCGGTGGCGGCGCGTCCTGCCGGTTGACGGCGTCAAAAACAGCCTGCGTGCTCTGTCCGCCCAGGTCTGCGATGACGTTGAGCCCGGCCAGCGCAGCGGGTGAGAAAACGATGATTACGGTAATGATGAGTGTGTTCAGCGTCATGATCACTGACTCCGTGGTTTTATCCAGACGAGGCCGGTATCCGGCACCGATGCGGATGCTGTCTGTTCTACCGCAGTCGCCGCCGGCTGTTGCGGCGAAGACTGAAGCAGGGCGAGTTTGGTTTTAACGAAGGCGCGATAACGGGCTGCTGGAGCGCCACCTGCGGGATGGTGATAGCAGCCGGCCGCATCAAGCCAGCTGCCAGGCTTTCTGTCCCAGCATTCCCGCAGAATGGTAGCAGCGGCGTTGAGGTTTTTGTAAGGATCGAGCGCTTCCCAGGTCGAAGTAAAACGCTGGCCGTTCCAGCCGAGATTCACTTGCGCAATGCCGACATCGATATGCTTGAGGGAGTGCGTTTTTATGAATACCTGCATGGCATGCCAGGCTTCTAGGCGGGTTTTATAACGATATCCCTTCCCCGCGACGTTGAGTGTCCACGGCCACGGGCGTTCGCCCTGTGGCAACCTGCGGGAAGACTCCTGCAGGCTGACCGAGTAGAGCGACTCCGCCGGCACGTTGTGAGCCTGTGCCACGCGCACGTAACCCTCCGGGACAATCTGTTTGTCACCAGCGAATGAACAAAGTGAAACCAGCAGCAGCGCCGCGCCGGTCAGAATGTAGCGACTTGCCATCCGTTTTCCCCCTGCTGCAGAACGACCGGCATCATGCCGTTACCGAACCGCATCCAGCGACCGCCGTCATGATTTAGCGTGACCTGCCGACTGCGCACCCTGTCCAGCGGAATACGATGTTCTTTCGCCCAGCCGCGCAGTTTTCCGTCATCCCCCTGGCTGTCCACAAGGTAGATGTCCACCGGCCTGTTATCGGCTAACACCGCCGCTAGGCGGGCGTCACACTGCCCGCAGCCAGCGGATTTCACGAACAGTGCCAGCCGCCCGCCGGTGTCGTGGGCAATACCGGCCGCATTGCCCATGTTGACCGCGAGGGTTTCAGGGTAGAGGCGCTTCCAAGCGGCGGTGACTTCACGCTGAAAATCTAGCTCTTTCTGCGTGCGGGCAAACTCTTCCCTGACCCATTTTTCTGCGTATTTTTTACGTTCAGCCTGACTCCGCGCCTCAATACCGAGTGTTGAAAGCGGGTCAAGCCCCGGCGACTGAGTACCGCGCGGGCCTTTCATCAGGCTCTGATAGCGCTGATAGTCATCCTGACTCAGCCCCCACTGACCGGCCTGCTGCTGAAGTTCCTGCACGCTGCTTTGCTGCACGCTCTGATCCGAAGCATCAACCGGTTCGCCCCTGGCATTCACAACCTGGGTATTTGCTTGTGCCGAACAACACAACATAATCGCCGCAAGACTGAGTATTTTTAGCTCCATATCGCCTCCGTTAGCGAACGTTGACAGTAGTTAAGCGTCCATTCACGCGAAATTGCGCCTGTCCGTAGCCGGCATTGACCAGCGTCCAGCCATTAACGGTCTGCCCCTCGCCGATAAGGCGGATTTCAGACAGTGAGCTGAATCCCGTCGGCGCAATGGCCGCAAACGACGTCGCCCCCCGCTTTTCTACGCCGGTCAGCACAAAGGGCGCTTTACGCGCCACGCTTCTGACGGTTTTATGCGGCTTAGCGGGTGCCGGCTTTTTTACGACTTTTGTCGCTTCAGGTTCCGCCGTGGTCTGCTGCGCTTTCTGAGGTGCGTGCTGCAGCGCGGTAACGGCCTGATCCAGTTCAGCCTGCCGGCCCTGCAGTGACCTCTGCGCCTGACTCAGCTCACTGAGCGACTGGCGAACCTGACTGACTGCCTCAGGTAATCCTCTGGCGGACCAGTCATCGAGAGACTTCTGAACGGTATTAAGCTGATCCTGCTGTCGTTTGATCGCCTCACCCTGCGCGTTAATGGTTGCCTGAACAGGTTCAAGGTCAGTCTTCGCCAGTGCCTGGGTGTAAACCACGTTTTGCTGCTTCTCGACGTGGCTGAGGCGGTTTTCCTGCGACACGCCGCTGCGAAGCGAAACAAAAGCCAGCACAATGGCAGCAGCCGAAAGCGCTAACTGTCCTATTGCAGGCAGGTGATGCTTTACGGTGCTGAAACGGCTACCTGATGACGGAATAACGTCATCAGCGTTCTCATCAGGAAAGGAGGTTTCTGTTGTCATTTTGTCAGCCACCCTCCGTGAGCAGGCTGGGCCTGAATGGAACGGGGACCAGTGACCTGAGAGGGACTGACGGCGGATGACGTAGCTGCCGCCGACGCGTATGCGCTGGCAGGGCGCGGCGGCAGGTGCGTCGCAGGCAACTGATAGCCGGCACGCAGGCTGTGGCAGACCACGCGCTGCACGTCATCCACTTCCAGCTCCCATGCGGGTCCCGCCAGCACCTGCAGCGCGGTGCGAAGACGCATCGGACCCAGTTGGAACTGGACGGCCGGCAGCGGCTGGCGATACAGCACGCCGTTGGACGGTCCTGTCTGACACAGTGAGTAGCCGGACTGCTTCAGCGCATAACGCATGGCATCGGCCACGGTTGGCTGAACCGAGGAAGGAATACGCACATCAATAATCTGTGAGAGGGGGTCGCGTTGCACGGCCTGAGGATCCGTACTGACAAGCAGGTAACGATCGTAGCGAACCACCTCGGGCGTCCGCGCGTAAACATCATCAGCAGATGTCTGGACGTTGCGGGTGACGCTGACCGGGGCAACCGGTCCTGAAGGTGCCCGATCCTGTAGCTTCTGGGGCTGCTGAATACACCCCGTCAGCAGCGCAAGGGGTAAAGCGGCAAAGACGGCATTAAATTTCATCGGAAAAGTTCCTGTACAGTGTGAACAGGCATCACTGTGCGCAACTCTTCAACAGGCTTCTATCAACAACTCTTTTTGCGTTTTCAAAAAAAAAACGCCGACGTGAGTCAGCGTTTTTAATCAGCACTCTAATGCAAGCTTATGTAACGGGAGCATTATACCAACTCCACCATATAACAGTGCTTCGATGAAAAAGTTAATTTAAACTATACTCATCATATACTTAAGTCTTAACTCAATAATATTGACTTCTTGCTGTAGCCTTACGTCGTGTGGGTCAATTCTTATCTGAGTTTTTAATCTTGAAAGCTCTTTTTCAGCTAATCCTAATTGCGCTGGTTTGGTTTTTAAATAAGCCCAAGCACGTTGTATTGAACAACGTGACCATTTTATGCCCAAGCTTTCAGCTTTTTCAGTTGAAATAGTACAAGCTCTTACCTGTCCCAAACGTGCCTCAATAAGCCCACGGGTTAGCCAAACTTCGCCTTCATCTGGCAACAATTCAACTGCCTTTTTAGCTTGATGAAGTGCTGCTTCATGATTTCTGATGTCATGGCATAAGAAATATGCAAACCTATCACGCAACCATCCGTTTGTGCTATCAGTCAATATTGCAGCATCATAAAGTCTCCTTGCTTCAACAAAATTGCCTTCCTGCCTCTCTCGATGTGCAGCTTTAGCTTGAGGAGTTCTGAATGCCTGAACTACACGATCACCAGAAAAAAGTTGGGATTTTCTTATGAATGCAGAATATTGCCCCGTTGCTTTAGCTATCTCATCTTTACTTGGACTACTCTCGCCACTTTTGAGCCTGACATGTTTATCTCTAGCATATTCCAGGAAATTTTTTGAAAAAGTAATCTGTATTGAACCTTGGATACTAACCATAGAAGCTATTCCCCCAGATTCCTCCAATGCAGCTTCAGCTGACTGTGCAGAAACCCCAACAACATCGGAGCATATCCGCAATGATTGTGCATCATGAACATCACCAACTTGTGTCATTAACAGAAGTAATCGCCTTACATCTTGGCTCAATCTCGCCCAAGCATCTGCAAATAAAAACTCACCTAAGTCTTTTCTCAACATTGTGAAAACACGCGTAGAAGCATGTTCAATTTTTCTTATTGCAGAATCTGTTAATGCATTCGAAAAAGCTTCCAAAACTATTGGTCGCCTCTCCAGTTTTTTTATTGCCTCAATAATTTCACTATCCTTAGCCTTTTTTACAATGTTCAAATTGAGTTTTTCAGCACGGTCACGCAAAAATTTAACTGCTTCATCTTCTGAAAGTACATTAACCGCAACGGGTGCCGCTTCAATGTGCTCATGTCTACGAGACGTTAAAAGTACACGCCCAATACGTCTTGATATTTCTTTCAACTCCTTACCTAAAGTGAGACGCTCATCTTCGTTTTCAATTAATGTTTCGGCATTATCAATTACTACAAGAATGTCCTTTCTTGCATAATCTAATTCTCTTTTGATCTTTCCTTGAAGTTGAATCGCAGCTTGCGAAAGATCGAATTTATAAAAATCTGCTGTAGGATAGCCACCAAATAATAAC
Organism: Pantoea sp. SO10; assembly: GCF_005281435.1. NCBI lineage: Bacteria > Pseudomonadati > Pseudomonadota > Gammaproteobacteria > Enterobacterales > Erwiniaceae > Pantoea > Pantoea sp. SO10. The sequence goes on from NZ_CP040097.1 coordinate 45,193, forward strand.
ATATGTAGAAAGGATAAAAGCTCCATAAGATGAGGTTGACCTGCTGCAATAGGCTGAAGCCCATTAAGTCCCCACTGCCATCGCTTTGCTGTATAATACAAAACAACTTTAGGATTCCATTCTACTTGTATGTCTTCATCTAAAACGCGGTGTAAAAATTCTAATGCCAACGTAGTTTTACCATATCCCCCATCACCGTAAAGAAGGCAAGCACGAGATCCCTCGTCATCCATCCATTCTTTCAACTCTTGAATTTGGGTATTTCTACCTGTAAATGAGTCGGTGGTCTTATCTGGAAGGTAACAAAGTGGCTCCCAAGCGTTATTCCAAATTATAGGTTCAGGTAATTTACTCCCCGACAGGCCGTGAAAAGGATTAACCGAGTCATAATTAAAATCCTTTCTATTCACATCCCCATCATCAATTTGACAGACTGCCCTAACTCGCTCGGTTGAAAGTATTTTTATCTTCCTGATTAATGCAGGAGAACCATTCCACCCTCGGATGAAATCCAATTTAAAGGTAACTCTCTCATTGCCAAGTGATGCCGTAGAACCATCATCTGCCAACACGGGAAGCACTGGAAGCAAACTTTCAACAATAAATTTTAATGCGTCTAATTCTGCTTCACGATCATAGCCTCCTACCAAACCATGTCCTTCCGCACCATCGTTTCTCATTAAAACAAGGCAGCGTAGTAATCCAATAAGAGTATTTTGCCCTTTAGAGCATATTCTGACTGCAGCCCTGTCTGATACCCTTTTTAGAAGTATTCTAGATACTCCAGCCCATCCAAGTTGCTCGCAAGATATCAACAAGGTTTCCAAGGCATCCACTAATGAACCATCAGCTGGTGCTCTTAAAGATTGAATAATTGAATGCTCTGGCTGTAGTTCATTATTTGGCCGTTGTTTAGAAACCCATTCCAATAAACCATAAGTGACTTGTTGAAGCAGTAAACGGATACAGGCAACAGCTCGAACTCGACACTCAACGTCTGATGAACACGTCTCTATTTTTTCTTGAATATTAAAAAAGTAGTCTTTCATTTCTTCCTATCCTGAAATCCTGATTAAAAAAACTGAAAACTAGACCTTAGCAGAAATAAACAACTAGACTGACAATAAATCTTGGTCATCAGCTATCTATTGACACCTTATAGGCGCGATTACAGATTACCTTGATTGCAGTTTTTGACGCTAAATTTTTTTAATCTTTATCAAGAGTTCTGTCCATCTACTGCCCTTTCTCGTCCGGCAGGATGTTTTATTAAGATGCATGAAGTAATTTATGATAGGGCTTGCATGCTTCTATAGGGAAAGGCCTGCTCAGAAGAGAGCAGGCTTTGGTGAACAATCAGAATGAGTTTTCGGCGTAGGATTTCTGCTGAGAAGCAGCATTCTACGTCGGATGGGGTTCAATTACGCACCAGTTTCACAACAGGTTTCAGCCAGAACTTTACTTCAGTGCCAGCTTCATCACATGAATGTGAGCAGGTTCGCGCGGATTGCCTTCGTTGGAATAGAAAAAGAACCGAAAACCGTTCAGCCTAAGTATGACAGGCATCGTCAGTAACCTTTAAGGGATTTGGTGAAATTAACTGCAGCGGTATGAGGAAGTGGCGGTTCAGAGAGCGCCTGCGGCATGTTTTGCGATACCGTAACCGTGTCCGAGGAACGGTATGTCATCATCCCAGTCCCCTGCAGGTTGCGACTGTGACGCAGGCTGCTGCGGAGCGGATTGAGAAGCACTGTGACGCTGCGATCCCCGTTTTTGGTTTCCCTGATCCCTTCCGCCTTTCGGCTGCGGAGCGGAGGAAGGCTGTGACGCCGGCTGCTGTGGCTGGCCCCAGCCACCGCTGTGTTGTGGTTGATTGCTGTTCGGTTGACGCCCCCCTAACATCTGCAGAGTGCCGCCCACGTTCACAACCACTTCAGTTAAGTATTTGTCCTGCCCGCTCTGGTCCTGCCATTTGCGGGTGCGCAGCTGTCCCTCGATATACACCTGAGAACCTTTGCGAAGGTATTCACCGGCAACTTCTGCCAGCTTGCCAAACAGCACCACGCGATGCCATTCAGTGACTTCCCGGTTTTCACCGGTTTGCTTATCGCGCCATGACTCTGACGTTGCCAGTGAAAGGTTAGCGACCGCGCCGCCGTTAGGCATATAGCGGATTTCAGGATCCTGTCCGAGATTGCCGACCAGAATAACTTTGTTTACGCCGCGAGAGGACATAAGCATGCTCCTTCAGAGAAAGGCCTGCTCAGAAGAGAGCAGGCTTTGGTGAACAATCAGAATGAGTTTTCGGCGTAGGCTTGCTGCTGAGAAGCGGCATTCTGCGTCGGATGGGTTCAGCGCGTTTAGTCTTGAAGACCATGTCCTGGCCTATCTTGATCCAGTCCACTTTAATCAGGCGGGCTTCCAAGCTGACGCGGCTTTCACCGGCGTGCTCACCATTTTTCAGCTGAAAAATGTCGGTTGACGGGTTACTCAGTACAAAGCCAATCAGCAATTTCTTGTCTTCATCCACCGCCTTCTGACAGCGGTTAATGAGGCTACTGGCTTCTTTGCCGGCAACCGTGACGTCGAAACGCACGTAAGAAGGGCTGTCGGCCGGTCCTGACAGTGCGTTGATCACGCAGCTGATAAAGGTGCCGGACTGAGCATTGACCTGCCGCACGTTGCTGAGATAGCCCAGTCCGTTGATGGTCAGGTTGAAGTAGTCTTTTGATTTACCGGTGTTGCTGGCATTTGAAGTGTTGTTTACAGACATGATGTTTTCTCCATGGAGGTCAAAAAAGGTTCGACGGAGAAAACTTCTGCCCGGACGGGAGAAGAATTCCCGTCGGGGAGTCAGAATCAGCTAAATTCTGACTGTCTTGATAGTTGAATGAACCTTCATCGCCAGGCAGTAGGAGCCGTAATTGACGATATCTGCTTCCAAAGGCGAGCAGATGTACCACACTGATATGTTCTCCCTTGCAGGCTACAGGAGTGTTATGTTCAGCCACCCGAAGGCGATTCTCTCAGGCCAGGAATCATTGGTGGTCGTCAGAGACGACAGGTAAGCCCGTTAATTTTTAAGCCAAAAATCGCGGCTGTCAACCTTTGCGACTCGTCAGATTGAGACTTGCCGGCGCAGAAGCCGGCGCTTTTCGACCCCGGCCGGCCCCCCGAGTTTTACCCGCCGCCTGACGACGGTTTTTACGGTTTGCCTCACCAATGATCCCCTTACAGTCCGGATACTTCATGCAGCCCCAGAAATTGCCCTGTTTCTTCTTGCACAGCCGGGTCGGGCCACCGCAAATCGGGCAGACAGGGCCGGTCAGCGCCGTGACGTTGAAGGCAGTCGCCCGCCCTTTTTCGATAAGATGCCGGGTCCACTGACTCTGCTTTTGCATAAAATCGCCGAGCTCACTTTTCCCCTGGGCGATATCATCCAACGCCTGCTCCCAGAGGGCCGTCATGCCGGGGCTGGTCAGTGTTTCAGGCAGTGCGGCGATGAGCTCGTGCGCCATCTGAGTGGACAGGATGAACTTCCCCTTTCTCTCCAGGAAGCCCCGCTTAAACAGCGTCTCCAGCACGCCGCTGCGCGTCGCTTCCGTCCCCAGCCCGGCATTCTCACGCAGCACCTTCCTTAGCTGGGGATCCGTGACCAGGCTTGCCGCGTTTTTCATGGCCGCTATCAGCGTGCCTTCGGTATGGTGCGGCGGCGCTTTGGTCATATTATCTTTAACGACCGCACCGGTAACCGTGGAGGCAGCGCCCTGCTCAAGCGCAGGTAGCTGCGCGGACGACTCTTTATCACCGTCAGCCTCCTCCGACTGCTCTGCGTTAAAGAGTGATTTCCAGCCGGCGTGGATCATCACGCGCCCCCGTGTGCGGAAAAGCTGATTGCCGATGTTGAAGGTGGCATCCGTCACATCGGTTTCCTGCAGCGGCATAAACTGTGCCAGATAGTGCAGCCGGATGAGCGAATAGACTTTGAGCTCTTTTGCATTCAGTTTTGCTATTTCGAACGGCTGCCGCGTGGGAATAATCGCATGGTGCGCCGTAATTTTTTTGTCGTTCCAGACGCGCGAGTTGAATGCAGAATCAAGTTGCGCAATCTCAGCGCTGATTGTCGGGTCCGAGCGCTGTATCGCGTCCAGCACGTCGCTGGCCTCCGCCCGCATCGAAAGCGGGAGATAGCCGCAGTCGGTACGTGGGTAGGTCGTCGCTTTGTGTTTTTCATACAATGACTGGGCGATAGACAGGACCTCATTAGCCCCAAAGCCCCATTTGCGGTTGCAGGCCTCCTGAAGATCGCCAAGAGAAAAACAGAGCGGTGCCGGGATTTTATCGCGCTTTTTCTCAACGGAAATCACGCTGCCGGATTCGGCTTTCTGGCAGAGCTGCCCGACTGCCTGTGCAACCTGCTGATTCACGCAGCGATTTTCACTGTCGCAATATTGCCCCGCCGCAACCCATTCGGCTTCAAAGGCAATCCCGTCCTTTTCCAGCTGTGCCCTGACCTTCCACCACGGCTGTGGCGTAAAGCCGGCAATTTCATGATCCCGATTAACCACAATGGCGAGCGTGGGCGTCTGAACTCTTCCAACGGAATACACCTCTGATACGCCGGCTTCACCGGCTTTCACGGTATAAAACCGGGTCAGATTCATCCCGATAAGCCAGTCAGCCCGCGCACGACCGATTCCGGCCTGGTAGAGTTTTTCGGTTTTTTCACCCGGCAACATTTCATTCAGCGCTTTTTTTATGCTCGCTTCGTCAAGCGCGGAAAGCCACAGCCGGCGCACGGCACCGCTGTAGTGGCAGTATTCCATCAGCTCACGCGCAATCACCTCACCTTCCCGATCGGCGTCGGTTGCAATGACCACTTCACTGGCCTGCTTCAGCAGTTTTCTGATGACGCCAAACTGATCGGCAGTGTCTTTCTTGACGGTCATCTGCCAGCGATCCGGAATAACGGGCAGCACTTCCGTGCGCCACGGGCGGCCAAACTGTTCACCATACGTTTCAGGGCTGGCCGTTTCCAGCAAATGCCCCACAGCCCACGTCACCGTGATGTTACCGCCGGTGATACATCCCTGCCCGCGCTGGCTGACACCCAGCACGCGGGCAATATCTTTGGCCTGAGAGGGTTTTTCACACAGATAGAGCTCCATGCGGGTCTCCGGTATTAGCGTGTCTGACCAGAGGCAACCTGGCGGACCTGAGTCAGAACGTTATTGAAATTGCTGCCGGTCAGGTGCGACGGGACGGGCGATTTGTACGTCACATACACCCGCGTTTCTGCACCGTTCTTTTCGAGCTCGATGTCCATATGATCGTTGTCGCTAACGTCGCTGCCCATGCGATAAGAACTTCCCGGAACTGCTTCCCAGACCGGATGTGAATCCTGAATGGCTGCCGCACTCCACCGGCTGTTACGAACTTTTGAACGGATGCGTTCAATCTCCTCAGCGCTGACATAGCCATAATGTCGCTTCAGGCGTGCAGCGGCCGTATCGATATCAACCGGCACGCTGAACTGTTTGCTTTTATTCTTCCCGGCAGAGCCAGAGGCTTTGGTCAGCACCGGCATGCCGTTGCCGGAGTCCATAGAGTTCGCGTCATCGCCGCGCAGCGTTTTGCTGATGCTGAAAGCGGTATCGCTGATGTTTTTATTGATGCTGGCTAAATCAGAGCCGGCACAGCCGCTCAGCAGGACGCAGACAGCGCCTGAAATAATCATCCATTTCAAATTAGTTGTCCTCAGAGGTATCAGCAGTAAGGGTGGAGAATGAAGAGCGTTTCTCACCCGACATCACTGCCGGATCGGGTTCGCCCAGACGCTTGATAGCCACCAGACCCCGCGCGGTTTTATTACGGATATCCTCGTAGGTCACCGGCATGCTCCGGTAATTCTGGATAAGGCCGTACACCACACGAACAGCTTTACTGCCTGTTTCAAGGAACTGATCGCGCTGCGAGCGGTTAATGAGACCATAATGGAAAGCCCCAAATGCTTTTAACGCCAACTGGTCGTAATGAACCAGCAGCCAGACACAGCGATACCCTAGGGGTGATCGGCTGAACACATCCAGATTAAGCGGTTCGGAAGAGGTGACGTCTGAAATGCTGATGCCGGCCGGAATGGCTGCGGTAATTTTTGCGATAATCCTGACCTGCTCCTCCACCTTTTTAGTCGCCACCCTGATGGCTTCTTCAAGGTTGACCAGAAACTCGTCACCGTAGGGATTGCCTGCCGCTGCATCGCGACCTGCATATCCAGCCCGCGCGATAGCTTCCGGCATGCCAGGGATTTTGTGGCGATATTCCTTATTGTCTTTTTCATCAGAGCGATTTCGCCCTTCCCAGAGCCTGATTGCATAGTGTGAATGCAGCTCAACAGTCAGTGTGGATACCAATCCGCCAGACCGCCGGGGCGAGGTTTGGGGAGATGTCTGTTCGGCCATAGCTGTCTCCTGATAGGCAAAGGCTTCTCGTTAAGTAAGTGGCGATCCTCATTCCTGGAAGGACCGTAAACAATGCGAAATCAGATTTTCAAAAATGAAAATTTGTTTTCTAAAAAAACAGTTCAATTAATAACCAGTGTTGCACGGTGCAACACCGTATGTTTTATATACACCTGTCAACGCCAGCTCATTTCCTCTGAGGTCCAACAGACTCACGAAGACTCTGTAATATCTCTCTGACGCGCTCGTTACTGCAGGACTTCCTGTCTTCAGAAGCAGAAGGCCTGAAGAGCCGTAATTCCGGGCGTAACGCATGGCCGGGGTTATCTGATACTTTCGTCCCGCTTTCAGCAGGATAAAGCGTCCCCTGCCTGGCCTTTTTGAGCACTGTCAGCAGCCAGCCAAGCGGGTTTTGCAGGCTGCCTTCACGCTGCGCCCGGATAATATTCGACAGTACCAGCGCAGATCTCTCAGCCGGTAACGCCTGCAACTGGCGATTAACCATCTCCCGATCTTCAGGTTTCAGTAGGGATGCGAAATTGTCGGGCAGGCAAACCGAATCGTTTACGTATGTTTTATCTGTATTAGTAGTAAAACTACGTACGTAACTGTTCGGATTCCGAACCCGGCCGTTATGCCCCGCGCCACCTCTGAGTTCGGATACCGAACCCTGCTTCTGAGCCTGCACATTTAAGCTGAGTTCGGAATCCGAACCCGGTAAATGACTCGTCGGTTCGGGTACAGTCCGGCAGGCCAGCTCTTCAGGGCTCTGAACGGCACCCAACCGAGCATTTAACATTTGAAGGTGGCTGCGGTGGTGAGCCATTGCGGGATCCAGCCGAATTTCACTGATGACTGATTTCGCTGTGGAACTGATGGTGCGGTTGCTACTCAGGCAGGCTTCCGCAACGGTTTTAAGCCAGTGCGGATCGAACATTTCTGCGTCACAAAATGACAACGGCTCATCGTGTTGCGCATAGATGTTGCCTCTTACCCTACCCTTTTCATCCCTGACGCGTTTGCAGAGGCTGAGCCAGCCAGTGATGCGAAGCATGAGGAGTATGCGGCTGATGGTCTCTCTGGACGCTTTGCCTTTTCCCGGCGTTGCCAGCTGCAGCTGCAGCTCTTCATAAGAGGGAAAAACGGCACCGTCATTGCTCAACGCGTGCAGGCGGATGATTATCCAGCCCATTTTGTCCAGCGGAGAGAGGCGTGGGTCCAGAAGCAACCGGCGCGGCATGGAATCATGTATGTTACCCGTGAATAACAGACCTCCACGGACACAGTTGTTTTGCTCTTCCGGCAAACACGCCAGCCGATCGATTAATTTATTGACTGCCTGATGGATAAGGCTGTCATCCGGTAATGTCATTCTTCACCTTCTGAATGCAAAAAATGCTGAGCACTGTGCCACTCAAGGCGCAACGCTCAGCATTCTGGCTATATTTCAGTTGCGCATAGCCGTGTTATAGCGCTCATGATTCATCATCTCCCAGGTGCGCCCTTCATCGCGGCTGAGCAGTCGCCAGAACGGACCAAGATCGATCTTGTAATAGCCGGTTCGGTTTTCATTCAGACGTTTATAGTTACGCTCACCCTGCCAGAATCGAAGCACCGCGCGGGTCGCTTTTTTTCGCAGTGAAGATGGAGCAGTAACCGGGGCTTTAAGACCCGGTATAACTTCACAAGACCGCATTCTGCCCCTCCTGATTACAGTGAATGTATTTCACAGCGGTAACAGTCATGCTCTTCTCCGGGTGGCCGCGGTGAGATGCTCACTCTCCCATTTGAGAACGGTATTCCAGACAGCGGTCAGTGAGATATCCATCTGTTCGGCAGCAAGCAGCATCAAATCCAGCCCCTCGTCCGTTTCACTACGCAGTTTTTGACTGCCATTTGCCGCCCAGATTTCCCATAGCTCGGTACTCTGTTCCTCGCTGAGGACGATTCCCCGGCCTGCACGCACTTTTATGCCCGCGATCCTGCGACGCGCGGCTACGTCATTACTCATCAGCCCGAAGAAATGCTCCATCAGTTTGATTGAGCCCCCCAAAGCAAGCGCACGGTCAATCCGTTGCTTTCGCGTCTGATCCTCCCTTGCTTGCGTCATCAGCCTTGCCAGATTGTCCTGATTTATCTGGAATGAGAGAACCGAGACCTCGCTGTTGACGATGTAATGGATATCTTCTAAGGTCACATCCTTCAGCGTGGCGATCTCTTCAGATGTCAGACCCATTTTGTCACAGCGGCGTATAAAGCCGTTTTTCAGCTCCATAACCAGGTCAAGCAGGAAGCCATTCGCTGCCCGGGATAGGTTCGTGTTCATCAGTTACCCTTCATTTACAGGAACAATTGACGCAGCACCCTTGCGCTGCAGTTCGCGGAGACGACGAAGGATCCTGATTAGCCGAAACACCATCAGAGTTTGCTCGTCATCAAAAACAGGCGTGGCTGAATCAGATGACCCGATCAGCAATTTAAACGTTAAGTTCACAGAGTCCCGACAAGCCGTATCGTCAGCCAGGAAAGCGAGGAATAAGGGCACAACTTGAGCATCATCTATAACCCCTGAAAGCCGGTAACCAGGCTGTAACGCATTTTCATTGGCGGGTTCTAACGCGTCACCACAGCCATGAGCGCTGGCGATGTCCCAACAGAGGCGCCATGCATTACTTTGCAGGTGCTCAATATCGTCCTGTAAGGCGCTGAGATGCCAGAGGGAATGGTTATCTGGCGTAGCCACTGGCTGAAGGGGATCATCAAGACATTGGGTGGCAGGAGTTTCATCCTTTACCAAAATGGTTGAAACTTCAGAATCGCTGATTTCAGCGGGAGTCTTAACTTCAGTGACGGTATTTCGCGGACTCCTTTTCATCAGGGAAATGTCATCTGATGGTTGCTCATCCAATGGATCAATAAGCGCACCGGCATCATCATTTGCCACTGTTGACGAGGTGGCCGGCAAAGCGGGTGAAACGGCTATGGTGATGTCTTCAGCAGGTTCCGCCTTTGCCTTATCAGCACCGCGCAGCTCCAGTAACCATCCATCGTAGTCAAGGTCATCACTTGGAAAGGCCGCATTCAGATCACCAATAAGTTCATCAGTGAACATTTCCAGTGACCATAGTTCAGGATCATCAAATTTCTGGCAGCACTGCCCAAACACACTCGTGAAATTGTTCTCGGTACAGGCATCTTTATTTGAATGATATTTATCCCAGACTGTTTCAGCGCCATGGCGCAGCTTGAGCAGTTTTCTGAGCTCCCGCCCACCGAACCCCGACCCCAGCAAACCAGGCATCCACGGATAGATGTTTGTAACCACATCTTCCATACGGCTTACGCTTGAAAAATGTACTGGAAGGCCATTATTGGTAAGTTCTGCAGCGAGATCGCGCAATGAGATTTTCTTCCCACGTTCTTCTTCAAGCAATATTCTCGCTTCACTGACGGAAAGAGCCTTATCTATAAAAGTCAGCTGTCCGTGGGTTTCGTTTTCTGCGAGATGCCCTGCAATGCATTGAAAACGGCCAGGCCAGGGCTTTTCAATGCAGGTCATTTTAAAGAACCGCTGATCTCCGGTTTCATCCCAAAGCTCACGCATGATGGTGTAACGCGTGTTCCCCCCGTCACTGAAAGTCCACTTTCCTTCAGGAATACGGGGATCGCGCGTCACAAACGGCACGGAATTAAGCCCGCGCGCTCGGATAGACGCTTTCAAATCCTCAAAAAGAGGATTGCGGCTTTTGCGCGGATTATCAGGATTCAGACAGAGTTCATCGAGAGTGAAAATCCTAGCCAGATTTTCACTGCCGGACGGTGTTGCAACACGCTGAAATTGACTCATTTGCCTGTGCTCCTGAAATCATAACCAAAGTCATACCCGCCCTCAGGATATTCACTGAAGAGGGTAAATCTGCCGTCAAACTGGGTTTTGATGGTGCCCGTAGGTCCCTGCCGTTGTTTACTGATGATGATTTCGGCCTGCCCCGGATGCGCCGTATCAGCGTGGTAAACCTCATCGCGATAGATAAAAGCAATCAGGTCTGCGTCCTGCTCAAGCGCCCCCGAATCCCGAAGGTCACCATTGTTAGGACGTTTGTCGGCACGCTGCTCTACCTGACGGTTGAGCTGTGAGAGTGCAAGGATGGGGCAGCCGAGTTCTTTACCCAGCGCTTTGAGCGATCGGGAGATTTCGGCGATTTCCTGGGTACGGTTTTCCATCTCTTGACAGCGGACAAGTTGCAGGTAATCGACCATGATGAGAGAGGGTTTGCCGTATTTACGGATATATCTGCGAGCCCGGGTGCGAAGCGCGGCCGGCGTCTGGCTGCTGTTATCATCAATGACTAATCGCTCGCGCCATTCAGCCATCTCCTTAGCACCCATGCTGATCCTTCCCCAATCCTCATCACTGAGATTGCCGCTGCGCAGGTGGTTGAGTTCTACCCTGCTGCGCATGGACAGCATCCGCATCATCAGCTGCTCGGTTGGCATTTCAATGCTGAAAATGAACACACTTTCTTGCGGCCGGCTCATCAGCGCCCCGATACTCCAGCTGAGTGCCAGTGAAGTTTTTCCCATGGAAGGCCGCGCGGCGAGAATAACCAAATCGCCCGGCTGAAGTCCGCAGGTCATAAAATCAACCTCGGCCATTCCTGTGGCAGTGCCGGTAATTCCAGTGTCAGCTGCTGTGGCCACTTCAAGCTTGCTCAGTAACTGGTCAAGCGCCTGCAAAATTTCGGTTTCGCACTCGTTTGCGTGTTGCCCCTTCTCACTCAGTGTGAAAAGTGCTTCCTCAGCCTGGGAGGCAACATTTAAAGAGCTCAGTCTGTTACCCCTGATATCAGCCAAAAGCGAATTGCCAATGATCTGCAACTGTCTCAGCCTGCTCTTTTCGAGGACGATGCCCACATAGGAAAGTATGTTTGCTGCTGAAGGCGTGTTTTTACCGATCTCAGCCAAGTAAGCGAATCCGCCCGCCGTATCAAGCCGCCCATCCCGTTCAAGCGTTTCACTGAGAGTAATGAGATCGAACGGTTGTAGCCGGGATGCCAGGGCGCTCATTGCACGATAAATTGCGCGATGAGCGCTCACAAAGAAGTCATCAGCGGTAATCAGAAGGTTAATATCATCCCATCGGTCATTATCGAGCATGAGCGCCCCCAGAACACACTGCTCAGCGTCGGTATGATAAGGAATGGCTATAACGTCTTTCAGCTTTTCAGGCATGAATAGTTTCCTCCACAAATAGAGTGGATTCGCGATAGGTGAGTAATTAAATGAGCCGTTATCGGGCGGATGACTGAGCGGACAGCTCTTCTATATATGCATCCAGATAACGATCAATAAGGCCTTGAACAATTTTGCTGGCGGTGACGACACGGCCAGAATGGTGAGTAAGTCTGACAGCACAGTTCTCAGTTTTCATACGTCTGGCTGGACCTATGTAAACAATTGGCGAGGGGCTTCGGGCGTCTTGATCTGAGGACATGGTCTCTCCGGCTTTAATTAACGTGTGGATAGGTACTTAACTCAAATATGCAGGAGCAGGCATTTGCATTCTGCATTTGATGTCATCCCTTATGCTCAGCATCTGCACTGACCATGCCTGAAACGAAAATTTGCCCCGCCTCATGGAAACTCTCACAGTTCAGATGAAACTTTGTGAAAATAATTAACGTTATATTTATAAAGTCTTTAAATATTACCATCACTTAAGACCTTCATGCAAATATTTCCCATTTACTGGTATTTTTTCCCACAACTAAACCAAAGATTTCCTTTAGAATCAGGTGTATTGATTTCGCTAAAGGCGTGCGCATGCTTGACACAATTGAGAAGAGGCTGAAATGTTGCCGTGCGGCAACAGGGACTTCACCTCAGGAAGTAGTGAACTACGTTCAGCAGCAAAATACTGAACTCTCCTACACGACTTACACCCGCTGGGAGTCTGGTGGCACGGTTCCACCCCGACGTATTGATGTGATCAATCTGATTGCGGATTTCTTCAGTGAAAGCGGCCTTAAAGTTGAAGGCAACTGGATAATGACAGGCGAAGGATTTCCGCCACAGTTCACTGAATACACAAAGCTGGATGAAGATACCCTCTTTATACTGGCCAGTCGCCAGTTGCCCGACGTGGAACTTATCCAGGTAGGTGGGACCTATGGTGAACCTTATATCAGTTTCGGAGAATTCTGTATTGTATCGAACGAGCGAACTCTGGACCCTAATAATAACAAGCTATGCCATGTAAGGCATAAGAATGGCTTGATTATAGGGGTGGTCAAAATAGTCGACGAGGACAGCGTCACTATTGAAGGTGTAAAAAGCACGGCCATTAAGAAAGAAGATATTCTCGAGTGCCGGAGAGTGAAGTGGATCCAAAAGAGGTAAAACTCAATTTTCATCGCTGTAGTACGGAAGTTATAAACTTTCTGAACAAGATGGAGAAGACAACCTACATCTCTACCCTTCTTGTTCAAAATAATGCCATCGCAGCTCATCAGAGCAATGGTTATGCTGAGTGGGACAATAAATTTTATTATGAAGGAAAGTACAAGGACAGCCTTCTGATAAAAATAGGTATTGAACTCACCAAGATAAAAAAGGGTGACGTCAGTACAGTCGTCTGGGATGACGCACTCAGAAACGAAAAAATTAATGTTATCGATGAGCAGCGTCGGGCTCATAACATTTACCATGGCATTAGTTTTATCTATGGAGTGGAGAACGATATGAGCATGGCGCTTAATATCTGCACCGGGGTCAACACCTCGCAAAAGGAATTTGAAAACCTGATACTGCCAATGCGGTTTGCACTGCTGAATTACTTTAAGGATTTATGATGTTTACCAAAACCTATTCCGTAAACGAAAAACACGTTGATTTTCAGGGCGTTGTGGATGGTCTTTATTATCCCTTCTATATGGAATGGACGCGTCACGCGTTTATGAAAGAAGAATTGGGGCTGGATCTGGAGCAGGAGTTCGCTGAAGGTCGCCTGCATATGATCCTGGAATATACGCTGCGCTTTAAGAAGAGCCTGAAGAAAGGTGATGAAATGCAGGTAACATGCGTCCTGCAGGCCAATGAAAAACGCAGTCGCGTCAATTTCGTTCAGCAGATACTGGTAAACGATACCCTTTATGCAGAAGCCGTATTCACCGCAACCTGCATCGCTAACGGCAGACCGACTGTTCCGGATGCAGTGAAAAATGCCATCCCAGCCTGAATTTAATCAGGGACCTTTAAAGGTCCCTTCATTAATTTTCAATCATAATATAACGACTGTTATGAAGTTTAATTTTTCCTGAGCAGCCAAGTAAAGAAAGACGAATTAAATATCCACTTCGCTTCTGATACTTACCTTCAAGACCTTCACTTTCATATATTTTTACTCTAAAAAAACGCTTGTCGTTACGCATATGTAATATGCCCATCTTTTCGAAAGATGACTGTACAGCCTTTCGGTCTTTTTCCACACCCTTAGCATCTATGAATTTAAATACCGTCCCCGGTAGAGATATAAACATAAATCCACTTACCGCATGCAGCAGGCTATCCTGTTGGTTCACGCTGAGCGTTTGATTATTTACAGACTCCTTAATCCACTCTAAAAACTGCTCCCCCGGATTGCTTACTTCATTCATAGCTGAAGCCGTGGACATATCTCCGTTTTCATCTTTATCACTTTCAGTGTCAACGACCGTATCCAGCATGGACTCAATGGCAGGGAAGTCATCATCTGGCTCAGCGTCGGGTATGAGTTTCACACATTCAGCGGGAACCGCGATTATATGTTCGTCAGAGGGCTGAACCGGAATAACATCATCTGAAATGACTGGGGCCTGTTGTTCCGCATCATCATTCACATCAGTGGTCGCCGGTTCAGCTGCATTGAACATGCTGAGTAGCAGGGAGGTGTCATCATCAACTGATGTTTTTTCAGTCTCAGGTTGTTCATTCGTTGAACCGCAGTTTTCTGAAAGTGCCGATGACAAAGCAATTGGACCCTCTGATGCCGTTAACGGATGTTCTGCCTGGCCGGTCGCATTATCTGACGGCAGTTTTGCTGCACTTTCGGTTCCGTCATCAGCAAGCGCTGAGGCGGCGCTGATGCCCCCGTCTGATAAAACGATTGCCGACTGCGACTTTTCGGTGACTGCAGATGACACTACTGAAGTCACTGAATGCAGGACTACAGATGCTTCGCGTACGGGCGAACCGCTGATATTGCGCGCTTTATCGAGAATATCTTTAATCAGCGGCATGGCCGATGCCTCTCTGACTGCCAGCGTCGCCATCACCTGCATAGCCTGGCGATCCCCGCTGAGCCAGGTGACACCGTCGTCCGGTAATAGCCTGGTGGCCATCAACGTTGCCACGCTGGCGTGATCTGCATGATTAACCCGAAACCGAAACGGCGCTGCCGGTGGCACCATGCCAGGCATCCAGCCGTGACCGTCCAGTAGTTCGCCCTCAATACGGCTCAGCAACGGCAGATGCGCGGTAAGCGCTGACCAGAAAACGACCGCATTCCAGAGCGTATTCTTAGCGGCCTGCTCTTCTGGAGCGGCACCCGGTGGAAACATATGCCCTTTTGCCAGCCTGACGCTACAGGCGGTAAATTTGAGGGTGAGGTCGATAAATCCGCCTTCTTTACTCCATTCACCTTCCCCGTCGGCTGGCACAACCTGCACGCACTCAGCGAGTTTTATCAGCGGTGCCAGATACAGCCGGCTATAAACGTCCTCCGGCAAAGAGGTGTTATCCCAGATTTGCCTCATCAGTAGCTTACGATGCGGTAATGAAAGGAGCTGTGCAGCAGACTGCGGCGCAAAATATCCCGATGGGATCCTGCTGCCAGCTGGCGGTGACTTAGCGGCGGTTTTCCCCCCGCACAAGCTGGCAATGAGTTTACTGAACATTTTTACTTCCTGATAATGCCGGTTTATTGTCACAGTTCGATGCCAATTCTGCGCGGGTCGGATTCGTCTCGACCGGTGTTTCAGAGGCTTCATTCAGCTCCTGCAGGCAGCCGGTTACGATACGGACCAGCTCATTTGGCACGAGGACTTTGCGCGCGCGGGTCACCGATACGTACAGAAGATTCAGCTCATCTTCCTTTTCGCGCGGGCTCAGAAGCGGGTCGGTAATATCAACAAAATCATCGCTGAGACTGACCGCGTTCCACTCAAGCCCTTTACTGCGGTGCGCGGTCACTACCGTCACGTCAGCATCGCTCTCAT
Organism: Pantoea sp. SO10; assembly: GCF_005281435.1. Classification (NCBI taxonomy): domain Bacteria; kingdom Pseudomonadati; phylum Pseudomonadota; class Gammaproteobacteria; order Enterobacterales; family Erwiniaceae; genus Pantoea; species Pantoea sp. SO10. Next base: position 60,908 of record NZ_CP040097.1, read on the forward strand.
GCGTTACCGCCTGTTTTTTCAGTACCGCCAGTAACGTCGGAAGGGGAAAGTACATGTCCAGCAGTCGGACACCCTGCCCCATCTCCGGATCTTTCGTCGCTTTGGCAATGGACCGGTACTCTTCAAAGTCACGGTAATCGCGCGACAGCTGGGGCGATATAATGCGGTCAGGCATATCGACCGAAAACCAGTAAAGATCTTCCAGTTCAACAATGCGGTAACCTTCTATCCCCCCTACCCAGTACACCCTTTTACCCGCCAGGCTTGCCGTAAGGGCCGAACCAATCACGCCCGCCACCGTCCGGCTGATAACACAGTGATGTGCTGTTCCGGCTGGAAGCTCAGGGACAACCTGATCCTCACCGCCGAGCCCACATATGCCGCGCGATTCTCCTGCTTGCGCCAGTAAAGTATTCGCAACGTCTGCAACCGCCGGACCAAACCGGAAGCTGTTTGTCAGCCAGAGCCGATCTGCGGTCTCCAGCTGTGGAGAAACCAGCGCGTTTTCAGCTCCCCTGAAGCGATAGATTTGCTGGTAACGATCGCCAACAAGGATGATGCGGCAGGGCTGGCTGAGAACAAACTGACGGGTAACCGGATTGGCGTCCTGCGCTTCATCAAACAGGATAACGTCCCACCTCTTCCCGAGATCCGGTACAGACAACTGATACAGTTTGAGGTAGATGTCATGCGTCACCGGAAAATGTGAATCCATTCGGGTCATCTCATGCCATACAACCTGTGCCGCGCCGAGTATCTTTCCCGCATCCAGTCCCCCCTTGTCACTTTCATCTGGCAGGTGCAGAGGTGATATTTCGCTGTCGGCGCTGTAGAGAAAAGTGTTAAGTGTGCTCAGCGCAGATCGTGCCAGCAGCCAGTGGCGCGTATTGAGCAGACGTGCAATATCCGTGACGCGAAGGGATGTGGCGAGTCGCGCCTGAAGGTGCCGGCCAAACCCCGGCCACGCCAGCTGATGAAACGTTTTACACTCCACGTTATAGGGAAATCGCCGCTCGGATTCCTCACGTATAGCGCGGTTATAGGCAAGATAAAGCATGCGTTCACCGGGATTTGCCAGCGCGTAAGCTTCAAGCGTTGACGTTTTACCCGTGCCGGCGAACGCCGTCACGACAAGTTGTCTGCCTTTCCAGGCAATTACCTGTGCCTGCTCCTGCGTGGGTTGCATGTAAGATGTTCCTCCGTCAGCGTCATGTCATGCACCATGCCCTGCCGGTAGTGGGGTATCCATCGCAAACTCTATATCGATTTGCAAAAAAAAACGCCTCCGGAGAGGCGTTATGGTCAGGCTGCGCGTTACGTTGCGCGGCCGAGTTTTGCTGCCCACCTGCCGGTGTAATGCAGCGGAGTGTAAAGTGTCCTGCGCCGTTCAAGCGTCAGCGCGTTGCCGGTCACAACCTCAGCCGCGATACCGCAGAGCGAGAGCTGTATGTAGGACATATTGGCGGCCAGCGGATCAACGTCCGTTACCGACACCCACAGCTGCTCTGACAGCGTATAACCGCGCTGTGCGAACTCTTCAGCAAAGGCGATGACCATGCAGCCCGCGCCGCTGGCCGGTTCCTGCAGAGTAATGAAATCCTGAGCCTGCATCAGCGCATCGATGCCGGACAACTGCACCGATGCCATCATCCGCGAGACGTCCCACGGCGTGAAAAACTGGCCGCGATACTTATCACCCAGCTCAAGCTCCATAAAAACGCTGCCAAGGAAATCACAAGGGTCCTGATCGAGCGCCATGACGACGTGACCTAGTAACGCAGCCATCTGAGTGACGTCTTCCTTTTCGTAGCCGGCAATTATGCTCAGATACTGCTTTTCCAGCCCGGCATCGTGAACAACGCCGTTGTGCAGCGCAATCGCCGCGCAGCTGACGAAGTCTTCAAACACCTTGTGCCGGTGATGATAACGGGCCGTGGCGTTGAAAAGCGCGAAGAATGCTTTGCGATGGTTGACAGAAGTCATGCGTGTTCTCCATAAAAAAGGGGAACACGCCCCTGAGGAAGTGTTCCCCTCAGGGTGTGTGGCAAGCCTTACGGCTCACCTTTTTTGGTTACCAGCTGTACGTGGTGAATCCCTCAGTTTCCGGAGCCCCTGATTCGAAAATCAGGACTTCCACGGCGTCCGAACGCATCACGGAAGCGATCAGGCGGCGGGCCTCTTTCGATAACCCTGCCTCTTTAAGCCGCAGAACCGGCGCAGAACGCGCGGTTAACCGCAGCAGATAGCCCCCACCGACATAGTGGATCCACTCACCGTATTCGACTTCACGGGTCGTGATTTCATCCAGCAGCGCATTGTCGTCTGCGCTGAGATGAGCCGTAGAAATGACGCGGCAGCGCAAATACTCGCCGTTGCCACTCAAGCCTGTGCCGTCCGCTGTACGGGCATTCCAGCCTGTAATTCATCGGATTCAGCTGCCGGCACAAGATGAAGCCCGGGCCTGCCGTCGTCCAGCTCATCAACAGTCGCCTCAGCGCTGCAGACGTGCTCGCCACGATCGTAACAGTCATAGCCATCCAGTTCGTGAACAGGCTCGCTGTACCAGTGGCGAATCTCACAGTCAAACGTGGACGAAAGCGCCGCAATCACCTCGCCTGCCGGCGGAAACCAGGCGGAATCAAACGACAGTTTTATGCTGCTCAGTCCTTCACGCTGCCAGCTGACGTTATGACCTGCGGGCCACTTCATGCCGTACTGACGACAGTAAAAACTGCCGGCCGTAGACATCCCGGTAAGCAAACCTCCGCTGCCGTTCAGCTCAGCGGCAAGACGACCGGGGATAATCTGCAGCATATCGCAGGGCTGGGCCCGCTCAGGCAGCTGGCTCAGCCGCTCCCAGCACTGCCCCGGTTCAATTTCCCGGGACAGGGTGGCAACACCAAACCAGTCCGCATAGCGCTCCTCAATGAGTCGCGCGATGTGCCTGCGCGATACTTCCGGAATGTTGTCCCAGCGAATCACATCGATACCGGACTGATGGTAAATTCGCTCGATTTTACGCAGGTTCTCACCGTCAAGCGGTACATCCCTGCGCAGCAGATCGAGCCACTGATCAAACGCCAGATTTGCCGGCGTGCCCTGTCCCGTCCCGCTCTGCATCAGCGCGGGAAACGGCGGAAATGACTCCGTTTTGACCGGGCGTAGCAGTCCGCCGCATCCCGCCAGAAACAACTTTATGCTGCGCATGACGGCGTGGCGATACAGCGGTACGGCTTCGCCGGTGATCCACTCTGCCATAATGCCGATGAGCGCGGATTTTCCGGTGATTTCTAAACGGTTATGGCACCAGTCTGACATGGTTAATTCCTCTTTTTACGAAAAAAAAGAGGGCACTGTCCCGTAAGGGTCAGTGCCCTCACGGGACGGCAGCGCGATAATTCAATGCTGCCGGGTTGGTGTGTTACGCGGCCTCAGCCGCGCTGTCTTTTAACTGCAGTAAAAACTCAGAGGCTTCCCTTGCCTGCCGGCAGGCACGGAAAAGCGCTTTTTTGTCGGACTTCAGGACTTCCAGCCACGATTTTATGTAGCTGTCGTGCTGAACATCGCCGAAAACGCCGAGCTGAGCACACAGAAACGCGCTGCCCATTTCGGCTATCAGTTCTTCAAACGCATAAACCGGATCGCCGAACTTCTTCGCCGATTTGGTTATGCCTTCACGGTTCAGTCGTGACTCATGGCCGGTGGCATGTACCACTTCGTGCAGCAGCGTGCTGAAGTAGTCGGCATGGCTGAAAAACTGCTCCGCCGTTGGCATCAGTATTGAATCAGTGTGTCTGGCGTAATAAGCGCGGTTCTGTAATTTGAACTGCACCTTAACGCCCGCCATATGCACAATCTCACATATCCGTTTTTCCGTCGGCCAGTCGATCGTGCCGGGGTATTCGGTTACGGGTGATTCATGCGGTACGGCGGCGACACCTTCCGGTAATCCATCACACTGCTCGACGTTAAACAGAAAGTTAGGCTTTATCATGGCCCTTGATTCCATCAGTGGCTTGCCTTCAGCATCAAACAGCTTGTTTCCGCTGAGATCTTCAGCCTGCTTTTCAAACGGCCTGAAGATAATGGCCTCAGATGATGCTTCACCTTTGCGGACCTGTCCGCCCAGCTCCTGCGCCTGACGATACGTAACCCAGCGATCGGTGCTGTACCCTTTTTCCTCAGCGGCCAGCCACAGCAGCAGCACGTTTACGCCGCTGTATGGCTTGCCCGTTAAGGCATTAACCGGTATCGGACCTGAAGCGGCGCAGGTACCGACAGTGCGCCACGGTTTTGTCCAGGGCGCGACGCCATTTTCCAGTGCCTCTACGATGCGGTCAGTGACCTTCTGGTACAGATCGACACTTTCAGTTTTCTTCGTGCGGCGGGTTTTGGTTGATTTAGTCATGGGATGCTCCTTAGATGAAAAAAGGGCGCATCCCTTCCCTGACGGGCGAGAAAAGCGCCCGTCAGGGAAGGTTGTTAACGCACCGGAGAAATAATTTTTCCGTCGGCGGTTATGCTGTTCAGCCGCAACCGGAGTTGCTGCCTTGAAAAATAAAAGTTGTGGCGGTCAAACCGCTTACTGTCTGTAAATATTGCTTCTTCAAGCATGGATGCTGCCGAACCGAACCACCCGGCCCGCTCTTCGTCGCTGCGGCATTCAAGAAAATCCGAAGTCCGCATGACGTCCATCCTTTGCCTGAGCAGCGCAAGCTTACGCTCACTCAGCCAGCTGATGGTTTTGCGTTTCAGCTGGTACGCGGAGCGGACAGACAGAACAACAACTTTGTCATTGGCCGTCATCGCGCTGAAAAAGGCAGGATCATCAACTTTGAGCCCGTATTCTTCAGCGATGTGACCAAATTTAAGTTCGACCTGCACGCCCGGATCGCAACTGCCACCGCTGTATTCAAGCGCATGTATCCGCGCCTTACGGTAGAAGAGCTGACCGGGTAAACCGTTCTGAAATTCCAGGAACAAACCTTCCTGCGAACTGATAACCAGCCTGACCGACATGGTCTGATGGTATGTATCGTGAAACAGCTGCGCGAGCGCGTTACTGTCGAAAGTAAACATAGGATCACCTGCTGAAACAGCGGGACCTGCCTCCTTCCGGAGAGCAAATCCCGGAAGGGTTGGTAAATGTGTCAGTCGTTGTGCTGTTGGGCAAGCCAGAGTTCAATACCTGAAATCGCTTCCCACTCTTCAGTGGTGACCTGCTTGCCGGGTCCGGACGTTTTAACCAGCAGCAGGTGTTCAACTGCGCCAGGTATCACGAACGATGCCGGAATGTCTTCGGGTGCTTTGGTAAACATATCCATGTTCCACGCCAGCCATCGCTGTGCGAAACGCCAGCTCTGCGGGCAGGAACTGGTTATGTGATAGCAGCCGGGGCATATGTTATGCAGAAGAACCAGCACGATGCGCACGAATAAATCCTGCCTGCATCGCTGACTCTCAACTTTGCGGTACGGTTGAAAATCATCCGAAAGCGTCTGCCTGAGGTAGAACGGATTGCAGCAGTAGCCTGCACTGTCCTTATGGTTGAACGTAACCGAACCTTCATCATCAAACAGTTCGGAAGCACGGTTCATCTCAAAACCCAGCGGCTTATATGGCCGGAGCTGAGCGGGAAGAAGCCAGAAGGCTTCTTTCAACACCTCGGTAAATCGGGACCACTGCTCCGCCTTTATGGACGCCCCCTGGACCAGCTGGTAAACGCCCGGAATGACCAGTGAATCGATTGAGGTCTGTGTCATGGTAAATCTCCAGTTCAAAGGGGATTTACCGCCCGCAGGGACGTAAATCCCCGATGGGTTAAAGTTGAGGTGTTAGCGTTTGTCGGTTTTCAGTGCCTCAAGTGTGAACTCAAGCTCTGAAACCAGCCCCCAGTCTGCCGTTGTGAAAAGTCGTTCACCGCCAGACACGCTTCTAATAAGCAACTCATCAGCCGCGCCGGTGATAAACCCATGCGTGCTGAAGGGCTGAGGCGCAGCATGATCTGAAATCAGCTCATGCCGTATTGCCCATCGAACAGGCAGAGACCAGCTGACGCCGCCGGCTGATGACGATATTTCGTAACAGCTCTCACAATGTTGATACAGCAGGATAAGCGCTATCCGCGTGAAGAAATCGACGGGTTGCCCCTCTGTTTCAATACGAAAATCGGCACTCAAATCCTGAGTAAACATCACGCCTCTGGATACGTAAGTCCCTTCGTCTTTTCCGGCGAAAGCAAATATCTCCGGAGAAGGAAACATCATGGACGCGCGTTGCATACGCATACCATTCGTGGGCGAGCATGGACGAAGATGTACCGGCAGCAGCCAGAATGCTTCTGTTACTGCCAGGGTAAAACTGTGCCACTGGCTCGGGGATATCCATCCGGTCTGCTTCACGTTATAGGTGACCTGCTGAGGCGGTACGGAGATGGGAGTCATGATAAATCCTCAAAATTCAGTGGGATTTATCCCCCTGATGGGAAATAAATCCCCACAGGGTTGGTTAACGTGAAATTGCTTCAGATCGGGCTATTGCTGAGACGGCTTTGCCGTCCAGATAACCCAACTCCTTACTGATAAGCGAAACGTAACGTAGCGAGCTGATTCGCCAGCTTCAGTGCGAAGCGGCGAGCCTGGCGATACGAGCGAAACTCCTGAGCAGGATGTTTTAGCGAACTAAAGCGATGATTGCCGTAAAAGGTGCCGGAACGCGTAAGTATGCCGGACGTCCATTTTCCAGAGGATAACTGATGGACCTGCACCTTAAAGCTCAGTGAGCCGGCGCGGTTCGTTACCCATTCATCTTTACTGTTGCCGTCAGCAACACGATCCCACAGGGATACAGCCGCAGCGGAAGCCACAGAAAAAATGCTTTTTATGGAAAAGAAAGATGGTAAAGAAAGGGTTTGCATGGTGTTTCTCCTGTTAGTAGGGAAACACCTGCCCTGTCGGGAAGATGTTTCCCGATGGGCATTCGTAAAACGAATGTATAGCTGAGGCGACTGTGCCGTTACTTCTGAGCAGTAAATACCCGGAAGGTCGCAGCGTCAGACGCGGCAAGCTGAGCGGATTTCGCAGCAGCATTGTGAGTAAAGTGCTTACCGTGCCGGCTGAAAATGAACTCATCGCCCGGCTGACCGTTAATCACCGTTCTTGCCATAACAATGGCGTGATAACGCTGATCGTCGAACCAGACACGGGGACAGAACTCATAATGACCGGAAGGTGAAGACAGCCACGATGTTCTCCTGAGTGCAGCCGTGATATGAGGGTATTCAGACGCAACGCGGGTTGCAGCTGAAAGAACAATATCGAAAGGCATACGCAGCTCAGTAAGGAACGAGCGGGTTACAGACATAGTTTCTCCTGAAAAACAGAGAAACATTTGCCCTGTCGGGAATGTTTCCCCGAAGAGCGAAGGCAGAAGCCGGATAGTTGAATGAACCTTCATCGCCAGGCAGTAGGAGCCGTGTTTGACGATATCTGCTTCCAAAGGCGAGCAGATGTGCCACACTGATGTGTTCTCCCTTTCAGGCTACAGGAGTGTTATTGAAGCTACCCGAAGGCGGTCATCTCAAGCCACTGACCATTGGTGGTTGTCCGAAGACAACATAAGAAGCGTTTTAATAATAGCGCCTGTTTGAGGAAAATTACAAGACCCCGTTATTAACCTATTTCGTCAACGCGGTTATAAATACGCGCAACATAATCTCCGCGCCCGTCACCGTGTCCAAGATCCATCGACACTAAAGCCTCAGCTTCTTTTCGGCTCATGCCATTTTCAAGGTGATGATTTACGGCGTCCTGAGAATAAGCGTACCTGATACTGTGCGGCGCATGTATTCCCGTCATTCCACTTTCACGTAATACATTATGATAGCGGTCAAGCGCCTGGTGAAGCGTTGGCTTGTCGATTAACTTACCGTTATTATCATCCACATAACGAATAGCCTCATTTAATAAAGCGACAACCCTGTCTCTTTCGAATATCGTTGCATCACGCGGACGCCCTCCTTTAGAGCCGAATACAACGCGAACATTATTTTCACCGGCGAGCAAACTTTTTCGCCACGTCTTGAGTGACTTTGCTGACTGAACAGTTTCTTCAGCCCTGAGACCAATATATCTTGCCAGTTGAATACCTAAAGCGATCCCACGATCTTTTTCTGATACGGTCGATATAATTTCCTTAAGGCGTTCATCAGAAATGGCGACCTTAGTCCCTTCCCTGCTGGCACCAGAAATATTCAGCGCCTGATTGCTCAGCTTTTCATGCGCAGGATTAGCCAGAACGTTACGTCCCCCCTGTGAAAGGATTGAACGTAATGCGGCCATTTCATTTTGCAACGTTCTGGACGATATATTTTCAACCTGACGACTTCGGATATAGTTTTCGATATGTTTGATCTTAATATGGCTTACGTCCCGAATCTGAATATTAAGGGTTGCCAGTCGCTCCGAAAAGCGGCTGGCAATCTTTGAGCGATCAGAAACTGTTTTAAAACTTCCTCCGCCCTGACGTGCGAGCGTCACGAGCTGCTTACTTAATTTTCCAGCCACTGTATACCTCCTTTCAGAATCTACAGCTGTTAGCCCACAAACCCACAGCTGTATGACTCTGACTCTGTACATCTCTTCCCCGATGACACGGTTGCTTTTGCGCTTCCTGCGTCTCGACTGGTATCTGTGCATCGGGGCGGCGAAATGTTGAGTTCTTACGAGGCTCCCCAGGTCTCTGACCTGTTTGCGGCTTACGCCGTGCTGACGTTAGTCAGTCTGCCTCCGTACACCAGTTCCCTGATGTCGCCATCGATACCGAGTCGATCATTCTCCTTCTAATAAAACGCCCTTAACGGGTTGTTCGTTAACGTCGCGTCATGGTTGATAAATAGCCAGTTGAGCACCTGAAAACACGTAATACGTGCACGTCAGATTGTACCGGCCTGCTGAAAAACGCACTGTGCGTGGGTTTGGTCGTTATGCGCTGCGCGCGTCACTTTGTTCTCGTTTCACTCGAACGAAAGTGACGCCGCGCAGCTTCATGCTTCTAATGCATTTTCCGCAAGCGCCCAAATGTACAAAATGGGCTTATGCGTCATTGCAAAAGTCGTATGCAGCTCAGGGCTTATCCCTGAAAAATTCATAACGAAAGTGAAAAAACATCGTTGTGGACGCTTTATCTGAGAGCAAGAGGCATAAAAAACAGCCCTGCGTTGGTATGTTTAAGAAACCCCCATCGTCGCGTCGTAGGTGCGCATTGTTGACGATATCTGCTTCCAGGAGCGAGCAGATGTACCACACTGATATGTTCTCCCTTTCAGGCTACAGGAGTGTTTTTAGCAGCTACCCGAAGGCGGTCCTCTCAAGCTATTGGACCATTGGTGGGTCGCCAGTTGGCGACGTAGTGCATGTGAACGATATCAATACTACAGCACCGATGTCAAAACAGATCTAATATTTACGTTTAAATCCGAATTCATATTAATAATTTAAAGGAAAAAAATGGACAACATTAGCAATGCGACCTTGCTGACTTTAACTGTCACCATATTTATAGCAGCAGTTAACTTTTTCTTTGGGTTCATGGAAGGCTGAAAAAATTCTCGAATGAAAGAATATCTGTCTACAAGGAAATATCCTCACTTGAGGATAGCAATGGACAATTGTCAGATGCTAAAGAAGTTGCAAAGCAGAAGCTCAAGTCACAAGTGCTTTTTGAATTGACAAAATTGAGAGATACCAAACTTGCTTCTTTAATGCTACATATCCTGAAGAAGAACTCTGGCATAGACATTAAAAAAGAAACGTCTGTCAGAACAGTAATTGACTGTTTAGATAAAGAAGTGACAGTTATAAACTCTTCAATTACAAACACTACCCTATCTCTTAGTCGACCTCGATTCCGTAAAAAAAGAAACAAAGGTGCCTTACTAGTTTTCTTATATATAACCCTATCAATTATATTTTCGCAAGCAGCATTTTCATTCTCTGAATCAAGAGAGCAATTACCAATGGCATTAGCAACAGGATTAATATCCTTGTTCATGATCTTTCTGTATGCACTATGTCTAATAAAATACCCTATACTGGGTAGCTTCAATCATTATAACAACATCATAAGCAATCTAGAAAATTAAATATCCCTCAGTGGAGTGGGTACTAAAACTCACTCCATTCTTAATGATTACCGTTCAAAAATCATCCTTGAACCCTATAACAATAATTTAATCCAACAACCTCTGGATAATATCTGAAAACATTTTAGAGGTGGAGTTAATCCAATTTATAAAAAATTATGAGCTTAACCGCTAAACTGGAGTTTTATGAATATGAACGTGATACTGAGATAACCTGTTCCCTATTGATCTCACAGAATGCTGTTAGCATTCTGTACGCTGCTTTTAAACAGCTGCAGTTTGTAACCAGTGCTGTTTCTGCTTCGCAGATATGACTTTCCTGCGCCTCCGCCCAGTGTAGCATCGCCTTCATGAAAAAATCCGGCGCTGCGGTTCCAAACTGCAAAACAATGTCTGGCAGAGTCAGTAATGCTGTAGCCGGTACGCAAGCGCTGTCATATTTCATTTCAAGCCAGCTGCATCAATTGGATGTGCAGAACTTTGCGCCATTGAAGTCTTCAACGATGTTGTGTTCATGATCGCCCTCCCCTTTTGCACATTACAGCCACAATTTCCGCAGGTTTGATGCGCGCAAATACCATTTTTTCTGTCTGCGTGAGCAGATGGCCAATGGTCTTCGGCTTGAAACGTTCGGTATTCAGAATATACAGGCCGGTGTGATCTAACACCTCAGGGATAAGCCATTGACAGAAAAGTAAATTTTACACCTGGACTGAGAATATCGATCGTGACGCGGCGATTTTTCAAGTGCGTCGGCGTAGATGAACCTGAAACACCTCACCCCCTCTGCACTCGCGGTCAGTTATCGATTGCAAATAAATCTTTTAGCCTGAATCTTTTGCCTTAATTTTCTGCGTCAGCATTAGCTACCCGATGGCCTGAAAGGCTTGGGACAGGACGACGTTAGGCTTGGTGCGAAGCATGGCTGCCGCCAGAGGCCAGCATCATGTAGTGAAAGAGTATGCATTTTGTGGCGCCCCAATATTGAGGAGCCACACGGGATCGCAGGCGATGTTAATTCTGCGCCTCATCCGCAGCAGGGGTTGTCCACAATTTGTGGTGTACAGCTATCCGCAAACCCTGTGGGCAGTTTATCGCACGACAGAGGGAGCAAGGTGGCAGGAGCAACTGCTCACTTAGCAACCAATCCCTGGCGCTATGCGTTTTATCCAGCTGAATTCTGAAAATAACTCATTATTCTTCAGGGGCATTATCGGTAGTGGGACGATTCATCATGGATACAGACTTGTCATTGAATCACGCCTAAATGATACTGTACATATAAACAGTGTCATTGGAAGGAGGATTTATGGGTTGTGTCATGTCGTTTTCAACCGCAGAAGCTGTGGCTTTCAGAGAGTTACTGTTGTGAAACCCGCAGCTTACAGCACTGGCCTGACACTGCTCTGGCCGCCTATATTTACGCCTCGCGTTCGCGTGCCGCTGTTTGCGGACACCTGCGCGGCGGGCTTCCCCTCCCCTGCTCAGGATTACGTTGAGTCAGAGCTTGATCTGAACGAGTTATGCATACGTCGGCGAGCCTCAACATTCTTCGTTCGTGCCAGCGGCAGCAGCATGCAGGAGCTGGGCCTTTATGACGGTGACGTCATGGTCGTGGATCGTGCTGAGGAAGCTTCACATGGGGATATCGTCATTGCTGAGGTTAACGGCGAATTCACGGTTAAACGTCTGCAGCTGCATCCTCGGCTCGCCCTTCTGCCCATGAACCCTGCCTACTCAACTATTTATCCAGAAGAGCTGCAGCTGCTTGGCGTCGTAACCTGGTTCTTCAACAGCACGCGTGCCCGCCGGAGATAACTATGCCCATGTTTGGCCTTGCAGACGTTAATTCCTTCTACGCCAGTTGCGAATCGCTGTTTCGACCCGATTTGCGCGGCAAGCCGGTGGTGGTACTCAGTAACAATGATGGCTGCGTTATTGCACGCTCCGCAGGTGCTAAAGCGCTGGGAATAAAAATGGGAGCGCCCTGGTTTCAGATAAAAAATGAAGGATACCCCGTCAAAATTCATGTCTTTAGTTCGAATTACGCCCTATAGTAAGTTAAGTGGAATGCAACATTGGTTGAGTAAACTTTGAGCAGCAGAACTGCTGTCAGAGGTAAACACAATGCTGATTTCACCGAATGAACACAGCCTGGCGCTGGCTGAGCGCTGGCTTAAACTGTTATCCGATCTGGGCAGGGCGCAGGCCACGCTCACCGCCTACCGCAATGCCCTCAGCCATTATTTTGCGTTCTGCAGCCAGAACAGCATTGAACCTGAAAAGGCCCGGTTTGAAGATCTGGCCGCCTACATCAGCCCTCAGTTACCCGGCATGCCCTTTCCCGTGGCCAGCGCCACGCTCCAGCTGCGCCTGTCGGCGATCCGCCTATGGTATGACTTTCTGATGTACCAGGATCTCTGTCTGGTGAATCCGCTGCCCCGTTCCGGCACGCCTGGCATGCTGAGTTCCGGTAGAGGGCTGGTTCCCCGCGTCGTAAAGCTGCCACGGATCCCTGACGATGCGCAGTGGCAGGCTTTTCTTTTTCATGCTGCCTCATCCCCGCTTCGTGACCGCCTGATGCTGGCATTAACCTATTACGGCGCGCTGCGGCGATCTGAAATTACCTCCTTGCGTGTTGACGACCTCGACTTTGCGCACCGGCTTATCCGTATCCGGGCTGAAACTACCAAGAGCCGGCGTGAACGCATCGTCTGCTACAGCCCGGCCGTGGCACCCGTGCTGGCGGCGCATCTATTGCAGATGAAACGGGAAGGGATCGCCAGAGGTGCCCTGTTCCGTTCTGCGTCCGACCGCAATCAGGGCGCGCCGCTTTCCTTCTGGACCTGGAGCAAAACGGTACGGAACTGGGCACTGATGTCAGGGCTGCCGGACATATCAACGCATACCTTCCGCCACCTCCGCCTCACACATCTCGCCCGTGCGGGCTGGAAGCTGCACGAGCTGGCTACCTATGCGGGACACCGCGATCCGGGGACTACCCAGATTTACATCCACCTTTCCGGACGGGATCTCGCCGCCAGGATGGCAGGCGCGGTAGAAACGGCAGATATCAGAATGGCGAACCTCATTTTCAGCCAGGAGAATTAACATGAGCACAAGCACACCGACCGGAATCAGCTGGCGAGCCTTCAGCATTGATGAATACCGGCTGGAAACGTCACTGACTTCCGATGAGCGGACGGCGCTGGCCAGCTCTCACAGCCGGTCCGGTATGTTAAGGATGAAACCTGCGCCTGACCTTATCAGGCCGCTGACGGATATTGCCGCCGCAAGCGGATGCAGCAGCAAAATCGCCGGGCTGGTTATAGCAAGACTGCTGCGCGACATGAATGCATCAGGTGCGCCCTGCTGGTGCTGGCCTCAGGAACGCTGGCAGACGCTCTGCCGGGAAGTCAGGGAGGGTCGTCCTCTGATGGCCGCTTTTGCCTGGCACCTGGGAGGTCTGCATGACACGCTCAGCCTCCCTGATATCCGAAAACCCGCCCTCTATGCCTGCGCCATCTTCGGTCAGAGTTTTTATTATCAGGAGCTGCACCGGCTGACCGATACGCTGACGTCACTGGGTTATGCCGCGGGAAGCCAGAAACAGCACACATCCGGCGTGCTGGCAATGCTGATGATAATGAACAGGGATCCCCGGCTTGAGACGTTTACGACCGAACTGCTCTGGCAGGCACAGAACAGCATCGATAACGCGACATCCCGTTACGTCGGCCGGGTCTCACACGGGCTTGCTGCGCTGGGCATCATCAGCGCCCCGGTGAGGATGCGCAACTATACGAAGTGGTATGAAAAACCGGTCGAAGGAATCGATCCCGCCTGGGTGCACTGGTGCCGGCGCTGGCGGGAAACGTCAGTGCTGCGACCGCGTACCCGGGAAAGCCAGTACAGTTTTATTCTGCGCTGCGGCCTCTGGCTGGCAAGGGAGCATCCGCAGGTGCGGGAACCGGCAGACTGGACGCTGGAAATCTGCGCCAGTTTTATTGCGGCGGTGGGCCGGATGAACGTGGATGAGCTTCAGCTGGGCACGGAGAGAGGCACCCGTAAATCGATACGATCCGGCGAACCCATGATGCCCCACTCCCGCGCGGGTGTAATCTATGCGCTTCGCCGTTTCATGATCGATTATGAAAACTGGGGTTGGGGGCGCCTGCGCTTCAGCCCTGCCCGTCATCTTTCCACACCGGACACGCCCCTGTTCCGTCGCGGCGTCAATCCACGGGTTATCGACGATCCGGTCTGGCTGAAGCTCATCTGGGCCAGCCTGAATCTGCGCCAGGAAGACCTGCTCACTGAAATCCATTATCCGCTGGCCATGCTGCAGGCGATGGCCGTTATCTGGACCCATGCAGGGTTGCGGAAAAACGAGCTGCTCCGCCTGACCACAGGGTGTATCGCGCCGCAGGCAGATGAAATAGTGAAAGAGGACGGCAGCGTCATTCCTGCCGGGACCCTGTGCTACCTGCATATTCCCGCCGGAAAGACCTCAAAAGCCTATGTTAAACCCGTGGCGGCCGTGGTGAAAAAATATGTCGATACCTGGCTGGCCGAACGCCCGACAGAACAGGCCATGCTGGCTGATGAACGGACCGGTGAGAAAGTCCGGCTTCTGTTTCAGTTCCGGGGGAAGCCCGCAGGCAGCGCTATCATGAACCGCACGCTGATACCGATGCTGTGTGCAAGAGCCGGCGTCCCCGTAGAGGACAGCGGTGGCACAATAACCAGTCACCGGGGTCGGGCATCGGCAGTGACCGCGCTGGCGAGCGTTCCGCAGGAGATGTCTCTGTACGAACTGATGCAGTGGACCGGGCACTCAACGCCCCAGTCCACCATGCATTATCTCCGCATCCGCCCGACTCAGCTGGCAGCCTCGTTTGTCAAAGCAGACAGGGTCGCCCACATGATAAGCGTACTGATTGACCACGATCCGGAAGCCGCCAGCCTGACCGGCCCCGCGACGTACTATGATTTGGGCGATTCCTACTGCACAAATCCGTTCTGGAGCAGCTGTCAGCACCGGATGGCCTGCATCGGCTGTGATTTTAACCTGCTCAAAGACAGCGCGCGCGGGCTGATACTGGAAAGTAAAGCCTCAGTAAAACGCTACCTTGAAGAAGTCCCTCTCACCGCCGATGAAAAAGCGATTGTAGAGAATGATGCCGAAAAAATAGATCAGGCCCTTAAAAGACTGGCCGTTAAGCCTGGAGGATGAAACGGGCTGCAACAGGCCAGGCGCGGTGATGGCTGACTTGCCTGTGCCTGAATCGAGGCGGAGCAGGCCAGATTTCCCGTTCAGTAAAAATAGCTCCAGAGTGAATCATATGCCTTTTATCGAATATGTTTTTAGACTATGCTCTTTCAACTACCCTTGGATCATCCTGGATCGGGAATCAACATGTTATCTCTGACGCCACTGCAACTGTTCAAAAACCTTTCGGATGAAACCCGCCTGACGCTGGTGCTACTGCTGAAAGAGAAGGGAGAGCTTTGCGTGTGTGAACTCACCGGCACACTGAATCTTCCACAGCCGAAAATTTCCCGTCACCTCGCAATGTTGCGTTCCAGTGGATTACTCAGCGATCGACGCGACGGCAAGTGGATCCACTATCGCCTCTCCCCACACATGCCAGCCTGGGCGGCCTCTGTCATTGAACAGGCGTGGCTGAGTCAGCGTGACGAAATCCGCGACCTGGCGGGTCATTCACAGCTCGATCATGCAACCACTAACGGCAGAGCTGTCTGTCTGTAAAAAAAAAATTTAACCAAACAAATTCGTTTATCCGAATGTGTTTGGCGTTGATTAATTAAAAAGGAGGCAGCATGCTGCTGGCAGGCGCAATTTTTATTCTCACCCTGGTGTTCGTCATCTGGCAGCCGCTCGGGCTCAGTATTGGATGGAGCGCGGTGGCCGGAGCCGCGCTGGCGTTGATTACGGGCGTGGTACACCCAGGGGATATTCCCGTGGTCTGGCAGATAGTCTGGAACGCCACGGCCACGTTCATTGCGGTGATTATCATCAGCCTGCTGCTGGATGAGTCAGGATTTTTTGAGTGGGCAGCGCTGCACGTAGCACGCTGGGGTGGCGGCAACGGAAAGCTGCTATTCACGTATATCGTGCTGCTGGGCGCGGCGGTGGCAGCGTTGTTCGCTAACGATGGGGCGGCGCTGATACTGACGCCGATCGTGATTGCCATGTTGCTGGCGCTCGGATTCAGCCGTGGTGCGACGCTGGCGTTCGTGATGGCTGCGGGTTTTATTGCCGATACGTCAAGCCTGCCGCTTATCGTGTCTAACCTGGTCAACATCGTTTCGGCGGACTTTTTCCATCTGGGATTCAGTGATTACGCGTCGGTTATGGTGCCGGTCAATATTGCCTCAGTGCTGGCGACACTCGTTATGCTGCACCTGTTTTTCCGGAAGGAAATCCCGGCAAAGTATGACGAGGCGAAGCTCAAAGCACCACGTGACGCCATACGTGATATCAGCACGTTTCGCACCGGATGGGTGGTGCTTATTTTGCTGCTGGCTGGCTTCTTTGCGCTGGAACCGCTCGGCGTGCCGGTGAGCCTGGTCGCGGCTGTCGGCGCACTGATCCTCTGGCTGATCGCGCGGCGCGGGCACGTGATTGATACCCGCAAGGTGCTGCGCAATGCGCCCTGGCAGATCGTGGTGTTTTCACTGGGCATGTACCTGGTGGTCTATGGATTACGTAATGCAGGTCTGACGGAGTATCTGACCACGCTGCTCAATGATTTCTCCGCTTCGGGTGTCTGGGGGGCGGCGATGGGTACCGGGTATCTCACTGCCCTCCTCTCATCAGTCATGAACAATATGCCCACGGTGCTGATTGGCGCGCTTTCCATTGATGCCAGTTCGGCACAGGGTATCGTGCGTGAGGCCATGATTTACGCCAACATTATCGGCTGCGATCTTGGGCCAAAAATCACGCCAATTGGCAGCCTGGCAACACTCCTGTGGCTGCACGTGCTGTCACAGAAAAACATCCGTATCAGCTGGGGTTACTACTTCCGGGTCGGCATCGTTATGACGCTGCCGGTGCTGACCGTTACGCTTGCCGCGCTCGCGCTGCGTCTGTCGATCTGACGATAATCCGGGGCGGCGCATGCGGCCCCCATACACGAGGTTTTACCATGTCTGACATCACCATTTATCACAATCCCGCCTGCGGCACTTCGCGCAATACGCTGGCGCTGATCCGCAACAGCGGCGCAGAACCCGTAGTGATCCATTACCTTGAAACCCCGCCGACGCGTGAAACGCTTGAAGCGCTGATTGAAGCGATGGGTACCGGTGTACGGGCGCTGCTGCGTAAAAATACTGACCCGTATGAACAGCTGGGCCTCGCCAGCGACAGCTTCTCAGATGAACAGCTACTGGATGCCATGCTTGCTCACCCGATCCTGATTAATCGCCCGATAGTGGTAACGCCGCTGGGAACAAAGCTTTGCCGCCCTTCAGAAGTCGTGCTGGACATTCTGCCTGACCCGCAACAGGGCCCGTTTACTAAAGAAGATGGCGAAGTGGTGATTGGTGCGGACGGTAAACGCGTCAGCCAGTAATCAGAAAGGATGAAAAGAAAAACCGGCGTTTCGCCGGTTTTATCAGATGCTGCGCTGGTTAACCCTGGCTGAGAGCTGCTCCGCGCTCTCCTTTCTCTCGCTGTAGCGGTCGATCAGGTAGTCGCTTCGTCCACGCGTCAACACGGTGAACTTCATCAGTTCTTCCATCACGTCCACGATGCGCTCGTAATAGGCCGACGGCTTCATCCGACCCGCTTCATCGAATTCCGCCCAGGCTTTGGCCACGGAAGACTGATTAGGGATGGTGATCATGCGCATCCAGCGCCCCAGAATACGCATCTGATTCACCGCGTTAAACGACTGAGAGCCGCCGCTGACCTGCATCACCGCCAGCGTTTTACCCTGAGACGGGCGCACCGCGCCGGTTGCCAGCGGTATCCAGTCAATCTGCGCTTTCATCACGCCGGTCATCGCGCCGTGACGCTCCGGTGAACACCACACCATGCCTTCTGACCACAGCACCAGCTCGCGCAGCTCGGCAACCTTAGGGTGCGTTTCAGGCGCGTCATCGGGAAGAGGCAAGCCGGATGGATTAAAAATTCTGATATCGGCTCCCATCGCCGTCAGCAGTCGAGCCGCTTCTTCCGTGGCAAAACGACTAAACGAACGTTCACGTATAGAACCGTACAGCATCAGTATGCGCGGCGCATGAGTGAGCTCTGTCGCCGCCAGCTTTGCGGTCGTCACCGGTGCATCAAACAGGTCAGCATCGATATTGGGTAGCGTCATGTCCGTCAGGTTCATTGTGTTTTCTCCGTTAACTGTGTGGGCAGGCTGAAGCCGCATCCCCCTTCTCCGCTGCAGCACTCTTCGACGAGAAAGGCCAGCAGCTGCTCCAGCCGCTCATACTGTGGCAGGCAAAACAGCGTACGCCCCTGACGATCCTGGCGGATAAGCCCGACAGACATCAGCGCGGAAAGATGATGGCTCAGCGTGGATGCAGGGATATCCAGATGCTTCTGTATATCGCCGACCGGCAACCCACCATGTCCGGCCTTAACCAGCGTTTTGTAAACGGCCAGCCGCGTAGGATGGCCGAGTTCCTTTAAGGCGCTGGCTGCAGTGTTCAGGTCCATAGCAATCCCCATTTATCTATATTTCCAGAATAGTAGAAATAAAATTCCAGTCAACAAGTGTGATTGAGTTGTTATGTCCTCAATAAGGAAAATGTCCGCTGATCGCTTACTACAGCTTTTTCGCCCATGCATTGGCAGTTTCGTGCCAGGAGCGGACGTTTTCAACATCTGTATGCATTAATCTTTGGAGAAGAGTTTTCACTGCATAGCTATGCAAATGCGCCGAAATCATCAAGGGCATTTTTCGGGATTTGAGCCGGGGAAAGGTGCCGGAAGGGGTGTTATGGTAAATCCGGACACCTGATGGGCCCTACTTGCTAGCAATAGCAACCGCGTGCATAGCAACTGCATCCAGAGCCAGAACAACAGCCCATAGTTGCGGTTTTCTGTGGGTCTTCGTAGATAGCAAACACTGACACCGCTTTGCCGCGAACGTGCACGCGCACAGCGGCTATCTCATCTGCTGGGCCTATCACTGGCATTGCTCCATATTGGGACAAGTTGATTCGGAGTTTGTTATCTTCGATCTTTGTCTCGAAGTTCGCTTGCTTCAACTCAGCGCCCTCATCATCTCCACATGCACACTGTCCATTTTCATCTTCCAGATGGAGGTAAATGGGAGGTGCGGATTCGTTTTTTTTCGGGGAGAGGGTATCGGTACTCATAGGATTTCTCCAATCAGTTTATTGGTTGAGTTATGGCTCGCAACACCGTCCTATGGCAGTGTGAGTTAGAGGGAAATACAATTCTTCACCTTTTCGTCATAGCGATAATAAGCAAAGCACATGCCCATTCGGGCATCAAGGTGGGGGCCGCTTGGAAAAGGAAAAATATCCTATGCCAAGGCTTTTTTTTACCAGTATGGTATAGATAACCACCTGAACTACCGCTGCTCCGCCCTCTGTTATTCGAAAGATAGTTCCGTACATCCCTTACAGTCATGGGTTTCTGCTCAATGGAACGAAATCACCTCTTAAGCCCAAATGCTTAACGTAAGATGATTTCTCTTTCCCATGCTGCCCCCTATATAAGCCATCGACGCGAAATCTACGACTGAAGCCCGCAAAACGGGCTTTTTCATGCCAGTTGGACAATAGATGTTATGTCTAATGCGGCATAACATTCCTATCCCATAGTTTTGACGTCAGCTCCTCGCTCAAAGCTGCCCATAGGTACACG
Source organism: Pantoea sp. SO10 (assembly GCF_005281435.1). Lineage (NCBI taxonomy): Bacteria > Pseudomonadati > Pseudomonadota > Gammaproteobacteria > Enterobacterales > Erwiniaceae > Pantoea > Pantoea sp. SO10. The sequence goes on from NZ_CP040097.1 coordinate 80,929, forward strand.
AGAATCCTTTTGTAAAATTGTCTTCTAAGGGATTGATCGTACTGAGCAGCACCCTTTTTATTCGAATAAGTCACATCTCCCCACTTGTCAGCGCTTCGAAGCTCATTAATACTGTATACATGAACAGTATTAGTTTGGGGGTTTTCATGCGCATTTCATCTTTTTTACTAAATCAATCATTGCCAGGTGCCCGGGATTTAAAAAATGAAGGCCGTTAGTTACACGCAGGGCCTGACGCTACTCTGGCCTCCCGTATTTACGCCGCCGCTAAGAGTGCCGCTTTACGCAGATCCATGCGCTGCTGGATTCCCCTCCCCTGCCCAGGATTATGTGGAGAAAGAGTTAGATCTGAACGAGCTCTGCATAAAACGCCGCGCTTCTACGTTCTTTGTTCGCGCAAGCGGAAGCAGCATGCAGGAGCTGGGTCTTTGTGACGGTGATGTCATGGTGGTTGACCGCGCCGAAGAAGCCTCGCACGGCGATATTGTCATTGCTGAAGTCAACGGTGAGTTCACCGTTAAGCGTTTGCAGCTGCAACCGCGACTTGCATTGCTGCCCATGAATCCCGCCTACTCCGTGATATACCCGGAAGAGCTTCAGTTGCTTGGTGTTGTCACCTGGTTCTTTAACAGCACGCGTGCGCGCAGGAAGTAGCTATGCCTATGTTTGGACTTGCGGACGTCAACTCATTTTATGCCAGCTGCGAAGCGCTGTTCAGGCCGGATATACGTGGCAAACCCGTTGTCGTGCTCAGCAATAATGACGGCTGTGTCATTGCCCGCAGTGCCGGCGCGAAAGCGCTGGGCATAAAAATGGGAGCACCCTGGTTTCAGATAAAAACGGAAGGTTTTCCAGAAAAGGTCTTTATTTTCAGCTCGAACTACGGGCTTTACCATAACCTCAGCCAGCGAGTCATGACTGCTCTGGAAGAGATGACACCTCGCGTAGAGCAGTACAGCATTGACGAAATGTTCCTGGACCTGACGGGCATAGACGGCTGTGAAGACTTTGAACATTTTGGTCGGCGCCTCAGAACCCACGTGCTCAGCACTACGGGTCTTACCGTAGGTGTGGGCATGGGGCCAACCAAGACGCTGGCAAAATCTGCGCAGTGGGCAAGCAAGGAGTGGAAGCAATTTCGTGGCGTGCTGGCGCTGACAAAAGGCAATCCGAGGAGAACGGCAACTCTTCTTGAAAACCAGCCAGTTGAGGAAATCTGGGGCGTGGGGCGACGCATCGGTAAGCGCCTGAACCAGATGGGCATCACTACCGCACTTCAGCTCTCACAGGCCAGTCCGAAGTTCATCCGGGATAACTTTTCCGTTGTACTGGAACGGACGGTACGTGAGCTTAATGGCGAATCATGCATACCACTTGAAGAGCTTCCTCCGGCCAAACAGCAGATTGTCTGTTCACGTTCTTTTGGGGAACGCATTACCTCTAAGGAAAGCATGCAGCAGGCACTGTGCCAGTACGCAACGCGCGCAGCTGAAAAATTAAGGGGAGAGCGTCAGTTTTGCCGTCACGTCGGGATTTTTATCCGGACGTCACCACACGCCGTTAATGAAGTGTTCTACGGGAACAATGCTGGCGAAAAACTTGCCCTTCCCACTCAGGATACACGCGACATTATCGAAGTCGCTATGCGTTCACTTGATCGTATCTGGCTGGACAACCGGCGCTATATGAAAGCGGGTATTGCTCTGGATGATTTTACGCCGAACGGTATTACACAACTCAGTCTCTTCGAAGAGAACAAACCAAGGGCAAACAGTGCGCAACTGATGAAGGTACTTGATGGCATTAATCAGTCAGGGCTGGGGAACATCTGGTTTGCCGGACAGGGGATAAATACTGAATGGAAAATGAAACGGGAAATGCTCAGTCCTGCGTGGACAACACGCTGGTCTGACATTCCCGTTGCGCGGGTACGTTAATTAAAATGAGATGGCAAAAATGGACCTTGCCGGACGTTGTTTTTGTATTCCACATAAACCATTCCATGTCCCAGAGGGTCATGACGGCACTGGAGGAGATGACGCCGAAGGTAGAGCAGTACTCCATTGACGAAATGTTCTTGGATTTAACCGGTATCGATGGGTGTGAGGACTTCGAACACTTCGGGCAGCGCCTGCGAGCGCACGTGCTGGCCACAACCGGTCTGACTGTCGGCGTAGGCATGGGGCACACCAAAACACTGGCCAAAAGTGCTCAGTGGGCCAGTAAAGAGTGGAAGCAGTTTCGGGGAGTACTGGCTTTGACACCCGGGAACCCCAGACGAACCGCCACTCTCCTGCAAAACCAACCGGTCGAAGAAATCTGGGGCGTTGGACGGCGCATTGCTAAGAAGCTGAACATTATGGGCATCGAAAACGCCCTGCAGCTGTCGCGTGCGCACCCTACCCTCATTCGCAAAAACTTCAGCGTGGTGCTGGAACGGACCGTACGCGAACTCAACGGCGAATCCTGCATTCCGCTGGAAGAATTTACCCCTGCGAAACAGCAGATTGTATGTTCGCGATCGTTCGGCGAGCGCATTACGTCAAAAGTGGCTATGCAGCAGGCGCTCTGCCAGTACGCGACGCGCGCATCCGAGAAGCTAAGAGGCGAACGGCAGTTCTGCCGCCGCGTGGGGATATTTATCCGCACTTCTTCTCACGCACAAGGTGAGGTGTTTTATGGTAACAGCGCCAGTGAAAATCTCAGTTTTCCCACTCAGGATACCCGCGATGTGATAGCTGTGGCTATGCGCTCGCTGGACCGCATCTGGCTGGAAGGCCGCCGGTACATGAAAGCAGGGATTATGCTTGATGACTTCACCCCCAATGGTGTCAGCCAGCTGAGCCTGTTTGATGAGGACGCCCCCCACCCTTACAGTGCAAAGTTAATGAAGGTGCTGGACGGCATTAATCAGTCCGGTCTGGGAAATCTCTGGTTTGCGGGTCAGGGCGTTAATACTGAATGGAAGATGAAGCGCGAAATGCTCAGCCCTGCGTGGACAACTCGCTGGGCTGATATTCCAGTTGCGCTCGTGTTATAGGCAAAGTGGTACCGGCGATTTCTCCCCTTAGAGGTTTTCCACTTCACCTGAATACCATTGTTAACACATATGAAATGTATTGAGTTAATGCCCCGGCAGGAAATGCAATTTCAGTATGAAGAGTGTTTGTCGTTGCCTGGCCTTCTGGCATGCCATGCTCTTAAAAGCCTGTAGAAGGATACCCGCTGGTGTTAAACGTAGCATCGACCTGAAGTGGGCTCGGACGAGTACTAACAAAACTGCGACCCATAGACGTGCAAACTTGCTCAGCAAGGGGTGACCAAATAGTAAGTGTGCAGACCGAATTGTTACAGTTAGCATGACTAAGTTTGAAAGGGATAAATACCTAGCGAAGGCCAAGCGCAATGCTAAATATATCCGCCTTAAAGACGCGCAGACTGGGACCACGTTCCCAATAGATATGGCATTTTAGATTGGTGCTGGAACCATGGTCCCAGCAGATATCAAATTAATCCGGATGTTACGCTATCCTTGCTGTGGCGTAGGTAATGGCGAAGAAACTCACGAACTCGGTTCGCACCTGAATGATTTAGGTTGGGACCTCGGTCCCAACAAGTCTAAGTTGAGTAAATACAAGCTAAGACAGCAAGTTCAGGAAATTATGAACACGCAGCACCTAAAGGTACTTAGGCTGGGACCATGGTCCCAGCTGTCATAGTGATGTGCGGTTAGATTAAATATAGCGGAGTCTGGCCTCATGTCTGCCTGATTGAGGGTGAGTGATGAGCAACGCGAACCAACCTCGTGTTGGGACCATGGTCCCAACACGCATTGTGTTAGTTGCAGCTTACGGGATATGAGTCTGGCAGAGTCAAGGATAAACACAGGATAGGGTATATGACAGTTGGGACCACCGCCCCAACTGTCATGTTTTCAAATTTTTATATTACTTAAAAGTAATTCTTTATTAGTTCTATGTCTTCACAGAGTAATGCAGGAGCAGGGCCGGCGTTCTGGGACCACGGTCCCAGGACAATGATTAACGATTCAGACGAGTGAGTAATTCTTCAAACTGTGCAATAAGAGTCTCGGGGATTTTGGTTCTGTCCAGACTGAACAACACCTTATTTCCCTTGTACTGCGCAGTCGCCCCCGGAGCAAAGTCTTTCTTGACCGCAGGTTCCCGTACCGAATGAGTGCCTTTAGTCAGCGCCGAATTCAGTTCCTGAATGACCTCTTCTGACTCATAAAGGAGACCGTTTTTTCGTCCTGCGATAAGAGACGCGGTTTGTTCAGCCAGCAATGATTCTTTGCCTTCAAACGCCTTAAATAACTGTTCACCGGCCCTTGCCGAAAGTTCACCTGGATGAGAGAAAAGAGATATTACCTCGCTAGGTAGTCTGGCCGTGTTGAGGCAGCGCGTAATAATTTTACGAGAAATTCCTTCAGCATCGGCCAGAGCTGAAATGTTATTCGCAAACTCATTTTCTAGTCTCTGCGCGTAGCGTTTTCCCCGTTCGAAGGCACTGGTAGGCCGGTAGTCATTTCCGAGTTTACACAATGAGTCCATCTGTTCATCGTCCAGCTCGCCAACCAGCACGCGATATTCAGAAGAAGTCAGGATAGCCGTCATGCGCCTGCGGCTGCCATCAGCAACCTCGATCCCGCCGTCAATCCGGCGACCAAAAGCAGGGTTTTGCTGGCCGCTAAGCAGGAAAGAAGGAATGAGATCGTCGAGAGCATCTTCCGTCAGAAACGCTTGTACACGCTCATTCCCACCCCAGACGTGAGTGTTTTTTTCTACCTGACCTGCTGGGACTGTTTCCAGCGTGAATTTTACGTCTCGTCCGCATACGGGTAAAACGATAGAATTTCCTTTGGCCATGCCGCCGACACGAGCGATCAGGGAATCAACCATCGGCGCAGCGGGCGCAGAAGACTGAGCACCCGCAGAAGAAGAGGGAGAAGATTTAGGAATAATAGGTGCACGTTTCATCAGCGGATCTCCCAGCGCGGCTTGATAAGACGGTCAAATATTTCGTTGCAGACGGGTTCCCATATGGCCAGCGCGTTACGCCAGGCACCGGTAGAAGAGCGCTGATCGATGGCTTGTTCGAATACAGTACGCATCCTGATCTGGCCTTTACCAACCTCATCAGTTTCGCGAACAACATTTTTCAGAACCATGCTGCCCCAGGCGTCCCGGATCTGCTCTTCCATCCACGGCGACTGCGAACCGTTATTGTTACTGTACTTGGTCAGCAGGATACGGACATCTGGCTCAAACCCCTGGAGGTCTACGTTCTTCAACAAATCGCGAAGCATGTCGAAGAACTGCAGGGCAGAGGTGTAGTCAAACAACTCAGCCGGAGTAGGTACGATTAGTACGTCCGCTGCACAGACCACGTTAATGGTACCAATACCCAAATTTGGTGCACTATCGATGACAACTACGTCGTAATCTTGAGCAACAGATTCAATAGCCAGTCTGAGCATCATGTGAGGCTCAGTTGGCAGTTTACCTTCGTCATAGCGTCCCATGAGCTCGGTTTCAATACGGTGTAATGCCAGGCAGGAAGGAATGATGTCAAGGCCGGGCCAGCAGGTCGGCCTGATCGCATAAAAGGCATCATCACGTTCGCCGAGATAGAAGGGTAGCAACGTATTGTCGGCGTGAATATGCAGGTCCGGCACCCATCCGTGATACATAGATGCGGTACCCTGAGGATCGTTACCTTCAACCAGAAGCACACGAAGACCTTTAAGCGCAAGATCCTGGGCAAGATGCACCGACACGGAAGTTTTGTACACGCCGCCTTTATGAGCCGCGACACCAATCACGGGAGGGATACTTTCATCGGGCCTACGCAGGCGGGTCCCGAAAACATCCCTCATGTGATTAATCTGCTCAATGGTGTAGCCTACACGTTGTTCCACGCGGCCGCGCATCTCCAGATCGGGGTAGGGCAGTCGCCCGGCTTTTTCCGCATCACGAATGGCCTGAGGTGAGACGCCAATAAGATCCGCCGCTTCGCCTACGCGCCATCTGCGGGTTATTTTACGCGCCTCCGGGCTGTCATCATTAAACTGAGCCACCGCTATAGCTTTGGTCATCTCGTGACCTGCGGCGATACACTGATCCAGCGTATTCATCAATCCCACGAACACTCTCCATTATTAACTTTGCACCCTTTCATTAAATCTTGATAATTAATGCAAAGCAACATCAAATTTGCAAATAACGCCATTCAGTGCAAAGTTTAAGATATTTGCTCCATTTGCCGGGAAGTGCCGTTACTGCGCCTCCCGACGGCATCGCCCGCTAGGGCGTATTGCACAGCAACTGCCGAGCTGGTGTCCCTGTTGAACCACATCGGCTGACCGGCGGCCACGTCCAGCACAAACACCTTCGACTCGGTGGTCTAAGAATTCTGGTGACCAAACAGCGCCTTGAGTATGCCGGGGTGAACGTGTTTTTAGAGCATGTGCATGGAAAAGCTGTGGGAAAATAGCGGTGCCAGCACCTCGTAAGTGCGCACGCCTGTGTTCCAAGCTTGATAATGAACGCATGTTACGTCCAGTCGAGGATGTGGTGGAGCAGGGCGTCTATCTCAGTGACCAGCAGGTATAGGGGGCTAATCGACGTAGTGTACAGCGCCAGCGCACGCCAGAAGTGCGACGGCGCGCGGTCAGCGGGGCGGGGTGGCCAGGCAGAGGGAGCTCGGCGTAGGAAGCGTCCTATGACTCCGACTTGTCAGGCGGCGCTGCGTGAAATCTGCAGGGGCAGAGCACCGAAAATTATCCAGAATTCACACAGCAGCGTTTCGTCTTAATCGGGGTATTTTCGCCGGTTCCAGCGCAAAAGGCCACGTACCCCCAGATGCCGGACTCCTTTGTTCCGATTTAAGTAAATAAAACATGAGACGGAAACAGATAGTTACCGAACGGGCAGGAAAAGGATCCGCGCGCGTTCATGTTCAGTCTGGATACGGTACGCCTGGCATATGTTGTGGATTCAGCACGCTCGGTGAGATCCATTTTGAAATAGCAGAAAACGGAAAGCATGGAGAAGAAAAACAAGGGTGATCTGATGCCATTCGGTCCTTTTTTGGGGAAAGGGGAATATGGTCTGGGGGAAGTTCAAATCAGCAGCACGCAGCCTGTCATTTAGGAATAAACGCAACGAAATAATACGATCCTGTTCAAATATAAAAGCGAAACGCTGTAATACGATAACTTATCCTTTCTAGTTAATAATGAACGGCTGAGAAAACAAGATGAGAGCAATATTGTCTGTTATCTGCCTTGCGTCTGTATCCTGCACTTCTCCCTATCCCAACGCGGTTCCAGAAGCAGGCGATATAACGTCTTTTATTCCCGCGAATACGGAAGCTGAAAAGAATGGTTATCTTTCAGCTGCAAATGACGTGAAAAAGTTTGAGCGAAAGCTGGCAGAGAAACAGAACCGCCTGGCGACGCAGAAATACGCGTTCAGCGACGTGAGCGCGGTGGGCGCAGTGACATCCGTTATAGCCGCAGCCAGTGGCGCGCTAACAACAGCGCTCTATGCCGGTGGCGCAACAGTTGCGGGAGGGGTGGCCGGGCAGCGGTACAGCTATGACGCTCAAATACTCAATTATCGCACAACGCGTCAGAAACTGAACTGCATTTACAGGGCCATGACAGACATCAGCTCGGAGCAACTGATTGTTGCTATGGATGATACAAGGACACCTTCCGTGATTCAGATTTTAAAACCTTATATCAGAAGTGTTATTTCTGATTTGGCTTTTGAGCTTGAATCTGAACAGTCCGCAGTAAATCTGATAGCTCCTGATATAAATGCAATTTCCAAAATAATAAATGAAAAAAATGCCGCAATAATGGTTCAAAGAAATTTACCAAGAAATAAAGCTACGGAACCCAATGCAGTAACCGCAATAGCGGAAGTAATAAGAATTAGCATAAAAGCATGCAAAATATCACCAACAACAACATCATGAGCAGTGGAAATCACCTGATAATGAAAACACCCCATCCATTTAAATAATAAAATCGGTGCTATATGATGACTAATAATACCTCTTATCGTAAAGATATCAATAATGATTTATTATTCTCAATCCGTACGATTTTGATAGCATTAATATTAACAGCTTCGCCTACAGCACAGTCAGAAGAGTTGAAAGAAGGAGGCGCTCACATACTGGCGCCCGTCTTTCAAGACAGCTTTGACATCCCCCCGCCAATCACGCCTGCCAGAAATATACGGATCTGGTCTACTTATTATTACACGGTAAGGCCTGTGGTGAGACAAAACGGCGTGCCTTTTAGGGATAAGGATGGCAAAGCGATTTCCGACAATGTGAGCTTGAGTGACTGGTGTATAGGTGCCCAAGAGGGTTCAATAAAAACAACCTACAAGGGAAAGGAGGTGAGGTTAACACATGGAGGAGAGTTTAAGAAAAAGCCGCCTTACGCTGTAGACTGTGATATTCCTTTCCCCGGCTTGGGAATATCAGGGTATGGCTTTAACTATCATAAATCCACTGATACGCCTTATGGGAACGGAACGAACGGATGGCTTCTGGTCCCTTACCGAACGATGGCGGCACAGACAGGAAATAAAGAAACCGGATTACATCCCGGAGATGTGATCTATGTTGATAAAGTAAGAGGCAAAATAATAGAAGACCCAGTAACAGGAAAAAAAATCAAACACGATGGTTATTTTTTTATCGGAGATAAAGGTTCGCCCTCCAGAATAAAGGGATATCATGTGGATACCTTCTGTGGATTTGTAAAGCGCTGCCTGCCTTCATTTACCCTTGGCAGTGACAAAATTCCGATCTGGTCTGAAGCACAGATTATCAATGATCCAATAGTGATAAAAAAGCTAACCCGAATGCACCTGAGAACGAGCTATGAATAGGTTATAAGCAAGCAGGGCTACAGAGTTGGAGTATCATGCACGAAATCTGGGGTCAGTAGCACCGGATACATTAACTAAGCATCAACAATGATGAATCAGGTGGGAATATCACCCCACCTGAACACTATCATTCAATGAGTTGCAGCGTGGTAAAGCGTATTTGTACAAGGACTTTTCGGTCATCCTTTGTGATAAAATCCCGTATAACTTCCGCTGGCTTAAGTGCTGAAAAGATTAGATTAAGGATTTAACTTGATTGGCATTCAGAAAATGCCCACGCAGAAACTGAGAGACCAGATGAGAAAGTAATGTTACAAGGTTTCTGTCGAGCAAACCTGAACGACTAAAAGCAGTAATAAAACTGGCCATTTTCGCCTCTCTTTCCATATTACTTTCTACTAGACAAATAGCCTTACAGCAGGCATTGAATACGCGATCAACGCGTCGACCTAATGGCATCGTGTGGGTTAAAAGAAAATTCAAATTAGTTGTGGGTACGAGTTCAAACTTAAAGTAATAACTCAAAAACAGCATAGACATAAATTTGTCCAAAAATATATTTTTATTATAATTACCTGAATATTTATTTATCAGCGCAGAAAGATGTGTTCCATGCGCATCTGTAAGAGAAGCTGACAAACCTATAAAATCATCAAGTGTTACAGGGTAGGGGAGAGAGCCATGTATATGTAACAACAATCCTTCTTCTTTATCACCATACGCCATATCATTTTGGATATTATGTAACAAGTTATTAGTATTTACTACCTGTACAGAAACAAGACTTTTATATAATAAACAAGTTTGAGTATCAATAGAGAAGAACGGAAAACCACTATTCTTAATGGCATACATTGTTTTTGCGAAGTTGGGTCCGCATGGTTCATTGAGCGCTTGAGCCTCCTGACTGTAATTATCAGGGACAATATTTAACGGGCACAGTAGTGAAATCATACTCTTAATATTGGAAAGAAGAACTCCAAAAACACTCTTAATTGTTTCTGATGTATTGATAAAAAGACCGCCAGAATCCGTCTCAGCCACTGTCATAAACTTATCACTTTCAATTTCATCAATCCATTTCAAGATTGAATCAATATCTTCTTGGATAAGGAACAACTTAATGTCATTCTTAACAAAGTATCCAGAGAATGATATAAGGCAAAGATAAATCACCGTGATAATATCCGTGCATATAGAATCAGAAACTTCACTTCCAACATCAACAAAACCCCTATATTTTACATTCTTATTCATTAATAATGAAAATGCAGCCTTGACTGGATCATGTTTATTAACAAAATTCATTCTGAAGGCTAAAGGTGCAACATCCTGCTTCATAAGATCATTCATATTACTACTATGAACTCTAGTCCCAGATAATATCTTCTTTAACTGTTCTTTTAGTTCTTCAGGATTGTCTGAAACACTAAACGACTGAAAGGGATCTGAGCCATCATTAGATTCATCACGTATAGACAGACAAATTCGATGAATAGCAACGTAAGGAGGCATGATGTCTTCGACCTCTACATTTTTCATTCCTGCAGAAAGTTGGTCTCCCTTGTTGGCATCTAATAATGCATGGCCAAGAAGACTATCACGCGTTAAAAGATAAGAACTACTGGCACCATCAACATCAGAGATGATTTTAGTAATATGCTTATTTCCGTCTTTATACTGAACACCTCGAATGAGTCCATTCACATTATACTTTGGTGTAAATTCCGCTCGCTCTTGGTTTAAAACCATATTTAGACATGCAGAAGAGATATATTTGTAATTTTTCTCAGGAGAGTCAATAAACCAATCTATAATTATTTTTTCGAAAGCACCCATCTCATTTAAATCTACTAACAATGACATGATGTGATTCATCAAAGGTGTAGGTGGTGTGAACATACTAAAATCAAAGGAAGACACTTCGTTAATAATTTCATCTGGTTTTTCTAGTTTTTTATAAGTAAGTAATTTCAACCTGACAAAATCTAGATTATTACTGTGCGCATATTGCTTTATAGAGGTGTAAGCTTTTTCCGGAAGACCATGAAAAAGATGAATAAATATAGTCAAATTTGCGATTGTGACTGATTTATCCTGATTGTTAACTTTGCTCTCCAGTTCCAAAAAATCTTTATATCTTGCGCAATGATACAGGAGCAAAAGAGTCGCTTCGACAAAAGGAGAGCACCAGATATCATTACAGCCGCGAAAAAATTTAAGTAGTAAATCGCATGCCTCGTAACTTAACTTTTTCTCTTTAAGGAGGTCAATTATATTGCGGATATATTCTAGATTTACTGACTCAAAATCAGCATCCGAAACCTGAAGAATTATACTTAGGCATGATTTAATCGAAGCTATATCATTGTTCGCAAGATGCAAAAAGAGATTATTAAGTTCATATGATAGAGTCGTCGTTCCGCCAGTAATCTTAACACCATTTTTTATCCAACGATCCATCTCCTGCGGTGTCATCAGATTTCTTGCGAGCCATAAATCACCGAGTTCGATTTCTTTTTTTTCAAGTAACTCATCAACCAGTTTACGCTTATAAGAAACATCTTCAATTGATCTTCGTACATCATTGACAGGATGATTATCTGATAACCCTTCTTTCTGATGCTTCAAAACTAAGTCATCAGCAAAATCACTATCGAACTCCCTGAGCATATCTATGTTTTCGAGGCAAATTAGTTCTAACTGTTCATTATCTCTTTTCACATACATCAAACAAGGAATCAGAATATTGAAAAGTCGTGCATCTTTAGCCTCACTGGCTTGGTATATAGATATTGCATCAAAAATTAAATTCTTAACATTATTTTTTACTTCTTGTGTTAAGCTCCAGTAATCTTTATGCAAGAGGCTCTCATTCATGCTTAGTGCATTCGCAAAAAGCAAAACAACCTTAGAATTATAGTTATTGTAAACTCTATTTAAATACTCAGAAGCTTCTAAGGATTCCTTAAGACACCTTTTATTGAAAAGTCCTCTAATCAACCCAAGTAATTCTTCTTCGGTTAAGTCGTAAATTTTTGTAGTTACTATTTTTATAAGGTTTTCTTTCGAGGTGAAAAGTTCAAAAGCTACAGCTCTACTAAATGGTCCGCTGACAGTTATATTATCGTATCTTTTAACGGCAACTTCTTTCCCGAAAAGGCTAGCTTCAGATTTCAACACCAGTGATATCGCCAAGTCTTTTATCATGGCGTTTCCTGAGGATGAAATTATAGTCTGCAAACTTCCAATAGCAATTGATGACTTTTCATCTTCACAAATTGAACATTTTATGTTTAGAAGAGACAGAAGATCTTTTACATCGTGGCTTTGATTTCCCAACCCAGAAATTAAATCAATGCTTTCTCTTGCTTTCGTAAACTCTCTATTCGTTATTTTATCCAAAATATCCGTTACTGGTTTACGCAAGTCTTCAGGTACAGTCGACGTAACAAAGGTGATATAGGTTTCAAATGATATATTTTTATCACGGGCAACGTTATCACCACTTCCCTGATGTGACAAAGTGATTTCTGACATAGTTTATTCCTTTACTATTTTATCGCGAGCAACGTTATCACCGGTTCCAAAATGATATTGATTAACATTAACGTTGTTTTCCTTCGCTATAGACTTAAGGATATCCAAAAGTTCAGGATCTGAATTGATTTTTTTCTCAATTGCCTTTTGACTCATATCTTCATTAAGATTTAATTCTTCAATCTTCTCTGCAGCCTCGTCGGCTTTCTTTTCATCAACAATGAATTCTCTTAATTTTTCTTTCAATGTGTCTTTAGTATAAGAGAGACTGCTTTGTAATAAATCATAAATCCCTCTTGCTAGTATAGCTGTGGTAATCGGATCCATTTTTTTCACCTTAGAATTGAAAAGAGAGTTGTCTAAATCACTACGTCACATCAACAAAATAAGACTTTTCCCATTCGAGATCAATTGTCAATTTTAAATATGTAGAGTTAGCTATCGTAATAATACTGCTACTGAGGTAAACAACTCTTTGAGCCTCTTTTACGACTATGGCAGTAAAGCAAACTTGAAGTCCTCCTCACTTGGCCACCAGGTGTTCCAAACATCTAACCCTTCAACTTTTAAAGTTCAAGCCACCTTCACCATGGCGAGGCTCGAGCCCGTTCCATATATGCAAGAGATAGTGCCATCGAACATATATCTCTTCTACTCCCCCATCTTTTGGATTACTCGATTTATACCAAAGAGTCGGATCTGGCCCTCAGACCTTGCGGCGTGCGGGGTGGGGCGGTTTTCCCGGGGAAAAGGATCCTTTACCGCCTTTGGATAAGGCGCTAATCTGCGGGTAAAACCAAATCCCGGATCCTTTTTCCGCGATTTATTCCGCTTTCCCCGCGTGGGCGGGGCGGCGAAAATAGCCCTCACAGACCCCGACGTCGCTACGTGAAAATTAACGGATGAACAGCCTGATACCCCAGCAGAATTTAACAGGACGCGTGACGGCGCTGTCGTTCGCGCCGGGCGCCGACTTTGCCACAGCGGTGGCGCTCCGGCGCATGGCCACCGCGAACGGCGTGACGCCGTTTTACCTGCTCGCCCCCGAGGTCGCCGCGCTGCTTCATTATATGCCCGACCGGCGCCACCACTTTTTCTTTAACACGCTGTGGAACACCGGCGCGCGCATCGGCGAGGGCTGCACGCTCACGCCAGAGTCATTCGTCATCGACGGGCCGCGGCCGTTCGTGCGCATCCTCTCCGAAAAGGTTCGGAGCCGGCGCGGGCGCCCGCCTAAGGGCGCGGTGCGACTGGTGCCGCTTACCGATCCGGCCTATGTGCGCCAGGTGGAGGTGTGGATGGCGAGCGAGCGCCCGAAGCGGCGCGAGCCGCTGTGGTCCGTGACGGATGAAACCATGCGCAACTGGCTGAAGGCGGCGGTGAAGCGCGCGGCGGACGACGGCGTGCACCTCTCGGTGCCGGTGACCCCGCACACGTTTCGCCACTCGTACATCATGCACCTGCTCTACCACCGCCAGCCGCTCAAGGTCATTCAGGCGCTGGCGGGGCACAAGGATTCGCGCTCGATAGAGGTGTACACACGGGTGTTTGCCCTCGACGTGGCCGCCACGCTTGAGGTGTCGTTCAGCGGGCAGGGCGCGGAAGCGGCGGCAGTGCTGAGAAGCCTGCCGCCGGCCTGATTAAAAATAATGAACAGGGAGTGGTATAGATGCCTTCTGGAATGATTGAGGCCGTGGAGGTGATTCTGAAATTCGGCTCTCAGGTATGGCTGGTACTGGCCGGAGTAATGATGGCGACGCTTGTTTACACGTGGCTGGTAAAAGCGGATCCATCCGGGTTGATACGTCACCTCCTTAACCGTAAAAAGCAGCGTCTGGTACAGATCCGCACGCTGGATTACCTGAGTGATGAGGCGAAAGAGCTCGCAGAACGTGAACTCAAGCAGCTCGTACTCCATCCGCTGACAGGGATATTTAATTACAGGCTGCAGCCTCTGGCAGTTGAGTTCTGTCACCGGTTTGATCAGCGGCCGCGTTATCTGGCGGCATGGCGCAGCTGGCTCAGCGAACATAACGGTAAGATAAGCTTCGATAAAAAATGGTACCGGCGCGCATGGCGGGGATTTGCATACGTGAACCTTCCTCTGTCGTTCGGTCTGGTTCTGGCGATTTCCGGTCTGGTAGGGTGGAAGGCCGGAATTGAGTACATTGCGCCGGCAATATTACTGAACATGGTCACCTGGTGTTTTCCGTGGCTGATGTTTTCATCGGTGCCGACTCCGGCAATGACCCGGGTACTGGAGACTGATTTAGAAGCATTTAATAATAGGGCGCCGGGATCAAAAGACGGATGCACATCAGAGAGTTCGCCGCCGGTACAAAAGTGACAGTGTCGCCACAAGGGAAAGGGTATTTACTTTCATGATATGCAAAATCGGGAAGCTCTGACTGAACTAATCCCATGCCCTGCATGAAAGTGAATACCTTCTCACGATACCCTTTTTCTTCATCTGACATGAGGCCGAACGGAGGTCAGGTTCAGTCCGTCCGGATGCAGCCCAGAGTTAACGAGTCCCGTTATCCGTGACTTTCATGCTTAGCAAGCACTCACTCACTTAAGTACGGGAAGGGAGCGGAATAGATGGAAGGTATCTACTTTCATGAGATAGGTCTCTACTTGCATGAAGCACGGACTCGCCGGGACTCACGAGTCTGAAAGAGTATCTACTTTCATGCAGGAGTCGGTGAATACTGCCCGAAAGGTATCTGCTTTCATGCAGAGACAGCGATCGGCCCTGAGAAAGGTATCCACTTTCATGCACAGCTGCGGAGCCGATACGCGTTTTCCATGAAAGTAGATACCTTCGACGCGGGGGATCATGAAAGCAGATACTGCAACCGGCCTCTTCATGAAAGCACACACCGCATAACGTCCAGTAGTGTCAGGAAAAGGTGAGCTTACGGCGGGATGCATGAAAGTAGATACCTTTCATTGTGACAAGGGGGATGATTTCCCGCCGGTCAGTCATGAAAGTAAATACCCTGCCTCTTCACATCGTGGAAGCAAACACATCTGTGGCGTCTGCATGAAAGTGAATACCTTTGAAGAAATCAGTGACCGGGTAACGCCTGAAGCTTGGGAGAGCGGCTGCTGATGACGAACTGGATCTCACGGCCTTTTTTGAGCTCGGTATAATCGATGTAGCCTATCTTCGCAAGGTCAGCCATCGCGCGCCTGATAATAGAATTCTGCAGCTTGACGGGTGAGCCCATCGCCAGACGCTCTCTGAGGCGCTTCATGGAGATGTAGAGCGTTCCGCCGGGCATACTCTCGAAATAGATATAGAGAGACTGCGCGGCTTCCTTACGGGACAGCTCAGACAGCGCCTTAAGGCCCAGCAGCACTTTGTGATCGTAGCGGTAGAGCTCCCACAGGTTGCTGTCTGCCGTTATCTCCACCGTATCCGTGTTCATGTTCAGCACCGCGCGTTGCACCAGGTGAGAGAACATGGATTTCTTGCCATCCTTACTGCTGAAGGCGAGCGTTACACTGGAAATGCTGAAGAGTGAGTCGTGCAGGCGTTTGCGCGAACGTGCGTTGAGATCCGCGGATTTAATGCCGCACATCTTGGCGAACTCAGTAAAGGGCAGACGAATGGTTTCACTGCTGTAGCCATAGGTGGAGAAAGCCATAATGATACCGAGCCACGTTTTAAAATCTGTGGACATGCTGAGCTTAGCGCCCTGGATCTTGATATCCGTATAGCCTTCACGCTTTGCCACCTCAAGGCTTGAGAGTTCGTCGGACGCGTCAATCAGAAAGTCACGCTTTCCTTTTTCCTTAGGGGCCACGGGCGTGAAGACGCTCAGACGCAGCAGTGCCACCGGCTGAACGGTTTTGTTGCTGTTTGGCTCCAGTAGATAAACTGTTTCTGAATCCTTTTTAACAATCGCAAAAGGATTATTTATGTCTATGACTTTGTTGTCGTTTCCCACTTATCCACACCCACAGGTCAGAAAGATCGCATTGTCATGAAAGTGGATACCTTTATAGCATGAAAGTAAATACCTTTTCCATGAAAGTAGAGACCTTTTTCATGAAAGTGAATACCTGTTACATGAAAGTAGATACCTTTCTCATGAAAGTAAATACCCTAAGTGGTGTTTTTCTTACTTAGATCATTGGGATAGAGCGTTTGTGATCTCTTTTGATCTTCTAATGATCTCAATATGATCTTCTTATGATCTTAAAAGAATTGATCTATCCAGTGGATATGTTGATAAAACAAAAGCCTGCCGCGCCTGACGGCTTGTCCAACGCTTCACGGCCATACAGTTTACTGTATGACCACTCACCGTTCCCGCAACTGATCCTTATCGCAAACAATTGTGGCTTAAAGTTTCACAACAAACAGGTGGTCAACCATTCATCTGGTGAATCCTAAGATTCTGAGGAAGATCCTGCTTTCCGTTGATGAAGACATCGCTATGTTAGCAATGTCTTCATCAGTCACTTGAGGACGTTCCCATGAAGAAGCAATTTCCGATGAACATATCATCAGTATTCTCCGCGAGGCTGAAACCGGGGTTTCGGCCCGGGAACTCTAACGCCAACATGCTATTTCAGACGCTACCTTCAATTTCTGCCGGTATTGAAGTTCCCAAAGTCAAGCGGCTTAAGTCACATGAAGAGAGAAACGCTGCCTCAAGAAGCTGCTCGCTGACCCCATGCTGGATAAGGAAGCGCCTCAGGTGAATCTGGACCGATAGTTCTGATGACAGACCAGAGGCGGGAAGCTATGGAGGCCATGTATCAGGCAACGGGTCAGTTGCACAATTATCTCTACGCATCACAGATCTGTAACTTGAACGCCGCCGACTTTGGTTAGCGGCGTATCTGGCAGCTTCTGCGCCGTGATGGTCTTTGCGTTTATCACAAGCGGGTTTACCGCAACATTAACCTTATGGCCTTAGCGTAAAACGCTAAGGGCTGGCGACTGAGCGACTTCCACTGCTGCGCCCGTATTTCCCGAACCTGACCTGGTCAACGTATTTTGTCTTTGATGCACTTGGCAGCGGCCGCCGAATCAAGTGCCATACCTGTGTGGGTGATTTCACAATGGAGTGCCTGACAATCACCACTACATTCGGGATTACAGGCGTTCAGGTTGCGCCTATTCTGGACATCATCGCGCTGTTTCGTGAATATCCTGCGACGATAATACCGATCATCGCCCGGAATTTACCTGCCGCGCGCTGGATCAATGGGCTTTTGAACATGGTGTTGAGTAGCGCTTAATTCAGTCGGGCAAGCCAACTCAGAACGGATTTTTTGAGATTTCCAACGCGCCCTTTCGGGATGAATGCCTGAATGAGCGTTGGTTCAGGGATGCGATTGGAAAATCATTAATGACTGACGTAAGGACTATAGCGAGTTCAGACCTCAATCATCGATCAATTATCAGAAGCCGGCTCAATGTGCAGCAGGCTGGCGTAACGGGAAACATGAAGAAAAATCAACCGACATTGCTAACTAACGGTTTTATCAAATACTGGGGCAGGTCAAAGAACCGGAATAAAGATCACATTTATAGCAAGCTGTTCACTTTTCAGCTTGCCTGATATATCAGATTTGATACTTACTACATCTAACCTTTTACCTGGTTGGATACCTTAGCGATGCAACTCACCGATTTACCTCAAGTCCTGCTCAACTGCCAAAACGTCCTGGGGGAAAGCATTCTATGGGATGACCGTACTGAACAGCTTTGGTGGACAAATATTCATGCCAGAGAGTTATGGTGCTGGTCTCCAGATGACGCAAGCTCTCCGCGTATTTATCACACTGAGCATCGGGTTGGCGCGATCGGCTTGTGTGAAGGAACTGGTCTAGCGTTAGCGCTTGAAAAAGGATTTGGGCTGCTTGATCCGGAGTCCGGCGAGGTTGAGTGGTGTGCAGATGTCGAGTCTGATATCCCGCACACCCGGCTGAATGATGGAAGAGTCGACCCGGCCGGACGGTTTCTCAGTGGTGGTATGCATGAGGGCTCACCGCAGTTACCGAAATCAGCTCTCTGGCGTTGGGAAGGAAGCAATCTGGTGAGTATGTGTATACCGCATATCTCATGTGCAAATTCACTTTGCTGGAGCCCTGATGGCCACACGATGTACTTCGCGGACATGCCGGAAGGCACCATTAAAGCTTATCCCTACAACCTGACAACAGGTGAAGTCGGCGAAGCTCGCCTGTTTGCCGACCTTAGTGAACAACCGGGTTTGGCTGATGGGTCTGTGGTGGATGAAGAAGGCTATCTGTGGAATGCCCAATGGGGCGGGGCCCGTATTGTACGTTACTCACCTGATGGTGCTATCGACCGCATCGTGTCCCTACCTGTCGATAACCCAACCTGCCTGACGTTCGGAGGCAAAAATCATGATGTGCTGTTTGTCACCACCGCCTGGTGGGGATTAACAGATGAACAACGCCATCATCAGCCATTAGCCGGCAACCTTTTTGCTTTTAAACCGGGTGTGCGGGGCCAGCGAGAGCATCGTTTCAATCGCTAAACTGCATCGTCCACTGTCCTGCCTCTTTCCTTTATGAGTGACTTATAAATGAAAATAAAATCCGTGACGTCTCATCTATTACGTGTGCCGCTTGGGCATAAAACGTTCTATTCATCGCAGGCTGCGTTTCCGGAAAGAAACAGCTATCTGGTTCGGATTGAGACGGATAACGGGCTGGTTGGCTGGGGGGAGGGGGGGCAGTATGGTCCCGCTCAGCCTGTAGCTGCTGTCGTTGACCACGTTTTTGCTCCTCGGATCCTCGGGCGCGACCCGACAGAGCCAGTGCGTATCTGGGAGGAGCTGTACGCTTACTCCAGGGATTTTGGTCAGCGGGGTACTTATATAGAGGCGCTCTCAGCTATTGATATCGCACTCTGGGATATTGCCGGGCAAGCCGCCGGGATTCCTGTCTGGAAGCTACTGGGCGGGCGTTTTCGCGACAAAATTACCGCCTATGCAACAGGCTGCTACTATCCGGAAAGTTTTCAAGATTTGCCCTCTATTCTGACGTCACTGCAAACTGAGGCTTCCAGCTATGCCAATGCCGGATTTGGTTTACTGAAGGTCAAGATTGGGCTGCTCTCGCTGGAAGATGACATCGCCCGCTTACGCACCATCCGCGAAGCCGTTGGCCCAGATATTGGCTTGCTGGTGGATGCTAACCATGCGTACAACGCGGCCACCGCAGTGCGTATGGGGCGCATGATGCAGGAGTTAGGGGTGCTGTTTTTTGAAGAACCCGTAGTACCAGAAGATCGCGAAGGTTATCGCAAAGTGCGCGCGGAAAACCCTGTCGCTGTTGCGGGGGGAGAGTGCGAATTCACCCGTTATGGATTCCGTGATTTTATCTCGGGCGGTTGTGTCGACATTGTGCAGCCCGATCTGGCCGTTTGCGGAGGTTTCACAGCCTTCACGCACATTCTGGCCTTGGCCAACAGCTGGGGGGTGGCAACCGTACCCCACGTATGGGGATCCGGTATCGCCGTGGCTGCTGCGCTCCAGGCCGTCGCTATCATTCCTCCCTTCCCGTTTACCGCGAATGGGCTTCCCCTGCTAAACCAGCCAGTAATTGAGTTCGATCGTAAGCATAACCCGCTGCGTGATGACTTGCTGCATCAACACTTCGAACTGATTGATGGCAGTCTTGCCGTTCCGGATTCACCGGGTCTGGGTGTAACGGTGCGAGACGACATACTTAACCAATATTCGTATTGAGGAGAACTGACATGAGATTTCAGGGAAAAAACGTACTTATCACCGGTGCTGCTGCCGGTCTGGGTCAGACTATTGCCACTGCATATGCTCGTGAGGGCGCTTCCGTCGCCATTATCGACTTTGCCGATGCCAGTGACACGGTGGCGAAAGTGCAGGCGATCGGCCAACAGGCAGTCGCGTTTAAGGCGGATGTGCGCGATCAGGACGCCGTGCAAATGGCGGTGAAGCAAGCGGCAGCCTTCTTTAGTGGCCGTATTGATGTGCTGATTAACAATGCCGGTTTTAACGGACACTACAATCTGGTGGAAAATATGCCGCTCGCACAATGGCGTGAAACCCTGGATATCAATCTTACCGGCACCATGCTGGTCACGCAGGCGGTTATTCCCTTCATGAAAGCCAGTGGCGGCGGAGCTATTGGTATTACTGCCTCGAATGTCGCACGGCGCGGACTGCCCTATCGCGCAGATTACGTCTGTTCAAAGTGGGCCCTGTTAGGTCTCAATCAAACGCTGGCGCTGGAGCTCGTCGATCATCACATCCGTGTTAATGCCGTATGCCCGGGCCCCATTGAAGGGGACAGAATTGAAGATGTGATGGTGCGTCAGGCGGAGGCTGAAGGAAAGAGCTTGAAGGATATGCGTAAAACCTGGGAAGAGGCGGCACCAATGAAACGCTTTGTCACTGCCGATGAGGTAACGGCCGCACTGATGTTTTTGACCAGCGACGCGGCCAGTGCCATGACTGGCCAGGCGCTCAACGTCACCGGTGGATTCTTAATGACCTGACAGCAATACCCACTACAAACCTCACCCTACAATCGAGGAAGTCAAAATGAAAACTACAAAAAAATATGCCCTCACTGGCGCAATGACGCTCGCTCTGCTTACCGCTTCCACGGCAAGTTGGGCAAAAGAACTGGTGGCCTTTTCACAGGCAGGTATGGAAAACGAGTGGCGCGTGATGGATACCAAAGACATGGAAAAAACCTTCAAAGACGCCGGTTATGACTTTGTCTGGACCAATGCCAACTCTGACCCAGCCAAACAAATCTCCGACATTGAGGATTTGCTGGCACGTCAGCCCGCACTTCTGATCGTGGCTCCTATCGAATATGAACCACTGGCGCCTGTGCCGGATATGGCCACCAAAGCAAATGTACCGCTGATCGTTGTGGATCGCGCCTTGCCTGGTGAACCTGGAAAAGGAAAATGGCTTGCCTTACTGACTACCAACTTTGTCGATACCGGTGAGTTGGTGGCTAAAGATGTTGTGAAAGGATTAACCGAAAAGAATGGTGCGCCAAAAGGAAACTTGCTGCATATCACCGGTAATAAAGGTGCGTCTCCGGTTGTGGATGAGCAAAAAGGACTCGATAACGTGCTGAGCAATTATCCTGATATCAAATTTGTCGCCAGCTGCGACGGTCTTTATTCGCGTGAACCAGGCCGTAAATGTGTGGAAGATCTGTTTCAGGCATTCCCTAAAGGCAAGATTGACGGCATCGTTTTTGACAGTGATGACATGATGATTGGTGGCATTCAGGCCATCAAAGCTGCAGGCAGAAATGAGTTGCTGGGTTACCTGTGGGGTAAGGACGGTACGGTTGATGGCCTGCAGGCCATGATCAAGGGTGACGCGCGCTTTAGCGTGCAAACGCCGCCGTTCTTTGGCGAAAAAGCATTGGAAGTCTTCAAACTGTTCAAAGCGGGCAAACCTATTGACCCCAAAATCCAGTATGTGCCGAAAGAGATTTTCCAGCGAGATACCGACAAGAATCGGGCTCGTTTACCGCTGCGTATTCAGGAGTTGAAAGCGATGGGTGTCGGCTGCTGCTGACCCGGCAATGTCAGGTTGCAGGAATTGCGGCCTGCTTTTCTCATTGGCACAACACCAGGAAACAGAATATGCAACCCCACACCCAGCAACTGGCCCGACTCGAGGGCATTAAGAAGACTTATCCGGGCGTGAAAGCCCTAAGCGGTATCGATTTTGATGTCGTAGCCGGCGAGATCCACTGTCTGGTCGGTGAAAATGGTGCCGGGAAGTCCACCCTGATGCGCGTTTTGACAGGTGCAACTCAGCCGGACAGCGGCACCATTTATATTGACGGCAAACCTACGGTACTGGATGCCAAAACCCGCCTCGATCATGGCATCGGCATTGTCTGGCAGGAGCTTGATCTGATACCGGCGATGAGCGTGGCTGAAAACATATTCATTGGCCATGAGCCAATGAAAAGTCTGGGGCGCATTGACCATAACGCATTGCGCGAGAATACCCAAAAGCTGTTAAGCAATTTTGACCTGGATGTATCGCCTGATACCCGGGTTGATCGTCTTGCCCCTGCTCAGCAACAGCTGGTGCAGATTGCCAAAGCGCTGAGTCATAATAATCGTCTACTGATTCTGGATGAACCTACAGCTTCACTGACCGACAATGAGGTAGCGAACCTGTTTGTTTTGCTGCGCAAACTGCGACAGCAGGGATTAGGTATTGTGTATATCTCCCACCGCCTGGAAGAACTGACAGCCATAGGTGACCGCCTCACTGTATTGCGTGACGGGTACTATATTCTGACGGCTGATGTCGCATTGCTCAGTCACAGTGACATCATCAAAGCGATGGTTGGACGACCGCTTGCTGAACAATTTCCTCGCGGCTCACGAAAAACGCCTGACATTGGGTTAAAGGTCGAAGGATTAGGGCGTCATGGAGAATTCGAAGAAATAAACTTCAGTGTCAATAAAGGGGAGGTGCTGGCGATAGCGGGCATCATTGGTGCCGGCCGCAGTGAGCTCCTTGAAACCCTATTTGGTTTGCGCAAAGCAGATAAAGGCAGCATTAGCATCGATGGCACCCGGGTAACGATACGTCATCCCCGAGACGCCGTGCGACTCGGTTTGGGGCTGGTTCCGGAAGAGCGTCGCGAAAGCGGGCTCATACTTAACCGCACCATTAACGACAACCTTATTTACCCCATCATTAATCGGCTGGGCAACATTTTGCATTTTAGTCGCAGTGAGATGCGGGCAGTCAGCGAACGCTTCATCAAAGAGTTAGGCATAAAAGCGCCCTCAGGACAGGCTCTGGCAGGCAGTTTGTCAGGTGGAAACCAGCAGAAAATCGTGATCGGCAAATGGCTGGCCGCGGGTGTGAAAGTGTTGCTGTTGGATGAACCTACGCGAGGGGTAGATGTTAATGCCAAAGCAGAAATCTACCGATTGATTGACGAGCTAGCTCAGACGGGCGTCACCGTGGTGGTGGTGTCGTCTGAACTCCCTGAGGTATTGGGCATCTCCGATCGCGTATTAGTTATTGCACAAGGCCGTCAGACAGCGTTGCTCAACACCGCTGAAACCAGCCAGGAAGAGATTATGTCTTTTGCGGTTGCCGCACACACCCCGCAACAGGAGGCAGTATGAACTCGATGACATTTAACAAGAAGGAGACGTTAACTCTCCATCGTCCCCTTGTCCAAACTCTGCTCAGTAAGATGTTTTCTGCCTGGGCGTTGGTCATCATTTGGGTTGGCATGGCGGTGGTGGCTTCGATCATATCGCCGGTTTTCCTGACCAGCATCAATCTCAGCAACATTCTTAATCAGGCTTCTATCCTCGGCATCCTTGCCTGCGCACAGTTTCTGGTGGTGTTGGTAGGCGGTTTCGATCTTTCTGTTGCAGCCATTCTGGCGCTTTCGTCAGTGATATTTGCCAGTGCTGTTCCCATGTCAACCGGACTTGGCATGGCGCTGGGGTGCGTGGCAGGTACTGCCTTGGGTTTATTGAGTGGGATTGCTGTCACGTGGGGGAGAGTACCACCGATGATCGCCACACTCAGCGTCATGGGCATCGCAAGAGGATTAGCGTTTGTAGTGTCGGAAAAAAGCGTGGCGGTACCAATGGCAAAACTGGCCGCATTTAAATTCAGTTTTTCAATTTTATCACTGCCTGTTTTGACATGGCTGATAGCAGGTTGCCTTCTTTACTGGATGCTGAAATCCCTCCGGTTTGGCAGGAATTTATATGCGATTGGTGGCAATGAGCGTGCCGCCACTCTGGCCGGGATCGGCGTGAGAACGCACAAAATCGTTGTTTACACCCTGGCTGGTGGGCTATCGGCATTGGCTGGATTGATGCTGGTGGTGCGAACCTCATCGGGCGTTCCTCATGTCGGGCAGGGATGGGAACTGGATTCTATTGCTGCGATCGTTATCGGAGGCACACGGCTGTTTGGTGGAGAAGGCAACATCCTGAAGGCGATGATGGGGGTGTTGATTTATCAAACGATTGCCAACGTGATGAACCTGGCGGGGCTCGATCCTTTCTATCAGGACATTGTTAAAGCGCTGGTGATTATTACGGTTGTCGGTGCAACGGCCATGCGCGCAGAAAAAGTGTAGGAGATGACGATGACAACGCAAACAGCTAAATCGGGGTTGAACCTTCGTAATCCAGCATTCTGGCAAGAAAATGGAACGGTCGTAGTATTACTCGCCTTTATTCTTCTGGCGACAGCCGTTTCGGGCGGTGTGTTCATTCGGCCAGATAACCTGATCACCATTGCTTATCAGGCATCAATTGTAGGGGTGCTGGTTTTAGGGCAATCAGTGGTGGTGATATCTGGAGGATTAGATCTTTCCATGGTCGGCATTCTCATCCTTTCAGCTGTCATCATGGGAGGAGCAGGTTCGGAACAACAATCAATGATGCTCCTGGGAGGTCTGCCCTATATCGGATTGTGGCCTGCTATTGCGGCCGGATTTCTGACGGCCTTACTTTTTGGCTTACTGAATGGGTTGATGGTCACGCGCCTGCACATCCCGGCATTCATCGCAACGCTGGCGAGTACACTCCTGTTGGGAGGGATCATTCTACTCACCACCGGAGGTTCCCCCATTTACTACCCCGATCCTTTTTTCACTCATTTCGGTAATAGTATCTGGCTGGGGCTGCCTGCACCGATCTACCTCTTTATTGCTATGGCAGCCATCACTTGGTGGATGCTAAATCGCACCCGTTTCGGCAAAAAGCTTTACGCTATTGGTTCGAATGCGCGTGCAAGCCATTACTCTGGTGTGGCGGTCAATAATGTACGGCTGTGCGTATACATGTTGAGTGGACTGGCAGCGGGAGTGGCCGGTTTCATGTTTCTGAGCCGAACTGGATATGTTGCTGCGGCTTCAGGCGGGGATATGCTGATGACAACCATTGCTTCGCTGGTGGTGGGTGGGATTAGTTTGTCTGGTGGTTTCGGTGGGGTTAAGCATGCGATATCGGGGGTTCTTTTATTGGCCGCACTCAGCAACCTGATGAACATTCTACTGATTTCACCCTATGTACAAAATGCAATCAACGGTTTTGTCATTCTGATCGCGGTCTCTATGTATAGCCATATCCACCACGATAAGGCGTAAGCAAAATGGGTGGACTTGTTTCACCCCAACTCGCTACGTAGACTGATATATAAGATCTAAAGCCTGAACTATTTTAGCTGCATAACGAGCGATGTACTGGATGACAATAATGACTAAAATTCAAACTGATGCGCTACCCGCGATATCTCTGGAGACGCTTGGCAATCAAATCGTTGATGCGCTGAGCCAGGAGATCATTTCAGGTAGATTGACGCCAGGTCAGCGTGTTGATCTTAGCTACTACGCCACACAATGGAACATCAGCATCACGCCTGTGCGCGATGCAGCACGCAAATTAGAAGCACTGGGGTTGATGGAGATTTTTCCTCGCCGCGGAGTCTTTGTCGCAACGTTGAACGATCGAGATGTAAAAGAGTTATTTGATGTGCGTATCGCCTTGGAGAGTGCAACGATTCGATTGGCCACGCCCAATATCCCTCGTGAAGAAGCAGAAAAAACGCGCCAACTTTACCTACAAGCGGGAGAAAAATTACATCAACACAGCGTTGACCAATCACTCCCGGCAGTAGATTTACTTATCCATAAACTGGCACTGCAGTATTGCGATAACGTCAGATTAACCAAAATGATGCAGGAGATGTGGAGTCAGATTGAGTGGTGTCAAAACACCATTGCTTCACAATTGCAGGAGCCTTTTTTAACGACTTTGCCTGAGCATGTGGCGATTTGTGACGCGGTGATTGCGGGAGATGCAGATGCAGCTTCATTAGCCATGTATCGACATCTGACATTTACTTCCGAAAGAATTCAAAAATTACTGATAAATATGGGATGAAGGTCCAGCAGCTCTTTGATTTCTTGTACGAATATCCAGCTATAGCTTTTCACCAAGACGTTAAGTATCAAAGAGGATTAGCAATTAGGATATCCCCTCAGCTCAGCGATAAAGGATCGTAAATTGCCGTACTCTCGTCGCGCTTTAATTAAAGGTCTTGCAGTGCTCAGTATCATGCGGATCCCGGTAAGCCGTGCTTCATTGCCTACTCTGGCACTGAATGTTGCTGTAGAGTCCCCATGGATGGCAAATCAGGTGGCAATTACGCGTAATAACCGGCTATTTCTCGGGTTGCCGCGCTATTCTGCTGAGTATTCAACCCCTTCACTGGCACGACTAGCTGAAGACGGCAGCATGCAACCTTTTCCTGGCAATAGCTGGAACGACTGGAAGCCGGGGGATGACGGGAGTGAAGCTTTTATCTATCTCAACTCAGTGCATGTGTTTGACGATGATACGGTATGGTGTGTCGATCAGGGTTCATTGAGTGCCGGTATATTTGGGGAGAAATACAGTAAACCTGCCCCAGGAGCGCAAAAAATTGTGCAACTGGACGCCAACAGTGGAAAGATTCTCAGAATCTTGCGATTTGATGATCAGATACTGCCACCGGGTTCGCAACTAAACGACCTGCGCTTCCATGGGTCGCTGATGTATCTCTCGGATTCTGGGATAGGTGGGATCATCATTCATGATTTGGAAACCGGAAAAACAACCCGACGCTTATCTGGACTTCCCGTGGTTAAAGCCAGTAATAAGGCTCCACCAGCGATGTTGGCGCATGTGAAAGGTGGAAAAACCTTCCATCCACCTAATAGCGATATGATTGAGATCACAGCCGATGGTAAATGGCTGTACTGGGCCGCACCAACGGGGCCTCTTTATCGTGTTGAAACACAGCTGCTGCGCGATAACACCCTGTCTGATGTCGAATTGGCCGCTCATGTTGAAGCAGTGTATGACAATAATTTCTCCGGTGGCTGTGCGATGGACTCAGAGGGGAATGTTTATTTTTCCGAAACTGTGACGCACAACATCACTGTGTGGTCACCGAAGGGGAAAACAGCTGTATTGATTAGTGACCCGCGGCTGATTCGCCCGGATGGCTCGTTCATTTCATCGGACCGTGGGCTTTACATCCCCGTTAAACAGCCCGTTAAAAGCACAACGTCTGAACAGGTTTTTTATATCTATCGTGTTGACCTGCCACACAGTATTGCTGGAATCCATTTAGGACATGCCGTCACGGGAGCCTGAGGTTCTTGGGGAAACAATAACCGCCTTGTAGTCGCCAGTAACAAAATAGAATATGCGGTGCTCCCACATTATCGAACCAATAGAATGTCGCAAGTATAACTATTAAGCATACGACTGCAGCTTATACCGTTCTTGACCAGGCGGTATAAGCCCATTTTTATCCTGTAATCAGCGTTAATTCGGTTAAGAATTTGCCCCGACTCGCTGCCGTCTTCTTTCCGTATCATCTAAATGTTCATGCATTGCCGCCGATGCTTGAGAAGCATTTCCGCTTAAAATTGCATCAAGTAATGCTTTATGTAACGGAAGAGAAACCTCATGGTTCTCGCTGGGATCAGGGTTTGTTAATCGCAATGACATCAACATAGTAGTGCGTATAGCGTGAGCAATCGGCAACAAGAACTGGTTTTGAGAGGCCTGTAAAATAGCGGTGTGAAACTCCAAATCGGCACGAATAAATTGCTCAACATTACCTTTAGCTGCAAACATCCTTTCATACGCTGCCTGTATTCCTGATTTCTCTTCGTCGCTGGCGCGTGTAGCAGCAAGTGCGGCAGCCGGTGGTTCAACAATACGTCGAACTTCCATTAATTGTGCCAAAGTCTCAGCTCCTCCAGCCATAGTGTGGTGCCAATCGAGGAACTGAGGATCAAGCTGCTGCCAGCTGATTTTGGGTCTGACCGTAGTCCCTTTTCGCTGACGTGAATCCAACATCCCTTTTGAAATCAAAATCTGCAGGGCTTCACGTAGAACCGTTCGGCTCACACCATAGTTTTCCAAAAGTTGCGTTTCATTTGGCAAAAGCTCGCCCGGCTGGAGCCTGCCGTCAATGATCTGACGACCCAAATCTTCTACTAACTGATCGGCCATAGTGCGCTTCAATGAGGCGGAAAAAATCATATTTTATGAACTCCGTCAAAAAAATCATATTTATCATATTTTATGAGTTTACCATTACTGTTAATTATATCAGTAACACATCAACACCAGGCAGCAAGGGAGTCAAATTTGAAAATTAAAGATGTCAGAACACACATTTTATCGGCAAAGCTGAGTACGCCGTTCGCCTATTCACGAGCATGGTATGACACAAGAACTGCCATGATCGTTGAGATTGAAACTGATAATGGCTTGATTGGTTGGGGAGAATGCTATGGCCCCGCAGTAATGACTGAAGCCGTAGTAAGGGGGATTAAACCTTGGTTAGTAGGCGCTAACCCATTGAAATCAGATTTGTTATGGGAAGACATCTACTCCAGACTGCGCGATCACGGGCAGAAAGGGCTGGTCGTTGAAGGTCTAAGTGGCGTGGATATCGCTCTTTGGGATATCCGCGGTAAATATTTCTCCTGTCCATCGTACCAGTTGTTGGGCGGTGCGATGCGTGATGATGTGCAGGCTTATGCTACCGGCCTATAGCGTCGCAACGAGGGCGATCCGTTTAAATATCTCCCTGAAGAGGCTGCTGGATATGTCAAAGAAGGATTTAAGGCCCTCAAACTTAAAGTCGGTTTTGGCGTAAAAGAAGATGCAGCAATTACTGCTGCTGTACGTGAAGCGATTGGCCCTGATATTGAATTAATGGTGGATGCTAATCACGCATATGATGCGGTCTCTGCGATTCAGTTAGGAAGGCTAATCGAGGAGCATGACATTAGTTGGTTTGAAGAGCCGGTACCACCAGAAGATTTGGCCGGTTATAAGGCCGTCAAATCGGCTCTGACCATCCCTGTAGCTGGTGGCGAGTGTGAGTACACGCGACTGGGATTCAGGGACATTTTGATCCATAACGCGATGGATATTATTCAACCCGATATCTGTGCCGCAGGAGGCTTATCAGAGTGCAAAAAAATTGCAGATATGGCCTGGAGCTTTGGGGTGCGAACGAATCCCCATGTCTGGGGGAGTGGGATTGGAATCGCTGCATCGCTGCAATTCATAGCGATGGTGCCCACACACACTCCTTTGTCCCTGTATCCCAAGCAGCCCATTTTTGAATTTGACCAGACTGAACATCCTGTTCGCATGGCCATACTCAATAATCCAATTACACACCAGCAGGGGCGCATTACCATTCCTCAGGGGCCAGGGCTCGGCATTGAGATAAACCGTGAAGCGCTACATGCGTATAAGGTAAATTAATCATGCAAGCTGAAAATATAAGTACCTCGGAAAGCCCTTGGTTGAAAGTCGGGGGTCGTTATTGCTAGGGATGTTTGTTTCTTATCTGGATAGAACCAACTTGTCAGTAGCTTTGCCTGAGCTGTCAAAAGATCTGGGTTTCTCAGGTGCAAATTTCGCAGAAGTTTCAAGCTGGGCCCTGACTACTTTCCTTATTGGGTATACCATTTCCAACGTGTTGGGGGGATTATTTACACGTAAATCTGACCCAAAACGTGTTGCAATCTGGTGCGTTACAATCTGGTCTGTTGCTACAGTCATTGTTGGATTTACTCATTCTATTTGGGTATTGCTGGCTTGCCGTATTCTTCTCGGTATTACGGAAGGGATATATTGGCCACAACAATCTCGTTTCGCACGCGCCTGGTTCTCGCCCCATCAGCGAACGCGAGCCAATAGTGTGGTTCAATTTTATGGACAATACTTAGCATTGGCTTTAGGCTTTATTATTCTTACCCCGCTGTATGATGCCTTCGGCTGGCGTGTACTCTTTTTCATTACCGGTGGATTAGGCTTAGTATTAATCGTACCGCTGTATTTGAGAAACCTTCGACCGGAAACAGAAGCACCATACAGAGATGAGAGTGCTGTAAAAGGTATCACGGAAAAATTAACACTGGATTCTTTTGGTGGACCATCGTTCTTTTTCCTGATTTTTACCTACATTGCGCAAAGTATGCTGTTCTGGGGGATAACATTATGGATACCGTTAGTAGTTCGTTCGCTCGGATTCACTGGATTTTCGCAGGCTATCGCGAGTGCTGTGCCATATCTGGCTGCCGTGCTCTTAGCAATTCCTATCGCCAAAATCAGTGATAAAACCAACAAGCGTGTTTTGATAGCGTCATTGGGGTTATTGATCCCAGGCTGTTTAATTATTTCATTACCACTAATTGATAATGCCGTTCTAAAAATCGCATTAATAACCATTGCTATGGGCTATTACGCCAGTAGTTTCTCACCAAATATCTGGTCATTGATTCAGGGGAGTGTAACACCTAATGCTACTGGCCCTGCTGCCGGAATTATTAATGGCATAGGTTCAGGCGGCGGAGGAACAATCGCAGGGTTTTTAGTGGGTATGATGTATATGAAAACTGGATCGTATATGGCAGGTTTCGTTGTAATTGGTTTTATTGTTATTTGCGGCTCAGTTTCACTGATAATCTGGGGGCGAATGCAGAAGAGAAGAGCTGTAGAAATGAAAGACGCATTAAACTTTTACAGCGAATAAATTGTAGCTTTCAAAATATAGGAGAGTGTATAAATAAAACCCGGTAAAATCGGGTTTTAGTCTTTAAATAATTTCCCCTAACATTAAAGCAAGCCCCAGTAAGCGCCGTACTCCGGCAGGATGTGCCCCTGTAAGGCCTCGAGAGCCGTATTGTAATCATTCTCCCGCATGGCCTTCACAATGGTGACATGCTGCTGATAAGAACGACTCATGTGCTCATCATTACTGCCCATATAGTGACGAATGGTGGCCATGCGAGATGAGATAAGCGAATAGGCCTGAGTGAGATAAGGGTTCTGGCACCAGTTGAACAGGGCTTCATGGAACAGGTTATCCAGTCGAATGTATTCAACGGTGGAGCCATTACTGATGCAGTAATCCATATTGTCGAGAATGGCGGAAATCTCTTGCACCAACTGCTTAGGATTCTTTTTCAGTGAAAGTGACATCGCTTTCGCTTCAACGTAGAAACGAAACTCAAGCAGGTCTTTAAACTCCACGTCGCTAAGGCTAAAAACGAAGGTGCCACTTTTGGGTTTGATTTGCACCAGACCTTCACTTTGCAGGCGTCGCAATGCATCGCGCACCGGCGCTTTGGTGGCTGCAAGACGGGTGGCCAGTGCAGATTCCGACAGTTTACCTCCCATCGGCAACGAACCGTTGATAATCATGTCCTTGATTCGCTTATACACTACGTCTTTCAGAAGGTCCTGCGCCATGCTTTGTGACTTCTCCATTACCTGCGATTGCCTAAACGGCAGAAGCTGTCTTTATACCAGATAACCTCTTGGTCGGACACGCATTGAAAGGAGATCGCGCATCCTGTTGAATGCGCGCGAGCCATTAAGACAGAGAAGCAATAAAGGTTTCTACACGATTGCGGCCAGGGATGGGGGCTACCGCACCATAGCCTGTGGTGGTGAGTGCCGCTGCAGCATTGGCATAGTTTAATGCATCAGCAGGTGTGCTTCCGGCAAGAAACTGTGTCAGAAATGCACCGGAGAAGCAGTCGCCTGCACCCGTGGCATCTACAGTGTCAACACTGTGTCCTGCCACGCGTAAACGCTGGTCCGAGCTGGCATACATCGCTCCGTCACTGCCCATTTTCAACACCAGATGTTTTACGCCGAGTGCAAGGTAGAAATCGGCGATGGCATCGGCATCTTCCAGACCGGTAAGCAAACGCGCCTCATCCAGGCTGGGCAGGCAGATATCCACTAAACGCGCGACTTCATGGATCACCGCACGCGCACGCGCAAGTGGCCACAGTTTAAGACGCAGATTGGTGTCAAATGAGACCAGCGTGTCATGTTGGCGCGCCGTATCAATGGCGGCAAATACGCTATCACTGGCAGAATCGCTGATGGCCAGTGTAATGGCCGAGGTATGTAACAGGCGTGCTTGTTGGATTGCAGCCTGCGGTAAATCAGTGGGGCGAAGGAGTGACGCTGCCGATCCCTTGCGATAAAAGGTAAAGTGGTGCCCTGTGTCATCATGAGTAATAAAGTAAATCCCGGTGGGCGCATCAGGATGGCGTAACACGAAGTCGGTATTCACCGCTTCCTGCTGCCATAGGGCGATAAATTTATCGCCAAACACATCATTTCCCAGTTGCGTCAGCATGGCGACTTTTGCGCCTTGTCGTGCAGCGCTGACGGCAAAATTTGACGTGTCACCGCCGAAGCCGCTGAGATAGCGCGTTGGGGTTTCGCCCTGCGGTAACTCGCTGAACTCATACAGCGGCTCGCCAAAAGAAAGAATATCGAAAGTTTTCATAAAAGAGATCCTGTGGAGAACGCCCTGAACAGCCTCAGGGCGTTGAAATGCAAGGGATCAGATACGGCCGTACTTCGCCAGACCTTCGCGCAGTGAACCTGACGCGATGATCAGTTTTGCCTGTTCCAGCTCACGGTTATCGATTGAAATGGACAGTTCAAGCACTGCTTCGACATGTGCCTGTGGCACGCAAACCACGCCGTCTACATCACCCACAATCAGGTCACCGGGGTGAACCGTGACGTCACCCATTTGCAGCGGCTTGTTGGAGGCGAGAGTTTTAAAACGGCCCAGCGTGGTACCCGGCGTCACGGTTTTTGCAAAGACCGGGAAGTCGTAATCGCGGCGAATTTCAATTAAATCACGCACGCCACCCATTAATACTGCGCCTTCATGTTTATTGGCCACGGCACCGGCGGTCATCAGGCCACCCCACACGGCGACCGTTTCCAGCGCCGTGCAGCCGCCGATCACAATGACTGAACCGGCTTCGGATTCATCAATGGCATCAAGCGCATGTTGTGGCGGTACTTTTTCCTCTGTGACGTCTTCAAGAATGGTTACTGCTGGCCCAACGATCTTTTTATCGTTGATGCGGTTCTTTACCTCGAAAGGTAAAAACATGGTTTTACCAACAATCTGGTCGCAGGCATCGGCAATAGAGGCTGTGGAGAAGATCGCGCGATAACCTTCAATAATGTCTTTGCTGTACATGGTGTGCTCCTTGGAAACGGAAATTTATGGGTTAACCCAGTTCAGGGGTTTGTTGCCTTCGAGAATGCGCAAGACTTCCTGCGCGGCTTTTCGCTGCAGTTCAATAACGGATTCCTCCGTGAACCAGGCGGTGTGATCGGTACAAATCACATTAGGTAAGGTGAGTAGAGGGTGGTCCTGACGAACCGGTTCCTGCTCGAAGACGTCCAGCCCGGCGGCAAACAGTCGTTTTTCAACCAGAGCCTGATAAAGCGCCGTCTCGTCGATCAGGCCACCGCGCGAGGTATTGACCAATATTGTGGTGGCTTTCATGAGTGCCAGTTGTTCAGCACCGATCAGATGGCGCGTTTTATCAGACAGGGGCACATGCAGTGAGATAAGGTCGGCCTGCTGACACAGCGCCTCAAGCGATACTTTCTCAACACCCGCCGTGAAGGCATCGGCTTCGCTGAGCAGCGGATCGCACACCAGCATGCGGCTGAAGCCTATGCCGCTGGCTTTGGTTGCCAGGCAACGGGCAATACGGCCAAAGCCGACGATGCCCAAGACTTTGCCGCTCAGGCGATACATCGGTTCTGCCTGTCCAATGTTCCACTGACCTTCATGAACCTGTTTGTTGCGTGAGGTGATGCGACGTGTTGCTGCCAACAGCAGGGCCAGCGCGTGCTCAGCGACATCCTCCGAACCGTAATCGGGCACGTTCGCGACATAAATGCCTTTCTCTTTCGCTGCGGCAAGATCAACGTTATCGACACCCACCCCATAGCGCACAATCGCCTGACATTTATCCAGTAATGCGATGTATTCCTGCGGGAGTGGCGCTTCACGGATCATTAATGCATCTGCCTCCAGCAGTGCTCTGGCGCGTTCTTCCTGTGAGGCACTTTTGGGCACCACGATGAATTCAGGATTGAATGCAGCCAGCACATCGATCTCTTCCTGGTAGTGCTCATAGCCTGGTTCGAGAACCACAATCTTTTTCATGATTATCTCAATCTGACATGTTAGTTTTAATTTATGGTGACGAATACACGCCGAGTTAACAATGACTGTTAACTTAAAAGGTGATGTTCGTCACATATATTTTCTATATCTGAAATGTTAGTTGGTAGCTGGGGTGGCGGTTGATGGTGCACCTTTACGCTGCAACCATTTGATGATCATTACGGTACAGACCCCGCCGACCAGCATGACAATCGCCAGATATACCATCGGTGCAGAGGCGCTCTGCATCTGATCACGTACCAGGGGGATAGTATTTTGCGCGAAGAATCCCCCCAGGTTAGCCAGTGAGTTGATGGCGGCCAGACCTGCGGCGGCGGACGCGCCGGAAAGGAACTTGGCCATGTTCCAGAAGCAGGGCTGAATGGCAAACACTGATAACACCACGCCGCAGATAAAGGCAAAGCTGATGGCCGGCTGTGAGAAGAAGTAAACGGAGCCAACCAGACATAACGCTGAGGTAAACATTGGCATAGCGACGTTAATCAGCGGGTTGTTGGTGCGGTCCGGATTTTTTGTCAGCCAGCGCAGCAACAGCATCACGAGCGCCCAGGGGATCATATTCAGGAAACCATTGGCCATGTCGGAAACGCCAAACGACTTCACGATAGTAGGCATCCAGTAGCTGATGCCATAGGCACCAAAGCAGATAAAACCGTAAACCAGCGCCAGTGCTAACACGCGTGTGTCAGTGAGTGATTTGAACAGGGTATCAACCGATTTATCGGTTTGCTCGCGTCGCTCGGCTTCTAAACGTTGCAGCAGCCATTTTTTCTGATCGGTTGATAAGAAACGTGACTCTTCAGGTGTACCTGGGAAGAAATAAAGCACCGGTACCACCAGAATCAGCGCCAGCAGACCGGTCACCAGAAACAGCCACTGCCAGCCCTCATACCCCATGATGCCGTGCATACTGAGCAGAGAACCATTCAGAGGGGCGCCAATCATGTTAGCGAACATACTGGCCGTAACCAGATAACCCACGATGCGCGGACGGTATTTGGTGGGGAACCACTGTGTAGAGTAAAAAATCAGTCCCGGATAAAAGCTGGCCTCAGCCAGACCCAATACAAAACGCAGCGAGTAGAACATCGTCAGGCTTTGTGTAAATGCCAGCGCGATGGTGATGATCCCCCATGCACACAGGCTGAGTGCGAACCAGCGTTTAGCGCCCACTTTCGACAGGATTAAATTTCCCGGTACGCTGAAGAGCAGATAGCCAATGAAAAAGAGCGATGCGCCCAGGCCAAAGGCGGACTCGCTCCAGCCGAGGCTGCTCACCATCTGCAGTTTGGCGAAGCTGATATTCTGCCGGTCGATGTAAGCGACAACGTACATCGCGAGCATCAGTGGAACCAGCATCATGATGGTTTTTCGTATGGTCGATTTTTCAATCTCATCAGCGACGTCGGGCGCTGACTGGCGTGTAAGTGAACTCATGATGGAAACCCTGCTTCTTATGTTGTGTTGAGAACCCAATCAGAACGAAGATCTGATCCATGGCTCCAAAGGTATTGTTGGACAGGTCAAACTAAACAGCTGAGCATGCATAACTGACATGTTAGATACTCTATCAACTGGATGGTTCTTCGCATGATGAATGTTGTGTTTTTGTAACGTCACTCACAACAACGTGATGAAATAGCGAAATATTGTGATGCTTGTCACGAATGGATGGTGGGTTGGCGTGCAAGTTGCTAACACTAGACAGGGCAAGGTTAAATAGTATCTAACATGTTAGAGGTGATTGTGTTAATTTCAATTTATAAACAGCAACTTAAGTGGGTTTTGATGAGGGGGTTTACTTCATTCATTTACTGATGCGAGGTTTAAAACACGAGTTTATTGGTGGGGGCCAGATAATACACACCCATGATATAAACTATTTTTATGGGAGGTATAGATAATATTTATAATTGGACTCTCCAGGATTTCAATTAACTAATGCGGCATTAAATTTATATAAATGCTTGAAGTTTATGGTTATAAACCCTGTTGTGATAATTTTCATTTGCATCCAAATGTTTTGTATAGAACACCGGCTGTTTTGTTGGATAGGTTTTATGTGAAGCAGCATTGGTTTTAAAAAAATAATTATCGGAGAAATAAACTTTTCAATGTTAGATTCTGACATGTCAGAAAGGTCTGGCAATTGACAGGGGAATATCAAATGGTTACCGATAAATTGGCTACACATACTGCTTTGTTACCGATGTTGGTGGCTGGCGTTCTCGCAGCCGTACCAATAATGGCTATGAGTGAGACACAACCAAAACTGGAGGTCGTTGCTGAATGGAACCGCCTTCCTTACGATCTCGGCAATGCTGCCGCTGAAGCCGCATGGCAAAAGAACGATACCAAAGCAATGCTGCACGGCGTGAAGGTCGATGCACAGGGTAATATTTATGTCAGCACCGCGCGCTGGGGCGGTGCCGAGGTCCCCGCGACCTTATCCCGTCTGGTCAAAAAAGAGGGTAAATGGCAGCTCCAGCCGTTCCCAAGTCTTGAAATGAATGATGTGAAAAATCCATTAGGTCTGAAAGCGGTGTTGGGGTTTGAAATTGACCGCAACAACGTGATGTGGATTCTGGATCAAGGCCACATCGCAGGCGCGCCAAACAAAGCGGGTGATGAAAAGCTCATTGCATGGGACTTGAACACAAATAAAGAAGTTGCACGTTATACCTTCACCAGTGACCAGGTCGATTTTACCTGCTCGTTCCTCAATGATGTGGCGGTCGATAACGACCATGGTGTCGTATACATCACCGATTCCGGCATCATGTGCCACCCACTCAAAGGCGCATTGCTGGTTTACAACATGAAGAGCGGGCAGGCTAAAAAGGTGTTAACCAATCCCGAATGGGTTAATGACCAGCCAGGCTTCACCTTCAGTATTCACGGTGAGAAAGTCCTGAAAGATAAAGACGGCAAGCCCAATGCCATGCTTACAGGCGCGGACGGGATTGCACTTTCCGGTGATAAAAAAACGTTGTACTGGACCAATCTGACGGGCAACCGCCTGATGAGTGTGCCTACCTCGCTGCTGCGTGATTTTTCTAAAACCGAAGCGCAGATTGAAAAGGGTATTAAAGTGGCAAATACGCTGCCATCGAACACTGACGGGATGACAGCAGATCGGGCCGGTAACCTTTATATGACGGCGCTGACATTGAATGGCCTGATGAAGCGCGATGCCAAAACCGGCAAGGTGGCCCCTTACGTGACGGATAATGCGATTGCCTGGCCAGATACGATTGGTTGGGGAGGTAAGGGCGATCTCTACTTCGTGAGTAATCATCTGAACTCATGGGTGGGAGGGGAGATGAATTTTGATAATCCGGCGGTGCCAAACTTCCGCATCTATAAAGTACACGTTGGTGGGGAAGCTTATACCGCGAAGTAAGGAACAGAAAAGGCAGGTAAAACCTGCCTTCTCAACACCGCTTTCAGTGACTTTGCAAAGCCTGGTTTGCCGCCGCAGAGTGCTCATCATGGCGAACAATCGGTTTCTTCACCATAAACCAGTAGCACAGCCCGCTTAACGCCGCGATCGCACCGCCACTGATAAACGCCATCGCATAAGATCCCGTGACGTCGGCAATATAACCCGTTACCAGTGGGGATAAGGCACCCGCAAAGAAGCCGCCAAAGTTTTGAATCCCGCACACTGTTCCCACTATGTCGTTTGATGCGACATCGCCGGGAATCGCCCAGCACGTGCAGGACACCGCAGAGAGAAAGAACATGGCAACGGTCATCATCGTGAGAGCAGCAACCAGAGAGTCACAAAACGGCACTGCGACCGTGGTCGCACCGCTGATCAAGGCGGCGACCATAATGACGATTTTCTTGGCCTTGAGGGGTTCGGCCACGTGGCGTCCATCAATCAGTCGTTTAACCGCATAACCTCCCAGGGCTGCACCGACAATGCCCGCCAGATAGGGGATACTGGCATAAATACCCATGCTGCTTAACGTCAGGTTTTGCGTTTTCATCAGGTAAAGCGGCAGGAAGGTGACAAAGATATTGAACAGCCAGATATAACAGAACCAGCCCAGCATCATGCCCCACATGGAGCGATAACGGAAAAGTTCGCTCCACTTTACCCGCTCCCCGTCGGTTTGTTGCGGCAAACTACCACCGCCATCAGCCAGGATGTAATCACGCTCTGCAGCGCCGATGCTGCCGTGATTCTCCGGGTGACGATAAATCATAAAAAACACGATACCGAACAACACGCCCAGACTGCCAGCAAGGTAAAAAAGCGCCCCCCAGCCAAAATGAATGCTCATAAACACCAGCAGTGGGGGGGCGAAGGCAAGCCCCCATCGGGATGAGGCATCCCAGATAGAACTGGCCAGTGCCCGCTCTTTACGGGGAAACCAGATTGACGTGATTTTGGCAGAAGTTGGCCAGCCGGGGGCTTCCGTCATCCCCAGTAATCCGCGAGCAACCAGGAGTGCTGGCAAGGTGCTGCATAAACCTGTCAGCATCGTGGATAAGCCCCACAGTGACGCTGCAGACGCGTAGACCTTTCGGGGGCCAAAGCGGTCGGCCAGCCAGCCCGCGGGCAACTGACTGAATGCAAAGCATAAGGAAAACACCGAGCCCATTAAGCCAATATCAGTATTGGTTAAATGGAGATCGCTCATCATTGAAGGTGCCGCCACGCCGAGACTGGCACGGTCGAGATAGTTGATAAACCCGCCTATCAGCAAAATAAACGCCACGCCCCAGCGTTTGTTTCCCCGGTGAGCCGGTGGTGAAGTATTGAGAGGTTTCATCACATTATCCTGTTTTTAAATGCCATCTGACATGTCAGAATAAGTAGCATTAGTGAGAGGAACCCAAAAGTGGTTTATTCAAATGATTAGATTTCGATCACGAATATAGATTTTACTTCGGTTTTCATTCAAAAAACCCGCCATCAACAGGCGGGCATGATATATCCGTCACAACTCATGACATGTCAGAATTAATGTGATTTACAACAGGAGTGATAAATGTCCGACGTACAGTTAACCGCTTTAAATGTGATGCAACAGGGACCAGTGATCCCGGTCCTGGTCATTGAAAAGATTTCTCAGGCTGTCCCACTCGCCAGAGCCCTGTTGGCGGGGGGGTTAAGGTATTGGAGGTGACGTTGAGAACCGATTGCGCACTGGAAGCTATTGCCCAAATAGCTGAGCACGTGCCGGAAGCTATCATCGGAGCGGGTACTGTCATTACCAATCAGCAATTCAGGGAAGCCGAGGCGGCAGGCGCAAAATTTGTGATCAGCCCCGGCATCACGGATGCGCTTTTACGCCACGCGATAAGCCGGGGGTGCCATTCATACCGGGTATCAGTTCGGTTTCTGAACTGATGCTGGGCTTGGAAAGGGGCCTGACGGAGTTCAAATTCTTTCCTGCTGAAGCCAACGGCGGTGTACAGGCGCTGAAAGCAGTAGCAGGTCCTTTTTCGGCCGTACGTTTCTGTCCGACCGGCGGCATAACGGCGACCAATGCCCGGCGTTATCTGGATTTGCCTAACGTCGTTTGTGTGGGGGGATCGTGGCTGGCGACACCACAAATGCTGCGCGATGAAAACTATGCTGCCATCACCCAACTTGCCCAATACACGATGAGTTTAAAAGACTAAAGGCATACAGCATTGCGTCACCCCCTATAACGCAATGCTGTTGCATCTTAGTCTGTAATCCCATGCCATTGATCTGGCTTTAGTGAACTTCCCCACAGTTTTACGCAGAAGATATTGCCAGCTTGTTAAATCCTGGACTTAATATATTCATATTGTGGATTTGTTATCCACAATATGGACAACCAATGAGGCTATGATGAGCAAATCAGAAATCAAACAAGATGCAGAAACCCTGCGCCGTATGCCCTATCAATTCAATCAACCCACTGACATGGTGCCTGATTTAGTGGTGCCGAATGCCGTGCCCGATGATGAACGTATTTGGGTACCTCAGGCCGAGAATGTGTGGTTCAGACCATTGTGTCTGAATCGTTCGGCGGGTTACTGGATGAACCTTCTTCGGGTCAGGAAATCAGGCGTATTGAGTCGTCACCGTCATCCGGCTCCGGTCCATGCTTACGTCATCAAAGGGCGCTGGCGCTATCTTGAACATGACTGGGAAGCCGTGGAGGGGGGTATGTTTTTGAACCCCCGGGTGAAACGCACACGCTGGTGGTCGATGAAGATGTGGAAGAGATGATCACCATGTTCCAGGTGCATGGATGCATGTACTACGTCGATCCCTGGGGCGAACATATTGGTTTTGAGGATGTGTTCACCAAAATTGATATGTGTCGTAAACACTACGAATCCGTTGGCCTTGGGGCAGATTACGTCGATCAGTTTATTCGCTGACACACGGCAATGTGAGCCTCAACCCTACAGTCTCATACACCTGCAATCCGATAATAAGAGACGAAGATTATGCCTGTTCATGCAAAAACGGCCACTGTGGCGCGGATACAGTGGGTTGCGCTGCTGTTCCTGATAGCCGCTGGCATCATTAACTATATCGATCGCAGTGCACTGTCGATTGCCAATACGGCGATACGTGAAGAACTCCACATCTCACCCACCGAAATGGGATGGCTACTCTCGGCCTTTTCGCTCTCCTATGCGTTTGCCCAGTTACCGGTTGGTGCACTGCTGGACCGTTTCGGTTCTCGCATCATGCTCGGGCTTGGCATGTTTTTCTGGTCGCTGGCGCAGGCCGCCTGTGGTCTGGTTAATAACTTGTCCATATTCCTGCTGTCACGTGCGGTATTAGGGGCCTGCGAAGCGCCGTTATTTCCTGCCGGTGCCAAGGTAATCAGTGAATGGTACAACCAACGCGAAAGAGGCACGCCCACCGGAATT
This sequence comes from Pantoea sp. SO10, assembly GCF_005281435.1. Taxonomy (NCBI): domain Bacteria; kingdom Pseudomonadati; phylum Pseudomonadota; class Gammaproteobacteria; order Enterobacterales; family Erwiniaceae; genus Pantoea; species Pantoea sp. SO10. The sequence continues at coordinate 122,399 of NZ_CP040097.1, forward strand.
TTTATCGCTTCAAGCTGTATCGGCCCCTGCATTGCCCCTCCTTTATTGACGGTCATTATGCTGACTATCGGCTGGCGCTGGATGTTTATCCTCACCGGCGTGCTGGGCATGATGTTGGCTATTGGCTGGTATCTGAATTACCGCAATCGTCAGCAGGTGCCGTTATCGGCTGCTGATGTGGCCTATCTGGAAGAGGGCGAACGCTTTCGGGTCAGTGAAAAAAGTATCAGCGGTAAGGAGTGGCGCGGTCTGTTTGCCCATGCCACCACCTGGGGCATGTTAGTGGGCTTCATGGGCGTGATCTACATGGTATGGCTCTATCTTACCTGGCTACCGAGCTATCTCGAACACCAAAGGGGCTTGTCCGTAGCACATACTGGCTGGCTGGTGGCGCTGCCTTATCTGTTTGGGATGGCCGGCATGATGGGGGCAGGCCGCATTGTCGATTTTTTGGCGGCGCGGGGCATGCCGCTGATTGCCAGTCGTAAGTGGCCGGTATGCGTCGGTCTGCTTGGCGGGGCGGCTTTTACGCTTCCTGCCATCTTTGCCAGCAGTAATGGCGTTGCCATCGGTTGTATATGCGTGGCTATGTTTTTTATCAACATGTCGAGCGCCGCCTGCTGGACCATGGTCAGCGTGATCGTTCCCAAACGTCTGGTGGCTTCACTGGGCAGTATCCAGAATTTTGGCGGTTATTTTGGCGGCTCCTTTGCTCCGATTGTCACCGGTTGGGTGGTGGAGCATACCGGCCGCTACGACAACGCGCTGATGGCCAGTGCGGTTATCGCGGTTATCGCCGCGCTTGTTTACTTCTTGCTGGTGAAAAAACCGTTACCTGAACAAACAGATATTACCCCTCATATTGATGAAAAAGGTCAACACTATGACGTTTCACACTGATTTATTCGCCGGAAAAACTGCCTTAATTACGGGTGGAACCACGGGAATTGGCGCCGGTATCGCTGCCACGCTGGCTCAACTGGGCGCGAAGGTGATTGCTGCAGGCGTGCAAAGTCAATCTCACCCACTCCCAGCCGAATCGAACATTGCTGTTCAGGAGTTAGATGTGCGCGACAACGCAGCGATAATGTCTGTTATCAACGAGTTGCCTCAGCTTGATCTGCTCATCAATTGCGCGGGAATTATCAGCAGGGAGAAGGAGCATCAGGTTGACGTGTTCGAGAACGTCATTGATATTAACCTCACCGGCACGCTGCGTTGTTGCGCTGCTGCACGCGAAAAACTTGCGCAGAGCAGAGGATGCATTGTGAATACCGCCTCAATGCTGAGTTTTTTTGGCGGCGGTTTGGTGCCGGCTTACAGCGCCAGCAAAGGAGGCATTATGCAACTCACTAAATCTCTTGCGATTGCCTACGCAGCTGAAGGGATCCGGGTGAATGCGGTGGCCCCCGGCTGGATTGCGACATCTTTGACGCAGGCGCTGCAAGATGACCCATTGCGTGCGGAGCCGATCCTGTCCCGCACCCCCCTCAAACGCTGGGGCACCCCGGCGGATGTGGCTAAGGCAGTGGTTTTTCTCTGCAGTCCTGCAGCTTCGTTCATTACGGGTACGATTTTGCCGGTGGACGGGGGTTACTTAACGGCATAACGATTAATGGACAAGTCTTCTTCAGTTCCCGGCACCGCGGCTTTTCAAAAATTTATGCGGGCGCTTCAGGTTGTTTCTGACCAACCACACAGTCTTACCATTGGCACGCTGGCGAAGACGCTGGCGTTGCCGCGTCCCACAACCCACCGCATTGTCGAAGCATTATTGGCGGAAGGTATGCTGGTGAGCGATCACCTTGATCGTCTGGGGCTGGGGCCTCGCTTTGTGGCGTTAGCATGGCGTTCGCTTGAAACCAGCGACATTCGTGCAGTCGCTCAGCCTTGGTTAATCCAACTGAGAGACGCTCTGGATGAGACGGTCCATCTGGCGGTACGTAATGGGTTGGAGATGGTTTATATCGATAAACTCGAAGCGCATCGCACGGTGCGCATGGCTTCACGAGTCGGCACGCGAGTCAGTCTCTACTCCAGTTCGGTGGGAAAAGCCTGGCTGGCAGCGCAACCTCTGGACGCGCTTGACGGCTGGCTTGAACAACTGGATCTGCGGCCCTTCACCGAGCACACGCGGGTGAGCCGTGAGTCTATCCATAATGAAATTGCCACCACGCGCCAGCGTGGCTTTGCGATTGACGATCAGGAAAATGAGTTGGATATCTGCTGCTATGGCTGTGCCATTCTTGATCCGCGAGGCACCGTCGCGGGCTGTATCAGTGTCAGTATGCCGACTTATCGCTTTGTTGAGAAAGATAAAGCTGCGACGCTAACGGTCATACGACAATGTGTGAACCAGATACAACAACGTTTACTTTAAATGGCGATGGAAAACAGCAATTCACGCAGCCAGCAGTGCCCTGCATCGCGGTGCGTGCGCTCATGCCACACGACGATCTTATTGAAGCCTTGAATAGGCAACGGTGGCTGTAAAACGCTTAAGCCGGGTAAATTATGTGTTAGTCGACGGGGAACCACGCTAATTAAATCGCTCACGCGCAAAATCTCTGGTAGTACCAAAAAGCTGCAAACAGAGAGCGTAACGCGTCGCGTACGTCCGAGTGCAGCCAGGGATTTATCCGTTACGCCACTAAAACTACCGCCCACATAAGACACCAACGCATGGTCCTGGGCGCAGAAGCTATCCAGCGTTAAGGCGTTGGGCTGCGCGAGGGGATGGCCTTCACGCAGCAGGCATACATAATCTTCGTCATACAACGATCGTGCATGTAAGTCGGCCGGAGCCGTGTCCGGCGTGATGAGTGCAAAATCGATATCTCCTCGCTCAAACTGCGCGGTGAGTTGTTCATTGTTTACGGGCAACACGGCCACGCGAATACCGGGTGCTTGCAGGCGCAATGCCGCCATAAACGGCACTACGACTGCGCGCAAGGCATAATCTGTGGCGGCGATCTTGATGGTGATATCCGCCGAGGAGGGATCGAACGCTTTTGGCTGTAGCAGTTCGCCCACTTCAGCCAAAATCGTTTTGACGGGCTGCGCCAGTTCCAGAGCGCGTAACGTCGGGATGATACCACGTTGAGTGCGGGTAAACAGGGGATCGTCAAAACACTCACGAAGGCGTGTCAGCATACCGCTGACAGCAGGTTGTGTAAGCGATAAGCGCTCCGCGGCACGCGTGACGCTGCGTTCATCCAACAGTGCATCAAGTGCTTTGAGAAGATTAAGATCCAGCGTGCGAATGTCAGTTTTCATAGGCCCTTACGTGAACAATAAAATCCGTTGCTACCCAAATCTGCACGCCTTTCACTCAAGGATTTAAGCGCTCAACAGTTGCTGGCGCAAAGCCTCGCCTACGGCAGTGGCCGATTGTGGGTTTTGTCCGGTGATGAGTTTTCCATCGGTGACCACGTTGCAGTGCCAGTTTTCAGCAGGCTGAAGGTGTGCACCGTGTGATTTCAGGGTTGCTTCCAGCATAAACGGCACGACATTAGCCAATCCGACTTCCATCTCTTCCCTATCTGTAAAGGCCGCAACGCGCTTGTCTTTCACCAGATACTGGCCGTTGCTCAGCTTCACATTGAGGAGTGCCGCAGGGCCGTGGCAAACCGCGGCAACGGGTTTATTCTGTTCATACAATTCGCGCGTCAGTGTTTTCACTGCAGCATCCTCGGGAAAATCCCACATGGTGCCATGCCCCCCGACGAACAGTATCGCACTGTAATCCTCACTTTTGGCCGCCGCGAGCGGCAAGGTGTGGTTTAACAGCTGTTGAAACTCAGCATCATCCCAGTAACGTTGATTAATTTCATCGCCTCCAATGCCGTACACCGGGGGCTTTCCACCCATAATGGAAGCCAGTGTAACGGGAATGTTGGCTTGCTCTAACACATGCAGCGGGTGCGTTAGTTCCGGCAAATAAAATCCTGAGATTTCATGTCCGTTGACGATATTCCGATAACTGGTCAACACCATTAACACCGGTTTCATCGCTTGTTCCAGGCGCTCAGCCATTTTATTTCCTCAAATATGCATCGGTGATTTAGCGCCAGAGTATCCGATGCAGATATTAAGAAAACCGATATTCTCTTATGGTCTGTATAAATTATCGTTATGTCTATGGCGCATAATTTACCACAAGATATCAATTAAAATTATATCAAAAATACTAAATGGCGATTGGTATTATTTCTAAGGTGGCTGGATACTGACCCCGTTCCTTATCAACCACGAGATAACACTGATGAAAATGAATGCCATCCACTGGCCTGAAGGCTTCGTACCGGGTTTTGCCGATAACTACTGCTCAAATGAAGTAATTGTGGCGGGGTTGTCCACACAAGATATCTGGCCGTTGCTGAACACGCCGTCGCTGTGGCCGACCTATTACCAGAATTCCGCTAACGCGCGCTTTTATGACAATAAAGGCCCAGAGTTGGAGCAGGGTGTGCGTTTTTACTTCGAGACCTTCGGCTTCCCGGTTGAAGCGCAGGTCACTGAGTATGTCGCGCCAGAAGAAGGTGAAGCGGCGCGCGTTTCATGGCACGGCTGGGCAGGTGAAGTCGGCAGTGACGATCGTCTGGATGTCTTACATGCCTGGCTGATTGAAGATCTCTCTGACAATCGCGTGCGCATCCTGACCCAGGAAACGCAGAACGGCAAGCCAGCCGTTGATCTGGCTAATGCCAAACCAAACCCAATGATCAACGGTCATCAGGATTGGCTGGATGGACTGGTTGCTGCGGCAAAAGCACGTAAATAAAGGCTACATGCTGGCTTCCAGCCAGCGTAATGCCTGCTGCGCTCGCGTAGAAAGTGGCCATTCAGCCCGGTGGATCAACCAGATGGTATCCACCAGTGGCGCACCCTCTTCGATGACCTGAATGTCATCCTGGCGGTGAAATGCCAGACGTGCATAGCGCGGTAACACCGTGAAGCCCAGCCCACGTGCAACGGGTTCAAGGATCAGGCTGATCTGATTACTGAACCCACGCTGGGGCAAATTGCGCACGCCCGCATTCCCGGGGAAGCGTCGGCTCAGCAGGCGTGTGGCCATGGCCTGACCGTCAGGGTGATCGATAAAACCCAACGCATCAAGATCTTCCCAGCGGGAAGCGTTCTTGCCTTTAGGGGCAATAAGTTCCAGCGGCTCTTCGGCAAATTTTTCGGCGACCAGGCGTTTGTCATCGGGCTTTTGCGTCATCAAACCAAATTCGTATCGATTGTGTAATACCGCATCCATCACCTCACTGTCTGGGGCAAAGCGGTGGCGCAGGGATAAATCAGGATGCTTCTGCTGCAAAGCGAGTAGTAGAGGATAAAGACGAAGACCGATGCTGCCGGGGGATATCAGGCTTATCTCACCGCAGGTTACATCATCGTCACTGAGTCTCAATGCCAGATGGCGTTGCGCACGGTCCACCTGCTGGCAATAATCGAGCAACGCCCGGCCTGCCGGGGTGAGTTCTAATGGACGCTTACTGCGCAGGATCAGCGGCCCCAGCTGCTGCTCAAGATGGCGAATGTGCTGACTCACCGCCGCCTGAGTGATGCCCAGCTGTTCAGCGCTGGCAGTAAAGCTGCCCACATCCGCCAGGGTGGCAAAAGATTGAAGCCAGTGAGGATTTAGCATAATGATATTTTATAATTCCTATAATTGAATCACTGTTTTCATTATACAAAAGTCAACGTAGCCTGTGGATCTTTATAACAGGAGATAAAATATGAGCACTCCCTATCCACGTACCTTCTCCCATATTGGACTATCAGTGACTGATTTGGATGCCGCAGTGGAGTTTTATACTGAAGTGATGGGCTGGTATTTGATTATGCCGCCGACTCAAATTCAGGAAGACGACTCCGCTATTGGCGTGATGTGCAGCGACGTGTTTGGCAGTGGCTGGGAGAAGTTCCGCATTGCCCATCTCTCTACCGGGGACCGTGTCGGCGTGGAGATATTCGAATTTAAAGCCGCTGAGAAGCCAGAAAACAACTTTGAATACTGGAAGACCGGCGTATTCCACTTCTGCGTGCAGGATCCGGATGTTGAAGGACTGGCTGCCAAAATCGTTGCCGCCGGTGGCAAGCAGCGTATGCCGGTGCGTGAATATTTTCCCGGTGAAAAGCCGTACCGCATGGTCTATATGGAAGATCCTTTCGGCAACATCATTGAGATCTACAGCCACAGCTATGAGCTGACCTATTCGGCGGGGGCTTATGTCTGAACAGGACATTTCGGTTCCTGCCGACTGGCGTGGCTGGATATTGAAGGGTGGCGCTGCCCCGTTGTATTTGCAAGAGTGTCGCCTCAGTACATCCCCACTTCAAACGGGTGAAATCCTGGTTAAGAACTCGGCGATTGGTCTGAACCCGGTTGACTGGAAAGTCCTAGACAGCCAAACCGGTCAGGTTCCGGGCGTCGATGGTGCTGGCACGGTAGTGGCGGTGGGGCCAGAGGTCGATAAGCGCTGGCTCGGCGTGCGTGTGGCATACCACCAAAATCTGCAACGCAACGGCAGCTTCGCTGAATACACCGTGCTGGCAGCAAAGGTTTTAATGCGCATCCCGGATCAACTTGATTTCGCGACCGCAGCCGCGTTTCCCTGCCCGGCGCTAACGGCTTGGCAGGCTATAGAGAAGATACCCGTTAAACCCGGCGCGCCAATACTGATTGCCGGAGCGGGAGGATCAGTCGGCCATTATCTGGTGCAACTTGCTCAGGCACGCGGCTTTGACGTGACCACTTTAAGCAGTGAGCGACACTGGGCGCGTTTACACGCACTGGGTGCGAAGCGCTGCCTCGATGACATCCGGCACAATGCCCAAACTACTCAAAGACGCTATTTTGCCGTGATTGATGCGGTGGGGCCGGAACACGCGGAAAAATTAGCCGACAGTTTACTGGCTAATGGTCATCTGGTCTGCATTCAGGGGCGTGTTGCACAGTGGCCTTGTGCTGCATTTGGGCGCTCACTCTCCCTGCATGAAGTGGCATTGGGGGCGCTTCATCAAACGGGCAATACCGAGCAATGGCGCGACCTGACACTGCATGGCGAAAAGATGCTGACACAAATTGCCAGGGGTAGTATTCAAAGCGAACGTTTACTGCATTTCTGTTTCGAACAACTGCCTGCCCAGTTGCTGGCCTTACAGCATCGCAATTTCAGCGGCAAGCAGGTCATCTTGCTTTAATCATATTATGAGGAAGTTATGGGACTTTTTGCACCTTTTAGCCTGAAAGACATCACGCTGCGTAACCGTATAGCGGTGCCGCCAATGTGTCAGTACAGCGCTGTGGACGGGTTAAGTAACGAATGGCATCGCGTGCATTACAATAGCCTGGCGCGTGGCGGTGCGGGCTTAGTCATTGTTGAAGCCACCGCGGTGTCACCAGAAGGTCGCATCACGCCGGCTTGCCTTGGTATCTGGAACGATGAGCAGGCAGAAAAGCTGGCACAAATCGCACGCGAAATTAAAGCGTCAGGCGCGGTACCGGGCATTCAAATCGGCCATGCCGGCCGTAAAGCCAGCGCGAACAAACCCTGGGAAGGTGATGATCATATTCCAGCGGGGGACACCGCCGCCTGGGAAACAATTTCCCCTTCAGCCGTGGCTTTCGGTGCTAATTTATCGCGTATGCCAAAGGCCATGACGCTGGAGGATATCAAGCGCGTGCGTGAAGAATTCGTACTTGCAGCACAGCGCGCACGTGATGCAGGTTTCGAGTGGCTGGAGCTACACTTCGCCCATGGTTATCTGGCACAGAGTTTCTTCTCTGTGCATGCTAATCAGCGTACAGATGAATACGGTGGTGATGCAGCTGGTCGCAGTCGTTTCCTGCGTGAAACCTTTGATGCCGTGCGCGAAGTATGGCCGGAGAATCTGCCGCTGACCGCTCGCTTTGGTGTTCTGGAATTTGATGGTCGTGATGAAGAGACTTTACAGGAAGCTATCACGCTGACCAGGCAGTGGCGCGACAATGGTCTTGACCTGTTGAGCGTCAGCATGGGCTTCTCAACTCCTGACGCTAATATTCCATGGGGTACCGCATTCCTGGCACCTATTGCCGAGCGTGTCCGCCGTGAAGCGAACATCCCCGTAACCTCGGCATGGGGCATTGATTCACCTGCGATTGCCAATGATACCATTGAGAAAGGTCAGCTGGATCTGGTGATGGTGGGGCGTGCGCACCTGAAAAACCCGCACTGGAGCTATCAGGCTGCGCTGGCTCTGGATAAAACCGAACCTTCTTGGGTACTGCCAGCGCCTTACGCGCACTGGCTGGAGCGCTATCGGGTAAGTGGAGATTAAGGAATTATCTTCTAAGCAATAAGTCAATTATTTTCTAATAAATGACTGTCACGGTGAGTCATAATTGATACCGCTGTGACAGTTATTTCGGAAGCCAAGGCGCGATAGGAAAAACCATTTTTTATTATTTATCATATAGATACTAGAGTGCGTGTAATGTATCTTATGTTAAATTGTTGAGTTCGGTTCGTTTAGGATACTGCCCTCTGCCACCACATTTCCACAAATAGAATAAAGAAAGCGACGTTAAATATAATCTGATGAATAACCTTTACATTGTTAATCAAATTTCACGTGGCGTCGCTTGAATTAAATAGCGCTTTTTCTTGATATCATTATTATTTTCATGGCGATGTGTAATTCCGGATGTGAAACCTTAACGCAGATATACATCGCTTGATTTTTGCTGTTAGCTCATTGTTTTAGTTTACTGCTAAGGCTTACTTTATTGATGGATTCAAACTGGACAAAAGCATATGACTCTTGAGCTTGAGATGTAATTATTATCGATTCTTCAAAAATATAATAAATGACATCAGTTGTGTAGTTGATGTTGCCCGTGATGCTTTCATGTCTTATTTCTGTTTTAATGTTGTTTCTATCAAATATACTAGATAAACTTGCCAATCGGTTCTTTTGAGCGTAGCTTCCTTTTATTATCTCTATTTCATATGGTGGTGTGTCTTTTATTATTTTTGCGCGAAGGTTAGGTTGATTTTTGTGATGAAATGCTCCATCTAAATCAACTTTTAATATGTCAATGTTAATCGCTTCAAGGGTTAATTTTAATGTTGTAAGGAATAGTCTATAATTTTCCTCCTGACAACTACAAATATAGCCTTTATTTTCACTTTTAACATTTCTTGTATGATATTTCAATGATTTTAGGGCTAATTGTATAAGGTCTCCTTCAAGTCTACAGATGATGTCTATGCTGGGCTGAGCATATGATATGATTACTGCTTTATTCCACCCAATTCGGTCTCTTGAATGCGTTTCTATTCTTGTTAAACCTTTATCCGTTTGTCCAATGTACAATGAGCAATTCTCTTTATTGCGATCATAATAATCATTGTATAGGATGTAGCAAAATGTATCAGTAGCAAGGCACTCGCTCTGCTTAAAATCATTTAATCTTTCACGATCAAACGTGTATATAGTGCCATTTAGGCTGTCTGATGTGATTTTTACACCAGCGTTGTTATTGATGACTTCTGATATTATAATCATTACTGTCTCTTCTTCTAATGATCAATTAATTAACCCGATTTTCCACGCCCATTTATTACCGGCGAAAATGAAGAATTTTCCGCGTATTTCATGTTCTGGGTAAACTTCTATTATCTTTTTTTTCATTCTCCTAGTTATTTTTCCACTATCAACTTCACCTTTAAATTTTGCAACATAAGTATTTGCAGGGAGTTTGGATTTTTTATTTCTTTTTCCTTTTATCTCTTTAGAGAAACTGATGCAATCAAGCTCTTTAGTGATTTTTTAGTATACATTCAATCCCTTAGGCGAATTTGCTGCATATCTAATGTCAAAGCTCACAACGATAAAACAACTCAATTTCAATTCCTTTTAAATGGGCATTGTTAAAAAATTCTCGACTAAATTCAGATTGCAACTTTAATCTGATGCAGATAATGGAGGTTTGGCTCTTCTGATGCAGATTTACGAGTCCAGCCTGCACGCTTCAGTAGTTCGTCTACGGCTGAAACATTTGCAGTTATACGAATTGCAACTGGCTTTTTCTGGTTTCCATCTTCATCAAATCCCGAGTTAATGTCTGCTCTACGAAGATACACCCCAGATACCGTTTCGCTAAGTTTAACCGCGTGTTTACCGGCCCACTCTTTCTCCGTTAATACTCCATAATTGATGCCCGTGAGCTTAATGGCATGCATGATATGCTGGAGTCGGTAAAGATCATTTTGATCCAACAGGTCACCATGGCTCGCGCGCCAGAGATACTCCATCTTTCCAGGCAGATCAGCCCGCAGGCCTTTCTTACGACCTTCTTTCAGAAGCCACTGAATGTCGCTAGCCAGCTCACGGCGGAAAAGTCGCTTTTTCTCCGCTGTTGCCAGCCAGCGGCATAAAAACAGATTTTCTTGAGCAGAAGAGCTAACAATACCATCCAGGCGGGCAATGTTGAGCGCAACGAGGCCACACCAGGCAAGATGATCGACGTTTAGGTCTTGAGAACTCATAAAAATATTCCGTTTCCGTACAAAATCCCTACAACAGCCAGCTCATGGTGCCTTACTTTTGAAATCTTACAAACCAGACTAGAGCGGCTGTGATAGTTATCAGGCTGATTTAGCACCTAACCTGTTGACCGTAAAAGACGTCACAAGTAAGTTATCGGCGCAATCCATTGTGCATTTAATTATTTATGACTGACAAGTGCATGCGGACACACTATGGGGATATTTGTGGCAGAAGTAGAAAAATGGGCTGCGTTTACTCACCCTGATGGAAAAGTGCGTGATCTGTCATTTCTTGATGCGCACGAAGCGCTTTACGTTCACTCTGCAGAGGGAAAGGATGACATAACCTACCGATTTTGGGTGACTTATTCATTCCATTGTTTTGCAAAGGGCTACGATCATCAGACTCAGGAGGAAATGGCAGCTCTCATGTACTCCGCGGGCGATAAGGGAAATAGACCTTTCTGCGATACACGTTATGAGCTTGCCAGAATGCATCTTCGCCAGATGGTGCAGTCTCTGGACAAGTCACGTGTCATTCATGCCGGCTATGGTAGCTATGCAGTGCTTGAGATGGATCTGGGCAACGGAGAGAAGCAGTATTACTACATCGTGTTTAAGGCTTTCA